>JBEKRX010000004.1:0-129658 GCA_049518415.1 Verrucomicrobiota bacterium
TCCCACCCAGGCCTTTCGTCCTGGGCCACTGTTCATGTTTTCGTGTTGTCGTGCATGTTCAGTCCGGAGGGACTTTCACCCTCGGCGTTGCTCAGCTTCACCTGTGGCGCTCCGCATCTCACCCGTGTCGGGGCGCGGGCACTCCTGTCGCTCATCCACCGGAGGCTTGACTATGGACCCTCGGTTGGCGTATGGAAGGGGACCTTGCAGACGAGCCTGAGGGAGCTGGATAGGGCTGTGTCCCGCCGGTTCCTTGGGGTTCAGAATTGATTGTTATGCCAACAGAAGTCTTTCGCGCCAGCCGTTGGACCAGAGGCAACCGGTTGTTCCCCACCTGTATTGAAGTGAGCGACAAATCGGTCACCCGCCGCAAACGCTCCTGGTTCAGCCAGGATGAAATGAACATCAGCATCAGCAAAGTCGCCTCCGTCCACATCAAGACCGGCATTTTTTGGTCCGATATTTTGCTGGAGTCCTCGGGCGGGACGGACCCGATGACCAGCCACGGTCATCGCAAGGCGGACGCGCTGCGCATCAAGGAATTGATCCAGGCGGCCCAGGCCACCCTGCCAACAGCCGCGCCGGCTGGGGACTAAGTATTAGCGAGGCTCCGCCTCAGACCACCTCTGGAATCGAGCCTGCCCGGAGAGGTCCATTGAGCATTGAGTATTGAGTATTGCTTATTGGTCATTGAGTCCGCAGTCCGAAAGTCCATTCGGCGTCATCCGCGGGCATTCTTCAATAACCAATGATCGTTCTTCAATGCTCAATGTTCAGTTCACCTAAAAGTTCCGATTCCGAATCGGGATTGCAATCGCAGCGAAACTTGACCTGATCACAACGAGTTTTGCCGGTCAGGAACTCTAGGCCTGCCTGGTGAGTCTGGCGAGCAGGCCGGAGGACCGCTTTTCGGTCCGGCGGTTGCGGACGGCCAGGGCCAGGGCTTTGCGCTGGCCGACGAGCATGACCAGTTGCTTGCCGCGCGTGACGCCCGTATAGACCAGGTTGCGCTGGAGCAGCAGGAAATGCTGCGTCGCCAGCGGGAGGACCACCGCCGGGAATTCCGACCCCTGCGCTTTGTGGATGGTGATGGCGTAGGCCAGCGACAGCTCATCCAACTCGCCGAAGTCATAGGCGACCTCGCGCTGGTCAAACTTCACCGTCACCGCCCGCTCCAAGGGGTCGAGCCGGACAATCTGCCCGATGTCGCCGTTGAACACCTCCTTGCCGTAGTCATTTTCCGTCTGGATGACTTTGTCGCGCAGGCGGAACTGCCAGCCGAATTTTTCCACGAACGGTTCGCCGGGCCGGGCCGGGTTCAACTCGGCCTGGAGGCGCGCGTTGAGCTCGCGGATGCCGAGCGAACCGCGGTTCATCGGGCTGAGCACCTGGATTTCCCGGATGGGGTCGAGCTTGAACTTGCGCGGAATCCGCTGCTTCACCAACTCAACCACGGTCTGGGCAATGCGCTCGGGTTCCTCGCGCTCGACGAAGTAAAAATCGGATTCGCTCTCCCGGTCGGCCAGCTCCGGCATCAGCCCCTGGTTGATCCGGTGCGCGTTGGTGATGATGCGGCTATGGGCGGCCTGGCGGAAAACTTCGGTCAGCCGCACGACGGGCGCCAGCCCGCTCTCGATGAGATCGCGCAGCACCATGCCCGGGCCGACGGACGGCAACTGGTCCACGTCCCCCACCAGCAGCAGGCTGGCCTGGCCCGGCAAAGCGCGCAGCAACGCGCTCATCAGCGGCACGTCCACCATCGAGGTCTCATCCACGACCAGCAGGTCGCAGAGCAAGGGATGGGCCTCGTGGCGCAAGAACCCGCCTCTGCCCGGCTCAACTTCCAACAGGCGATGAATGGTTTTGGCCCCCAGGCCGGTCGCCTCGGAGAGCCGCTTGGCGGCGCGGCCCGTCGGGGCGCACAACTGGCAGCGGACCTTCTTGGCGCGCAGGATGAGCAGGATGGCATTGACGAGGGTGGTCTTGCCCACGCCGGGGCCGCCGGTGAGGATGAGCAGCCGGCTGGACAGGGCCTGGCGCAAGGCCGCGCGCTGGCTGGGGGCCAGTTCTTTGCCCGTCTGGCGCTGGCACCACGCGAGCGCCTTGTCAAAATCAACGGGCGGGAAATTGGCGGGGCCGGAGCAAAGCTTACGGAGGCGCTCGGCGATCTGCTCTTCGGCGCGTTTGAGCGCCGGCAAAAACGCCAGTTCCTGGCCGCCAATGGTTTCCCGCACCAGCAGACGGTCGGCCTGGGCGCGTGCCAGGGCGGCGGCGATGACCGGCTCGTTCACCAGCAACAGTTGGCCGGCTTGCTCTGTGAGCGCCGGCAGCGGCAGGGCGCAGTGCCCCTGGCCGGCGCCCTCCAGCAGCACGTGCTCCAGCCCGGCGCAGGCCCGCAGGAGGGAATCGTGCGGGATGCCGATTTTGCGCGCGATTTGGTCGGCGGTCTTGAAGCCGATGCCGGGGATGTCCCGGGCCAGGGTGTAGGGATCGGCGCGGACCTCTTCGATGGCCTTGTCGCCGTAGGTCTTGTAGATGCGGACGGCCCGGCTGGTGCTGACGCCCTGGGAATGGAGGAAGACCATGATGTCGCGGATGGTCTTCTGCTCCGCCCAGGCCGCCTTAATCTGCCGGCGCCGCTTGGGGCCGATCCCCCCAACCTCCTCCAGCCGCACCGAGTAATTCTCGATGATGTCGAAGATGCCTTCCCCGAACTTCTCCACCAGCTTCCGGGCATAGATTGGCCCGATGCCCTTGACCAGGCCGCTGCCGAGGTATTTCGCCATGCCCTCCCGGGTGGCGGGGGCGGTGCTGGTGAGCAGTTCGGCGCGCAACTGGAGGCCAAACTCCCGGTCCTGGACCCAGCGGCCCTGGGCCGTCAGCCATTCGCCCGCATTCACCGAAGGCAACGAGCCGACGACGGTCACTTCCTCGCGGTGTCCTCTGGCCTTGACCTTGAGGACGGCGAAGCCGTTCTCCTCGTTGAAGAACACGACGCGCTCGATCAACCCGGCCAGGCTCTCCGGGGGCGCTGAGGCTGGCGTCTGCAATCAGATGCCCTTGCCGGCCGAGAAGACCTTGGCGATGAAGCTGCCGATGCCATAGTACTCCTGCGTATCCGGCGTAAAGACCAGCGGCTTGAGCTTCTTGATGTCGATGGCGCCGTCATCGCCCAGCACACTGTCCTCGGCCTTGACATCCATCACCTCGCCCACGAACTGCGTGTGGAGCCCGAGCTCGGCAATATCCACCACCTTGCA
Source organism: Verrucomicrobiota bacterium (assembly GCA_049518415.1). GTDB lineage: Bacteria > Verrucomicrobiota > Verrucomicrobiia > Limisphaerales > UBA8199 > CAVQND01. The sequence goes on from JBEKRX010000004.1 coordinate 3,261, forward strand.
CTCCAGCACCAGCGGGAACTCCTTCACGTAGGGAGCATCCACCAGCTTGCTCCGCACCGCCGTCAGCTTGGCCACCGCCAGTTTGTCCGTGTTCCGGCCCGAAACCAACCCGAAGTAGTCGGCCTCCTTGACCTGCTCCTCGGAGGGGATGCTCAGCGTGAAGGCCTTCCGCTCGACCAGGTTGGCATAAGAGTAGGTCGCCTTGCGCAAGGCCACAGCCACGCACGGCGGCTGGGAACAACAGACGCCGCCCCACGCGGCGGTCATCACGTTGGCCCGGCCCGCTTTGTCATACGTGCCCACCACCAGGACCGGCGCCGGGTAAATAAGCGTCTTCGCACCGAGAGATCTTTTCATGTCTCAGGTCACCTTGGGCATGCCCGACGGCTCCCCCAGCGCCACCTGCTCCTCAGGCGCCGCCCCCGGCTGTTGGCCCCGACCCGGCTCCCCCTGGCCTTCCTCGTCCATGCCGTCCCACAGGCTCGAGCACGAAGGGCAGAGGTTGGGGTTCCGGGAGAAATCGCGGCCCGCCTCGGAGATCCCTTCCCCACAACAGATGCAAATCTTCGGATACATTCAAACCAACTTTGGACCGGAATTATAAAATCTGTGTCTTGGTTCAGCGTGAAATGGACTTTTCCAGTTCGCGATTAAGCTGCCAATGGCTCGGTGACTTTGGTCGCCTGGCCATACGTTTCTAAGGCATAAGGAGACCCTGAAATAAGCATCTCCCTTTAAGCCTTTTGGGCAGGTTTGGGCCTCCCCAAAAGCGGAGACGCTGTCTCGTCCCCTCGTCCGGTCGCTCTTCCGTCCCGACCCGTCGGGATGTCACTGGACGGACGCGGGCAGTATGGTGATTTGTCGAGTTGGTGTCAACAGATATTTTTCGGAGACGTGAAATAAGACCCCGACCTGTCGGGACCGCGCCCCTGGAATCTTCGGGCCAAACAGTGGGACGCGGCCTCCCTGCCGGCAGGCAGGTGGCACGCCTCCCTGCCCGAAAATGCTCGCCGGCCCTCCTAGGGTTCATGCAAGAACAAGTTCCGAAGGCGAGGCGGAATTCCAACATTATTCTCTGGCACCCCTGCGGGGTGCGACCGCCAGAGGGCGCGCTGCCCGGTGGTCGTTCCCCCCTCTACCCTGAACGACCACCGGCTACTTTCTACCAACCCTCCGGGTTGGAGGGAATCGGGATTTGTTTTTGCACGGCCCTCTCAGGGCTGGGATTCGACGGGTGCGGGCGCCAGTTGGGCGGCCGTTTGGCTGGTCGGCGCGGGCGAAGGCTCGGCCGGGGCCAGCGCCGGCGGCGTCTGCTCCGGCTCGGGCGCTGTGGCGGCGGGGCTGGGGCCGGCGTTTTCCGGCGGCGGAAGGTCTGCGCCAGCAGTGGGCGGCGCTTCCGCAGCCGAAGCTTCGGCCGCTTGAGGCGGTTCTGAAGGAACAGACTCCGGCACGGGGGCTGGGCTGCAGGCTGTAGGCTGTAGGCTGTAGGCGGTAGGCGGTTCTGAAGGAACAGACTGCGGCGCGGCGGGCACCGCCGCGGCGGCCATCTCGCCAGCGGGCGCGGCGGCCATTTGCGGCTCCGCCGGGGCGGGTGGCTCGGCCGGTTTGGGTTCGGGTTTGGGCGGTCTGGGCGCGGGTTTCTTGGCGGTTTCCAGGATGCCATTGGCAAACTCAATGACATGCCCCTGGTGGATGAGCCAGTGCAAATCGGCGATGACCACGGTCTGTTCCGGCGTGGGCTGATTGGCCTCGGGCTGAGGGGCCGGCGGCGGAGCTTCGCCGGGAGCGGCGGCGGCGGCAGGACCAGGCGCCGGAGCGGGAGAAGGAGCCAGGGTTTCGATCAGGTCGCGGCGGGTGCATTTGGGATGGGCGTCGATGTGCTCGACGATGCGTTTGACGCCTTCGGAGACCGGGGCGGCGGCCAGGTCGAGGTAGTGCGGACGGGCGACACAGACGTGGGTAATGGACTTGTTGACTTTGAAGAACTGCAGGCCGCGGGTTGCAAACTGCTGGCTGAGGACGGTGGCGAGCTGGAGCGGGAACCGGCGCTGGTCTTCCCAGACGCTGCGGATGAGCCGCACCAGGTCGGGGCTCCGCAAGGCGCGCGCCGCACTGCCGCTCAAGGTGTGGGACTCGACGGGTTTGATGATGTTCTCCTTATGGGTTTCGCGGAAGTGCTTTTCGACCTCGTCCTGGCTGCCCAGGCGCAGCGGCTCGGGGAGGTTCAGGCAGTTGTACACGGTGCGCCAGCTTTGGTCCTCGACCCATTTCTTGACCACCTCCTCGTCGCGGACAATCCTGACCCGGGACTTAAAGACCTCGAAGGGCATCCGCGAGAAGCGTTCGGCGTGGAGCTTGCGCAACTGGTTTTGGTAGTCGTGATAATTGGGCGGGCCAAGGATGACGCCGCTCAAGCCGCATTGGGCCACAAAGGTGTAGGTGCCTTTGGGCGGCTCTTTCGGGGTGCGTTCGGCCTCGTAAAAGGTGGCGAAATGCTTCCTCAGCACGTGGGCCACGGCTTCGTCTTCCGAGAGCCAAACGGTGTCGTCCAGCGCGCAGAGGAACAGCGGCTGCAGCGGCTGCCCCTCGGCGTTTTTCTTGACGCTGAAGACGACGGCATGGCGCTCCGGCTTTTGCAGGATCATCTGCGCGATGTCGAACAGCGGATAGGCCCGGCCGGTCATCTTGATCTGCCGGGCGAGCGAGTCAACCCCTTTTTCCTCCGGCAGCAACGCGACGTTGAGTTCCACCAGCGGCGGCGGCGGTTCGCGGCGCTCGCGAGGCTCGGCGCGGCGGACGGGGGCGCGGCCGCCGGCGGCGGGTCTGCCGCCCCCGCCCTCTGGGCGGGGCCAACCGCTGCGGGGTTGCCCGCGCGGCCGGAACTCTTCCTGGCGTTGGGCGGGCGGGCCCTCGCGACGCGGCGGCCGAGGGCCGCGCCGTTCCCCGCGGCGCTCGCTTTTTTCCTCTTCCCCCTCGTAGTGGGCGTACTTGGCCGAGGCGGGCTGTTGTGCCCAGGCGGGCAAGAAAAGTTTTTCCAGATCGAATTCGTTATCAGGTAATGTGCTCATTACGTTACGTCAGGCGCGAATGGCCGCGCGCCTTGCAAATGCCGCTTAAAGAGCATGGAACGGCCGCCGCCAGATTGCAAGCGCCGCGTGAACATTCTGCCGGTCTGCCAGGGCCTGCACCGGAGGGTGTCGAGACAGCGCGCTGGACGGGCGGATGAAATCCGGCATCCGGACGACTTTGTCAACGGCCCCGCCTCAATCTTGAAATGGGTTCATTTTGGGCGTGCCGTTTCCCTGGCCATTTGTTATAGGAGCGAGGTTGACAGAGGAAGGTCCAGCGTTCGCGGCCTACGCCTGCCACGCCAGTCTGGGCGAGCAGCCGGCCAGCGGAGCTATCGCCATCGATGCCTGGCGGCTGCGCTTCGAGTCCGAGGCGGCCAGCATTGAAATCCCGCTGATGAAACTGGACCTCAACCTGGGCGAGCAAGGCGAGCTTTGCTTTTCCAACCCCGAGCAGCCGGACTGGACGGTGCATTGCTCGGACCTGGCGATCTTGAAACACCGCGCCTTGCTCCAGCAGACGCACACCCGCATCCAAATCCGCGCCCTCCAGAGCCGCGACGAACTCAAACGGCGCCTGAAGATTACCGGGGCCTTTCTGTTGGCGTGCGTCGGGATGGCGTTTGCGGGGTCGCTCCTGGTGGGGATCATGGTGCGGTCCCTGGTGGCGCGGGTGCCGGCGCAATGGGAGCAGGAATTGGGCGATTCGCTCGTGCAGGAGCTCAAGAGCAGCATGTTCTTCGTCGAGAACCCCAACTTGAAAGCCAAGTTGCTCCGGGCGGTGACGCCGCTGGTCAAGGCGCTGCCCAAGACCGGTCTCCAATTCGAGTTCCACATCGTCCAGAACCCGTTGCCCAATGCCTGCGCGTTGCCCGGGGGCCAGGTGATTGTGACCACGCGATTGCTGGAGCTGGTTGACCGCCCGGAAGAGCTGGCCGGGGTGGTCGCGCATGAAATTGCGCATGTCACCCAAAAACATGGCTTTCGGAAGATCATCTCCGCGGCCGGGCCGTACTTGATTTTCAGGGTTTTCCTCGGCGAAGGCAGCGGGCTGCTGGGCCTCTTGGGCGACAGCTCCGCCCTGCTGGTCAACCAGAGTTTCTCCCAGGAATACGAACTCGAGGCCGATGCCGTGGGCTGGCAATACCTGGTCGCCGCCCGCATTAACCCGCGCGGCCTGATCGATGCCCTCCTCAAGCTCCAGGCCGAAGCAGCACGGCTGCACAGCCACGACCTGGAGCTGCGCGCCTTCAGCAGCCACCCCGCCACCGAAAAACGCATCCGCCGCCTTGAGGCCTTGTGGAAAAAATTGAAGCCCAAGTCGGGTTTCCTCCAATTCAACCAGGACGCGCGCTGAGGGGCAGCTCGTTCTGTCCGGGCATCCGGCCGCTAGCGCTGCGCATTCAACTGCGCGCCCGCCGCCAGGACGGCCAACGCCGCTCCTCCCCAGACCAGGCAAGGTTCAAAGGTATCGTATAAGCCGCCTATGCCTGCAATTCTCCTTTCCGGTTTTCAACTGACCGGCACCATGGAGACACGCTCGCCCTTGTCGTTGCGGGTGATGCCTTGGGCGTGGGGATCGAGCATGAGCTTGCCATCCACCAGGAAGGCGTAGCGATGATGCCCGTGCTTGAGCTCGAGGGTCAGCAGCCACGCCCGGTCCGGCATCCGTTTCATCGCATGCGCCGCCGGGTCCCAGCCGTTGAAGTCGCCGACCAGGCTGACCGATTGCGCCTGCGGCGCGTTGCAGATGAAATTGACCGCCCGCAAGGGCTTCCGATAGGCCAGGAGATTCATAAAAGCATCAGCGCCGAAAAGCCCTTCGACCCTTGGCTGCCCAATTCAAATCAACAGGCTCTGCAGAATTGTCAGCGCCGTCCGGCGCACTCGCTCGGATTGGGTTTCCAGAAGGTGGTATTGTTCGGTCCAGCCCGGCCTCGGTTGGTTGCGTTCCCGCCACAGCGATTTGAGCACGCGCTCGGTGCGCTCGACCTGCTGCATGGCGGAGGCGAGGGATTCGCGCCCTTCGGGGAGGTCGGAGATATGGCCGACGAAAAAGCGGCTGATGCGCCTCTGGCTGAACACGGCCTGGAGCAGCATGACGACCGTCTGCTCGTAAGCATACCAGCGTTGCAAGAGCACCTCCCGCAGGAATCGGTGCCGGATGGCAAAGAACTCGGAGCGCGGCCGCTCGGTGAACTGGCGAATCTCCTGGGCCTCGGCCGGGAACCAGTTGTAGAGCAGGGCGAAGGTCCCGTAGGTGTCAATCAGTTGTTTGGAGTCGTTGTGGTCGGTCGCGATCTCGCCGATGCACAAGTCCTGGTCCAGTTCCGCGATGATTTCCGGCAGGTCGTGCAGGCGCCCCAGGACTTCCTGGCCGACCGGCGTGCCGTAATTGAAGTCGCCCGGAACCAGCCAATAGACATCCTCGCTGCCGCCCTGTTCGGAGGCCTGGCCCAGCCCCGAATACCACATCTGGCAGGTATCCACACACCACGCATCCAGGATGTCCGAATGCCGGGCGATGGTGTTCCGCTTGAAATCCAGGAAGGCTGGATCAGCCTCCCTGGCGTAGTAGGTCTTCCGGTCCATCACCGTGAGCGGGCGGGCGTACCTGGCCTTGTCCGCGTCCAACTGGGCGACCAGCTCGTATAGCGCCCTGAGGTCCGCGTAGTCGTTCGGCGGTTGGAACGGATAGATGACCACCGGGTGAATCTTGCTCTGCCGTCGCCGGCCTCGCTGGCGCGCCGGCTCCCGCTGGGGTCCTTTGGCAGTCCTCGCAGTCTTTGTCATAGGCTGATTAAACTCGCGCGTGGCCCAGCGCCACCCAGTTGGCCCAAACCGCTAAACTCACACTCCCGCCTGAGTCAGGCCTGGCCTTGGCCGCGTGTCCGATGACCGGATGTTACGCTCCCGGCCAGGATTCGACAATGCCAAAGTGCGGGTTAGTCAAAGCCAACTCTGACTGGCGCTGGCAGGAGGGAGATTAGGATTAGGATTAAGAGATTAGGATTAGGATTAAGAGGGAACACACAAAAAAGTGAAACGCTCCCCTACTCCGGGGCGACCGGCCCGCGCAACTGCTTCTTGGCCGACTGCTGGGCTTTGTCGGCCAGCATTCGCTGTTTGGCCCGGCGGCTCCGACGCCGTTTCTGGCGCCGGAGCTTTGCGACGCGGGCGCGTTCGGCCGCCACATAGCCCCGCCGCAGCCCTTCAATCTTGTCCAGCAACAGCCGCCGGGCGAGGAAGCGGTTGAGTCCTTGCTGGCGCGTGGTTTGGCATTTGACCTGCAGCCCGGTGGGGCGGTGGCGCAACATCACACACGTGGAAGCTTTGTTCACCTTCTGGCCGCCATGGCCGCCGGAGCGGACAAAGGTCTCTTCCAAATCGCCTTCGCTCACGCCCAGCGCCGCCATGCGCCCAGCAAGCTGGCCTTGCTTCTCCGGACTCACAGGGAATGCGCTCATGACCGCCAGGCTAGCCAACCGGCGGCCGGACCGCAAGCACGTCCGGGGCCCGAGGTCCGGCGCGGGCGCATCCTCCAACCCACCGCCCACACCGCCCCGCGGCGGTTTCATTCCATCCACTCGTCGCGCCTGCGCGCGATGCCTGGTATCTGCCTCCGCGCCAGCCCCAAGTCTAGCGAGGCTGCGCCTCAGACCACCTCTGGAATCGACCCTGCCCGGAGAGGTTCATTGAGAATTGAGTATTGAGTATTGGTCATTGGTCATTGAGTCGGCAGTCCGAAAGTTCATTCGGTCCCGCGTGGCGGGACGGGCATTCTTCAATGACCAATGATCGTTCTTCTCCCGATTCGGAATCGGGATTCAATTCACCTAAAAGTCCCGATTCCGAATCGGGATTGCAATCGCAGCGAAATTTGACCTGATCACAACGGGTTTTGCCGGTCAGGAACTCTAGGTCCAGACGCCGGCGATTTTCGCGCCGCAGAAGCGGCATTTGCCGGCGGCCAGGTCGAGGGCGGTGACGGCGAAGATGTCGCGCTGGACGACCGGTTTCTTGCAGTTGGGGCAGAAGGTGGTTTCCGCCCCGGCGAGGCCGGGAACGTTGCCGATATAGACGTAGTGGAGGCCCTCGGCGCGGGCGGCATCGCGCGCCTCGAGCAGCGTCGCCACGGGGGTGGGAGTCAGATACGCGAGCTTGTGCTCGGGGTGGAAACGCGAGAAGTGCAGCGGCCGGTCCGGCCCCAGTTCTTGGGCGATCCAGCCGCACATCCGGCGGATGGTCTGGAGGTTGTCGGTATAGGTGGGCACGACCAGGTTGATGATCTCGAACCAGACGCCGAGTTCTTTGAGGGTCTTGAGGGTGTTGAGGATGGCCTGGAGCTTGCCGGAGTTGAGCTTCTGATAAACCTCCTGGTCGAAGCCTTTGAGGTCGACGTGGGCGGCGTCAACGAACTGGTAGAGGTCGCGGGCGGGGCGTTCTTCGATCGAGCCGCAACTGACGACGATGTTCTTGAGTTTGCGTTGCCGGGCGGCTTTGCAGGTGTCGAGGGTGTATTCGTAAAAGGCGGTCGGTTCGGAGTAGGTGTAGGCGAGCGATGGGCAGCCCAGGACCTCGGCGACCGCCACGGCATCGTCAGGGAAAAGGCTCAGGCGGGCGACCTCGTTGAGCGTGAGGCTGGGGGGCAGGGGCGGGCGGAGGCGCAACTCCTGGCCACGCGGGTCCTTGGTCTCCTCGGGTTTCTTTTGGGAGATCTCCCAGTTCTGGCAGTTGAGGCAGCGAAAGATGCAGCCGGAGGTGGCGAGGGAAAAAGTGCGGCTGCCGGGCAGGAAATGGAACAAGGGCTTCTTCTCGACGGGGTCGACGTGAAAGGTGCAGGGATTGCCATAGACCAGCGTGTAGAGCACGCCGTCGTGGTTCACCTTGTTCCGGCAATGACTGCGGTCGCCGGGGGCCAGCAGGCAATTGTTGGGACAGACCTTGCACTGCACGTTGGGGCCGAGCTTGAAGTAGTGCGCCGCCTCTTTGACCCACCCGCGCTTGCCCCAAAGCTCCCACACCTCGCCCTGGGGCGCGTCCCCTTTGAAGATGTCCGCCGGGGCTTCCGCCGCCCGCCACTTGGAAAACCAATCCCAGAGCGAGGCGGCCCCGGCCACGCCGGCAACCCCGGCCGCCCCGAGGAGAATGGCGGCGCGACGCGACAGGCCGGCGCGCCCAGGCAGGTCCTTGGCCGCGCCGCGGGCCGACGGCGCCCTCTGGGCTCCGTCCGCAGCGGCTCCGCCGCGTTGTGGCTGAGGGCTTTTCACGGTTCCACGCGAGGTTTGATCCAACCCCATCGCTGCAGGGCAAGATACACCGCCGGCAGGCTGTGCGCCAGCACCACGATGATCAACGGCAGATGGAGCATCCGGTGAAAGGTCAGCGCCGTTTTCTCGTCCAGCAGTTTGCTCAAACCGTAACGGCCATCCATGATGTAGCCGGTCAGCAGGAACAACAACACCACCGGCAGCAGCGCCCAACCGCTCCACCGCACCAGCTTCAAACAAACGCGGTTCAATCTCGACATGCTGTTACATGGTTACATGGTTACATGGTTACATGGTTACATGGTTACATGGTTACAAAGGTTGGGCGCTTAAACGAGTTAAACGACTCGCCGCTCGGCGGTCCGCATCACCACTGCGGCCAAGGCGTTCAACGCGGCCGTCAGCAGGCACACGCCGGGCACGCCCAGCAAGGGGATCAAAAGGGTGCAGGCCAGCAAAGCCCCCAGGGAGGCGCCGACGAAATCGGCCGTGTAAAGCCGGGACAGGCTGGCTGGAGTAGCGGCGGACTCAAGCTGGTTGGCCAGGGGGAACTGCATGCCGACCAGCGCGCCCAGGACAAAGGTCAGCCCGGCGATGAGGGTTTTGATCAGCAACAGCGGCCCCGCCGTGCCCCCCAGGCGGTCCAGCCCTGGCAGGAGCAACGGGAGAAAAAGGGCATAGACGGCAATGGCGGCGGCCAACAGCCATAGGCGCTGTTTGGCCCCGGCGTTCGGCGCGGAGTCCGAAGTCCGCAGTCCTGAAGAGAAGAGTGGCGCGCGCCGGCAGCCCCGGGTTACCAACCAAGCGCCCAGGGCCAAACCGAGCATAAAAACGGTAACGATAAGCCCCACCTGGTGATAGACCGAGCCGCACAGGACTTGGAACGCCAGGAGCAGGACAATTTCCAGGGCCGAGGCCGCAAAGCCGGAAGCGAACAGGACAAAAGCACTCCGGCGCAAGCGCACGAGATAGAAGCCCAGCATGAGCAGCAACACCCACTGGAGCGGCCCCAAGTGAACGTTGAACTGACTCATCCAGTGCCGCAGGTGGTAGAAGTAGAGGATCGGACTGAGGTCCTTGTTCAGCGCCGCCGGCTGCGCCACGGCTCGAACGAGGTCCGCCATCCGGTCGGGCGCCAGCATGGCGTCCAGGTAGTGGCGATTGACCAGCTTGGTCTTGATTTGGCGCTCTTCCAGCCGCCGGGCGATGTCGGCGAAGAGCGGGCCCTCCGAGGCCAGGAAGAAGACCCGGCCGCCGGGAATCATCAGGGTGTTTGGGAAAGAGCATCTCACGGTGCGATAGGCCGAGGCCAGCAGGCGCGCCAGCTCCGGACTGACGTAGTTCTCATACTGGCCGAGTGAAAAGGAAAGCACGCCGTTCCTGGCCAGCGCCCGTTTTGCTTCCGCCAGGAACTCCACGGTGTAGAAGCGGTTCAACTGCGCGGTGGCGGGCGCCGGAACGTCGAGGATGATGAGGTCGTATCCCTGGTCCTTCAGCGGGGCAGGCGTCTCGCCCGCGTTGCCTTCGGGGGCCAGACGCCCGGAAGGCAGGCGAGACGCCTGCCCCACTACTGGCCGGCGGGAGGCCGGCCCCACTTGCCGGGCGGCCTTTTGCTTGATGAAGAGGCGGCCGTCGGTGTTGATGACATGGATGCGGGGGTCGGCCAGGTTCGCCGGCAAGTACTTGCGGCCCAGTTCAAGGATCAGCGGGTCGAGTTCGACGTAATCGATGCGGTTGACCGGGTATTTGAGGATTTCCCTGGCGGTGCCGCCGACGCCGCCGGAGACGAGGAGCACGTTGCGGGCGTCGGGCCGCTGTGCCAGGGCATAGTGCACGGTCTCCTCCACGTGCTGATCGTCGCCAGTCGAGGTCAGAGGAACACCGTTTTCCAGAAAGTTAAGTTGGCCTTCGGATTCGGTCAGCACGAGTTTGCCATAAGGCGAATTGGCCCGGGCCACGAGGTGCTGCCGCGAGTATTGCAGGCGCGTGGAAAGGCCGTCCGGGTCCGCGAAAACAGCCGCCGCCAATAGGGCGAGGCCAAGCCCGCCGGCCAGCCAGGAGCGTCTGCCAGGGCCGATCACGGCCCTGAGGGACCAGGAACGGACTGGCAAAGGTAGTGGGGCAGGCCTCTCGCCCGCCTCGGGCCCAGGGGCAAGACGCTCTGCCGCCAGGCCCGAGGCCTGCCCCATTGACCGGTCTATTCCGGCGGCCGCCAGGAGGTTCAACAGGGCCGGGCAAACGAGGATCGCGATATGGTCGAAACACCGAACGAGCACTAAGCTGAAGAGGATGCCTCCGGCGATGCTGCCCGCACTATCAGTGATATAGCCGCGACCGATGCCGGCCGCTCCTTCTTCGCGGGCGAGGAGCGCGCAGCCGAGGCTTAAGGCGCAACCCGCGGCCAGGCAATACGGCAGCAACACGACCGAAGCGCTGCCCACCGTTCCGGTGACGCCGATCGCCGCGCCGCGGATGAAGACGATGTTCCGCAACGCCCGCACCAGGAATATTTGGACGGGCGGAAGCACGGCCAGCCAGATCAGGATTGCTGCCAGGGTCGCGGCGCCAGCGCGGCCCCTCGCGCAGAACCTTCCCAGCCACGCCCCCAGCCCCATCAGCAACAGCCACAGGCCGAGCACGACACCCAGGACCATTTCATTCCCGGAAAACGCCCCCAGCAATTCCCGCATCAGCGCCAATTGGGTCATCACGCAGGAAAAACCCAGCGCCAGCAGCGCGAACAACACCGGACGCCTTTGCGAGCCGCCCTTGAGCTGATCAGGCGCGGACATGACCGGAGAAATTCAACCCTTGCTCTTCCCGAGCCGGCTGCAAAACCCGCGCCCCTTCAATGATTCTCTGCGAAGCACTCCACGTGATAGATGGAAACCGAGGCCTCTTTGCCCCGCCAGGCCGAGGGCTCGCAGCCGGCCTTTTCCGAGAGGCGGTCGAGGAACTCCACTTTGCCGGGGATCTGCGCCCAGACCTGGGGCAGGAACGTGGCCGAGCGCAGGCCGATGCGCAGCAGCACGCCGTCCTGGCGCGGCTCAAGCTTGCTCAGCAGCTCGTCTGGCGAACTAAAGGCCAGCGGTCGCGGCTCGGTCAGCACGCTGATCTCAATCTGGATCCGGGCGACCTCATCGGACCGGACCGGCGGGAAGCGCGGGTCGCGCAGGGCCGCGCTGCGCGCGTTTTCGATGACGGCTTGGTAGAGCGGCTCCTGGGGCAGCATGTGGCCGATGCATCCGCGCAAGGCGCCGCCTTTGGTGAGGGTGACGAAGCAGGCCTTTTTTTCGGCGAGTTTCGGCGAGACGCTCTTGGGGTCCACCGCCGGTCCCGGCGAGGCGGCATCGGTGGCGACGCTCGCCAGGGTGCGGCGCGCCAATTCCAGCAAGAACTTTCGCTCGGCTGCGCCGTAGTTCTCGGTCGCCGGTTTCTCGGTCGCCGGTTTCTCGGTCGCCGGTTCAAACAAGGCGACGGCGGCGTAGCCCACCACACGCTCTTTCTCGCCGGTGACGTCGCCGCTGTTGCGGCAATCCAGCAGTTGCGCCTTCCAGCCTTTGATTTTGGCCAGGTGCATGAGCGAGAGGATCGGCAGCTTGCCGCAGGCCTCCTGACCTTTCATCTCGTCCGTGTCCATGTCGCAAATGGCCTTGACACACCGACTATCCAGGGCTTTGGCTGCATCGTAGGGGTGATAATGGCTTAAATCCGAGCTGGCAACAACAATCGTCTTATCGTCCACTATTTCGGCCAGGGCTTTGGCGATCCGCTCGGGGTCCGCCTGGCCCACGACCACGGGCAGGAGTTTGAACTTCCCGACCACCCGCTGCAAAAAAGGCACCTGGACTTCCACGGAGTGCTCCCAGGTCTCGGGCGTGTCCTGGCCCAGCTCGGGCGCCGCTTTGGGCGCCTGTGACCACCAGGCGGGCCGCTGCACCGCGCAGGGCTTTTCCAGCCCAAAGGGCGCAACGGAAGCCAGTCTCCTGGCCTTTTCGGAAATCGGCACCAGCCCGAGCGGGGTCCGGTAAGCCTCGGCCTCGGGAATACAGGCGCCCTCCAAAAGCGCGTAATGACTGGGACCCAGGACAATGACCGTCTCGATTTCGCGCCCAGCCAGGGTTTTGTAGCCAATGGCGGCGGTCTGCCCGGAAAAGGTGTAACCCGCATGCGGACATACCAGCCCCTTGAGGCGGGGGAAGTGATGCTCCGGCGCGCCTTCCAACAAGGCATCCACGGCCTTTGCCAGGGCCCGCTCTTCGCCCGGATAAAAGAGGCCTGCCACCGCCGGTTCCCGGATGCGGCGGGGGCGCTCAGACGGTTTGGCCGGTTCAGCGCGGTTGCCGGATTGCTGGCTGCGGGATGCCTCGGTACGAGCGTTGCACCCACAGGCGGACCACACCACCGCCAAGAGGGCCATCCGCGCCAGGGCCGGAACAAATCCACGATACTTTGCCACGCCTCCCAGGCATACTCTTTTGACTGGGTTTGTCAACGTTGAAGCGTTGCTGTGTAAAAGCGGGGGCAGGGCCGTTGACAAAGTCACCATGGCGTGCGCCGGCTTGCCCTGCGGCGGAGAGGTTCTGGAAACGGACTTGACAACGAGTGGTTCCTGATGTTCAATGCGCGCGCCTGAGGGCTGACATGCGTGTCCATCAGGAAGTGGCTTTGATCATACGCAGTTGATTTAACTCGACTAACAGGCAACTCAAAACTTAAGCGGGCTGGTTCTCGAATCTCCTCGAGAGGCGGGAGTTTGCGCCCTTCTTTCAGTAAGAATTCCATGGGGTCAAAGACCTTAGGTATCGTGGCAGCCCTGGGTTCTGCGGCCTCCTGGGCCATGGGAGCCATTCTCTTCAAGAAACTAGGCGAACAGCTTTCGTCTCCTGGCATGGCCCTGGTGAAGAGTTTCCTGAGCGCGGCTTTATTGGGCGCGGTCCTGCTGGCGGTCGGTTATCAGAACATCGGGGCGGGAGCTCTGGTTTGCTTAATCGCCAGCGGGGCGCTGGGAATTGCCATCGGGGACACGTTCTTTTTTGCGGCGCTCAAGGAGTTGTCGCCGCATTTCCTGATTGTGCTCTTAACCAGCGGCCAGGTGCTCACGGTGGTATTGGCGGTCTGCTTTTTGGGAGAGACACCGACGCTGAAAACGTGGATTGGCATCGTGCTGGTGATTGGAGGCATCTCCGTCGTGCTGCGGGCGAATCTCTCGGGCGAGAAGCGGGAGTCGCAGCTTCGCGGCGCGGCTTTAGGAATGCTCTCCGTGGTCTGCATGTCCGTTTCGGTCATCATTGCCAAGCGAGGGCTGGCGGGAGTCTCCGCCATGGAGGCCACGTTTGTCCGCATGTTGGCAGCCGCCTTGACCATGCTGCTGCTCAGCGCCTTTCGCTGGCAAGCGGTCGAGTGGCTCTTGCCTTTCAGGAATCGGAGGCTGCTCGGGCGCTTCTTCGGGAGCGTTTGCATGGTCACTTTTGGCGGGTTTTGGCTCTCCCTGCTGGCCGTCAAGCACCTCGAGGTTTCCGTGGCCAACACCTTGAACTCGGCCGAGCCATTGTTCGTCCTGCCGTTGGCGGCTTGCTTTCTGAAGGAGAGAGTCACGGCCGCCGCGCTGAGCGGGTCACTGATCGCTGTTTCCGGCATTTCCTTCCTTTGTCTGTCTTGACCAGCTATGAACTCAGCCCCGGTTGCCGACGTCAAGCCCAAGAGCGGCCTGGTGAAGGAGCGCGTTCTGGAGGCCTTGGCGGCTCAGGACTACAGCCCGGCGGTCCTGCGGCGGGCCCTGCTGTTGGAGCAGGAGGAGCAGGAACGGCTCTTCAGCCTGGCACGCGCGCGGCGGCGGCAGCTCTTTCCCGATAATGCCGCGGAGGTCCGAAGCGTGGTGGAGCTTTCCAATGTCTGCACGCAGCAATGTGAGTACTGCGGCATGGGCGGGCCGGGCAGTCCCAAGTATTTGATTTCGCGGGAGGAGTTTGTCGAACGGGCCGGAGACCTCTCCGCTGCCGGGCGCCGGGTGCTGTTGCTCCAGGCGGGCGAGAACCCGTCGCCGGCCTTTGTGGAGCACGTCTGCGCCTGCCTGCGGGAAGTCAGGCGCCGGTATCCGGAGTTGCAGTTCATTGTTTGCATTGGCAGCTTGCACCGCGAGCAATATCGTCAACTGCGAGAGGCCGGGGCAGACAGGTACATTTTGAAGTTCGAGACCTCGAACCCGGAGCTTTATGCGCGGGTCAAACCTCGGGATACGCTGGCCGAGCGCCTGGCCTGCTTGGAGGACCTGCTGGCCCTGGGCTTCAAAGTGGGCAGTGGGAACATCGTTGGCCTGCCGGGGCAATCGCTCGACGATTTGGTGGCCGACCTGCTGTTCGCCGGCAGGTATCCCTTGGCCATGGTCAGTTGTTCAGTTTTCATTCCGGGCGAGGGCTCCAGGCTCCGCGGCCAGCGGCCTGGACGGGCCGATTGGGCGCTGAATGCGATTGCGCTGATGCGCATCATGTACCCAAACCGGCTCATCCCCACCACCAGCCCGTTGGAGAGGGTCAGAAAAGACGGGCAATTCCTCGGCCTCATGGCCGGCGCCAACACCGTGACCATCCACGACGGCACCCCGGAGGAGTTTAGAGCGCTTTTCCCGATCTATTCGGGCCGGCGGTTCGCCCCCAATCCGGAACACATTCACGATATTGTGAAGCGGGCCGGCCTGCGGCTCGCGCCAGGACCACTAATATGAACGCTGCCGCCGATTCCATGGCCAGGCTTGACGCCGCCACCACACCATTAAACGCCCCCGCTCAGCCGCTTGCCTCCCAGCAGACCTGGATGACGCGCGCGCGCGCCCGCGTGGCGGACTTCAGAAGATTCCAGCAGCTCGGATTGATCTGCAAAGACGGGGACTTCTTCCCCTCGGTTCACTATCCTCCCATCACCATGTACCCGCCGATGCAACCGGAGGCGCTCTTCAAAAGCTACACCCTGCCCGCGGACGGACTGATCGATGTCTATGCCCATTTGCCCTTCTGCCATCGCCGTTGCACCTTCTGTCACTATCCCGCCAGGCTGGGCGAGCAACGGGAGGAAAAGCGCACTTATCTGGCGGCCCTGGAAAAGGAGATGGACACTTATCTGCGGCACTTGGGGCTCACCCAGTTCCGGCCGCGAACCATCCTGGTCGGCGGCGGCACTCCCACCTATCTCACCCCGGAGCTGTTGCAGCGGTTCCTCGACTTTTTCTGCAAGCGCCTCGACCTCTCTAAGTGCAGGCAGTTCAACTACGATGTTGACCCCACAACGTTGACCGGGCCTGACGGCCTGGAACGGTTGAAGATCATGCGCGATTATGGCGTGGACCGTCTGACGATTGGCGTGCAGTCCTTCAACGACCACGTGCTCAAATTGATGAATCGCCATCATGACGCCAAAACCGCGCTCGATTCCATCCAAAATGCCAAGGCCTTCGGTTACAAGCTCAACCTCGAGTTCATCTTCGGTTTCCCGGGCCAGACGCCGGAGAACTGGCTGGCGGTGATGACCACGGCGGTCCAGAGCGGGGTCGAGGAAATCCAGCTCTATCGTCTCAAGATCGATGCCTACGGTGATTATCAAGGCGGCATCAAGAAGCTCAAGCAGACCAGGCCCGAGGCCGTGCCCTCGACGGAGGAGGCCCTGATGATGAAAGCGTTGGCGGTCGAACTGTTGGCCGCCAATGGTTATCAGGAGAACCTGCGCCGGGTGTTTTCCAAGAAACGAAGCGACTTCTCCTTGTATGCCCACAATCAATGCTGCGAGCTCTATGACCAGATCGGCCTGGGCTTGACCGCCTTTAGCAGCCTGCGCGACCGATTCGGCCTCAACACCCAAAGTTTTGAGGAGTATTACCATCTGGTGGCGGACGGGAAACTGCCGCTCAACCGAGGCCTCGTACGCGACCGGCAGGAACAAATCCGCTGGGCCATCATCCTGCCCTTGAAGAACCGCGAGGTCCGCAAAAAGCGGTTCCAAGAGGCGACTGGAACGGCGCTGGCCGAGGTGTTTTGCCCAAAAATCGAGCGGTTGAAGTCCTTCGGCCTGGTCCGAGAGGACGAGCGCGCGCTTGGACTTACCGAACTGGGGGCCTTCTTTGCCGATGAAGTCTGCCACCAGTTTCAAGACCCCCGGTTTATGGCCTTTGCCCGGAGCGCCTATGCGGAAGGGCCGCTCAATCCCTACGCCGATTGTGAGCCATGACTGTAGCCAAAATCACCCGGCACCGGGGTCTTTTCCTTAAGGGCCTGGGTGTCGCCCTGTCACTGCTGGTGTTGTTCGGCGCTTGCCGCCTGCTCCGCGCCAGGGCCAGCTTGGTCACCCTCCGCGTGCGCGAGGCGGAGGTCCGGGAGGTGGTTCGGCAAATCGAACGCCAAACCTCCGAGGCCATCCTGGTGCACCGGGACGTCCAGGGGCGGGTGACGCTCGAGGTCAAAGAAGTGCCGCTTCCCCAGGTGTTGATGCTGGTCGCCCAGCAGGTCCGCTCCCGCTCGCTCGTCCTGTATCCTCTCTACTCCTCACCCAAGGCCTTGCGGAACTTCAAGGCTGCCGCCCGGGGGGAACTTGAGCCGACCGCCTGCGGCTGGAGCAACTTGGTCGTGGTGTTCAATCCCCCGAACCTGCCGATGCTCCTGGCCCAGGCCAGGTGGGTCGAAGAGCCAATTACCTTGCGGTTGACAAACCGCGAACTGCGTCTGGCCACGGTAGCGTTCTCCCGCTTTGCCGACATCCAGGTGGTGCCCGAGGATGGCACCCTAAGCCGGGTGACGTTGAGCTTGCAGGCCGCTCCGCTCAGGCGCGCCGTCCAGAGCCTCGCCCGCCAGGTGCGCCGCCGCACGGCTGCTTGTTGGAGCCTCCTGCCAGGTTTGGGGGGAGCGCCCGACGAAGGCCGGCCCCCGCCAGACCTGGCCCAGATGCGCGGGCCGCCCGGCGGTCAGCCTCCTCCTCCTGGGCTGCTGCCCCCTCCGCCAGGTTCGCCCCCCCTCCCACCCCCCCCGCAACCGCCCTCAGCGCAGACGCTGCAGCAGATGGAGCAGGACTTCCAGGATTTGATGGCGGTGCTGCCCCCCGCCCAGCGCGCCCTCTTGGACGCCGAGCGCCAGTTCCAAACCGCGATGCAGGCAATGTCGCCAGAGCAACGCCAGCAGGCCCTCAAACAGCAATCGGAGTCGCAGTCCGGTTCGCTCCTCGAAAGCCGCCGCCAGGGCTTGCGAGACTCGACCGTGGCGGACCGAATCAACCGCGACCGCCAGGAAACCGCCGGGGGGCGGCCTTGAAAGCAAGCCCATGCCATCCGTTAACTCAGGGCGGCGCCGCGGCCTTTACGCTAATCGAGCTGTTGGTGGTCATCGCTGTTATGGGCATTCTGGCGGCCATGCTCCTGCCGGCGCTGGCCCATAGCAAGGAGCGCGCGCGCCGCGCCGAGTGCCTGGGTCACCTTCGGCAGTTGGGCGCCGCCGTTTACCTCTATGTTGATGAGCACGGTTACCGGCTGCCGGCGGCCGAGCGCCGGCCCACCACTCCGGTTTTCACCAACCATATCCTGCCACGCATCTGCGACCTGCTTTCCAACTACGTGGCGGGCAACCGGGCCGTTTTTGCCTGTCCGAAAGACCAGGCCGGCTACTATCTCAAGGAAGGCTCCAGCTATGAGTGGAATTACACCCTCAATGGGCAGCGCCTGGAGCAGCTTATGCGCCCGGATGGCATCCTGCCCATCCATGAGGCGCCCATGATGTACGATTATGAAAACGTGCACGAGACCTCGAAAGCCCCTGCCAAAAACGTCCTCTTTGCCGATGGCCGCGTGGACCAACTCTGAGCGCCAGTACTACTGCTTGATTGCGGAAATAAGCGATGTACTGTCCGTGTTATTGGATGGGCGGCGTTTCCGGCCCGACGGGCCGGTAGAGCCCAGCCCAGGGCTGAGGCCGACAGGCCGATGCCCTGGGCAGCCGTTTACAAAACCAAGCGCGCCCTGAAGGGGCGCCAAAACCACAAACGAATTCCGGGCGTTCTTGCGCCGTTATGAAACCCAGTACGACGAACGATATGTGTGGGATTGAGGTCTGTAGCGCCCTTTCAGGGCGCGGGACGGGCGGTGGGAATGAGGCCCCAGGGCATCGGCCTGCCGGCCTCAGCCCTGGGCTGGGTTCTGGCGGCCCGTTGGGCCGCGACGCAGACCGCGAACGGCGACGCATCCCATCGCTTATCATTGCAGTCTGACACTACCTTCCATGGAAAAGGGAACGCATTTCAAGGAATTGACCGCAAAGAACACGGACAACACAAAGAAAAGGACTTATATGTGTCCCCCTTTCGATGAAACGACGTACTAGGCGGCCCGGCGGCCAACCCATGAAACCCAGCGCCTCTTTTGCCAACCATCTTTTCGTTTCCTCCCTGGGCCGCCTGGCCCTGGCGGTGGCGGTGGCCGCCGCCCGCGCGGCAGACCCTCAAGCCCCGGCCTATCCCATCAAACTCGACTTGAAGGCTTCGCTCATTCGCGTGGGCGCCCCGCCCATCGAGGTTACGCCAGCCTCCCTCGCCGCGGCCCAGTGCGTCATGAACGCCATTGAGAAAAAGGACGTTCAGTCGGCTGAGGAGGCCAGCCGCCGCTACGACGCGCTGATACCCAGGGAGAATCTGGGCGGGGATTACACCGGCCTGCAATGGCTGTGCCGGGACCTGGCGGCGTCTGCCCGTGGTCAAAGGCCAAGCTACGACCAGCCGGCGGCGATTTACCGCGATTTCTTCGTGCGCAACGACTATGCCTTATTGAAGGAATACTTGCGGCGGCAGTACGGGCTCAACCATTTCAAACCCAGCGACCCGGCCGAGCAGAAGGAGCGGCGCGCGCTCCTGGAAGACTATATCATGTTCCTCAACCCCGCCCGCGAGCAATGGGAATCCAGCGACAAATGCCTTAAGCTTGTCGGACTCAGGAAAGGCCAGAAAGTCCTGGATATCGGCTGCGGCATGGGCTATTACACCTACAAAATGGCCGCCCAGGTCGGACCCAAGGGCCTGGTCTATGCCATCGACACCGAGGAAAACTATCTCCGGTTCATTGACCAATTCATCCAAAAGGAAGGGCTCCGCAACATTAAGACCGTCGCCTCGCTGCCGAACGACATCAAGGTCCATGACCAGGCGGACGTGGCCTTCATCTGTTCACTTTACCATGTCATCTACGGCTGGGCCACCGAACCAAGCCGGAAGGCCTTTCTGGAGAGCATCAAGAAAGCTCTCAAACCGGACGCCCGCCTGGTGATCGTGGACAACCTGGCCGCCGACGGCCGCGAGTTGCATTCCTCCTATGTGGACCATCGACTGGTGGCCGCCCAGCTCTATTTCTATGGTTTCCGCCAGGAGCTTTACGCCGAGCTCAGCCCCTTGCGTTACCTCCTCATCCTCAAACCGGCGGCACCGGACGAAAAGCCGCTCCTGGCGCCCCTGCCGGCACTCGAACAGCAGGCCCAAACCAACTATGAACTCATCCGGGTCACCTCGGGCAATTCCCTGGTCCACATTGGCAGCCTGGATTCTTACGACATCACCCCGGGTGGCATCGAGGCCGCCAAACTGGTGCTGGACGCCCTGGACCACAAGCACCAGGCGGCCGCCAGGGCGGCCATCCAACGCTACGAAGAACTCATCCCCAACGAGAACTTTGGCGGCGAATTCACCGCCCTCCAATGGTTCTGCCAGCATTTCGTCGCGCCTCCCCAGGAGCAGCAGAACATGCTCCACGACAGTCTGGTCCGGGCCTACTATCACTATCTGGCTGACGATGACTATGCCCTGCTCAAGGACTACCTCAAAGCCAAATACAAGCTGCTCAAACCCGGCGAGCAGACCCGGCTGGGAGATGAGCCCCCGAAACCGCTACCCCCGGAGAACACGGCGGCCAACGCGAATCCAGAAACCAAGCCCCGCGCCCTGCCCGACCAGGAAAGCCACCCGACCGCCCGCGCAAAAGCCATCAGCCCCCAGGCTGAAGCGGCCGATCCTAATGTCGGGCGCATCCGGCGCACCTTCCTGGAGGACTTCATCTTGTTCAATAACCCCAAACGACCCCAGTGGGAGCGAACGGACCGGATTCTGAGCCTCCTGGACTTGAAAAAGGGGGAGCGGATTGCCGACATTGGCTGCGGCCCCGGCTTCTTCAGCTTCCGCTTCGCCAGGCTCGTGGGTGAGACCGGCAAAGTCTTTGCCCTGGACATCAAGCAGGAACACCTCGACTTCATGAACGAGTACATGCAGCGCGAGGGTATCAGGAACGTGACAACCGTCAGGTCCAAAGAGGATGACCTCTGCTTGAAGGAGCCGGTGGACGCCGCCTTCCTGTGTTCACTCTACCATATCATCTACGGCGTGGCCCCCGAGCCCGCCCGCCAGAATTTCATCCACAGCCTCAAACAGGCGCTCAAGCCCCAGGGCAGACTCATCATCGTGGACAACGGTCCGGTGGAAGACCCCCACCTTCCTTATCACGGCCCCTATCTTGCCAAAGACCTCGCCATCGCCCAACTGAAGCAATACGGGTTCGAGCTCCTCTCCTATCACCAGATCATCCCGCAACGCTACCTGCTGGTCTTTCGTCAGGACAAGTAAGCGGCACGGCGTCCCCCTCCCGTTTGCTTATGATTATACATCGCTTGATTCTGCAATACCTGGGGCATCGGGACGATCCCGCCTTCTACGAGTTCCAGGCGGCAGATGCCGTTCATTGGCTGCTACGGTGGGGCGTCAGGCTCCAGGCGGACACCACCGTTCTGGACCTGGGCTGCGGGCATGGGGTCTTTGGGGCGGTCTTGGCAAAACGCGGCTGCCAAGTCACTTTTGCCGATGAATGCAACAGCTTATTGCCCGAGTTGGCCGGCTCCCGCTTCCTCTACTTCAACCTCGATCAGGATCACCTGGCCCGCTTGGGCAGCTATGACCTGGTCATCTGCTCCAATGTCTATGAGCATCTTGCCAAACCCGACCAGTTCCTCCAAGACCTTGGCGAGCTTCTGAAACCCAACGGGAAACTCTTCTTGAGCTGGACAAACTGGCTCTCCCTTTGGGGCGGCCACGAGTTCTCCCCCTTCCATTATCTCGGCGCCCGCCGCGGGCACTTGCTTTATGACCGATTCGCCAGGCGCCCGCGCAAGCACACTCCCTACCAGAACCTTTTCCCGACTTATATCGGGCAGGTCTTGAAAAAAATCCGCGCCCATCCACAGCTTAAGCTGTTGCGCGCCGCACCCCGTTATTACCCGGAATTATCCTTCATCTTGCGCCTGCCCGTGCTCCGCGAGTTCCTGACCTGGAATTGCGCCTTGCTCATTGGCCGCCGCCCGCGGGCAGAAAACCAGGCCTCCTCTCAGCCCGGCGGGCCGAGCTTCCCCTCGCTTCCCTGACAAAGGAAGTCTCCACGGATCCGGCTGGCAACCCCGCCGCCCTGAGCCGACGCCCTTGGCCAACGTCCCCGGTTCTGGTAATGGTATCCCATGCGTTTTTTCATCCAGCGCAGCGAGTTGCGGGACCTCTACCGCAAAGTCGCCGCCGGCCAACGGATTTCCGAGGCCGAGGCCTTGCGGCTTTTCCAGAGCACAGATTTGCAGGCCCTGGGGGCCATGGCCGACCTGGCCCGCCAGCGCCGGGTGGGCCGGCGCGCCAGCTACCTCCTCAACCGCTTCCTCAACTACTCCAATTACTGCATCCTGAACTGCCGCTTTTGCTCCTTTGCCCGGAAAAAACGCGACGCGGATGGTTTCCAGCTCACCGTCGAGGAGCTGGTCCAAAAGGCCCGCCAGGCGCTCGACTGGGGCATCACCGAACTGCACCTGGTGGGCGGATTGCACCCCACGCTGCCCTTCTCCTACTACACCGACCTGCTCCGGGCGCTGCGGGCGCTGGATGCCCGCCTGCAGTTGAAGGCCTTCACCGCCATTGAGATTCTGCACCTCGCCTGGCTGGCGAAAAAAACCGTCGCCGACACGCTCCTCGCCCTGCAAGCGGCCGGCCTGGATGCGCTCACCGGCGGCGGCGCGGAGATTTTCCGCAAGGAAATCCGCTCCACCATCGCCCAGGGCAAGGAATCGGCCGAGGAGTACCTCGACGTCCATCGGACCTGGCACCGGCTGGGGGGGCGCAGCACCTGCACCATGCTCTACGGCCACATCGAGTCGCCGGCCGACCGGGTGGATCACTTGCGCCAGTTGCGGGCCCTCCAGGATGAAACGCGCGGCTTTGTGGCTTTCGTGCCCCTCCCCTACCAGCCCCAAGACAACGACCTCCCCGTCCGCCATCCCCCCACCGGCTTCGACTCCTTGCGCACCCTCGCCGTGAGCCGGATTTACCTCGACAACTTCGACCATATCACCGCCTACTGGGTCGGCCTGGGCCTCAAGCTGGCCCAACTGGCGCTCAGCTTCGGCGCCGACGACCTCCACGGCACCATCCTCCAGGAATACATCTTCCACATGGCCGGGGCCAAAACACCCCAGTTGCAGACCGAAGCCCAAATGATCAAAGCCATCCGCGAGGCCGGCTGCATCCCGGTGCAGCGAAACACCTTTTACGAACCGCTCAAGGTCTGGGAGCACCCGGCGCCGCCGGAACCGGCTGCCGACGGCCAGCGCTCAGCCATCCTGGAAAGCAACCTGGCCACGGGCTGAGTCACCAGGCGGGCGACCCAGGTGCCGCCGCAGCGCAGAGCCCCAACTCTGCCCGCTGATGCCCTGATACCCGATTTCACCCGCCTCACCAGTTCAGTCCCTCGACCCTCGACACCCGGCACTCGACACTCCCCTGCCCATGGGCTTGAAAACTGGTACAGGCGCGCGCAGATCGGCAGCTCTGCGCTCCCGCCCGGAGATACGCTTGCAGGATTTCGGATTTGAGGCCAAGGCCCGGTCGGGATACTCTCGCCGGGATTGCTATCGGCTGATGGGCGCGGACGGGGCAAACCTAACAAAAAGCCGGCAAACCAGGAGCTTTGTTGAAATGAGAGCGGCATGTCCGAATGCGAAGACGGCGAACGCCAAGTTCTGCAACTGCAGCTATCCGGGCTGCCCCAGACAGGGCATCTGCTGCGAGTGCCTGCGCTACCACCTGGGCCTGCGGCAGCTCCCCGCCTGCTGCTTCCCTGAGGCAGTCGAGCGCACTTACGACCGCAGCTTCGAGCGCTTCGCCCAATTGGTGAACGCCAACGGCCCCTGAGCGGCAGGTGCAGCTTTGGACTATTTTTGACTTGGCAACTCTCCCGCATGCCGCACCCTTGCGGCGTGATTCATCCCACTGCCATTGTGCATCCCCAGGCGAAGCTGGACCCGACGGCTCGGGTCGAGCCTTATGCCGTGATTGATGCAGGGGTCGAAATCGGCCCCGAATGCGTCATCGGCCCGCACGTTTACCTGACCGGCCTGACCAGCATCGGCGCGCACAACCGCTTTTTCGCTGGCTGCGTCATCGGCGAGGCGCCGCAGGATTTGAAATACAAAGGCGAACCCACCGCCCTGCGGATTGGCGACTATAACGTCTTCCGCGAACATGTCACCGTGCACCGCTCCAACCACCCGGCGGAGGCAACCCTTATCGGCTCGCACAATTTCCTCATGCAGCACAGCCACGTGGCCCACAACGTCGTGGTCGGAGATTACGTCGTCCTGGCGGGCGGCGCGCTCTTGGCCGGGCATGTGAGCGTGGGCGACCACGCCTTCATTTCCGGCAATTGCCTGGTGCACCAGTTCGTGCGCATCGGCACCCTCGCCCTCATGCAAGGCGGCTCCGCCGTCAGCAAGGACCTCCCGCCCTACACGGTCGCCCGCGGCCCCAACGGCATCTGCGGCCTCAACACCATCGGCCTGCGCCGCGCCGGCTTTTCACCTGCCCAACGCCTGGAATTGAAACAACTCTACCACACCCTCTTCCGCTCCGGACGGAACCTCCACACCGCCCTGGCGGACGCGCGCCAACACTTCTCCGGCGCCCCCGCCAAAGTGATGCTCGACTTCATCGCCGCCTCCAAACGCGGCATCTGCTCCGACGCCGGCCGCCCCATGCTCGCAGGGCCGGAGGCGGACCCCTAACTACAGGGCCAGCGGATCACGGGCCTTTCGTGCCCCGTGCTGTTGGACCAGGAACTCCCGCCAGGCCTCCATCCCCTGGCCGGTCCGGGCGGAGGTTTCGAACACCCGCGCCCGCGGCGCCACCCGCCCCAGGTCGGCCAGCGCCAGGTCCCGGTTGTAGCCGCAGGCCCCGGCCAGGTCCACCTTGCTGATGACCACCACGTCCGCCCCTTGAAACAGCGGCGGGTATTTTGACGGCTTATCTTCCCCCTCGGTCACCGACAGCAGGACCACGCGCAGGTCTTCGCCCAGGTCGTAGGCGGCCGGGCAGACGAGGTTGCCGACATTTTCGATGAACAGCAGTTCCAGGCCGTTCAGGTCCAGTTGTTTCACGGCGCGGCCCACCATCTCCGCCTCCAGATGGCAGACCGTCCCGGTCGTGATCTGCACCACCGGCGCCCCCGACTCCCGCAACCGCTTCGCGTCGTTGTCCGTGGCCAGGTCACCCACGAGCACGCCCGCCTTGAGTTGCGGCCCCAGCCCCCGCACCGTCTCCCGGAGGAAGGTCGTCTTGCCCGACCCGGGAGCCGAAAGGACGTTCAGCACCAACAGCCCGCGCGCGCGGAAAAAACCGCGATTGCGTTCGGCCAGCCGGTCATTCTTCTCCAGGATCGCCCGCCGCACCTCGACCGTCCGGCGCGCCTCCGCCGCCTCCGCGCCCGGAGCAGCGAGGTCCGTCCCTTCGCCCGCGCGCGGCTGAGCCTGCAGGTGCGCGTGGGCGTGGGCGTGTGGGTGGCTGTGGGACTGATCGTGGCCGTGGCCGTGGTGCTCGCCGGGGCCATGTGCGTGCTCATGTTCCTGGGCGTGCTCCTGCCCGTGGCTATGGCCGCGCTTGTCCTCGTGTTCGTGCTGGTGGCCGGCACTAATGCCAACCGGATTCTCTCCTGGCAATCCGCATCCGCAATCTTCACACATCACTCAATCTCCAAAGAGGCCAGTTCCATTTCCCGGCCGGCGCGCACTTCCCCGCTCAGCCGGTGGCAGCCGGGACATTCCGCAATCAGATCGTCGGCTGCAAACTCCCGGACGCACGCCGCGCACCAGAACCGCGCCGGGACATGCTCGATCGCCAGTTGGGCGTTTTCGGCCGGCGTCCCCGGCGCCAGCGCCGCGAAGGCAAACTCCAGCGCCTCCGGCGCCACCCCGCTCAGCGCGCCGATGCGCAGGCGGATCACGTGCACCTGCCTGGCCCCCGCCTGCCGCGCCTGGTCCAGCGCCAGGCTCAACGCGCTCTCCATAATCGATAGCTCGTGCACGGTCTTTCCCAAAACCCAGGCGCGCCGGCCCGCTCGTCCGGGCCGGCTCCGGCCCCTTCGGGCGCTACTTCTCCGCCTCGCCCCGTCGGCCTGCCAAGCGGTCGATCTGATAAAGGCCGTTGTGGTTCTCGCCCACCAGTTCGAGCTTGGCGATGATGTCGGCGACGGTCTTTTCCTCCTCGACCTGCTCGTCCAGGAACCACTTCAGGAATGAGAGCGTGGGGTACTCTTTCTCCGCCTGCGCCAGTTCATAGAGGCCGCAAATGGCGGCGGAAACCTTCTGTTCATGGGCAAGGCTGGCCTGGAAGGCCTCCAGGGGCGACTTGTAGTCGCACTTGGGCTCGGCCAGCGCCTTGAGCGCCACCTTCCCGTTGCGCTCAGTGATGTAATTGAAAAACTTGTGCGCGTGCTTGAGTTCTTCCTCGCTTTGCAGCTCCATCCACTTGGCGAAACCGGCAAAGGCGGTTTGCTCGAAATACGCCGCCATGCCCAGATAGGCATAAGCGGATGAAAACTCGAGATTGATTTGTTCGTTCAGTGCTTTTTCCAATTTGTTCGGCAATTTCATACTCCTAGCATAGAGCACCCCCGCCATTTGGCAAGTCTGGCGGCGACGCCTTCCACCCTCTCCGGCAGGGACGCCTTCCACCGCCTCCCACTCCGCCCGCCACGCCTCCGCCGCCGGGCAAGGGATGTCCAAGGCCCAGTGTCGCGCGGGTTCTGCACGGCCGCTCGATCAGCCGAAAACGGCGCCCAGCCGGGGAGCTGCCGCCGCCAGTTCGATGCCGAGCCACAGGATGAGTCCCATAACGATCAGCAGGGCGATGAGCGCCCACTCCACGCGCGGGTCCAATTCCAACGACGCCAGCGCGAACTAACGAACACCCGGGCCAAACGAAAGACTTGCTGGAAAACTGGTTTTATGGGAATATGGGTAGATGAAGACGACGTTGGAAATACCCGACCCCCTGTTCAAACAGGTGAAGGCCAAGGCGGCCATGGAAGGTCTCAAGCTCAAGGATTTGGTAACTTCAGCTCTGAGCGCCTACCTGGCGGAGCCCAGAGCGAGCAGGAAAGGCCAGGTAAAACCGTGCCCATTTCCCATCATCCGGGGGCGGGGGAAATGGAAAATGCCCGACCTAACGCCGGAGTTCCTGTCCAAACTCGAGCAAGAGGAGGACCTTGAACGCTACCGCAAATCTCTTGGACGCTAACGTCTGGCTGGCGATGGCGGCGGATTTCCATCCGCATCATGAGGCGGCGAAGCGGCACTGGGCCGAGTTTCATGCAGGCGGCATCGTGTTCAACCGGATTACCCAGATGGGTTTTCTGCGGCTGCTCACGAATCCGACCGTGATGGGCCCGCAGGTGCGCACCAACCGCCAGGCCTGGACGGAAGCGACCAATGCCTTCCGGCTGGCGGACGCCAGCGAGGTCCAGGAACCGGCGCATCTGGCAGACCGGTGGCAAGAGTGGGCGGGAGCACAAACGGCGGCGCGCGATTTGTGGACGGACTCTTACCTTGCGGCCTTTGCCGCGTGCGCGGGGCTGCGGCTGGTCACGTTCGACGCCGGCTTCAAACGCTTCAAGGGCCTCGACTGCCTGATTCTGGAGACGACCAAATGACCGCGATGGAGCTGCCGGAGGAGTTGCGCCCCTCGAAACCCGGCCCCGGTATTCTCACTTGCCGGGCAGAAGCTCTCACGGCCCTGCGCCGTCGCGCCCTGTTGCTCGACCTCGAGGTCTCCCGGCACGGGAAGATTCTCAGGGTCGGCGCGGTGCTGGGGGAACGGACGTTGGCGGGGCCAGGCGGCCTGGCGGGCGGGCTGGATGAATTGTATGACATGGCGGGGGCGGCGAGCTGTCTGCTGGGCCATAACCTTGTGCGGCACGACTTGCCCGTGCTGCGGGAGGCCTTTCCCCGGCACCCGGCGCTGCGTCTGCCGGTCATCGATACGCTGACCCTCTCGCCGATTGCCTTCCCGGAGAACCCTTATCACCGCCTGGTGAAAGACTACAAACTGCTCAAGGAGAGCGTCAACGACCCCCTCGCCGACGCCCGCCAGGCCTGGGCCTTGTTCGAGGACGAGTTCCGGTCGCTGGCCGGGCTTGGCCAAACCGAGGGGGGCCTCTTCGAGTTGCTGCACTTCCTCCTGGCGGCCCCCGACCAGCCGGAGGAACCGCTGGCGCGGGGGATGGAGCTGCTGTTCAGCATCCTGGGCGGGATTCGGCCGGCCAAGCCCCGCGCGCTGGAGCTCTGCCGGGGGTTTTTCCGGCGCTGGGCTTGCGCCAGCGTGCCCGTCAACGAAGCGCTGCTGCAAACTGCGCCGCAACGACTGGCCGTCGCCTACACGCTCGCCTGGCTGCGCGTGGCGGGCGCCAATTCGGTCCTGCCCCCGTGGGTCCGCCTCGAACATCCGCTCACCACCGAACTGATCGGGCGGCTGCGGGACGCCCCGTGCGCCGCCGCCGATTGCGCCTATTGCCGGCAGACCCATAACGCGCGGGCGCAGCTCCGCGCCTTCTTCGGCTTCGATGATTTCCGTCCGCTGCCGGCCAATCGCGCCGGGGGCAGCCTCCAGCAGGACATCGTCCAGGCCGGGCTGCGCAACGAGTCGCTGCTGGCCATTCTGCCGACCGGCGGGGGCAAGTCGCTTTGCTACCAGCTCCCGGCTTTGGCGCGCAACTACCGCCGGGGCGTGCTGACCATCGTCATCTCGCCCTTGCAGGCGCTGATGAAGGACCAGGTCGATGGCCTGGTGCGCCGGACCGGCACGCCCTTTGGCGCCGCGCTCTATGGGCTGCTGACGCCGCCGGAACGGGGCGACGTGCTGCGGCGCATTCGCCTGGGCGACGTGGCGCTGCTCTATGTCTCGCCGGAGCAATTGCGCAACCGGTCGTTCCGCGAGGCCATCGCCCAGCGCGAAATCGGCTGCTGGGTTTTTGACGAGGCCCATTGCCTTTCCAAATGGGGCCACGATTTTCGTCCCGATTACCTCTATGCCGGGCGCTTCATCCGGGAGTTCTCGAAGAGCCAGGACCTGCCCATCCCGCCCATCGCCTGTTTCACGGCCACGGCCAAGCGCGACGTGAAAGAGGAGATTATCGCCTTTTTCAAGGCCGAGACGGGGCGGGAACTGGCGCTGTTCGAGGGCGGAGTCGAGCGCGACAACCTGCGGTTCGAGGTGCAGACGGTCACGGGCCACTCCAAGCTCGAACGTGTGCACGACCTGCTGGCTGCTCATTTGCCTGGAGGGCAGGGCGGCCATGGCATCGTCTTTCGCGCCACCCGGTTGGCCACCGAAGTCCTGGCCGAGTTCCTAAGCGCCAAGGGCTGGCGGGTCGCCCATTTCCACGCCGGCCTCAAGCCGTCGGAAAAAAAGCGCATCCAGGACGACTTCCTCGCCGGGCACCTCCAGGTCATTTGCGCCACCAATGCCTTCGGCATGGGCATCGACAAGGAGGACGTGCGGCTGGTCATCCACGCCGACACGCCCGGGTCGTTGGAAAACTACCTCCAGGAAGCCGGCCGCGCCGGCCGGGACGGCCGGGCGGCGGAGTGCATCCTGCTCTACGACGAAGAGGACTGCGAGCAGCAATTCCGCCTGGGCGCCTTTGCGGAACTCAGCCGGCACGATATCGCCCAGATTCTCCGCGGCCTGCGCAAAGCCGCCAGGGGCGACCGGGAAAAAGTCGTCATTACCGCCGGGGAAATCCTCCGCGATGAAGACGTGGAAACCAACATCAGCTTTGAAGACCGCGGCGCCGATACCAAGGTCCGCACCGCCATCTCCTGGCTGGAGCGGGCCGGTTTGATCCAGCGGGATGAGAACGTCACTAATGTTTTCCAGGCGCGGTTGCTGGTGCGCGACCTCCAGGAGGCCGAGGCGAAGATGGCGCCGCTGAACCTGCCCAAGGCCGAAAAGGCGCTGTGGACCGCCATCCTGCGGGAACTCATGAATGCCGGTCCCGCCGAGAGTCTGACCGTGGACCAGTTGGCGTTATTGCCCGAGTTCAGCAGCCTGGCCAGCCGGGCGGGGCCTCAGGCCAGCCCCGAGTATATCAGCGCCAAAGTCCTCAAGGTTCTGGGCAGCATGGCGCAGGTCGGGTTGATGAAGCGGGACACGCTCCTCAATGCCTACCTGCGGCACAAGGTGAGCGACCATTCCCGCCTCCGCCTTGACCGCGTGCTCCAACTCGACCGCAAGCTGCTCGAGCTGCTCGCCCTCGAGGAACCCGACCCCGAAGGCTGGATGCCGCTCTCGTTGCGCCTCCTCAACCAGCGCCTCCTGGATGAGGGGTTCGCCGCTCAACCCCACTCTCCGCCCCGCCGCGACACCGCCGGCCCTGAACCGGCCGAGCCGGGGACGGACGCGTCAGTCCGCGGGCACAATGCCTTCCACGAACCGTTGCCCGGTAGTTCCGATTCCGGATCGGGAGAGTTCGCCGCTGGAAGACTGCCGCACTCCCCAGAGTGCCGCTCCGGCACCCCGTCCCTGGAATCCTCCACCGAACTGATCCGTTCCCTGCTCAAAAGTCTCAGCGAAGACGGCCGGGGCTTTGCCGGCACGCACGGCAGCATTGACCTCCGTTACCTGGCCCGGGACACCTACCGGGTGCGCGTCCGGCGCAGTTGGACCGCCATCAGCGAGTTGGCCGAAAAGCGGCGGCGGGTGGCGGGCCTGGTGCTGGACGTGCTCCTGGCCAGGATTCCGCCCGACACGCCGCCCTGTGCCGATTTGCTGGTCGAGTTTTCCTTTGAAGAGCTGCAGACGGCGGTTGAGCGCGACCTGTTCCTGCGCTCGGAGTTGAAGGACTTGCAGGCGGCCCTCGAACGCGCCCTCATGTTCCTGCACGAGCAGCGCATCATCGTCCTGCAACAGGGCCTGGCCGTTTTTCGGTCGGCCATGACCATTCGGCTCCAGCCCGAGGCCAGGGGGCAGAGATACACGGCCGCCGACTATCAGCCCCTCGAGCACCACTACCGCGAGCGCATCCTCCAGGTCCACGTCATGAGCGAATACGCCCGCCGCGGCCTGGACCGCATCCGGGAGGCCCTGAGCCTGGTGCTGGCCTACTTTACCCTGGACAAGGAAGAGTTCGTCCGGTGTTACCTGGCGGCCAAACCAGACCTTCTCAAGCACGCCACCACCGCCCAATCTTACCAACGCATCGTCACCCATCTAAACGACCCGGTGCAAATCCGCATCGTGACCGCCCCCGCCAGCCGCAACCTCCTCATCCTGGCCGGCCCCGGCTCCGGGAAAACCAGGACGGTCGTCCACCGTTGCGCCTACCTCCTGCGCGTCGAGCGCGTCCGGCCCCAAAGCGTGCTGGTTTGCTGCTTCAACCGCCACGCCGCCATCGAACTGCGCCGCCGGTTGGCCGAGTTGGCCGGCCCGGATGCGCGCGGCGTCACCGTCCTGACATATCACGGCCTGGCCATGCGCCTGCTGGGCTACTCCTTCGCCGCCCGTCAAGTGGGGCAGGCCTCCCGCCTGCCGCGAGGGCCTTTGACCCTGGAAACCAACGCAGGCGAGACGCCTGCCCCACTACCCGACTCGCAATCCTCAGTCCTCCGCTCGCAACCGCCCCCGGAACCGGAGTTTGACCTCGACGCCCTCATTCCCGAGGCGGTGAAACTGCTGCGGGGCGAGAGAGTGCCGCCGGGCCTGGAGCCGGACGAAGTCCGCGACCGCCTGCTGGCCGGGTTCCAATACATCCTGGTGGACGAATACCAGGACATCGATGAGCCGCAATACCAGATGATCAGCGCCATTGCCGGCCGCACGCTCGAGGACCCCGACCTCAAGCTCTCCATCCTGGCGGTGGGCGACGACGACCAGAATGTCTATTCCTTCCGGGGCGCCAACGTCGAGTTCATCCGCCGTTTCCAGCAGGACTACCAGGCCGAGGTTTATTACCTGGTCGAAAACTACCGCTCCACCCAATACATCATCGCCGCGGCCAACGGCCTGATCGCCGGCAATACCGACCGGATGAAGACCGACCATCCCATCCGCATTGATCGGCGCCGCAAGGCGCTGCCCAAAGGCGGGGGCTTCGGGCAACGCGACGAGTTGGGCCGGGGCAAGGTGCAGGTCATCCGGGTGGAGGATGCCCTGGCCCAGGCCCAGGCCGTGCTGGCGGAAATCCGCCGCCTGCGGGACTTGGGCGTTGCCGACTGGTCCGGCCTGGCCGTGCTCTCGCGCACGAACGCGGACCTGGCCCAGGTCCGGGCGCTGCTCGAGGCGGAGGGCCTCCCGGTGCGCTGGTGCGCCGGGCAGAACGTCATGCCGCCGCTGCACCAGGTCCGCGAGCTCCACGCCTTCCTCCAGCAGTTGCGCCAGCTCCGCCCTTCTCTCCTGCGGGCAGCCGACCTGTTCCGCACCGCGGCGCCCCTGCTCGAGGCCCGCCCGCCCAACCCCTGGACGCAGTTCCTGCGCCGCCTCCTCGAGGCCTGGCAGAGCGAGTCCGGCGACGCCGAACTGCCCGTGCAGAATGCCCTCGAGTTTTTCTACGAGGCCTGCGCCGAGAGCCGTCGCGATTTCACCTACGGCGAGGGCGTCACTTTGAGCACCGTGCATTCCGCCAAGGGCGCCGAATACGATCACGTCCTGCTCATCGGGGCCTGGCCGTTGAAACCGGAGCGCGCCAAAGCCGAGGAAGAACGCCGCGCCTTCTATGTGGGCATGACCCGCGCGCGGCAGAGCCTGGCGGTGATCCAACGGCGCGATGTTCGTCCCTCGCTGCCCGAGACGCTGTCCGGGCCGGCGGTCCTGCCTCGTGACTTCGCGCCGGGCGCACTCGGGCCGCTGGAAGCCGCGGCAACCGGGAAGCCGGACCCAGCGCCGGCAGCGCGCCCCTCGCCCGCGCCGGTCAACTACGTCATGCTGGGGCTGGACGACATCCACCTGGGCTACCCTGGCTTCTTCAAGGAAGGTCGCCCTGTCCCGACCGCCCTGGCACGGCTCAAACCGGGCGACCGGCTGGACCTGCGCCCAGCGGGAGCGGATGGCCTGGGCCTTTTCGACGGCCAGGGCCTCTGTGTCGCCCGCCTCTCCCGGAAAGGCGCCGCCGCCTGGCGCGACCGCCTCCAGGCCGTTCGCGAAACCCGCGTCGTCGCCCTCGTCCATCGCAGCGCACTCCAGGAGCCGGACCCAGCCCGCCGCCACCGCTACCGGGTGGAGGATTGGGAAATCCCGATGGTTGAAGTGGTCCTCAAGCAAGCTTGAGGTGGGAGATGCGGAAGAGGGCGCCTTTGGGCTCGTTGGGCAGGCATTCGATTTCCCAGCCGTGCGCCAGCACGATCTGCTGGACGACGGCCAGGCCGAGGCCGGTGCCCTTCTTCTGGGTGGTAAAGTAGGGCTTGAAGATTTCCGCGCGCCGCTCGGGCGGGACGCCGGGGCCATTGTCGCGGATTTCCAACTGCGCCTCGGCGGCGCTGCGGCGGGCGGCGCAGACCTGGATTTCGCCGCCGGGCTCGACGGCCTGGATGGCGTTGAGCAGGAGATTGAACAGGGCCTGGCGGAGCAGTTGCTCGTCGGCTTCGATGCTGAGGGGCTCGCCGGTGACCTGGAGGTTGATCTTCTTCTCCTCGAGGTCGTAGCCCAGGGCGCGGATGACCTCGTTGACGACGGAGCCGAGGGCCAGCTTCGAGCGGCGCACTTCGCGCGGGCGGGAGTAATTCATGAACTCGTTCAACTGCGCGGCCACTTTGTCGGCTTCGCCAATGATCTCGCGGGATTTGGTCTGAATCTCGGCGGCGGCGGCGGGCAGTTTGGAGACCATCTGGGCCAGGCCGCGGATGATATTGAGCGGGTTGCGCGTTTCATGGGCCAGGCCGGCAGCGGCGAGGTTCATTTCCCGGAGGTGCGTATTCAACTCGCTGGCCCGGACCAACCGGATTTGGAGTTCGGACGACTTGGCCTGGTTGCGCCAGGCCAGACCCGAACCGAGGACCGAAACGGTGGCAAAGAAAGTAATGACGCACCGCAGCCAGAGGTCGTGCTGGCAAACCGCCTGAAAGCTATCGGTGGACATGGCCAGGACCAGCCCGTGCATCTCCCGCTTTTGAATATAGGCCTGGAATTCCGGCTCCGTCCAGCCGCGCAGCCACCAGGGCCGCCGCGGCCCGAACTCGCCTTCGCGCGGACGGCCCTCGCGTTCGCCTCGGCCGGGGGGGCCGGGGGGTGGAGGGCCGGGGGGCGGGCCGCGGGGAGGAGCCTCGGAATTCGTTCGCTCACCTGCCTTGGAGGAACCCGCCGCCTCGGGCCTGGGCTCGCCGCGACGCGGCATGGGACCGCGCAGGCCGTTGGTGGGCGGATCGACCAGCAGCACGGGCCGGGCCGGGCTGGTGACGCCCTCCTGCGCCACGCTCACACCCGCCACCGGATAGGCGATGATCAGGCTCCGGCGGCCCCACCGCTCGCCCTCCTGGTGGAGGTCTTCCCGGTTCAAATCGATGGGATTGCCAGCTTTGGCGACCGGGTCGCCCGCGGCATTGAGCAGGACGACCGAAAGGACTTCGCCGGACCGGTCCACTTCGGTGGCGCGAAGGCCCACCAGCCGGTCGAGCACCGGTTGCAGCCGGTCACTGAAGACCGTCCCTCGGTATTGCAGGCCCTGGATGAAAGAACTCATCGTTTTGGCAATGTCTTTCGCGCGATTCCGCAGGTTGGCCTTGGCGTAGTTCTTGACCCGGACATGCTCCTGGATTTGCCACACCACCACCACCGCCCAAACGCCCGCCAGCAGGAGGTAAACCAACAGGTTGCGGCGCGTCAGTTTCATCGCAGGATAGGAGCGCGCACGCCTCGTCCGCGCGCTCCAGCGCTGCCGGAACCCCCGGACGCAGCCTCCGCACTCCGTCGGTTGCGGCTACCTCTGTTCATACACTTACGCTATTGCCACTTCCCGCGCCCAATTCATTGACCATCTTTGGGCGAAGCGGCGGGCTTGTTCTTCTTGCCGGCCTTGGGCGCCGGGGCCGGGGGGGCATCCTTGCGCGGCAGGCTGTCGAGGAACTTATTGAGCTGCTGTTCGCTAAAGGCCGCTGGCGCCTCGGACTTTTGCCGCTCCTTTTCCGACAGGGCGACCAACTGCGAGGGCATTTGCACGACGTGGGGCGTCAGGAAGATGATCAGCTCGGTCTTCAAATCGTTCTTCTGCTGCCGTTTGAAGAGGTTTCCCAGCAACGGGATATCTCCCAGGACAGGGATCTTGGTGTCGGTTTGGGACTTGGTATTCTCCATCAACCCGCCGATGATGACCGTCTGGCCGTCGGGGGTGACGGCCACCGTATCGGCCGAGCGCACATCTATGACCGGGGCGCTCACATTGGCGGAGATGGGAATCGACAGGGTCGGATCGATGGAAGAGATCTCGGGGGAGATGATCATTTCGACCAGGCCTTCCGTAGTGATGAAGGGAGTGACTTTGAGGATGACGCCGACGTCCTTGTATGAGACCGAGTTGATGGCATTGCCAAAGGTGTCGTAGCGCACGCTGGTGATCAGGGGGACGGATTGGCCGACGGTGATGGTGGCGGGCTGATTGTTGCGGGCCAGGATGGAGGGTTTGGAGAGCACCTTGGCGGTGCCCGCCTGGGCAATGGCCCGCAAGGTCACCTGGTAGTCCTGGCCCAGGATTTGGTAGAGGCCCGCCCCGGAGGAGGTCATGGGCGAGGCGGTGGCAAAGCTCGAGACCGGCTGGCCGAAGGCATTGACATTCGAGCTGACCACCGAGTTCAGCCCCGACATGCCGAAGGCATTTACTGCATTGGCCTTGGTGTCGCTGTTGATCTGCTTGCCCCAGCCGCCCTCCAGGCCGATGTCGGAGGCGTTGTTGTGGGTCACTTCCAGGAAGACGACCTTGATCAGCACCTGGGGTTTGGGGCGATCCAGGTTCGAGAGGACCTGCGAGATAGCGCGCTGGGTTTCCTCATCGGCAATCGTCACCACCCGCCGCGACTCGGGGTCGATCGAGAAGTAGGCGTCGCCGATCGAGCCGCTATTGGGATACTGGCGGGTTGTGCTGGTGCTGCTGCGGCCGCCCCCGCCGCCGCCCCCGCCAAAGCCCCCGCCAAAGCCCCCGCCCCGCTGCGCCTGCGACTCCAAGGTCGCACACAGGCTGAAGGCCGCCAGGGCGCTGAAATACTTGTGCCACTTTGTAGATTGCTTGCTCATATCTGCCTCGTCGTTGGGTTAAGTGTGCTGCGTTCCGGGCGGCTGCGATTAAAAGCCCCCGCTGAAGCTGCTCCCGCCGCCCCGGCTGCTGCCAAACCCCGAAGTCAGGGAGGAGGAGTTGAGTTGGTTCTGGGTCGCCCGCTGGGTCAGCGGGTTGCCGGTCCCCAGCATCGAGTTGCGATTGGCCGTGCTGCTCTGCCGAATGCTGCCGGAGCGTTGGAACAGGTCCTGGAGGATGTTTTGGACATCCTGCGGGTCGGCGTTGGCCAAGTCATGGACGGCCACCACTTCGTGCCGCGCGTCGATGGCATCGAGTCTCTCGACCATCTCCCTGATATGGGGCATCATTTCACTGGCCGCGCTGACCAAGAGCGACTTCGTGCGCGGGTCGGGCACGGTAATGACCTGGCTCTTTTTCTTCGACCGATCGTTGCTCGTGGTCTGGTTATTGCGGCCGAACGGGCCGCCGGGGCCGAAGCGAAAACCGAAACCCGTGCCAGTATCGGTCCGGCTCGTGTCCGGGAAGAGCAGGGCAAACTGATCGGCCAGCTCTGAAGGATCGGCGTGTTGCAGGTGGAAAATTTCCACCTCGGTGATGTCGGTCGTGGGCACATCGATTTGCAGGACCATGTCCTTAATGGTGGCCATCATCTCGGGCGCCGCGTTCACGATCAGGGAATTCGAATAATCGTCCGAGGCCGCGGCCACTTTCGTGCCGGCGGGATTGCCGCCGCTGCTGCCCCCCTGGCCGCCCCCACCGCCGCCAAAGGGGCCGCCCCCGCGAATCATGTTGAAGAATTGCTGCGCCCGGCCGCCCATGCCCATGCCGCCAGCCTGGCCCGCGGTTTGCCCGAACAATTGCTGAACCTCGGTCGCCAACTGCTTGGCGTCCGCATACTTCAGCCGGAACACCTCGATCGAAGAAACGCTCGCCACCGAGGTGTCGAGGGCGTTGATGACCTTGAGCATCCGCCGCACGTCGCGTCCCGGGGCAAATATGACCAGGGAGTTGGCGCTTTCGTTCACCGCCAACTCGTCCGACAACGGCAGCAGCACCCGCAGGTTGTTCATCAACTGCGTGGCATTGACGAAACGGACCGGGATCACCCAGGTCCCCGCGTCGTCGCTGTCCACCTCCTCGGGTTTGCTCACGGTGCGGACGGGCAGCTCGGACGAGGTCCTCCCGTCCGCCACCGAGTAGATGGTGAGAATGCGGTTGTTGCGGGCCACGGCGTAGCCGTTCTTCCTGAGCACGGAGTCCAACAACTCGACGGCCTCGTCCTTGCTCACCGGTTTCTTGCTCCAGACCTCGACGGTGCCGCGCAGCTCGGTGACTTGCTTGTTGATGATGAAGCCGGCTGCGTCACTCAGGTACTCCAGGACCAAGTTCAGCGGGGCGCCATGGAAGTTCAGCAACAGCCCGTTGGCGCCGTTTTCCACCGTGACGGCCGGGGCCGCGTTCGTAGCCGCCGCGGCCTGGGCGGAGCTGTCGCCGGACGCCGGCGCCGGGACGGCGTTGGTGGCCGCCGCCGCCTGGGCGGACGTGTCGCCGGACGCCGGCGCCGGGACGGCGTTGGTGGCGGCCGTCACCGCCTCCGCCGGCGCCGCCGGGTTGGTGTCAGCCGGGGCGCCGGGCGGCGGCTCGGCGGCCCTGAGCATAGAGCCGGTGGCCAGGCCGGCAAGGAGCAGGAGTGTGTTCATCGTTTTCATGGCAATTATTCCTTTTCGCGTCGCTGCATCATGCGTTTAATGGTCTCGCTTTCGCTGCCGCTGGCGGCGGCGTCAGTCGTGGTGGTGGTGGTGGATTCAGAGCTGGAACTGGCGGCCAAGCTGGCGGGGGCGGCGGCGGGCTGCCACTCGCCTTCTTGTTCACGGCGCATCTGCATGCCCATGCGCAGCTCGAACCCGTTGGTTCCGGAAGCCAACTTCACGGATTCCGCCGCAAGGTCAATGTTGGTGATCTTGTAGCCCGCAATGGAATCGGACAGTCTCAGCGCCTTCTCGTAGCGCGAATCGCTTCCGCTGAAGAAGGCGAACGTGCCTTTTTCGTAACTCATCGTGCCAACCAGGGTGAAGTACTCGCTCCTGATCGGCGCAGCCTGCCTCGGCAGCCTCCCGGGTTGCCGATTCGGATCAAAGATATTGAGCCTGACGATGACCCTGAAGGCGTCGTAATCCAGCTTGCCGGGGCCGTTGGTGCTCGAGTCTGTCCCGGCACGGCTCTCGGCCGGCGAGGAGCCGCGGCGCTCTTGTTCGCGCGCGAATCGGTTCCGGCGCGATTGCCGGCCATCATAGGTGCGACCTTTCGCGCCCGGGCGGCCCCTGTTTTGCGCCAGGTCGCTCCCCGGCGCCCCGGCGTTGGCTTCGGATGGTTCACTGGCCTCGCCCACGCCGTTGGTCCCGAGGAACTCCTCGACGCCGTAAACTTCATTGCTGGGCGTGGTGTCCTGGGTTTCGAACACCGCGTTGGTGAGCGGCAGCGCATCGATCAGCGGCGGCGCATTCGTTGGGCCGACGGTCTCGGTTTGCCGGGCCGCAGCCACCAAGGCGCTCAGCAGGGCCAAGGACAACAGGAGCCGGCGGGGCAAGGGAGTCGGGTTCATCGTGAGGGCGGGGTGAACATGAGGGCGCTGAGTTGGAGGCCAAGGGAGAGCTGGCGGCCTTCTTTGTCGCGGACGCCCAGTTCGACCGACTGGAGTTTCAAGGCCAGCGGCTCGCGCTCGGCGCCATAGAGGAAGCGGGTCAGCCGGCCCAAGTCGCCGGTGGCGTCGATGTGACACTCATAGGTCGAGTAATCTTCCGAATCGTGCTTCCATTGGGGGTTGATGCCGGCGATGCTGACGCCGCTGTCCAGGGCCCACTGGTTGACGGCCTGGAAGACCTGTTGTTCGGCGGCGGAGGCGTTGTTGGTCAGCGACCTTTGGGAGATCTGCCCCCAGTAATTGCGGATGCCTTGCTCGCGCTGCAGGAGGGCCTTGCCCTGGGCCACCTGCTTGCGCAGCTCGCCAATCCTCGTCTCCCGCGCGCCCCAGGCCTTGACCAGCGGCGTGAATAGCACCTTGTCCCCGGCAAACAGGGCGACCGCCGACAGGGCGACGATGATGAGGAGTTGCTGGCGGCTATTAATTTTCATGGCTGCCTCACTGGTTCCAGGTGAAGGTGAGCGTGAATTGCAGGGCGGGGGGCTGGCCGCGCGTCGGGCCGAGGTTCACCTCCCGGACCTGTTTGACGGAGCTCAAACGGGCCTTGGTCTGGAGCACGGCCTGTAAATTCCTGGCCGTGCCGCTGCAGACGACGGTTTTCAGGTCGCGGATTTCCACGGTCTTGGCGGTGACGCTGTTGTCTTCCGGGAAGGCCTGGCTGAGGCTGCGCAGGATGGTGAGGCCCTTGACCGTCTCGTCGTACCAGGGCCGGTAGGTCTGAATCTTGCCCTGCAAATCCTGGAGTTCCTTGCTCTTGGCGGCCATCTTTCCCCATTCGGCTTCCAGGCCCCAAAGCTGCCATTGCTGGAAGGAGAACAGGGCCCCGGCCAGCACGGCCACCGAACCGGCGGCGGTCAGGGCGGTGCGCAGCCTGCCGGAGGCATAGCGGGCCGCCATTTGCTGCCAGGGCCTCACCCGGGGCGGCAGGAATTCAAAGACGCTGCCCAGCCCGGCCAGCAGCCCGGCCGCCAGGCTCAAGGCCGCCGAAACGGCCGCCTCCGCCGGGACCTGGCCGCCGAACTCGTTGGCCGCATAGCGGGCCACGCATTCCACCTCCAGGCCCAGCGACTCGAACCGCAACTCTATCTCATCGGCCAATTGCTGGGCCAGGTCGCGCGGGCCAAACACACGGACCCGGCGCACGGCCTGCCGCAGTTCGGCCGGCAGTTGGCCCAGGGTGATGCGCGCCTCGCGGGCGACCAGCTCGGCGTGCAGCACCCGCTCGGCGCCCTCCATTTCCACCGCCCCCTCCAAGGCGCGCAACGCCGCCACTCCGCCCCCGCCGGTGACCTCCAACGCCACGTGGCTCTCCCCGATGGCCAGCGCCAGCTCGCCGCTCGCGGCCGCCGCCGCCGCCGGGTGCAAGCCCGTGATGCCCAGCGAGAAACTGACCGGCCTGAGTTTTGCCGCCCGCAACGCTTGCTCCAGCGCGGCCAGGTGGTTCTTGGGAATGCCGACCAGCAGGGCCTGCTCTTTGCCGCCGGGCGGCCGGCAGCGGGAGGTGACAACGTGCAGGGTCTGCACGTCGCACGGGAACCCGCGTTCGGCCTCGATTTCCAGGAAGCTGGCAATGTCGGCCTCCGGCAGGTCGGGCACCTCGACCCGGGCGGTCAGGGCCCACTTGAGCGGCAGCCCCACAATGCAGTGGCGCTCGTGCACCCCGGCCGCCTCGAGGTGGTTGCGAATCTCCCGTCCCACCAGTTCCGCGGCGTTGGTCAGCGGGTCCAGCGACAGCGAGACCGAGAACGGCTGCCGCACCTGCAATCCGCCCGGCCCGCGCTGGACGACCACGCCCTCCAGGCGGCTGCCATCCAGCGCCAGCCCCAGCACCGAGGAGAAGCGGCGGCGTTTCCGGAGATTCAATTTGGGCAACTCGATCATTCTGTGATTTGGCTAAGAGTTTTCGACAAAACGCCGTCAACCCTATAATTCATCTTCGATTGCTGGCTAACACGTAGTCCTGGCGCACCTCCTTGCCCAAGGCCCACCCGAGATGGGTCAGGTCCTGGCGATATATGATCTGGGGCGTGCCAGTGCTGGTGTCGAACACGAATTTCACCCGCCGGTAGCCGCGGCCATAAGGGC
Organism: Verrucomicrobiota bacterium; assembly: GCA_049518415.1. Taxonomy (GTDB): domain Bacteria; phylum Verrucomicrobiota; class Verrucomicrobiia; order Limisphaerales; family UBA8199; genus CAVQND01. Next base: position 43,962 of record JBEKRX010000004.1, read on the forward strand.
CGAGGGCGGCCACATCGGCGGTGAACTGGTAGCTCTGCGTGGTCAGGTAGTCCCCCGCCTCGAGGGCCTGCAAGGCGTCCGCGTAGCCCTGGCCCAGGGCGTCGAGCACCCAGCCGATCGAGGTCAGGTTGTTGGGGTTGCTGCGCCGGTAGTTCACCAGTTGTTGGGCGGCCGAGGCATCGCCGCCCAGCAGGCAGGCCAGCACGGCGGCGCTGGCCGTGTTCACATTCACCCGCCCTTCGATGACGCTGTTGGTGGTCGTGGTCAAGTTGGTGGCGATTTGGGCAAACTCGCTCGAGGTCATGCCGCTGCGGGCATAAAACTGCAGGGGGCTGGTGAAGCTGACGCTCGCCGGCGGGGCGCTCGGCGACCCGGGGCCCCCGGTGCTGGGGCCTGCTGGGCCACCCCCGCCCATCGACAGGCCCAGGCTGGTCAGAATCTCGCTGGCGCGCGAACTGCTGAAGTTGGTCTGCAACAGGGAACTCAACTGGTTGGCATCGACGGGGCGCAGGTTAATGGCGCCCGAGTTCGGTTCGCGGCTATAGACAGTGAAATACTCGAGCACCCCGGGGTCGAGCATGTTGTTTTGGTTCTCGTCGTTTTCGTTCGGGTCGAGGACGCCGTTGCGGTTGACGTCCTCGCCGACCAGGATGTCCATTTCCGCGCCATAGACCAGCCGCAGTTCATCGACCGTTTCGAAGGGGTCGTTCTTGCACAAGTAAGGCGGTTGCTGCATCGCATAGTAGGTCGCCGTTGGGCCGTTGCCGTTGGTCTCCCGCCAGTCCAGGATGCCGGCGGCCAGGTCCAAGGTCATGCGCGGCAGCCAGATGACCTGGTTGCTAAAGACCAGCGGGCTGTCCATCTGCGAGTTCAGGTTCAGCCTCGAGGCCTCGTCCACCAACCCGAAGCAAAGGCGCCCGGGACCGGTGGTGACATAATTGGTGTCCCGGCCGATGAGCCAGAAATGCGACTCGCCCACAGGCACTGCCTCGTGCGGATAGGCGGCCACGTCGGGCACGACCCCGTTCGAGCCGTTGGCGGCCTGGGTGGCCAGATAGTAGGTGAGATAGCGGACGGCGCCTTCGATGGCCTGCTCGGCCGCCTGGCCCGCCACGCGGTTGTCCGAGGCGCGCAACTCGAAGTTCATCGAATTGGCGAAATAGAGCGCCAGGCTGATCAACCCGAAGGTGATCCACAGCACGATAATGAGGACCGAGCCGCTCGGCGTGGCGCCGGCCTCCCCGGCTGCGCTACAAGGCCCCTGGAAAGGGAGCCTTCTCATGGCGAGCCTCCGGTGGTCGTTTGCACCGAGTTGGTGCTGCGGGTTTGCGTGACCAGCGGGACGACCAGCTCCAAGGGCGACGGCCGGCCGGCCGCACCGTTTGGGTCTATGGCCGGCTGAATCCGAATCCGCACGGCCGTTGGCAGGTTGGTGTCCCCGGCGCTGGTGTCCCAGGAGTTGCGCCATTGGTAGCCGTCGTAGCACTCGAAGTCCACCCTCTCGACATCGCTCATGAGCAATTGGATGTCCGGGCTCTGGGTGGCCGTGGCCAGGAGGTTGCGGTTCACGCAACGCACCAAATCCAGGCCCAGGGCTTTGTTGCGGTCGCCCGCCGGCATCAACTGGTAATAGACCTCCTCGATGTCGCCCCAGGGCGCATTGTCGCTGATCACCCCGGTCGAAGCAAAGAAATCCAGCCCGCCGCCGGCACTGGCCATGAGGCCCATGCTGGCGCCCATCGATTGCGCGTCGCACTTGAAGTCCCCGGCCAGGAAACCGTGCGGTCCGACCACGCCCTTCAAATCGCGGCGCAGGGTGTCCAGGGTCAGATTGACCGGGAGCGCCTGGTCCACCGTGCTCGAGGTCTTGTCGCGCAGGCGCACCGCAGTGACAAACACGGCGTTGATGGCCACCAGCACAACCGCGCAGATGGCCAGCGCCAGCAGCACTTCGATGAGCGTGAAGGCCCCGGCCAAACGCCGAGGTCCGAAGGCCCAGTGCCGAACGCCCAAGGAAGCCCCAAATCCCAAATCCCAAAGCCGGCCTCCGCCCATCCGCAACCTTCGGATTTCGCATCTCCAGTTCCCATTCATCACTCGGATTGGAGGTCTGAGGTTCATTGCTGCGAGCTGTCGACCAACGTGCTCATGCGGACGGAGTAGTCACGATTCTGGGCGGCAAAGAAGACTTCCACCGTAAGCTGGAGCATGACGCTCTGGTTGGGGTCCTGGGTCCACCGGTCGCTGTGCAGGGTCCAGCGGAACTGGCGCTGGCCCTCGGCCAGCGTGCCGCTTTGGACCGTCTGGTTCCAGTTGGTGGTCACGAGGTTTTCGTTGAGGATGCGCTGGGCCACGCGGGCGGCCTGGGCCTTGCGCGCGGCCACGGAGCCGGCCAGGCTGGCGATGTGCAGGGCCTCGATGGCCACCGGGATGACGATGGCCATGAACACCAGCGCCGCCAGCACCTCCGCCAGGGTAAAGCCGGCCACCCGCTCAATCCTCGGGGTTGCTCTTAATCTCATAGTTCAGCCGGTTGCGCGATTGCTTGAGCCAGAGCGACGAGCCGTCACGGGCGGCCAGGCGCAGCAGTTGCGGGCTGTCCTCGCCCAGCGAGCCGTCGGGCAGAAAACGAATCGTCGGCAGGCCGGGTTGCGCCAGCAGCGTGCGGGGCACGCTGGCGATGCTCGCCAGCCGACTGCGGTTATAGCTGTTGGTCGAGACATTAACGACCCGGTTCTCGACCTCGATGCGCAGGCCGGGGTCGACTTGGAATTCCACCTGCTTGGGGTCGTCATTCTCGTAACTCGGCTCGGCCTTCAGGCCGAACTCCCCCTTGTCGGCATTGACCCACAGGTCCATGGGCAGCCCTTCGGATGCCGCCCGGCTCTGGCCGTGCCGGGTCAGTGCCAGCAACCGCCGGGCTTCCGACTCGAGCGTCCGCCCGCGGAAGAATCGCGACAGCATCGGGGCGGTCATTGAGACCGCTATGGTCAGGAGCGCCATGACGAGAATCAGTTCGATCAGCGTGAACCCGCGCGCCGGCAACCACCGGCAAGATGTTGACCGCCGCGAGCACATCGGCTCAATGCTGGTCCATCCGCCAATTGCCAATCGGCATCTGTTCCCCAGGCGGCCCAGTGGAACTGATGTCGTAGGAGTTGGGATTGTGTTTGCCCGGGCAGTCATAGATGTACTCGTTGTTCCAGGGATCCTTGGGGATTTGGTCGAGGTACGGCCCGTGCCAACTGGTGGCGTCGCGCGGTTGTTGGATGAGGTCCATCATGCCGTTCCGCCCCTTGGGGTAGTAGCCGTTGTCGACCTCGAACGCGTCCAGGGCCGTCCTGAAGCTGGCGATCTGGGTCTGCGCGGCCGTGACTTTGGCCTCCTTGCTGCGGCCCATGACTTTCGGATAGACGATCGCGGCCAGGGTCGCCAGGATGACGAGCACCAGCAGCATTTCCACCAGCGTGAACCCCTGCTGGCGGGCGGCGGCAAGGCGGTTTCTCAGAGGTCGTTTGGTTCTCATAAGTCGTTGCAATGATTGGTCTATTTGATGTGCTCCTGCATGGTGAAGATCGGCAGCACCATGCTGATGAAGATCGTTCCGATAAAGGCGGCGATAAAGAAAAGCATCAGCGGTTCGGCGAAGGCGACGGCGGTCTTCAAGTGCCGGTCCAGGTCCCCTTCGGTCACGTTGGCGATGCGCACCAACTCCTGGTCCAGCCGCCCGCTCTCCTCCGCGATCGCAATCATCTCCAACACCGACCCCGGAAACAATCCCTGGCAATCCGCCAGGCTCACCCCGAGCTGGCCCCCCTGCTGCACCCGCTCGATGGATTGCGAGACCGCGTCCACCAGGATTTGGTTGCCGATGGACTTGCGCGCCACGTTCAGGGCCTGCACCAGCGGCACCCCCGCCCCCAGCAGCGTCCCCAGCATCCGGCAGAACCGCGCCATGGCGAACTGCGCCACCAGCGGCCCGACCACCGGGGCGCGCAGCACCAAACCTTCCCACACCCGCCGGCCCTTTTCGGAAGCAAACCAATTGCGGACCAGGAACACCGCCACGCACAGACCTCCGGCCACAAACAGGCCGTAGTGCCGCAGCAGGCCGCTGATGCCAAGCACGATTTGCGTGGGCAACGGCAACGCCGCCCCCAGCCCCGCGAAAATCAACTGGAACTTGGGAATGAAAAACGTCAGCAAGAAAATCAGCACGCCCATGGCCAGGAACAGCAGCACGCAGGGATAGAGCATGGCCGCCAGGACTTTTGCCCGCAGGTCCTTCTCCCGCGACTGGAAGTCGGCAATCTGCGCCAGCACCACGTCCAGAAACCCCCCCGTCTCCCCGGCCTGCACCATCGCGGTATAGACGCGCGGGAATGTCTCCGGCGATTTGCCCATGGCATCGGCCAGCGACATCCCATCGATCACCAGGTCATGGACTTCCTTCCACTTCGCCCCGGCCACCGGCGTCGAGGCCTCCTTGTAGAGAATGACCAGCGCCCGGCTGAGCGGCACCCCTGCCGCCAGCAGGCTCGACAGCAGCCGCGTGAAGTTCTCCAGGGCGCGCCCGGAAACCCTGGGCGCGCGCTTCCAGAACGAGAACGACCCCAGCGAAACAGGCAGGGCCGCCGCCTGGCTCAACTGGGCGCCGGGCGCTTCTAACAGGCTGACCGGCCGCAGGCCCAGGTTGGCCATTTGCTGGAAGGCCTCCTGGCGCCCGGCCGCTTCAAGTCGGCCCTCCGCCACCGCCCCATTGGCCTGCAAGGCCTTATACTGGAAAAGAGGCATATTGATAAGTCCGAAGTCCAAAGTCCAAAGTCCGAAGTCCCAAAGAAGTCCGAAGCCCAAAATCGGAAACCGTAAAGTGCACCGACTCTGCTATCGCTGCCGAATCAGAGCTTCGGACTTCGGACTTCGGATTCCGGATTTCAAAGCCCATATCTGAATCCTGCGGCCGGGCACTATTTTGCTGCATCCAGGCGCCCGCCTGGGGCCAGCGCGGGCGAGACGTGCGGTTCCCGGGGGTGGGCGTCCGGCAGGGCCGCTTTAGTGGTCGTGCGCTCGACCTCTTTGGCGGTGGTCACGCTCAGGACTTCCTCGACCGTGGTCAGGCCCAGGCGCACCAGCCGCCAGCCGTCTTCGGCCAGGGTCCGCATGCCCGCCCGCCGAGCGGCGTCACGCAGGACGTCGCTCGAGACATTCTTCAAAATCAGTCGCCGGATTTCGTCGTCGCTGTCCATCCATTCAAAGATGGCGTGCCGGCCGTAGAAGCCGGTCTGCCGGCATTCCTCGCAGCCGACTGAGCGGAAAACGGCAATGTTGGCGGCAATGCCGACCATCTCTTTGAAGGCCTGGGCGGCGGGGGAATGGTCCTCCTGCTTGCAGCGTTCGCAGAGCACGCGCACCAGCCGCTGGGCCAGCACGGCCTCCAGCGACGAGGCCACCAGGTAGGGCTCGATGCCCATATCCACCAGCCGCGTCAGGGCCCCGGGGGCGTCGTTGGTGTGCAGCGTGGAAAACACCAGGTGGCCCGTGAGCGAGGCCTGCACCGCAATCTGGGCGGTCTCGTGGTCCCGGATTTCGCCAATCAGAATCACGTCCGGGTCGTGGCGCAGAATCGAGCGCAACCCCCGCGCAAAGGTCAGCCCCGCCTTTTCCAGGACCTGGATTTGGTTGACGCCTTTGAGCTGGTATTCGACCGGGTCTTCGATGGTGATGATCTTGCGGTCGGCGTCGTTGATCTCGTTCAGGGCGGTGTAGAGCGTCGAGGTCTTGCCGCTCCCGGTGGGGCCGGTCACCAGGATGATGCCATGCGGCAGTTGGAGCACGCGCCGGAAGCATCCCAGCTCGCGCGGCGCCATGTCCAGTTCCGGCATCCCGCGCAGCGTCGCGTTCTGCCGCAGCAGCCGCAGCACCACCGCCTCGCCGTGCAGCATCGGGATGACCGAAACCCGGATGTCCACCTCGGCCTCGTCGATGCGGACCCTGATGCGCCCGTCCTGGGGGAGCCGTTTCTCGGCGATGTTGAGGTGGCTGAGGATTTTCACGCGCGAGACGATGGCGGGCTGGAAGCGCTTGAGTTGGGCGGGCACAGGCACCTCCTGCAGCACCCCGTCAATCCGGTAGCGAATCCGGAATTCGTCCTCGAACGGCTCCAGGTGGATGTCCGACGAGCGCAATTCGATCGCGTCCCGCAGGACCTGGTTCACGAACCGGATGATCGAGGCGTCCTCCGCCGCGCTGTCCAGGTCCGTGCCTTCCACCGGGCCTTCATCCACCACCTGGAAAACTCCCTCTTCCCCCAGCGTATCAATCGTGTCCGCCCCCACCCCCAGGCGTTTCTTTATCTCCCGCTGGATGGCTTGGCCGGTGGCCAGCACCGGCTTGAGATTCAACCCCGTCATGCTCTTGAGCGCGTCCAGGCCCTGGGTGGCGAACAGACGGCTGGTGGCCACTTCCACCGCCCCGTTGAGCCGCCGCAGCGGCAGCAACTCTTCCTTGAGCAAGACCCGGGCGGGGAACAGGGAGAGAAGCTGGCGGTCCGGTTCGATGTCCTCCAGCGTCGTGAAACCCAACTCGTATTCCCGGGCCAGCCAGCGCAACACCCCCTCTTCGTGCAGCGGCTCCAGCTCCCCGGCTTGCGCCTGCCGCGCCAGCGCCTCCGCGTCTGTCACCGACAGTTGTTTGCCGGCGACCATCTTGTCGAGCAACGGCTTTGCGTCCTGGGCAACCTTCTCGCTCATGGCTTGTTCCAATTGGATTTGTGACCGGATGATTCCGCCAGCTTCTCCCCGGCGCGCCCATTCGCGCCCCTGGCCAGGTCTTGCGTTCTACGTCTTGCCTTTTGCCGCTTACGCCTCACTGCGTTGACAGCAACCCGTTGAGATGGGCAATCGCTTCCTGCCGCACCGTCAGCACCTTGCGCAACTCTTCCTGGGCGGCCTTCAATTGCTCTGCCTTGGCCTTGCGGGCTTCGACGAACCTGCCCAGCGCCGCTTTGATCTCGGCGGTGGAGGCCTTGGCTTCAATGGCCTTCTGTAGCGCCTCGGCTTCCGGGCTGGGCTGCCCAAAGCCTCCCGGCCGCACGCCGCCGCCGCCGCCCTGGTCGGGGTTAGCCCCACCGCCCCGCCGACCTCCGAACATGCCCCGGCCCATGCCGCCGAAGGTGTCCCTGCGGGCCGCCATGACTTTCTGCACCAGCGGCTGCAGGACGTTCCATTCATCATCCTTGGTGACCTCCAGAACCTCCTTGTAGCGCTCCAGCATCCGTTGCTGCATCTGGGCCGGGTCCATGTTCCTGTTCCCCCGGCGACCGCCCCCCTGGCCGGCGTTGTCTTGCTGCGCCATGCTATTGCTTACACCCATACACAAAGCGGCGGCAACGCCCGCCACTACCAGCCAATTCTGCATTCTCATTATCTTAATCTCCTGTTGCGTTTGATTTCTTGTTGTTTATTGCTCGACCGCACCGCGGCGGCCCTGAACACTGCGCCCCCGCCGCCTGCAGAAAACGTGCCACCGCTTCGGCAGCGGCGCGTGGAATGAAATCCCGACGTGTCGGGACCCCCTCCCATGCTTCTCCAGCAGCGCCCGAGCCACGGTGGAACGCCTCCCGGCCAGAGAATCCTCGCCGCCGGCGAGCAGGTCCGACTCTGGCCGTGCCGCCGGAGCGTGCGCAGAAATTGCTCACCTGGGGCCTCCCCGGCGCGCAGGATTTGCGCTGCGCCCACTCAGCGCGGACGGCCAAACAGTCTTGCCATCTCGCCACCCGTCACCCGCCACTCGTCACTCGTCACCCCCCCGGGCGGCGAAAAAAGGGTCTTGCTATCTCTGCTGAATTAAGCTTTACTTGGGGTGTCGGCGGTTGTAAGCTGCCGCCATGATTCCTGGTTGGGCAACGGGCGTAAGTTCGACCTTATAGTTGCACGAGCATGAAAACAACATCCAACCCTTATCGCCGGGGTGGCCTCCGCCGAATTCCACCTGGCTCCGCCACTCGCCCCGGCTTTACCTTGATCGAGTTGTTGGTGGTCATCGCCATCATCGCCATTTTGGCGGCCATGCTGCTGCCGGCCCTAAGCAAGGCCAAGCTCAGGTCCCAGGCGGTCCTGTGCATGAATAACGGCAACCAACTCCTCAAAGCGGTGCACTTGTACGGCGGCGACAACAACGATTACTTCCCCCCCAACCCGGATGACAGCACCACCATGCCCGGCTACGACTGGTGCGCGGGCGGCGTCTCGGGAGGCATGCCGCCCGGCGCTGCCGGCGAGTCCGGTATGACCAACCCCGACAACGTGAAAAACCCGAACCTGTGCCTGATTGCGATTTATCTTGCCCAAAACTATCAGGTCTTCAAATGCCCGGCCGACCCGCGCTATGGACCCTACAACGGCTCCGACCCCAACCAGCGGGGCAGGATCATCCCCGCCGTCCGCAGCATCTCGATGAATCAAGGCGTCGGAACGATAGACCCCGGCTTCGCCAGCGGCGGCGGCCACCGTCTCAGGCCGACTCTTCCCGTGAACGGCCCTTGGCTGACTGGCCAACACGGTCAAAACAAGGCCGGTCAGCCGTACGCCACGTTTGGCAAGATGGCCGATTTCGGCTTCTGCAGCTCCTCCCAAATCTTTCTCCTTGTGGATGAGGACCCCTGGAGCATCAACGACGCCGCCCTGGCCGTCATCGCCGCGGTACATTACGCCGTCGATTACCCCGCCTCGTTCCACAATAATGCCTGCGGCTTCGCGTTTTGCGACGGACATTCCGAGATCCACAAATGGAGAAGCTCTTACTATCATCTCGTCGGCCCCCCGCCCCCCTCGCCCCCAGGAAAGCTGGCCGTCGGCGCGGATCAAATCGCGGACTGGTACTGGGTCGCCATTCACGCCACCAAGAACGTTAACACCGGCAATGTGCCTTAGCGCGACCGAGCCGCAACCGATTTGGCAGGGACGCCTGGAATGGAATCCCGACGTGTCGGGATCCCTTCTCTTGAATCCTCCAAAAGAAGACTGGGACACGGTGGAACGCCTCCCTGGCGGACAAATCCTCGCCAGACGAGCAGATTTTGACAGAGGCTAATTCGGCGGGGCAGGGCCGCAGCCCGAATCAGGAGAAAGACCTCTTGTCAGGGAAACGACCAGAGCCCTGCCCCGCTGTGCTTGAGTAATGTTGTTAATACCGCTAACCTATTGACCCGATATGAAGAAAAAAACTCCCTGGATACTTGGAATCGCGCTGGCCGGCCTGGTCGCCCTCGCCGGGACCGGGTGCAAGAAGGAAGAAGCCCCCAAGATGCCGACCCGCGATAATGTGCAGATTAACTTGCCGAAACTGCGCGAGGTCCTCGCCAATGGCGGGCCGGATGTCCAGAACCTCCTCGCCAAGGTCAATTTCGGCGTTCGTTATGGCAAATACATGGACGCCCTCATGGCCCTGGACAAGCTCAAGGACGACCCCAGCCTCAACGACGCCCAAAAGAAGGTCGTCACCGAGGTCCTCGGAGAAATCCAGCAGGCCGCCAAGAACCAGGAGGCAGCCAAGGCCCCACAATAGACCGGCCAGCCTGCCCTAACCCGGCAGCCTGAGTCCTGGTGTAAACTGCCGTATGGTTTGGCCGGCGGATTACCACCTGCACACCCCGCTCTGCCGCCACGCGACGGGGCAACCGAGCGAACTGGCGGCCCAGGCCCTCGCGCTGGGCTTCCAGGAGATCGGCTTTGCCGATCACAGCCCCATGCCCCAGGACGATTTCGATGACTGGCGCATGAGCGCGGCGGACCTGGACGAGTATGTGGGGCGGGTGGCCGAAGCCCGCCGCGCGCAGCCCGGCCTGCTGATCAAGCTCGCCTTGGAGGTCGATTACCTCCCCGGGTGCGAAGACTGGATTCGGGATTTGGCCGCGCGGCATCCCTGGGATTACCTCATTGGCTCGGTGCATTACCTCTGGGCCGGGTGGGCCATCGACAACCCCCGCCAGATGTCCGCCTGGAAAGATCACGAGCCCCTGGAAGTCTGGACGCTTTATTTCGAGCGCCTGACCAGGGCGGCCGAATCGGGCCTCTTCGACATCATCGGCCACGCCGACCTTTGCAAGAAATTCCGCTTCTATCCCAACCAGGATTGCACGCCCCTCTACACCCCCTTCTTGCAGGCCGCCAGGCGCCACGGCCTGGCCCTGGAACTCAACACCGCCGGCCTGCGCAAAGACTGCAAAGAAATCTATCCCAGCCCGCGTCTGCTGCAAATGGCCGCCCAGGCGGGCCTGCCCATCACCTTCGGCTCCGACGCCCACGCGCCGCCCGAAGTCGGCCTGCACTTCGCCGCCGCCGTCCAACTCGCCCGCGCCGCCGGCTACACCCACTACTGCCGCTTCACCCGCCGCCGGCGGGAACCGGCTCCGCTTTGAAGCCGGAACCCCGCACGCCGCAGTAAATCCGCTCTCGGCGGCAGTACCACCACCCGCCCCGTCCAGCCGCCCGTAGCAGCCGGCGTTAGCCGGCTCAAACTCGTCCCCGCGTCCGCTCCGCCAGTTGGCTGTTGAAGTCGAGCCGCCGCCCGGTTACTGTGGCGGTTGGCAGCGGATTTTTGCTGCAACTATGACCTTGACCGAAAAAACACTCGCCCGCGCCGCCGGCAAGGCGCGCGTCGCCGCGGGCGACAATATCTGGGTGAAGGCCGACCTGCTCATGACGCACGACGTCTGCGGGCCGGGCGCCATCGGCGTCTTCAAACGCGAGTTCGGCCCCAACGCCCGCGTCTGGGACCGCGACAAGGTGGTCATCATTCCGGACCACTACATCTTCACCGCCGATGCCAAATCCAACCGCAACGTGGACCTCCTGCGCGACTTCGTGAAGGAGCAGGGCCTCACCTATTTCTACGATGTGATGGACGAGCCGAACGGGCATTGGGTGTTTGACCCCGCCAAAGGCCCGTTCCTGCGCCAGCACGGCTTGCGCTACGCCGGAGTGTGCCACACGGCGCTGCCCCAAAAGGGCCACACCCGCCCCGGCGAGGTCCTCTTCGGCACCGATTCGCACACCTGCATGGCCGGCGCTTTCAATGAATTCGCCACCGGCATCGGCAACACCGACGCCGCCTTCATCCTGGGCACCGGCAAGCTGCTCCTCAAGGTGCCGGAAACCTTGCATTTCCGGCTCGAAGGCAAACTCCGCCCAGGCGTCCTGGCCAAGGACATCATCCTCCACTGCATCGGCCAGATCGGCTTGGACGGCGCCACCTACCGCGCCCTGCAATTCGACGGTCCCGGCGCCGGGGGCCTCAGCCTCGACGACCGGATGACCATCGCCAACATGGCCATCGAGGCCGGCGCCAAAAACGCCATCTTTGAATTCGACGCCCAAACCCAGGCCTTCGTCGACCATCGCTGCAAGCTCAACGGCACCAAAACCGCTTATGCGCCCGTGACGCGCGACCGCAAGGAGAAGTTCCTCTCTGAGACTGTCCTCGATCTCTCCAGGCTCGAACCAACCGTCGCCTGCCACCCGGACCCGGCTCAGCGCAAGCTGGCCAGGGAACTGGCTCACATCAAACTCGACCGCGCTTACATCGGCTCCTGCACCGGCGGCAAGACCAGCGATTTCCTCGACTTCGCCCGCATCCTGCGCGCCAAACACGTGGCCATCGATACCTTCGCCGTGCCGGCCACGCCGGAGATCGTCCATGACCTCCAGACGGCCCGCTGGGGCGACCAAACCGTCTGGGAAATCCTCGTCGCCGCCGGGGTGCAGATCACCGAAAACGCCGGTTGCGCCGCCTGCCTTGGCGGCCCGGCCGACACCTTCGGCCGCCTCAACGCGCCCCTCAAGTGCATCTCCGCCACCAACCGCAATTTCCCCGGACGCATGGGCCACAAGGATTCCCAAGTCTTCCTGGCCTCGCCTGCCACCGTGGCGGCCAGCGCCCTCACGGGCCGCATTACCGACCCCCGCGACTTGCTGCCGGACTAATCATAGTCCGGCTCGAGCCCGCACTCCCTAACTACTCCCGCTTGCGCCGCCTGGTGCGGCGGCCTGGCGCCCTTTCTCAATCGGGCGAAATCGCCTGCCAGACCGCCTCCACCACCCGCTCGGCGCTCAGGCCGCTCAGGCAGCGGAAATCCACCGGGCACGTCCGGCGGAAACAGGGCGCGCAACCGGCGTCCGACCGCAGCAAGCGATGCCGCGGGTCGCCCGGCAGCCCTGGCCCGGTCAACTCCGGCGACGTGCTGCCAAAGGGGACCACCACCGGCGTGCCCAGGGCGGCAGCCAGGTGCATCGGCCCGGTGTCGTTGGCCAGCAGCACCCGGCAAAGCTTGAGCAACGCCATCAACTCCCGCAGCGAGGTCCGCCCGGCCAGGTTGGCCGCGCTCCCGCCTGCCGCGCGGGCAATCTCCGCGCACAGCTCCCGCTCCTTGACCCCGCCAAAGACAAGCCAAAGGCAGTTCCCGCGCCGACGGCAGACCTCGCGGACAACCGCGGCAAAATCCTCCGCCGGCCACCGCTTCGCCGGGCCGTATTCGGCCCCGGGACTCAATCCCAGAACCAACGGCCAGCCGGCCGCCCCGCCCTGGCCCTGGCCCGGCAGGTCTGCCAGGAAGGCCTTCCTGGCCTGCTCCACTTCACCCGCGCTCACTTCCAGCATGGGCGGCAACGGCTCCGCGTTCCCGCCTAGGGCCGCCACAAGGTGCAGGTAATCGTGGATTTGGTGCGCGGCCGCCGCCGGCGCGCCTTGCGGTCCCGGGGCCGATTGCCGGCGGCGGACTTCCCGGGCGCTCCGTTTGCGCATCACGACACTCTCCGCGCGCGAGGCAATCGGGCGCGTCAGAAACCAATTGCGCCAGGGCCGGGCATAGCCGACCCGCTGCGGCACCCGCCCCAGCCAGGTTTCCAACGCGGCCCGGGGCGAGTTCGGCAGGACCAGGGCGAGGTCGAAGGGAAAAGCGCTGTAGGCCTCCAGCAATTGCCGGTGGCGCTCCGCCCGCTCGCGGACCGGTTCAAGGTCCAGCGGCGGCGGATTGCCCCCGCGCAGGCTCGAGAGCACCTTCAGGGTCATTTCCGCCAGGGCCGCAACCGCTTCCGCCATGGCCGCCCGCAACGGCCCGGCGGCGCCCCAACGCTGCTCCCCCAGCTCACCGGCCAGTTTGTCCACCTGCCAATTCCGGATTCGCCTGCCCACCGACCACACGCCCTGTCCGCCCGCGAAAGTCATCACTTCGTCAATGCTCGGATGCTCCCGCCAGAGGTCGGCCAGCTTCTCGGCCGTGAGCAGGGTGATCCGCGCCCGGGGAAACCGCTCGCGCAATCGCCCCAGCGCCGGCGTCGTCATCACGGCGTCCCCAACCCAATTGACACCCCGCACCAGGATGCGCCTGGGCTCGGCCGAGGGTGAAGCCAATGCGAACATTGAACCTTAAACGTTGAACCGGTCCGATAACTCTTCCGGTGTCATACGCGGACTCAATTTACAACTTACAATCTGCAATCTTCAATTTGCAATTGCCTGCGTTCGCCGGGTTGGCCGCGCCAACGCCCCGAAACAATCTCGCTCAAAATGTGCGATTCTTGGCTATCGCCCGGCGAACGAAGTCGGCTCCCCGGTCGGGCGAGGCTCCGGCCTCCTATCTCCGTCTGCCAGCTCCTGCCCTCCGGCCTTCCACCGATTGTGCACCCAGAACCAGTTGGCCGGGTCCCGCCGCACGGCCGCCTCCAAGGCCCGGTTGACATCCGCCATGATGGCCGCGACCGGGCGGGCCTTGCCGTTTTCGTGCGTCGGAATCTCCTCGCCCGCTTCGATGCGCCAGCGGGCCAGGCCGACGCGGTAGCAGACCCCGGCCAACAAGCCGCAGTCGTAGCGCAACGCAAAGACCGCCGGCGCCAGCGAGGTCGAGCAGTCGTGCCCCAGGAACGGCAGCCGCAGCCCCCGGCGCCCGCCCGCCTGGTCGGACAGCAGGCCCAGGATGACGCCCGGCTGCCGCATCCGCGCCTTCAAAGCGGGCGCCTCGAAGCGGCGCTCGAAATACAGGCAGCCGGAGCGCTCGCGCAGCGCCTGCAGCAGGCGGTTCAACGAAGACTGCCGCAAGCCCCGGTAGGTCGTCGCGCACTGGTAAGCCGGCGCGAACTGGCCGAAGCGGGCATAAAGCTCGAAATTGCCGAAGTGCCCGATGGCCGCGACCAGCCGGCGAGGTTTCTGCCCGGGGGCCGTCGGCGGGAGCCCCGGGGCCGCAAATTCCACGTGCGGGCGCAGTTCTTCGAAGCTCATCCCGGCCGTCTTGACCGCGCAGGCGAAATTCTCGCCGATGCGCCGGAAGTTTTCGCGCGCCAGCGCGCGGAGCTCCGCCGGCGATTTTTCCCGGCCGAAACACAGGGCCAGGTTGCGCCGCGCCACCCGCCGGTGCCGCCCGTCCAGCCAATAGACCAGCCCGCCCCCGGCGCGCCCCAGCCGGGCGACCCACCTCAGCGGCAGCCCCTGGGCCAGAGCCACCACCGCCCGCGCCAGCAGATAGAGCGCCACTTCCATCGCTCAATGAAAGCAGATCTTGCGCACGCAATCCTGGAAATCGTTCGCCCCGCTCAGAATCTTAATCTCGACGCGCATAAAGTAAATCGGCAAGTCGCGCCGGTCCAGTTTCGGGAACCGGACCGCGTCTTTTTGCGTGGTCACGATCATCTCCGCCTGGCGCTTCTTGCACCGGTTGATGGCGTTGAGCACCTCCTGCTGCGAGAAGCGGTGGTGGTCGGCGAAGCGTTTGGCATACACCAGCTCCGCGCCGAGCTCCACCAGGCTCTGCTCGAAACTCTCCGGCTGCGCGATGCCGCTCAAGGAGGCCACTTTGCGCCCTCGCAGCAGCTCCAGGCCCAGCCGCCGCCCGGTGAACACGTCCTCCAGGTAGAGCGGGTGATGAATGCACTCGATGATGCCCGCCCCGGGGTTCAACTGGGCCAGCCGCCGGCGCAGCTCCCCCGTCTGGCCGTCGCTCTTGGTGATGAAAATCGCGCTCGCCCGCCCCAGGTGCGACGGCGGCTCCCGCAACGTGCCGCGCGGCAGCAGCCGCTCGTTGCCGAACGGCTGCTGCCGGTCGATCAGCACAATGTCCAGCCGCCGGCCCCGCAGCTTCCAGTACTGAAAACCGTCGTCCAGCAGCAACGTGTCGCAACCGAATTTCTCAATCGCGTAGCGCCCGCTCTTGACCCGGTCTTTGTCCACCAGCACCACCACGTCTTTGAGGTTCGTCGCCAGCATGTACGGCTCGTCCCCGGCCATTTCCGAATCGAGCAACAGCGACTTGCCGTCCGAAACCACCCGCGGCGGCGTCGTGTCGTCCCACAGAAACAGCTTGCTCAGCAGCCAGCGGTGCAACGGCGCGGGCTTGGCACGGTAGCCGCGCGAGAGGATGGCCACGTTCCGCCCCTGGTCGCGCAATTCCCGAGCGAACTTCTCCACCACGGGCGTTTTCCCGGTGCCCCCGACCGTGAGATTGCCGATGGCGATCACCTGCACCCCCAGGGTCGAATCCCGCAGCAGGCGCAGGTTGTAGAGCGACCGCCGCGACAGGATCGCCACATGAAACACCTTCGAGCAAACATACAGAAATCCCCGCACCAGCGCCGCCCGGCTCCCGCGCCGCTCGCCCAGGATGACTTCCAACACGAAGGTCTCAAGCCTCTCCGTGTACGCACGAAGCCTTTCACGCATACTCCCTCACTGTGCCAAGCCCGCCGCCCCAGGGCAAGCGCAAGACCCGCCCCCGCCTTTTTCCAACGCGAATTGGAATTAACCTCTTGCTGGGGGCTCTTCCAGTTTGTAGCCGATGCCGTGGACGGTGAGCAGCCAGCGCGGCGCCTCAGGCTCGGGCTCGATTTTGCTGCGCAGGCTCGCCACGTGCGTGTCCACAGTGCGGGTCGTCGGAAAGGCGGTGTAGCCCCAGACCACATCGAGAAACCGCTCGCGCGACACCGGTTCTCCGGGCCTTTCGGCCATCAACCGCAGCATGGCAAATTCCTTGGCCGTCAGGCGCAGGGGTTTGCCGGCGCGCCGGGCGGTTTGCCGCGCCAGGTCGATTTCCACCTCCCCCAGCTTGAGCCGGGCCGGGGCTTGGCTTTGGCGGCGCGCCCGCCGCAGCACCGCCCGCACCCGCGCCAGCAATTCCTCCGTGCTGAACGGCTTGACCAGGTAATCATCCGCCCCCAGGTCCAGCCCCTGCACCCGGTCCTCGACCTGGCCCTTGGCCGTGAGCATGAGAATCGGCACCGCCTCCGACCGCCGGCGCAACTCCGCGCACACGGCATACCCATCCAGCCTCGGCATCATGATATCAAGCAGGATCAGATCCGGCGCTTCCTCCAGGGCGCGCCGCAGGCCCCTTTCGCCCTCCGCCGCCGTCAACACCCGATAACCTTCCCCGGCCAGCACGTCCGCCAGGGCCGTGCGCATCGGAAGCTCGTCCTCAATGATCAGGATGCGTTCCATGACTCGAAAAAAATCCCAAACCCGGCAAACCTTTCATCGGCTGCGCCCAGGCCCTGGCTTGCTTTCGCCTTTCGGCTTTCGCGTTTCATTCAGATTCCTGAGCCGGCGCGCGCACCGGCAGTTCCATCGTAAACCGGCTGCCCTCGCCCACCGCGCTGCGCACCAGCACTCGGCCCCCATGCGCTTCCACGATATGCCGGACGATGCTCAGGCCGATGCCGACGCCCTCCGTCTCCCGGCGCAGCTCGGAACCGCGCCGATAAAACCGCTCGAAAATCTTCTCGTGTTCCTCCGCTGGAATGCCATTCCCGTGATCCTCGACCCACAGCCTCAGGCGCAAAGCGGGCGGCGCGAGGCCCGAGGCCGGAGGCTCGATGCCGTCCTCCACCCTCCCTCCTCCCTCCTCCGTCCTCCGCCCTGCGCCCTCCCCGCTTGGCGCGCTCGCCCCTCGACACTCGCCCCTCGCCCCTCGCCCCTCGTCCCCCCGCACTTCCAGCCCCACCGTCACCGCCTGGCCTTTGGGTGAATGTTTCATCGCGTTATCGATCAGATTCACCAGCGCCTGCTGAATGGCCTTGCCGTCCACCACCGGTTGAGTGCTCAGGGCCGCGCGCTCAGCCTCGGCCATGACCAGGGCCAGCTTCACTTGCCGCTCCGCCGCGTAGGTCTCCATCAGTTTCACCGTCTGTTGCGCCAGCGCCACAAGGTCCGTCGGCTCGAACTCGTATTCCTTGCGCCCCTGCTCGATGCGGGAGAAGTCGAGCACGTTCTCGATCAGCGACGAGAGCCGGCGGCATTCCTGGCCGATGAAATGGAAGTATTCCTGCTGCCTCGGCCCCTCGGCAATCTTGCCGCGCTCCAGGCTCTCGGCCATCAGCCGCACCGAGGCGATGGGCGCCCGCAGCTCGTGCGAGACGCTGGAAACGAAGTTGCTCTTCAGCTCGCTCAGGCGGAGCTGCCGGCAGAAGGCGCGCCGGGCCGCCGCCAGCCCCACTACGGCCGCCAGCATCGAGCTGACAATCAGTCCCCCAAAGAGCAACGTCCGCTGCCGCTGCTGCGCGAAGAGCCGCCCCGGGTCTGCCAGCCAAAGCCCTAGCGCGAACTGCGGGGCCGGCAGCGACTCCAGCTCAGTCGGGGCCAAAGGCGAGGCCCCCGCCTCCTCTGGCCGCCGCACCAGAACTGTCGGAGCTGGGGGAGGCTCGCCCGGCAGCGGGCGATTGGGCACCAGGGCCATTACCGGCAGGGTGAGGTGGTCGTGAACCTCAGCCAGCAATCGGGCGCCGCCGGGCCGGACCGCTCGCGCGGGGGGCAAAGCCAACGGTTCCCCCTCCAACTCCGCGGTCAGACTCAAGTAGTCGGGAACTGCGACCTTGGTCGCGTGCGCCGCTCGGGCGAAAACGCGCCCGAGCGCTGCCGCGGGATACACGCGCAACTCCGTGAGCCGCTTGGTCTGCCCCAGGGAACTGGCGGCGGCCGGCGGCGCGTTGGTTGGGCTGCCGCTGGGGTTGAGCACACAGAACCAGCGGCGCTGGCCCGCCTCAACCCAGAGATTCGTCGCCCCATGCAGCCAGTCCCGTTGCTCAACGGCCCAGGCAATCCGGCTCAGCCGCGCCTGCGCCGACCAGAGCTTTTCCGCCCGGTCCAGCAATTCCTTGGCCTGGGGCAGCCTGCCGATGAGCGCCCGGGCTTGGTTCAACACCTCCGGCCACAGCAGACTCTGCCCCTGGAGCGACTCACTCACCAGCGCGTCCAAGGCCAGGCCTAGCGTTGGACCTGCCCCGGCACGCCGCAACGCCTCGGCCATCGCCAGGTTGGACAATGGCACCCCCGATTCCGCCGGCACGCCGCGATGCCGCTCCGCGAACTGCCAGAGCGCCTCGATCGGCTCGGACGGCGTCCGCGCTGCCGTTGGCTCGCGCTCCAGTTGAATGAACTCCGCGTTGGCGCGCGCCTCGGCCGGCGGATTCAGTTCCAGAAAATACTTGAGGGCCTCTTTCAGTCTGGCCGATGTGGTGCTGGACACTTGGGCCTGGCCGAGGGCATCCCAGGCCCGGCGTTGCTCCTCCGAGAGCGCCACCAACCATCCTGCCGGACGCGGAGCTTGCTCAGCGCCAGGCGCCCACAGCAGCCAGCGCTCCCCGCCCAGCAACACCCGGCCCGGAAACACTTCTTCCGCCCGCAGGTCGGGATAGGCCCCCTGCCATTTCGCCAACCGGCTTTCATAGGGTTCCCCCAACCTCCTCAAATTCAAGGGCCGCCTTTCGCTGCCGGCCACCATCACATTCCCTCTCTGCAATCGCTCCAGCCGCTCCCGCTCCTGCTCGAACCAGTAGCATCCCATAAGCTCGAAATCGGCCAATTCCTCCCCCACTCGCCGGCCCAGCTCCGGGGCCAGTTGCTCCAGGATTTCCACCGCCCGCTGCCGGGCCTGCTGTTCCACGGCCGCCTTATCCCGCAGAATCGCCCGCAGCCCAATGGCCGCCATCACCGCCACCGGCAGCAGGATCAGCAGCCCCTGCCAGAAAAAGGCCGGCTCTCGTTTCGCGCGCGCTCTCATGACCGGTTCAACGTCGCTCCCCAACCATACGCCCCCCCAGGAAAACCATTTGTCATGGTTTTGTAAAATTGCCGCCCAGTCCAACGCGAATTGGAATCAGTCCTGGTCTTGGTCTTTGGGATGCGCGAACACGAACGCGGCGCGGACGGGCGCGGGCATTTGATGGTCCGCCCCGCGGACCGGCCGCCAGACGATCTCGTTCAGCAGGAGGTCGTCGGCCGCATCTTCGCGGGCGAAATTCATCGGGATTTGTCCGCCCCAGGCGGTCGGTTGGTTGCGCTCCTCCAGCCCCACCTGGGCCGGCAGCGCCTGGTAGGGAGTCAGGTCCGCTTTGGGTTGGAAGGCGTTGAACATGGGCGGGGCGGCGGCGGAATGCCAATTCGTGAGGTGAGGCGGTGCCGGAGTGCCAAAGGGGTGAAAGCTGCCGTTCAAGGAAGTTCAAAGCGGTAGCCCACATCGCGAATTGTCTTGATGAACTGGGGATATTGGGGGTTCGGTTCCACTTTGTTCCGCAGCGAATTGATGCAGCGGTCCACACTGCGTTCAGTCACGATCAGGTCCTCGCCCCAGACGCCGTCCAGGATTTTTGCGCGAGTCAGCGCGCGGCCCACATTCCGGGCGAAGTAATCGAGCAGGCGGAAT
The DNA here is from genome assembly GCA_049518415.1 of Verrucomicrobiota bacterium. GTDB lineage: Bacteria > Verrucomicrobiota > Verrucomicrobiia > Limisphaerales > UBA8199 > CAVQND01. The sequence continues at coordinate 63,640 of JBEKRX010000004.1, forward strand.
TCCTTCGGGGTGAGGGCAACCTCGGCACCGTTCCGCCACAGCACGTGGGAGTCCGGGTCGAGCCGGCAGTCGCCAAATTCAAAAACCTCCCCGGGCGGCCTGCGGCGCCGCCGGAGGCAGGCGTTCACCCGGGCCAGCAGAATCTCGACGCTGAAGGGTTTGGCGACGTAATCATCCGCGCCCAGATTGAGGCCGAGCACAATATCGGACTCCTGGCTCTTGGCGGTCAGCATGATGATGGGGGTCGTGAGTCCCTCCTGCCGGATGCGACGGCAGACGTCGAAGCCGCTGAGGCGCGGCAGCATGATATCCAGGATGATCAAGTCAGGCTTTGCCTCGAAGACGGCCCGGACTCCCTCCGCGCCATCGGCGGCCGTGCGCACCTCGTAGCCGCTGAACTCGCAATTGTCCTTCAACACCCGCTGCATGGTCGGATCGTCCTCGATGATCAGGATCTTGTCGCGATTCATGGCGGTTTTCCCTGGCGTCTGGCTTCGATCTGAGTTTCGGCGGCCGGTCGATTAGTTTCCGGAGCCGACCGGCCCGGTCAGCGGAATCTTCACGCGAAAGATGCTGCCTTGGCCCGGTTCGCTTTGGACCTCCACCACGCCGGCGTGGGCCTGCACGATGAATTTCACGATGCTGAGGCCCAGGCCACAACCGCCCCGCTGCCGCGTCAGGCTCTGGTCCACCTGGTAGAATCGGGCGAAAATCTTCCGGGCCTCGCGGCGGTCGAGCCCGATGCCGTTGTCTTGCACTTCGAAGCAGACCTGGCGGCCTTCCGCGAAGGCCCGCACGCAGATGCGCTTTTCGTCGCCGGTGTATTTGCAGGCATTGTCCAGCAGGTTGATCAGGACCGTGGACAGCGCATCGGCATCGCCGCGCAGGGGCGGCAAGTCCGGTTCGACGCGGACATCGAAATTGCAGTGCGCGGATGCCAGTCGTTTCTTGAGCGCATCCACCGCCGCGGCGACGACGGCCGCGGGCGCCAGGTCCTCAAAGCGAAAGCGCTGTCTGCCCCGCTCCATGCGCGAGAAGGCCAGGAAGTTCTCGATCAGATGGCAGAGCCGCAGGTTTTCCTTCGCGATCAGTTGCAGATATTCCCGGAGCTGTTGCTCGTCGCGAAACCGCCCCGCCGCCAGCGTGTCCACCAGCGCCCGGATGGAGGCCAGCGGCGTTTTTAACTCGTGCGACACCGTCGAGACGAGTTCGTTCTTCAGCCGCGCGAGCCGCATTTGTGCGGCCACATACCGGGCTACCAGCAAGGCCACCATGGCGATGATCAGCACCACCAGGAAGCCGGTCCAGAGGTAAAACCGCGTCTGCCGCGCGGACATGGTCGCAAAGGAATCGCCCTCCTTGAAACTGAGCCCCAGGCGCCAACCCGGCAGGAACTCGCCGGCTTCCTGTGGCGCCACGGGGGTGCTCGAAGCGAAGAGCTCGCCCGGCGGCAGCACGGTCACGCGGACGTCGGGCAGCGCGAGCGAATCGAGGAAGGTCGCCAGTTCCTTTTTCAGGCGGTCTTCCCGAAACAGCGCCACCGCGGAGTGATCGGCCGCGGGCAGCCGCCACACCTTCGCCATCGGCGCTCGTTGCAGCCTGGGCTCCGTCGGCAGCGCGGGATTGTGCTCCAGATAATCCGCGGCCAGTCCCTCGGCCGCCAGCGTGGGGAACGTGGCGGCATTCGGAGCCAAGGGCGTCACTTCTCCCATCAGGAAACGACGCTGGCTCGAGAGCAGGTCAGAATCCGTGTAGTCGTTCAGACGCTTCACCAAATCGTCGAGCGCCTGCTGCCGCAGCGCACTGAAATCATCGCGCCCCGCTTCCGCGCCGGCTGCCAGCTTCAGGATCAGGAGCTGCACGTTGGGGACGACCAAGGTGCCTTGGGCGCTGATGGCCCTCCGCAGGCTCGGGTCGCCGGCCAGCTCCGCCAGGCCTGCCAGCGCCTGCCCTTTTCGCCCCGCCTTGAAGAGACAGCCCGCTTGCGACTGGCGGGCCCTGGCTTTCGCGTGAATGTCCTGGCTCGCTTGGGCGATGCGCCCGTAGGCTGCGGCTGCGGCCAGGCAATTGGTCTTCTGAAACTCCAGTTCTCGCGCCACCGCCCAGTCGCCCATCTCTTCCGTTGGCGTCTCGAGGCTCGCCGACGAAGGATAAATCACCTTCCCCAAGCGATCATAGGCCACCACGCTGTCGGCCAGGTTGGAGCGAACGACGGCCGCGAACATTTCTGCGGGCGAACCCATCCCGGCCGATTGCAGAGCAGCTTGCCGGCCCTGCCAGAACGCCGTCAGTTGGCGCTGGAGCGAGGCCACGTGGGTGAGATAGACGTCCGTGAGTCGTCCCTGCACCGCGAGCCGTTCGTTGCGCATCGCCACGGTCATGAACCACAAGACACAGGCCGCTGGCACCAGGGCAACCAGCACCAGGGCGGCAAACGTGGTGGCGGCGCTGTGATTTCCGGCGCCGAACTCTTTGAACGGCCTTTTCAATTCTGGTTATGGACGAAACGAGCGTCCGAGGTCGAACATGGCATATCGAAGCTTCCAACTCAATACACTTGCGCCGCCGGTTTCTCCGTCAGCCAAGCCAGGGTTGTCTGGCTTGCCACGCGATACCGGCCCGCGCCACAGGATGAGCTGACCTAATTTTTCGTGGCGCCAGCCGCTTGCGCGGCCGGTTTGGGCATCAGGCCTTCCATCACCCACAAATCCCGGCCACTCGATAATCCCGCGCCGAACGCAATTTGGCGGCCGTCAGGGTGAATGCTGATATCGCGGATGCCGGGTTGGGAGAACTTTAGTTCCACGGATTGACCCGAATCCACTGCGATTGCCCAAACCCCGCCTTTTTTCGTGTACACGAGGCGTTTGCCGTCCGGAGTCCAGGCGAGCGAAGCTACCCCCTCCCGCGGGGCGGCCATTCGCACCACTTCCTTGGTCTCGGGGCCGCCGCTCACGCCTCGCACCTTGAGCGCGACGACAAAATCCTTCGCTTTGTATGCGGCGATGGCCAGGCGCTGGCCGTCCGGTGACAGCTCGTAGGGGCACCAGATTTGCAGCGTTTCCGGTGATTCATAGACGATCTCCTCGTGGCCCGAGCGCAAGTTGCGGCGGATAATGCTATCCTTGGAGCCAGTGCCTCCGTCCGCGCCCTTGAAGAAGTCTCGCCGCTCGTAGTAAAACGAGTTTCCGTCCGGCGAGAACCGAGGGTGGCAAATCCAGTAGCCCGGAACCTGGCCATTCATGGTCCTGACGAGCGTCTCCGTTGCGCCAGAAGCCAATTCGTAGCGATGGATTCCGTGACCGACCTCCGTTCTAGATTGGACCAACAGGAACGCACCGTCGTCGGACCAGGCATACTGTTGGAGCGAGGTCGTAAAAGTATCCGAAACTGGAAACTCCTTCTGCTCTCCAGCCGCCAGCGACACGGCAACAAATCGCTTCTGTCGGCCCTGGACCGCCAACATCAGTTTCTGCCCATCCTTCGACCAGGTCGGCATGGATTGCAGTCCTGGAAACCGGTCCATCAGAACGCGGCGAGGCTGGCCTGAAATCTCTCCCGTTTGGAAATTGGCCGTCGCCAGATAAACATCCGTGGAGGACTTTGCTTCCGTGTAGTAAAAGCTGCCGTCGCGAGTGATGCCGAGCGGGGAAATGTCCCCCACATTCGCTTTGACCAGCTCGGGTTCGCCCGAGGGCTTGCCCTCCCGAACCGTGATCGCCCACAATCCCTTGGTGCCCATGCGATCGCTAAAAAAGAGAAGCCTGGCATCTCCCGGGGACCAACCGACTACGCCTCCGACTTCCTTTTCGACCAGTGTGGTTTCGGTGGCCGATTCAAGGTCGAGGACGGAGATCTTCCGCTGACTCTCGCTTCCCTCGCCCACCCGATAGGCCAGGTAACGCCCGCTCCAAGAGAGGCGCATGTCCCCAACACCTACAGAGGGCGGCCAGCGTTTGATTTCTTTCATCGTTCCGGATTTGACGTCCACGGTGAAGACGCTGGTGCTCCTGCTCTCCAGGTCCCAATGGTCAAGGAACAATTGCCCGCCATCGGGGGACCAGCCGCAAATCCCAGTAAATACCATTTGTTCGTTAATTTTATAAACCTGCTTGGCTTCCGACCCGTCGATCCTGGCGACGTAAAACAAATTGTCTGATAGCCGGTATGCGATCAGGCGCCCATCGGGTGAAAAGATCACGTTATATTCCAATATGTCCTTTTCGGTCCCCTTGATGGCCGTCCAGGTCTTGCCGGTGGCAGTCTCATAAATGACTACGTTGGAATTGTCCTTTGGCTTGTAAGCGACCAACCGCCCGTCGGGCGAAACTGAATAGACCTGGCCGGCCGTCAGTGGAAGCTGGCGAATGGTGATGTTGCTCGACGGTGTCTGGCCCAACTCGGCCAGGAGTTCCCGGGCCTTCTGACCCAGCGCCGCCTCGGCCGGGAATTGCCTGAGGAGATCATTGAGGATGCTGATCGCCTGGTCCTTGCTGCCCTTTTTCTGGTAGCACACCCCCAGCCGGTATTGCGCCTGCGCCACCACCGAAAGGTTGGTGGCCGCTTCGGCGGTGATTTGCTGATAGATCTTGATGGCGGCGTCGAGGTTTCGCTCCGTTTCTTCGGCGAAGATGCCCTTCTGCAAAAGGACGGAAAACGATTCCGCGGCCGTGGCGGTCGTCAAAAGCGATCCGATGATTACGGTGGTCAACATTAACTGCCTGAGCTTTTTCATAGAAGTCTCCTGCGCTTTAGGTTTGGATTTTTGTCTTCACTGTCTTCACAGCTTTGTTTTCGACGGAGACCCTGCCAGGCCAATGTTACCATTGTATTACCATCTCATCCTTTTTGTATCCTTTTTTGACCTTCTTCAACTGACAAAAAATTGGTTTCCAGTTCGCCCTTGAGTAAATCGGTTTTGCCGCCAAGCCGCAAATCGCTGCGGCGCGGGTGGTGCGGGACGGCGTGCAAAAAGCTCCGGTGTTGGGCGACTGCGCCCATGGGGACAACGCGCCGTCTCGGAAATCATAGGCATGGATGACCTCCTCCCCGGCCCCGCTGCAAAACAGCTTCTTGCCGTCCCGGGAGAATTCCACGCCGTAAAAGGCCTCAGGCACTGCCGCCCGCGCCACTACTTTGGCCGCCACAAGGTCCACGACCACCACCTGGAGCGCCCCAAAGCCGCTGTGCAGCACCGCGGCAAATTGCCCGCCCGGATGCACCGCCACGTTGATGGGGAAATCCGCCAACTCCACCTGCCGACCAGTGGGCCGCAGTGACCATTGGTTGGGCAGCAACACCGAGCCGTCCGGTTGCCGGCCGGGCCAGGCGGTGCGCCCAGCCGTGAGCGCCGACGGGGTGCGGCTTGGATGTCTGGCGGGCGCGCAGCCGCTGGCCGCCACCAGCGCGGCCACCAGCAACGGACAGAACTGGATTCGCATAAGCCCGGCCCTGCTTTTGCCAGCGAATTGACGCGAGGTAAGGAAGAAACAAAGGCCAGCAATATCATTGGCATTCCGGGAATGCCTCCACGGTTCGGCTCTGCCAGATAAGAGACGCTGGGCGTCTGGCGACCTCTGCCAACCGGGCATTCCCCGCCAACCAGCCCTCGACCCGACGCCCAGCCACGCGGTTGTCAATTTGCAATGGACTCGACAACCTGACCGCCTGATAACCTTGCCCTGGCTTCAACGCCTCACCGTCTTAACCAATAATTCTCAATCGCCTCCAGCGATTGGCCTTTGGTCTCGGGCACCCAGCGCCACACCACCACGATCGTCACCACGCAAAACCCGGCGTAGAGGAAGAAGGGAAAGCCGTGATGGAACCGTTCCAGCAGCCACGCATTATGGTCCATCATCGGGAAGGTTTGCGACACCACGAAATTCGCCGTCCACAAGCACACCGTCGCCACGGCCATCCCCCGGCCGCGAATCCGCGTCGGGAAGATTTCCGACAGGATCACCCATGTCACCGGCCCGACCGCCAGCGCGAAACTGGCGATATAGCCCAGAATAAAGGCCAGCACCCAGACCTGGGTTTTCTGGAGCCAGGCCGCCAGGCCGATCGCCACCAGGCAGATGCCCATGCCCAGCGACCCCAGCATCATCAGCGGCTTGCGCCCCAACCGATCCACAGTCCAGATGGCCACAATGGTAAAGAGCAGGTTGACCGCCCCGACCGCCACCGTCTGCAACAGCGCCGCGTCGCTGCCCGCCCCAAGCTTCTGGAAGAGGTCCGGCGCGTAGTAGAGAAACACGTTGATGCCGGTGACCTGCTGCAACACCGCCAGCGCGACGCCCAGCGCCAGCACCACCCGCACGCCCGGCTTGACCAGCTCGCTCAACGTGGCGCCTTCCCGCCCGATGGTCTCGGTGATCTCGCGCATTTCCTGCTCGGCCGCCGCCGCCCCGTTCACCCGCCTCAGGATGCCCAACGCTTCCTGGGCCCGGTCCTTCGCCACCAAAAAGCGCGGCGTCTCGGGCACCAAAAACAGAAGCGCCAGCAGCAATACCGCCGGCGCGGCTTCCGAGCCGAACATCCAGCGCCAGCCCGTAGCCTCGTTCCAGGCCGCCTCGCCGTGCCGCGCGATATAATAATTGACGAAATAAACCAGCAGCATCCCCGACACGATGGCGAACTGGTTGACCGAGACCATGCGCCCGCGAATGCGCGCCGGGCTCATCTCCGCAATGTACATCGGACTGGTGATGGACGCTGCCCCGACCGCCAACCCGCAGATGATGCGGAAGCTGACGAATTGGGTCAGGTTCCTCGGCAAAGCGGTGCCGACGGCGGAGACCACAAACAGCACCGCCGCCAGCAGCAGCACCTTCCGCCGCCCCCAGCGATCGCTCAGGCCCCCGGCCAGCCCGGCCCCCAGCCCGCACCCCAGCAGTGTGCAACTGGCGGCCCATCCTTTCCCCACGGCGCTCAAATCAAAGTGCGCCTCCATGAAATCGATGGCCCCGGAGATCACCGCCGTGTCGTAGCCAAACAGCATCCCGCCCAGGGCGGCCACCAGGCTGACGAGCGTCATGTAAAGGACACTGCCCCCGGCTGGCCCGGGCGCGCCATAGCCCGTCGCCAACCCGGCCGAGGGGTCCCCGTCCAGGGACGAATTACTCATCGCAGTGCAATTTCTTGGTGTCGCCCGGCCGCGCTCCGCCCCATCTTGAACGCGAATTGGAATTACTTGCCAGTCGGCTTATCGCCGCCAGGCAGTTCCCGGACGCGCAGGTTGCGAAAGTCGAAGGACTTGCCCTCGGCCTGGATGCCGAGGTAGCCGCGCTGGGCGTCAACCTCGTTGAATTCCCAGGCGCGCTCCCCATCCACCTCCAGCGTGATCTGCCGGCCGCGGACTTCAATGCGGAATTTCACCCATTGGTTCAGCGGCATCCGGGGTGTCTCGGCCGGCACCACGGTCTTGTAGCCCTTGACCAGGGCTCCCAGGGCGCTGGAGGCCAGGTTCACCTGCCAGCCGTCCTTGGGCCACGGCTTGCCCTCCAGCCCGGCCCGAACGAAAAAGCCGCTGTCGTATTGCGGCGCCAGGGCCCGCCATTCGGCCTCGAACACGAAATCCGTATATTGCTTCTCGGTGCGCAGCCAACCCATGCCATCGACCAGGCGCAGGTTGCCATTCGTCACGATGAAACTCACCTCATGCACCGGCGCCCACCCGCTCAAGTCCTTCCCATTGAACAACGAAACCCAGCCCCCGTCCTTGGTATCATCCCCCGCCACGCAAGGCCGGGCGGCTCCCAGGCAAACCAGCAGAAAAACCGGGCCTAACCTCGTCAGGATTCTTTTCATGTCGGGTGCATTCTTGGCGCCAATGCCACACCGGAGTCAAGCACAAGAACTCCCCGCAGCTCAGCGGGGCGTTAGAAAGTGCCCTGGCTCCGCCTGCGGTAGCGTCCTAATATGGGTCTCGAGGCTCTGTTGGCTGCGGTCTTGCCAGGACCACGCCCACCAAAATCATTTCGTACCGAAGTCAGCGGGTGGTTCGACTGGCCCTTGCTGCGCGTCCTCGAATTCAATAAGACCAAACGTGTTGGGAGCCGGTCTGGTGAAAATAACGGCCTTTCGAGCGTACGACCCAAGTGAACCAGCAAGCGCTCCTTTCGAGTTCCGAGTCGCTTCCTTTCCAAGACGTTTCAGGAGTTCATCCACGTGTAGTGGCTTTCCCTCCCTCCGTAGGATGTCGCGCACTTTTGCCAAATCACTGCCCTCCCGAAGGGCCAGAACAGGAGTTGTGCCATCAGGGGGATGCAGTTTCAGAGCATCTCGAAGCCCGTCCAAGTATGCACGTGCTCCCGCTAATTGACGTTCCAAGTCAGCAATTTTTCGCTCTTGGTCAGCAATTTTCGACTCAAGTTTTCGACGTAAGTACATGCCAATCCATATCGCATTTCCAGCAGCGAGTCAAATGAAAAGAAATGAAAATTGCATTGACTGTGCATTACAATCGTGGCATTATTCCCTAAACTCAATGTTTCAGATATGTACGACGATCCGGTAATGGAGCGGCTGGAGGCCGCGAAGAAGCGCGGCCCTAAAGGCGGGGAATATTGGCTCGCCAGAGAGATTCGGCCGATCATGGGCTATGCGAACTGGGAGAATTTTAAGGGCGCAATCAGCAGGGCCATTGAATCATGCCGCAGTGGTGGCATTGGGACTCCCGACCATTTTCTTGGAATCAGGAAGATGGTTCCAATCGGCAGCGGCGCGAAAGTGGAAGTCGAGGACTATTTCCTTGATCGGTACGCCTGCTATTTAATTGCGATGAACGGTGACACCTCCAAGTCGGAGGTCGCATCGGCGCAAAGATATTTCGCCGTCCAAACAAGACTTCAAGAACTCGAACGAAAAGCCCTGAACGATCAAGAGCGGATGAGGCTGCGGGGCAAGTTGAAGGAGGCGACCAAGCATTTACACGGTGCAGCGGCTGGAGCGGGTGTTCAAAATTACGCACTTTTCCACCATGCTGGCTATTTGGGCCTTTACGAAATGGGGCTTGGAGAAATCAAAAAACGCAAGGGAATTGGGAAAAAAGAAGACCTGTACGATCGTGCTGGCCGACTTGAACTTTCAGCGAATGAATTCAAGGCAAACCTCACCGAGCGGTCGCTGATTTCAAAGGGGATCAAAGGCCAAGACGCTGCGTCGCAAGAACACAAACGCATGGGCCGGGTCGTTCGAGACACAATTAAGCGCGAAATCGGAATTTTCCCCGAAGACCTCCCGGCAGAATCTCCCATCAAGGAAGTCGAGCACAAAGCGAAGGCAGAATTGCCCCCTCCTGCGGAACCAGAATAAACTTCTGAATCCAAATTAGGACACGGCCCCGCCTGCGCCCCAGTTGACAAAACCCGCCCAACCCAGGCATGACTTTCGGCCGGACTTGGGGTATAGTCCGCTCGATACAGAGCCCGCTATGCCCGTCAAATACAAAGATTACTACGAAACGTTGGGCGTCCGCCGCAACGCCAGCGAGGAGGACATCAAGAAGGTCTTTCGCAAGCTGGCGCGCCAGTACCATCCCGATGTCGCCAAGAACAAAAAACAGGCTGAGGAGAAGTTCAAGGAAATCAACGAGGCCTACGAGGTCTTGGGCGATCCCGCCAAACGTAAACGCTACGACCAACTGGGCGCCAACTGGAGCTCCGGCGCCGACTTCCGGCCCCCGCCCGGCTGGGAATCGGCCGGGGGCGGCTTCTGGGGCCGAGGGCCGCGCGGCGAGGACTCCGAATTCCACTTCGGCGGCACCGGCTTCAGCGATTTCTTCGAGCAACTCTTTGGCTCCAGGGGCGGCCGCGGCCGGACAGGCTTCGCCCGGCGCGGCCCCTTCGCCCAAGACGACCTGGCGTCCGCGCGCGGCCACGACCTCGAGGGCGACATCCTGGTAACGCTGGAAGAAGCAATGCGCGGTTCCGTCCGCTCGGTTTCCGTGCGGCACGGCGCTCCTTGCGAGCACTGCGGCGCCACTGGCGAGTCCGCCCGCCACCTCTGCAATGTCTGCGGCGGTGCCGGCCAGGTCACCAAAACCGAAACCTACCAGGTCAAAATCCCCGCCGGCGTCACCGAGGGACAGCGCCTGCGCGTCGCCGGCCGCGGCGAGGCCGGCCCTGGCGGCGGGGCCGCCGGCGACCTCTTCCTGCGCGTCCGCCTGGCCAAGCACCCCAATTTCGACGTCGAAGGTCACGACCTCATCCACGAAGCCGACCTCGCCCCCTGGGAAGCGGTCCTGGGCGCGAACATCGCCGTGCCAACCCTCAATGGCGGCGTCAACATTCGCATCCCGCCCGGCACCCAAAACGGGCAGAAACTCCGCCTCCGCGGCCGCGGCTTGCCCAGGCGCACCGGCGGCAACGGCGACTTGATCGTCGTCACCCGCATCGAAGTGCCCCAACGCATTACCGAATCCGAACGCAAACTCTGGGAACAATTGGCCCGCGAGTCCCGCTTCCAGCCCCGAGCCTGAGCGGCCGACCGCCCCAATACGTCGGGGGCAGAATCATGGCTGGCAGCCGGCCAGCGATGGCCGCCGCCCCGGTGGCACTGTCCGGCTCCTCCATCGCGCCCGGAATGCCTTGAATCTGTTTGACCCTCGGCGGCGCGCCGATAGCTTGGCTCTGATGGGCCACCCATCCATACCACCAAACCCGTGGATGATTCTGCCATTTGGGCTCTTGCTGGCCGCCATGGCCGTGGCGCCCGGGGTCTGGCCCGCCTGGTGGGCCAGGCACTATCCTAAAGTCGCCTTCGGGCTGGGCGCGGTCACGGCGGCTTATTACATCTTCGCCTTGCAGGCCTTTGAGCGCGTGGTGGACGTCGGGCACGAGTATTTCAGTTTCATCGTGCTGCTCGGCTCCCTCTTCGTGGTGGCTGGCGGCATTCATCTCCACCTTAAAGGCCAAGCCACGCCCGGTCTCAACACGCTCTTCCTGTTTCTCGGCGCCATCCTCGCCAACGTCCTCGGCACCACCGGCGCTTCGCTCCTGCTCATCCGGCCCTGGATTCGGATGAACAAGGACCGCGTCACCGCCCACCATATCGTCTTTTTTATCTTTATCGTGTCGAACGTCGGCGGCTGCCTCACGCCCGTGGGCGACCCGCCCTTGTTTCTTGGTTATCTAAAGGGAATTCCGTTCTGGTGGGTGGCGGCGCATTGCTGGCCGATGTGGGCCGTGGCGGTCGCCTTCCTGCTGGGGCTGTTTTACCTCGTCGACCGTCTCAATTACTGCCGGGCGCCCCGGCAGACCCGCCTCGAACTGGCAGGCGCCCGCAAGCAATGGCCCTGCCAGGGCCTGGGCAGCCTTGCCTGGCTGCTGGTCATCCTGGGCGCCGTCTTCGTCAATCACCCGCTCTTCCTGCGCGAGGCCCTCATGGCGGCGGCGGCCGCCGCTTCGTACTTCACCACCAGCAAATCCGTCCACGAGGCCAACCATTTCGATTTCCACCCCATCCAGCAGGTCGCCATCCTCTTCGCGGGCATTTTCGCCACCATGATGCCGGCGCTGGATTGGCTGCAAACCCACGCCGGCCAACTGGCCAACCCCAGCCCGGCCTTCTTCTACTGGACCAGCGGCTCGCTCTCCTGCCTGCTGGACAATGCCCCAACCTATCTGGGCTCCCTCAGCGCCATCTTCGGTCGCTTCGTCGCCCCTGAAACCGTGGACCAGGTGCAGGCCTTGATTCAAAGTCACGGGGCCGCGGGGCCGCACGAAGGGCCCATTTGGCGCACCTTCCAAGCCTTGCAGCAGCACCACGCCGCCGCCCTGGCCGCCGGCATGGCGGGCCCGGACGAAATCAAGGTCGCCTTCCTGCTCGCCAACAACGATTTCAATGCTTATCTGGTCGCCATCAGTCTCGGCGCTGTTTTCTTCGGCGCCATTACCTATATTGGCAACGGCCCCAATTTCATGGTCAAGGCCATCGCCGACCACCAGAAAATCCACACCCCGGGATTCCTGGGCTTCATTTTCAAATACGCCCTGCCCTGCATGGCTCCCCTGCTCCTCCTCATCTGGCTGCTCTTCCTCCGCCGCTGGATAGGTCCCGGCAATGCCTGATAAAGCTCCCAGAAACGGCGGGTGGCTCTGGAGGTCATGCGTTGGCGGGGGGCCAGTCTCGGAGTTGGCCGGACTGCCGCTCGGCCTCCGCTTCTTCAAACAGAAAATCCAGTTTGCCCGTCGCCGCGTCCTGGTCCAATTGCCTTATCCACTGCTCGTGGTAACGGCGGTTGATCCAGGACACCAGCCGGTCGAAATCATCCGGGGCCAGTTGCTCAACGACCTGTTCAATTTCTTCCACCGTACTCATGCCGGCAAGATACCAGCCCGCCGATGTCCGGGCAACCCGGAACTCAATCAAAAAACAAAACGGGTCTTGACGGGCGATCGCGTGATTTCACCGTCAAGCCCTCCCCGCCCCCCAAAAGTTGTCCTTACCATTGACCGACACCTTCACCAGACCCACCTCACCGGCTTCCGATTCATTTCGGACAGGGTTCCGAAGCTTCATCATGGAGGTGGCATTCGAAGCCGATCGGCCTTAGTGTATCCACATGTTGCTGGCCACGACGAATAAAGTGAAACGGTTGCTGCACCTGAGTTTTATTGGGCGCGTCCGGGCCGAGGAGCTCGAACACAGCCGCGATGAGCTGGCTGTGCTGCTAGCCGATTTGCCCGCCGGCTTCCGCTTGTTGACCGACTTAAGCCGTTTGGAGTCCATGGATCTTGCCTGTGAGGCCGAAATTGGGCGAACGATGGAATTGTGCGACCAGAAGGGGGTAAGTACCGTGGTACGCGTGATTCCCGAGCCGCAAAGGGACATCGGTTTTAATATCCTCACGGCATTCCATTACAAACACCGGGTGCCTGCCGCCACCTGCAAGTCGATGGAAGAGGCGGCTCGGTTGCTGTCGTTCTGAGCAGGCCGGGCAAAACAGGAACCAGCAATCTGAGGCAGGTCGTCTCGGCATAGAGCTGGACGCCACCCATCACCAAAGTCAGACCCTGCGGGCGGCACGCGTGCTCCTCCGTCCACACCGGCTCCCAGGGACCGTTCTTGCGCGTGAGTTTTCCGTGCAGCTTGTCGGTGCGGTTGTGCGAGTACAGGCGTGCCGGGAGGTCCTCGGTGTGGCCGATGTAGAACTGGCCGGCGGCGTTTTGGAGGATATAGACCCGGAACATAGCCGAAGGGGCGGTTCCGCCCGCAAAGCAAATTGGCTCCATCCCGACTGGTCGGGAGAACCTGCAACCCGCCGGTTAATCCCGACCCGTCGGGACTCTACCATTGAGCAGTGCCTCGCGGATCGAGAAGTTGGCTCCAGAGGCAGGGCTCGAACCTGCAACCCGCCGGTTAACAGCCGGCTGCTCTACCATTGAGCTACTCTGGAACCCAAAATCCCTGCTTCCCAGCCCGCCGGTTAATCCCGACCCGTCGGGACTCTACCATTGAGCTACTCTGGAACCCAAAATCCCTGCTTCCCAGCCCGCCGGTTAATCCCGACCCGTCGGGACTCTACCATTGAGCTACTCTGGAACCCAAAATCCCTGCTTCCCGGCCCGCCGGTTAATCCCGACCCGTCGGGACTCTACCATTGAGCTACTCTGGAACCCAAAATCCCTGCTTCCCGGCCCGCCGGTCAATCCCGACCCGTCGGGACTCTACCATTGAGCTACTCTGGAACCCAAAATCCCTGCTTCCCGGCCCGCCGGTTAATCCCGACCCGTCGGGACTTCACCGCCGCGCATACCCTGTATGCCAGAGGACACGCAATTTACTGGCGCGGAGCGTCAGCGTCAAACTGATTTTGCAGCAGGCTCACCTCTATTACGCTGGGGGCGAGCAAGGGCGGGCCCTGGCCCCGGCCCCTCCAAAGGACCTGAGGTCCGGGGAGAAGAGTGAATGACCCGCCGGCGTTGACAACGCGGACAATAGAACGTGCTCCGGGCGGCCTGCACCAGGCGCTTGATGAGCGTCCCGCACTCCGGGCATGGCCGGCCCGCGCGCCCGTAAACCCGCAGGCGCTCCTGGTAGAAATCCGGGGCGCCAGGCGGCCGGCCAAAATAAAACAGCCCGGCCCGCTTGCCCGGGCCGGAAAAATTCAGCGGGACCGTGCTGCCGCCGGCGATCGCCTCCGCCAGCACCTCGCGCAGCGCCCGCCAAAGCCGGGCCACTTGCGCCGGCTTCAGGCCCCGCGCCGGCAGCGTCGGCGCCAGCCCGGCCCGGAACAACGCTTCGCTGGCGTAAATATTGCCCACCCCCGCCACGACCGCCTGGTCGAGCAACTTGACCTTGATGGGCTGCGTGGAACACCCCAGCCCCAGCGCCAAAGACTCTGCCGTAAACTCAGCGCCCAGCGGCTCCGGTCCGAGTCTCTCGACCGCCTTGCGCTCGAAGGTGAGTCTGCCGAAATAGCGCATGTCCTCGAAGACGAACTTCTCCCGGCCCAGGCTCAAGACCACCGCGGCGTGTTTGGGCAGCCGCGCCTTGGCCGGCAACAAGTACATCCGCCCCGTCAGGCCCAGGTGCCCAACCAGCACCAGCGGCTCCGCCCGCTGGGCGGCCCGCAGCCTGAACAACAGATACTTGCCGCGCCGCGACAAGCCGACAAATCTCGCCCCGCGCAAGGCCCGGGCGAACCTGCGCGCACCGCTGGGCGCCACCACCTTCCCCCGGCGCACGCAGACCGAGCGGACCGTCCGCCCCAGCAACACCGGCCCCAAATGGCGCACCAGCACTTCGACTTCCGGCAGTTCAGGCATCGCGGGCAGTCCTGGCAATTGGCAATCGACCCCTGGCCATGCTTACCTCTCCAGCAGGTCCAGCACTTCCTCATCCGTGGTTTGCGCGAAAACCTCGTAATACCGCCCTACCGCATCGAAGTTCGGATCCACCAACAGCGCCTTGACTCCGTCCGCCACTCCTTGGAGCCGCTCCACGGCGTGGCTCGAGGCCACCGGCGCGGCCACCACCACGCTCCGGGCGCCCTGTTTCTTGACCGACAACACCGCCGCTTCGGTCGTCGCGCCCGTCGCCAGCCCGTCATCCACCAGCAACACCGCCTTGCCGGCCAGGGCCAGCTTGCCCTGGCCATGGAATCTCCCCTGGTACCTGGCCAACCGTTCCTTTTCTTCCTGGATGATCTCCTCCAACTCGCCCTGCAGCACTGGGTTGATGGCTGCGGCCGCCTCATCCAGCACCACCACATCCTCCTCCGCCAGCGCCCCCACGGCAAACTCCCGATGCAAAGGATGCCCGATCTTCCGCACGATCAGCACGTCCAGCGGCAATTGCAGCGTCCCCGCCACCGCCGCCGCCACGACCACCCCGCCGCGCGGCAACCCCAGGACCAGCTCCGCCTCCACCCCCTGGCCTTTCAAATACCGGCCCAGCTTGCCTCCCGCATCTTCACGTGATGCGAATATCATGGTAGTGCCTCGCCCCGTTGCCCAAAAAAACCAACGCTTCAACGCCTTACCCCGTAACCAGCGTCCCCACCCGCTCACCCATCACCACGCGCCTCAGGTTGTGGGGGCGGAACAGGTCGAAAACGATGATCGGCATCTTGTTGTCCATGCAGAGCGAGAAGGCGGTTGAATCCATGACCTTGAGCTGCTTCTGCAAGGCCTCGAGGTAGCGAAGCTGAGAAAACCGTTTCGCCTGCGCGTGCTGCTTGGGGTCGCGGTCGTAAACCCCGTCCACCTTGGTCGCCTTCAGAATAACTTCCGCCCCGATCTCGTTGGCGCGCAACGCCGCCGCCGTGTCCGTCGAAAAATAGGGATTGCCCGTTCCGCCCCCGAAAATCACCACCCGGCCCTTTTCCAGGTGCCGCACCGCCCGCCGGCGAATGAACGGTTCCGCCACCTGGGCCATGGTGATCGCGCTTTGCACCCGCGTCGCCACCCCGAGCTTCTCCAGCGCGTCCTGCAGGGCCAGCGCATTGATCACCGTCGCCAGCATCCCCATGTAATCCCCCGTGGCCCGCTCGATGCCCCGCTCCCTGCCGGCCAGCCCACGATAGATATTGCCCCCCCCGACCACCACCACGACCTGCACCCCCAGCTCCCGCACCTCGCGAATCTGTTTGGCCATCTTCTCCACCGCCCCGGCGCAGATGCCCACCCCCGCCTCGCCCCCGAGCCCCTCCCCGCTCAGTTTCAGCAAGACCCGCCTATATTGGGGGTGCTTCGCTTCTCTCATGGCATGCATCCGACTTCGATTTGAAACCGCTGGCCGCGGTTCTAGCAATCCGCCCGCAAAACGTCCAATCAGACCCCGCTCCCCAATCAACGCGGAAATGGCCCGCGCAATGTCCCACGGAAGCCCATTCGGCGAGGGTAACCGTAACCGAAAGAAAACGACCGGCCGTAGGCCGGGTAATAGCCGTAGCCGTAGGGCGCCGGGCCATAAAAGCCCAACCGCTCATACGCCGACGCCAGCGTGCGCGGATAGAGGTAATAGTACTGGAAGTAGTCGTAGCTTTCGGGATCAAGGTGGAAAGGGCCGGGCTGCGCGCCCGCCAAAACGGGCGCGGCCACGCCCGGCCTCGCTTCCCCTCGGGCCCTGATTTCCGCGCCCCGCTTCAACAACGCCGTGGTGAGGTCATCCGTGGCGCCGTGTTCCTTCAGGCCGATCACATCCCCGGCACTCAGATGATAGGCCACGGCCGAGTTCTCGATATAGACCTTGATGACATCCGACGAAACCCCCGCATCCAGCATCTTCAAAATCTCCCCGATGCCGGCCGGAGCAGGCGCGACCGCCTGCTGATTCTGCCGGGCGGCTTTGTCCCCGCCGCTGGCCGGTTTAACTGCCTCGCTGCTCCTGGTTTCGCTTTGCGGCCCACTGTTCGTGGCCTGCGCCCCCCGCTCCTCTGGGGCCGGAGCACCCAGGGCCAGCGCCGGCGCCACCACGGCTGCGGCTACGAATAACCTGATTGTCCGGTGCGCTTTCATAATCGTCCCTCATCAGAACCTTCCACTCAATTACCAGAGACCTGTTGCCGCTGACGGAAACAGATTATGCTCCCTTTGCCGGCATTGTCAAGTTTCGCTCTTGTCCTGGCCGTGGCTTTTGGTAGCATCCCGCCTACAGCCTGTGGGTATCAGCGCAGGCTGTGGCTCATGGAGCCTGCGGTTCAACGCCAACTCTTGGAAAGGGCATTGCAATATGAACAAAATCTCTCGGACCTGGTCGTTGATGTCTGCCTGTTGGCAGATTCTAAAGCGGGACAAGGGCTTGCTGCTTTTTCCGCTCATCTCAGGCCTTTGCTGCCTGCTGTTGCTGGCCTCGTTCGCTGTCCCGCTCTACGCCACCGGCCACTGGCAGCCGCCGGGGCGCGGCGCCGCCCCGCTCCACCAGGCGGCCTATTACGGAATCCTGTTCCTGTTCTACGTCTGCAATTACTTCGTGGTGGTGTTTTTCAACGCCGGCATCGTCGCTTGCGCCACCCTCCGCATGAGCGGCGGCAATCCCACGGTCGGCGACGGCTTCCGCGCCGCCGCCGCCCGCCTCCCAGTCATTGCCGGCTGGGCGGTGCTGTCGGCCACGGTCGGGTTGGTTCTGCGCCTGATCGAAGATCGCTCGCAAAAGGTTGGCCGTTTTGTGGCCGGGTTCCTGGGCGCCGCCTGGACGGTCGTCAGCTTCCTGGTCGTTCCGATCCTCGTGGTCGAAAACAAGCACCCCTTCGCCGCCTTGAAAAAATCGACGCTCCTCCTCAAGAAAACCTGGGGCGAACAGGTGGTCGGCAATTTCAGCTTCGGGCTGATTTTCTTCCTGCTCAGCCTCCCGGCGGTGGCGTCGATTGTGCTCGGAGTCTGGCTGGGAGTTTTTTCGGGGAACATGGCGGCGCTGGCGGCGTGCATCGCCTTGGCGGGGCTTTACCTGATCGTGCTCGCCCTGGTCCAATCGGCTTTGCAATCTATCTTCCAGGCGGCGCTCTTCCTCTACGCGCGTGACGGGCAGGTCCCGCCGGGATTCCAAGCCGAACTGCTGGGCAACGCGATGGTCAGGCGGTAAGGAGCCATCATCCATCGCCTCGATGCCTTGCATGACTTCGGACCGCAGCCTACTCCTGCTTCGCCCCTTCCACCTCAATGTGCAGCTCGCGCAACTGGCGCCCCGAGACCGGCGAAGGCGACTCGGTCATCAGGCAGGTGCCTTTGGCCGTCTTCGGGAAGGCAATCACGTCCCGGATGCTGGGCGTGCCGCACAGGATGGCCACCAGCCGGTCGAACCCCAGGGCGATGCCCCCATGCGGCGGGGCGCCGTAGCGGAAGGCCTCCAGCATATAGCCAAAACGCAGCTTGGTCTCCTCCGGCGGAATCTGCAGGACCTCCTCAAATACCGTCTTCTGCACCTCCGGCTGGTGGATACGGATCGACCCCCCGCCCAACTCGACGCCGTTGACGACGACGTCGTAGTGCTGGCCGCGGACCTTCCTCGGCTCGGTCTTGAGCAGCGCAATATCTTCCGCCACCGGCGCCGTGAACGGGTGGTGGGTCGAGTACCATCGGTTCTGCTCTTTGTCGAAGCTCAGCAGCGGGAAATCCACCACCCACAGGAAATCGAAGCGGTCGGCGGGAATATTCAGTTTGCCCTGCCCGCGCAGCAGGTCGGCGCAATAGAGCCGAAGCTTGCCGAGGATTTCGCAGGCGGTCAGCCACTGCTCGGCGGCGAACAGGATTAAATCCCCTGCCTCGATGCCCAGCTTCTCAGCCAGCGCCGCCTTTTCCGCCTCGCTGAAGAACTTCACGATGGGCGATTTCCATTCGCCGCCCTCCACTTTGATGTAAGCCAGTCCCTTGGCGCCGAAGCTCCTGGCAACTTCGGTCATGGCCTCCACCTGGCCCTGGCTGGCGCCGGCCAAGCCCTTGGCATTGAGGGCCTTGACCACCCCGTGGTTGGCCACGGCGCCGCTGAACAGCTTGAAGCCGCTGCCGCGGAATTCTTCGGTCAAATCTGCCAGTTCCATGCCGAAGCGCGTGTCCGGTTTGTCACTGCCGAAGCGCTCGATGGCCTCCCGGAACGCCATCCGCTTGAAGGGCCTCCGCACCTCCACGTCCAGCGCCACTTTCCACAGCCGCTCCAGCAGCCCCTCGACGAGCTGGTAAAGGTCCTCCCGCTCGATGAACGACATCTCGAGGTCTATCTGCGTGAACTCCGGCTGACGGTCGGCCCGCAGGTCCTCGTCCCGGTAGCACCGGGCGAGCTGGAAGTACTTCTCGATGCCCGCCACCATGAGGATCTGCTTGAACTGCTGCGGCGACTGCGGCAGGGCGTAGAACTGGCCCGGGCTCAACCGGCTGGGCACCAGAAACTCGCGGGCGCCCTCGGGCGTGGACTTGAACAGGGTCGGCGTTTCGACCTCCAGGAAGCCCTGCTCGTCCATGAACATCCGCGTGGCGGTGGCCAGCTTGCTGCGCAGCCGCAGGTTGCGCGCCATCTCGGGCCGGCGCAGATCCAGGTAGCGGTGCTTGAGCCGCAACTCCTCATTCACTTTGGCCGCCGCTTCCGGGTCGTCCACCGGGAAGGGCAACACCTCGGCATAGTTCAACAATTCCAGCCCCGAGGCCGCCACTTCGATTTCGCCCGTGGGGATTTTGGGGTTGTTGGTCCCGGCGGGCCGGGGGCGGACTTTGCCCGTGATGCTCACCACGCACTCGCTCCGCAGGGCGGCGGCCTGCTCGAATACCTCCTTCGGCAAGCCCGAGGGATTGAAGACCGTCTGGGTGCGCCCCTCGCGGTCGCGCACGTCCAGGAAGATCACCCCGCCCAGGTCCCGCCGGGAGTGCACCCAGCCGGCCAGCGTGACGGTTTGGCCGATATGGGCCGGCCGCAATTCGTTGCAATGATGCGTTCGTTTCATGTGCTTGCCAGTATTCAGGAGCCCGCAGCCGAATTCCAGAACTCAAAACGAATGCGAATGTCGCCGCGAAATGGCGAGATTTCAAGGAGAATTCTGCCCCGCCCGCCCGCGCGCCGCCGGGCCAGCCCGGCAAATCGCCGCGGGGGGCAGGCGCCCGCCCGGCACGCCCTGGACTAGCCAAACCAGCGCAAACCTGCTATTCCTGTCTGAAACCGGCGCGCCGCACCGCGCGCCAAAGGCATCTATGCAAACCAGAAAACTGGGCAATTCGGACCTCCAAATCACCACTCTTGGCTTTGGCGCCTGGGCCATCGGCGGGGCCGGCTGGCAGTACGGCTGGGGGGCGCAGGACGATCGGCAGTCCTTGGCCGCCATCCGCCGGGCGCTCGAATTGGGCATCAACTGGATCGACACGGCCGCCGTTTACGGCCTGGGCCATTCGGAAAAACTGGTGGCCCAGGCTCTCCGCGATTGGTCCGGCCCGCGGCCCTGCGTGCTCACCAAATGCGGGATGGTGTGGAATGACCGGCGAGAGATCGCTTATTCGCTCCGGGCAAAGTCAATCCGCTCTGAGTGTGAGCACAGCCTGCGCCGCCTGGGAGTGGACGTCCTGGACCTTTACCAGATCCATTGGCCGGCCGGCGATGGCGCCGAGACCGAAGAGGGTTGGACCACACTGGCTGAACTCCAGGCCGAGGGCAAAGTCCGCTGGATCGGCGTCTCGAATTTCAGCCTCGAAGAACTCAAGAAGGCCCACCGCATCGCCCCGATCACGTCCCTGCAACCGCCCTATTCCCTGGTCCGGCGTGAGGCTGAAGCCCAGTTGCTGCCCTTCTGCCAGCGGGAGGGCATCGGCGTTATCGTTTATTCCCCGATGGCCTCGGGACTGCTCACCGGCGCCATGACCCGTGCGCGCGCCGCCGCTCTCCCGCCCGATGATTGGCGTAGCCGCAACCCGGAGTTCCAGGAACCGAAGTTGTCGAAAAATCTCGCCCTGGTCGAGCGCTTGCGCACAGTGGCCGCCCGCCATCAACGCTCGCCCGCCGAAACCGCCATCGCCTGGACCCTCCGCCAGCCGGCTGTCACCGGCGCCATTGTCGGCGCGCGGAGCGCCGCCCAGGTCGAAGGCATCCTCGGCGCTGCCCAATTCCGGTTGACCCAGGCGGAACTCGCCGAAATTGAGACGCCTTGAGCTTGCCAATTGCCAATTGCCAATTTCCCCTTTCGCAGCGCGGCGATGTCGCAATACTTTTGACCGCCGCTATATGTCTCAACTGAGCTATCTGGCCGGCAAGGTCCTCAAGCAGTCGCTGCCGGTCCTGCCGCCGCCGCTGGCTGCTGACGCCCCTGCCCTCAGGCGCCTGCTCCTGCCCCAGGGCGAACTGGCCCAGTTCTACGATGCCGATAAGCCGATTCGCTACATGGCCTTTGTCGAGCTTCGCCCGGGCCGCCTCCGCGGCAATCATTACCACAAGCTCAAAGAGGAACTGCTTTACATCATCCAGGGCGAGCTCTCCCTCCTGGTCCAGGACCTCCTCAACGGAACCCGCCACTCGCTGCCCTTGCGCTCCGGTGACCTCGCCCTCATCCGCTGCGGGGTCGCCCACGCCCTGCTCACCGCCGCCCCCGGCCAAGCCATCGAGTTCTCCCCCGCCCGTTTCGACCCCGCAGACACTTACCCCTTCCCGCTCGCCTAGCCCGGCCCGGGGTGATCGCCCCCCTCGAAAACCGCCAATTAGAGCTTGCTTTTCCTCTGAAAACTGCCACTGTTCACCGTGTCTGGTACACGGCTTTGTCAGTCTCAGGGCCTGGTAAATCTTCAGGCGAACCATGTTCGGTGATGATTTGAAACCCGATAGCCGGGAACAGTCAGGAGAAAGCAAGCCCCAATCCAGGATACGGATATTGTTCATGAGTGAAAAACTGTTTGTTGGAAACCTCTCCTTCAAGACCACGGAAAATGACCTCCAGGATGCCTTTGCGGCCCACGGCACCGTGATCGAGGCCAACCTGATGATGGACCGCGCCACCGGCAGGCCGCGCGGCTTTGCCTTCGTCACCATGGGCTCGCCAGAGGAGGCCCAGAAAGCAATCGCTGCCTTGCATGGCAAGGAGATGGATGGCCGCACCCTCACGGTCAACATCGCCCGGCCCCGCGAGGACCGACCCGCCGGCGGGGGCGGCGGCCGGCGCGGATTCTCCGGTCACGGCGGCGGCCGCCACCGCGACCATGATCGTTATTGATCGCTCATCCGCCCAATTGACATTGCTCAGGCCCGGCTCCGCCGGGCCTTGCTGCTCACAGCCCCACCCCCCACATAGCCGCTAACTTATACTTGGAGTCTGGCAACGGGATGCGAGGCCAGTCCTGGCGGATGATTCATCGGCTTTCCAGGACCAACACATCGAACGGCTGAAGGCTAAATGTGTGAGGCTGGCCGGCCTCGAGTTTTAGCAAGGGAGCCTGCCGGGCCTGCTTCCAGGGGCTGTGCAGGGTGTAGCGGGAGGCCGCGTCGGCGGGCAGTTCGAACAGGTCCCGGAGTGCCGCCGTCAACGTGCCCGGATGCTCGTCGGGGTTGCGCAGGACCAGGATGCCCTTGCGCGGCGACCACGAGGCCCACCCATAGACTTGCCCTTTGCCTGGATCGCCGCCGACCCAATGGCTGTCCACCAGCACGTCCGCGTTGGCGCGCGACCATTGGGCGGCTTCGGCGAGGTCGTCCCAGTTCTGGCGGTTGAGCAGACGCGGCGTGAGGTACAACTCCTGCAATTGCGTGCCGGACCCGAAGTAATCATGGAGTTCGTCGGCAAACTCCTGGTCGCCGGCTTGGTCGAGGTGCTCGGCGTGGACGGCGTAGAGGGGGCCATGAATCATGAGCGAGTTCAGGGGATAGAGCGGCCCGCCCTGGACCACCCGGCGGTATGTCTCCATGTCGCGGTAGGTCAGCCACTGCTGGCGGTATGGCCCTTTGCCATAAAAATTGAAGTCGTCGCCCCCGCGCCAGGTCGAGTCCACATACAGCAGCCAGAACGGGGAAGGCCACGTGCCGGTGGTTTGGTTGACGTAAAGGTCCGGGCGGGCGGCGCGCAACTCGGCAATGAGCCGCAGCATGGCGTCCCCGTCACGCGTCAGGCCCTGGCCGGCGGCCCGCCCGGCTGCCGCCAGGCCATCGAACTTGAACTGGTTGACGCCGTAATTGCGCACCATCTCCAGGCACAGGTCATGGAAGCGCCGGTAATACTTTGGCCCGGCCAGCGAAAAGCCGCTCGCGTTGGTTTCGTAGCCTTGCCCCGAGGCGCAGGCCAGTCGTTGTTCGCGCGCGGCCCCATACCCGCCGAATGGTGAGAGCCACACCCCGAGGGCTGAGTGCCACCGGGCGGCGGCGGCGGCCAGCGGGGTGAATCCCCTCGGGAAACCGCTGTGGAATTGCCACAGCGTCCGGTTGTCGTCCCAGCCGTCGTCGAACAGGAAGCAATCCAAACGCACCCCGCGCTTTTGCGTCAGCTCGCGGCCAAACTGCGCGATCGCGTCGAGGCTTTCTGCTTCGTTAAACTTCCGGCTGCCCCAGGCAATGTCGTACCACGAATTGTAGTGCAGAAAAGGCCGATACGGATGGGCCCGTTCCCGTTCCAGATAGGCCAGGAATCCTCGCCGCAACTGCCCCCGCGGCACCGTGCCCAGCACGCAGCTTTGCGTCAGCACTTCCCCACGCTCCAAGACCGCCTCCCGCTCGAGGCCGCACGTGACCACCTGGCGCTGGTCCACGCGGTTGCGCGCCATCGGATGCTCGTAACCCATGAAAAAGGTCCCGGCCACCACTGGCGAACCGTCCACCGTGCCCACCGTCTTGGCGCCCGGCACCGTCTGTTGAAAAAGGACGATCTCCTTGACCACCACATCCTGGCCCCCGGCGCGGAGGCTCAATTCTTCGCGCACCCAGCCCGAACCCTTCCGCAGAATGACCCGCCACTCAGCCAAGAGCTTGCCGCCCGGCCCGCTGAATTTGGCAACCAATTGGCGCCCGCCGCGGCGCCGCGCCAGCGTAGCCGACCCCGGTTCCGGCCTGACCGGCTCCATTTTGGGTGGCCCCGCCAGCGTGAAATCCGAAGTCTTGAGCACCGTTCCGTCGCCCAGGACCACCCGGAAGGCCTCGCCCGGCAATTCAAGGGTTTGGTGATTCAGCCGGTCCTCCAACCGCGCGCTTAGTACTGGGAAGCGTAAATACGGTGACGCAGGCGGCGAGGCATTTTTGGCGCAGACGAGGCGCGAGCACCGAGCATATCCGTCCCGACCTGTCGGGATGAGGTGCGAGCAACGAAGTCTGCGCCAAAAAGGACCGCCGAATACGTCATCGAATTTACGCCTCCCAGTACTTGGTTTGCCCTCGGCCAGGCGCCAGTGCCACGCAATGGCCTTGTTCGCCAGTTGCCACTCGGCGTTTGGTCCTTTGATTGGCTCGCCCCCATCCGCCGCGCCGGCCAGACCAGCCCAGCCCAACCACGATACCATCAGACCCGCCGTTATGCAGGGCATCAGCCGCCTCGCTCCTAAGTAAGGGCGGAGTCCGGAAGCCGGAAGGCGGCAGCAGAGATGAGAGATGGTCGGCTGCGGCTTGGCCCACCAGGAGTTTGGCTTACTGGTGGCCAACAGTGGCCCCGTCGGCCCGGGCGGCTGAGTTGCTTTCACGCGGGCGATCTTGCCGCCCCCCTTTCGCCAGGGTCAAGCGATAATAAAATCCGAAAAGAGTTGACTCTTGCGGCAGGCCGGCGGTTAACTAATTCCAACGCGAATTGGAATTAAGCCGGTCTTCGGAGCGCAAAGGGCGCACATTTTATGACGGCGGACTCCCTCGAACAAAAAGTTGCACCAAGCGCACTATGAAAAACTACTACTACCTCGACAGCGAGAATGAACCGCAAGGCCCCCACACGCTCAGGGAACTGGCCGGCCTGGTTCGAGAGAACGTGATCACCACGGAAACGATGGCCTGTGGCGAGGGGGACACGGAATGGCGGCCGGTGAAAGCACTCCTGGCCGAACCAAACGTCTGGGCTGCCGCCTGGGCCGCTTTCTGCGCCATTGCCCGCAGCCCCGTGCAAGGCGTCCAGTCCGCGGGCGCCAACCTGGACGACAAAACCGCAGGTCAAGTGGGCGTGATCTTCGCTGCTGCCTCCGCCCTCTGCCTGGTATTGGGCGTAAACCAGGCCGTGAGCGCAGCGGAGAAGGGCGGGCTTACCAAGTTCTTGCTCCCGGCGGCCACGGTCACCGCCACCTGCCTGGTCTGTTTTGCCCTTGCCATCACCCTCGCCCGCAAGCTCTTTCGCGGTCAGGGCGCCTTGGGGAAAGACTTCTTCCTGGCGGGAGCGGGGCTGTTGCCGCTGGCCGCATCGGTTCTGGCCTTCGGCTTCCTGGGGCAGGGCAATCCAGCGGTGGTGGTGACGCTAATGGTCGCGCTGGCGCCATTGACGTTTCTCATCCTCTATGGCGGTTGCCGCGGCCTCAGCAACCTGCCGGAGCAGCCTGCCGCCTTGTCTGTTCCCATCATCGTGGTGACCGCCTGCTGGCTGGTAAAGGTGGTGGCGCCTTGGTTGCTCGAGACCCTGTACGGCCAAAAATGGCCTGGGAAATTCCCCCTATGAGCCCCGGGGTGGGGCGCGTCGTTGCTCGAATTCCTGTGCGGCTATGACTCCTTCAAACCCACGCCCCCCGCTCTGGCGAACCTGCGGACCCGGCCTTCGACCGGAAGGGCAGCCCCATGATTCTAATTCCATAAGGCTTATTGACGCAATGTGCCTGTGAACACTCCTCTCCTTTTGGCAAAGTTATCCCGCTACGGGGCGGCCCCTTTCATCATCGCCGGTCTGTGCTTCCTGATGCCCTTTTTCACCATCTCCTGCAAGCAAGACCCCAAGCTCATGCGCTTCACCTTGAGTGGTGTGCAACTGGTTACCGGCACCACCGTCGCCCCGGCAGAAGCCTTGGCTGGAAAGGCCGAAGCCCAACGCCTGCCGGCCGACACCTTTGCCATCCTGGCCTTGGCCTGTGCCTTGGCCGGCACTGTCCTGGGACTCCGAAAAGCAAAGGCCAATCCCGCCCTAATGGCCGCCGCCGGAGTCGGCGGACTGGTTTTTCTTCTGCTCCTGAGAAACGAGGCCGGCCGCCCTCCGCCGGCATCCAGCGACCGCCCCAACCTGCCCCAGGGCCTGGAAGGCCTGTCTGACCAGAAAGGGATGGAGACCTTTTTCGAGGTCACGACGGAACCTGGTTTCAACCTTGCCTGTCTGGCCTTTGCGGCAGGTGCGCTCCTCAACGCCTATGCCTGGCGCGGCGCTCGCGCTCTGCCGCCTGTGGCCCCCGCCTCGGCTGTTGCTCCGCCTGAGCCGGAGCCAGTCCTCCCCCCGCCCCCGCCACAAACCCCGGCCGCCCCTTCTCCCGATCAAGCCGAACCAACCGATGCCCAAGACACCCTATCCCCGCCCCCGCCGCCCCCGCCTCCAGCCCACTCGAGGTGGCGCTGGGCCAAGTGGGCCGTCCTGGCGCTCCTGGCAGCCCTGGCCTACGCCCTTTACCCCTGCTACGTGGTTTATTCCCTCGGCCGCGCCATCAAAGACGGCCGGGCTGACGTGCTTGCCAAACGCATCGACTTTGCCGCCCTGACTACGACCCTGCCGAACGAGTTGGCTCAGCGCCTCAAGCTCGAAGACCACAGCAACCAGAACCCGGCCCCGCCTCTGGCCCAGGTGTCTGAACCTGCCTTCCTCGAGCAAATCGCCCAAGACTATCTCAAGGATGCCGATGGGTTGCTCCGGTTGTTGGGCCCCGCCGGCTCGAGGGCGTTCCCGCAGAGCCAGGAGCAGGCGGACCTGAGCTTGTCCACCCTTGGCCCTTCGCCCTCGGGCGGGTCGAGGCCGCTGGTGACCGTCACCCGGGCCTCCTATCGCTCTTTAGGCCGCGCTTTCTTCGACTCGCTTTCGGAGTTCTCCGTGACTTTGAAGGATGTCGCCCTCGAGTGCGAGTTGGTAACTCCCAACTACTTTCCGAACCAGCCCTGGGAACTGCGCCTGGCCGTGCCGCGCCTGCAGCTTGTGCTGCAACTGCGCCAGAACACCTGGCAACTCATCCGCCTCCGGCTGCCTCAAAACATCCAAGGCCTGGCTTTCGCCCCGTGGATCGACCCCAACGAACTCGCCGGCGCCTGGCGCCTCGAAGACAAACCGGACTTGGACCTGGACCTCATGCCCGAGCCCGGCGGCGAACTGGCGCTGCCCAATCGGGCACAGGCCGATGGGAGGCTCTATCGCGCTCAGGGCGATGGCGACCTGACCGCCACCGTGTTCCGGCTCTCCCGCCGCTCAGCCAACCAGTTCCGCCTTGAGCCTTCAGTCGGCCCGCGCGCCACCCAGGCCACCTTAACCAAGGACCGCGAGGGCAAATACCTCTTGGCCCTCGCTGACGAGCCGCCGACCCCCATCATCAAAACTAATGTCCTCATCCCGCTCGCCGAACTGGAGGGCATTTGGCAACCTGCCGGCGGAGGCCTCCAAAAACTCGAACTTTACAGCGACGGCGCCGGCGCACTGCACGGGACGGCCGTAGCCCTGGCTGCCGCCGGCCGCGTCGAATACGACCTCACCAGCAGCCACGTCTCTGGCCGAACCTTGAACCTGGACATCCGCTCAAACCTGGGCCAGGCCCCGGCCAAATGCTCCATCGTGATGCGCCCGGATGGCACTTTCTACGTCGCCCTCAGCCCGGCCAACGAACTCCGCTACTACCGCCTCACCAACCACCGCCCGCTCCTCCCAATCTCGGCCGAGCGACTGGCTGGCAGATGGGAAACCGACCAACTCGATCTCCTGGAATTCGTGGTCACCGGCAAAGCCCTCCAAAGCGCCAGCTTCCACCCGCGCCGGGCCGCCCCACGGTTGATGGGCGCCATCACCCCCAGGCCCCCCGGCCGCAAGGCGATTCCCCTCGACTGGACCTACCTCTCAGCCAGCGGCACAGGCCTCCTGGAACCGCAGGACGATAACCATTGGCGGCTCAGGCTCGACTTGACCGACACCGGGTTCACTGACCGCTTTTCTCACTCTTACCGGCCTCCGGCAGCGGCGCCGCCCCCAGCCCAAACCCAGACCGCCCCCGACTCCCGGGCCCAGGCGCAGGCCGCGGACGCTTTTGAGCGCAGGTATGGTATTGTTCGCCGCGGCACCCCGCGTGCGCCCGCCGTTGTTCCGGTTGCTCCTTCGCCCAGGGGCGCCATCCCTCGACCACAGGCCATGGGCCTGAGGGAGCTCTTCGCCGACGGCCAGTGGCACCTCTTGGGTCCCTTTGGCGCCACGCCCCATGTCTTGAAGGTCGTTTGTGAAAACCTCCCTGCCCCCTCCAGCCGCTTCCTTCGCGCCGAACCCCCTGACCAAGAGCGCAAGAGCGGCGGCCCTTCCCCTTTGGAGCTCCGTTACCCCTATGGCGCCAAGGTCGAACTGACTGCCCCGGAGCCTCCCCTCGGCTACACCTTTGGCCGCTGGCGCCAGGACGGCGTCGCCGAGGTCCTCGGCACCAACCCCACCCTGCTCACGGACTTGGATCAGGACAAGACTCTCCGGGCAATTTACGAGCGCGATATGGGCGAGCTGGACAAGCCGAAACCGTCGGCGCCCCCGAGCCCCTGGGCAGGCTCTTGGCAGGTTGACCACTTCGGACAGGTGAGGGTCTACGACCGCGGAACTGGCCTCGATATCTTCTACTCTTCCGCACGTGCAGGGGGCCGGATTTTCCCCTCCTCCAGCCCCACGAACATCCTCCTGACTGCCGACTGGAAGGAAACCGACAAAATCAACGGCGACCTGGAACTGACCCTCTCACCTGACCGCAACTCTTTCAAGGGCCGCTGGCGCTACACCGCCAGCTCAGACTGGTCTGACATCTCCGGCAGGCGCAAGGCACGCTAGCAGCCCGCCCCCGCCCAGAGCCACGGCATAGTGGGGCAGGCGTCCCGCCTGCCAGGGCCCAAGGCACGCTAACAGCCGGCCCCCCGGCCAGAGCCTCAGCCTCTTCGGCCGCCGCCAACGCCCGGCCGGCCGCGACCTCCCCGGCTACTCTTTGCTTGATGGCCGTAGAGCGCTGCCGCAGAATCTTTCCCCGCGCCGAGACCGTGAAAGTGAGCGGCGCTGGACTCCGTGTCTGTCCGTGTTCGTCCGTGTCTGTCCGTGTTCGTCCGTGTCCGCCCGCGCCGGGGCCCTGAAAGTGAGCGGCGCCAGACCTGGACGCCAGCAGCGGGCCTCGGCCTTATCCAGCAATCAACCATGAACAAACCTCCCAACCAACCCGGACCTGAAACCACCAGCTTGGCCGTCGCCTTAATCCGTCTCATGGTCGGCGGCGTCTTCCTTGTCGAAGGCCTCCTCAAATTCCTTTACCCGGATGAACTGGCCGCCGGCCGGTTCGCCAAAATCGGCATCCCTGCCCCCGCTACCCTGGGCCCATTCGTGGGCGGTGTCGAAACCATTTGCGGCGCCCTCATCCTGCTCGGACTGCTCACCCGCCTTGCCGCCCTTCCCCTCCTCTTCAACATTTCCGTCGCCATTATCTCCACCAAAATCCCCCTCCTGCTCGGCCACGGCTTTTGGGGGTTCACCCTCCCCAAGCTCGCCCGCTACGGCTTCCTCAGCATGGTTCACGAGGCCCGCACCGACTTCTCCATGTGGCTGGGCCTCGTCTTTCTTCTGATTATGGGCGCCGGGCGCTGGTCGCTTGATGCCAAACTCCCCAGCCGCCGAGCCGAGCCAAACCCCGGCGGTGACTCCGCTCCCGCCTCGTGACGGTTATTCCAACGCGAATTGGAATTAAAGCCAACCGACCCAAATAGCGGTTTTTCTTGGCTCCGTCCGCTTGCCGGCGTAGCCTCGGCCCATGCTCGCCCGTTTGAAGAGGATACTCATCGGTGTGGCCGTCGGCCTGGCCCTGCTCGCCGGCGCAGTGTGGCTGCTGATTCACACGCTGGGCGAGCGCGAGACCCTTTATCAGGGAAAAACCCTCTACTACTGGGTCGGCCAAATGAACAGCCCGGCAGCCGCGCTGAGCAATCAAACCCGGCTGGTTCTGGACACAGAAATCATTCCCCAGCTTGCCAGGACGATGTTCCATGACACCAACGATTCACCTCTCAGGCTCGCCCTGATTGAAGAATTAAACTCCCTGCCCGGAGTTCAAATCTATTTCCCACGCGCCGGCAGCCGCCGCGCCTGGGCCGCCAACTCACTCGGGACCATCGGCCCTGGCGCCCGGCAAACCATTCCGGACCTCATCAAGGCGCTCAAAGGCAATGACCCTGCCGTGCGCCCTGCCGCCGCCAGGGCCTTGGGTCAGCTCCAGGGCCAGCCGGACACAGTCATCCCGCTCCTGATCGCTTGCCTGGACGACCCACAGGAGGGTGTGCCCGAAGCGGCCGCTGAGGCCTTGGGCTTATTCGGCCCCCGCTCCAAGGCCGCGGCGCCAAAGCTGCTCCAGTTATTGAAGATTCCGGACAAGGACCTCCAGGCCGCCATCAGGCTCGCCCTCAAGCGCATCGACCCTGAAGTTGCCCTCCAAGCCGCTCCGAAATGAACCTTCACCGCACGGGGGGCTCGCCACTTCAGCCTCTGAAGTTGAGACCCTCTTTCCTCACGGTCCGTTAGGGACGGCCCCCGTGGTCCCTCAATTATCTCGAAAGCGTTTTCTGGCCCTGCCGTTGCTGTCCGGACCCCCTTTCCCGATGCGTCCAAAGCAAGAGAATTAGCAGCAAATAAACCAGGCCAGAGAAGCACGGCAGTGCAGCAAATGCCGCAACCGAGCGGAACACTGCATTGGCCACATTGGCTGCATTGGCTACATTGGCCATTTTTGCCAAAAAACTGGCCGGGCCGCGGTTCAAAGAGAATGGCACAGCTCAGCACAACGCTTTTTCGGTCTCCTCGGCGCAGCCGAGGGCTTCCCCGGTCCCGCCGAGGGCTGCTCCCTGCAATAGCCGCTCCCAAACCGTCGAGGCCGAGGGGCATTCGCGAGCAACCCAACCCGCCCTCCGCCCACTTTCCTGGCTTCGGTGCAATTCCCTCAATTACCTCGAAAGGCTCGCCATCAATTACCGCGCTGATGCTCACCCCCGCCCGGAAAACTCCCGCTCATTTCCGGTTGCGGCGCATTCGGCGACCCTCCCAAATGCCCTCCGTAAAGGAGTGCCTGGCCGAATAAAGCCGGCACTGGAACGTCAAATATCCCGTTGAATGACCATGAAGCGATCCGGGCCGGGAAGATTGGCTGCCGACGCGCTGTCAGCGCCGCCGGGGCAGGGCTTTTGCCCGGCTTCGCTCGGCGGCGGTCCGGCCGCCGCCTGCTCCCTTCCCTTTGAACACTAGGAACTCAAATCAATCTATGGACTTCTCCCAATATCGTACTCCTTTGGCGGCACTGGCCCTCGCGGGGCTTATCTCCGGCTGCGCCTCGGGCGTCAAAAACCCCTCCGGCGTCCCCGTGACCGAAATGCGGGCCGACGAACGCGGCTTCGTCGCCGGCACCGGCATCGAATCCCAGGACCTCGTGGCGGTCACCGACAAGATGGCCCGCAGCATCCTGGCCATTCCGCAAATCGCCAATGCCCAGGGCGTGCCGCGCATCGTGCTGGACCCGGTCGTCAACGAGACCCGCTTTCCCATCAACAAAGAAATCTTCCTCACGCGCATCGAGGCGCAATTGTCCAGCAAAGCGCAGGGCAAGGTCGTCTTCCTGGCCCGCGAGCGGATGGCCGCCCTGGAGAAGGAACGCCAACTCAAACTCGCCGGCCAGGTCACCGCCAGCGCCGACCCGAGGATTGTCGAGTTCAAGGGCGCGGACTTTTTCCTCACCGGCAAGTTGCAGAGCATGACCACCCGCACCGGGGCCGGCACCAGCGATTATGTCCTCTACACCTTCGAGCTCGACGACGCGCGCACGAGCGAAAAAGTGTGGATGGACCAGGCGGAAATCAAGAAGCAGGGCCTCGAGGATGCCGCCTATCGCTAAACCCGACGGTTGGCAGCCCTTCAGTGAGAGAATGAAGCCGTCCTGCTCGTTTGCCCTGGCGGCCCTCTGCCTGGCCCTGGCCGGTTGCGCCACCGAACCCACGCAAACCGTCGTGCTCACCGGAAACCTGATGGCCGACGGCCCCGATGCCATTGCCCACGGCCCGCCCCGCGACAAGCTGCTCTGGCAATACCGCACCGCCGCCGCCGCCATGCGCCAGCCCAACTTCGTCCTCGCCAAACAATGCCTGGACGACGCCCTCACTCGGCTCCAGGGCATTTTCGGCCCGGACCCCAACGCCCGCAAAGCCCGCAGCCTCTTCCAGGCCGAATCGAAAAAGACCTTCCTCGGCGAACCCTACGAGCGCTCCATGGCCTACATCTATCGCGGCATCCTCTATTGGATGGACGGCGAACCCGACAACGCCCGGGCCTGCTTCCGCAGCGCCGAAATCGAGGACAGCGACACCGAAAACCGCGAATACGCCGGCGACTGGGTCCTACCCGATTACCTGGATGGGCTGGCCACCACCAAACTCGGCGGCGACGGCGCCGACGCCTTCAACCGGGCCCAGGCCAACGCCAAGGGCCTCAAGCTCCCGCCCTACGATCCCAAAGCCAATGTCCTGTTCTTCCTCGAGTTCGGCCCCGGCCCCGCCAAATACGCCTCCGGCCAGTACGCCGAAAAGCTCTGCTTCCAGGTCTCGCCTTCACCCGTCCGCTCGGCGGAACTCAAGCTCGAAACCCTCCAGGTCCCGGTCGCGCCCACCGATGACGTCGGTTTCCAGGCCATGACCCGCGGCGGCCGGGTCATGGACCACATCCTGGGCAACAAGGCCGTCTTCAAAACCTCGACCGATGTCGCCGGCGACGTCGCCATCCTGGGCGGCGCGGACACCTTGCTGGCCGGGCGCGGCCGCGACGCGACCATGAACGAGGTCGGCGCCGGCTTGATCGCCGCCGGCGTCATCAGCAAGCTTATCTCCTCCGCCACCACACCCCAGGCCGATGTCCGCGCCTGGGACAACCTGCCCCATTACCTCAGCTTTGCCAGTTTGCCCCTCCCGCCCGGCCCCCACCTGGCCACCGTCGAGTTCTTCGATCCCGGCGGCCGCCTCATGCCGCACTTGACCAAGACCATCACCTTCAACGTGCCCGCCGACGGCAAAGACAAGGTCATTTTTGTTAGCGACCAATCCTCAACCCCCCAAAATTTATGAAAAAGAATCTCCCCGCTCTCGTCCTGCTCCTCCCGGCTTTGGCCCTGTTCTCCGGCTGCGCCAGCGACCACGGCGCTTACGCCCCAAGGAACACGATGGTTAACAACCTGGAAGACAGCTCGAGCTTCGTGCTCTTCGACGAACCCACCCAGCACTCGGTCACCTGCGACGGCCTCGAACCCCAGCGCTTGCCCGATGGCCGCCTCCAGGTCGCCGCCAATGTCCGCAACCGCGAAAACCGCCGCATCCAGGTCCAGGTTAACTGCGAATTCAAAGACGCCCAGGGCTTTGTCCTCGACAGCTCCCCCTTCCAAAACCTGTTCCTCGACGAAAACGCCCAGCAAGGGGTCACGTTCGTTTCCATGAACGACCAAGCCGTGCGCTACACCATCCGCGTCCGCCAGGCCCGCTAACCACCCGCTCCAACTGCGGCAACCTGTCTGTCCCTGCCCGCCCGTGTCCGTCCGTGTCGGTCCGTGTCGGTCCCTGCCCGTCCGTGTTCGTCTTGCCCTCCCCAGGCCCCGCCCCAGCCGCTCGAACTGCGCCAATCGCGGCTCGCCGGCCTGAGGCCTGAGCTTGCCTAAGACTCCATACCAACCAGCCCTTCCCGCCTTCGCTCTCTTCCGCCAGTGCTAAAAAACTGCTGGCGTCCGGCCCGCCGCTGTTCCACTGTGCTAGCGGACACGCGACCGGAAGTCCTGTTCCGATATGAAAGCCAAGATTGTAATTACGCCCAAGAAAGCGGTGGTTGATCCCCAAGGCAAGACCGTGCAAAGCGCCCTCACGCAGATGGGCTACGCCGGCATCGGCGCCGTCCACGTCGGCAAATACCTGGAAGTCGAACTGGCGGGCGACGACCAGGAGGCGGCCCGGCGGCAAATCAACGAGGCCTGCCACAAAATCCTCAGCAACCCGGTCATCGAGGATTACAGGTTTGAAATCGAATAGCGACGCGGTTATGTCAGCAGGGCAGCCTTTAATCGAGAGCCTGACAACTTGATACGTTGACAACTTATGCATTTCGCTGTGCTCCAGTTTCCAGGCTCGAATTGCGACCAGGACGTGGTGCACGTCCTGCGCAACGTGCTCGGCCAGGCGGCCCGGCTCTTGTGGCATAAGGAGCATTCCCTCGGCGGGGCCGAGGCGGTGATTGTGCCCGGCGGCTTCAGCTATGGCGACTATCTGCGCACCGGCGCCATCGCCCGCTTCAGCCCGGTGATGCAGGCGGTCCAGACCTTTGCCGCCAACGGCGGGCTGGTGCTCGGCATCTGCAACGGCTTCCAAATCCTCTGCGAAGCCGGCCTGCTGCCTGGCGCCCTGATCCGCAATCGCTCCCTCCAATTCCGCTGCGAACCCATCTTCCTCAAGACTGCCACCGCCGACTCCCCCTTTACCAACCGCATCCCCGCCGGCCAACTCCTGCGCCTGCCGATTGCCCACGGGGAAGGTTGCTATTTCGCCGACGAGGAAACGCTCGCCCGGCTCAAGGCCAACAACCAAATCCTCTGGCGTTACGTCAATGCCCAGGGCGAACCCACCCCCGCCGCCAACCCGAACGGCTCCCTCGACAACATCGCCGGCCTCTGCAACCAGGCCCGGAACGTCGCCGGCCTGATGCCCCACCCCGAACGCGCCAGCGAACCCATCCTCGGCGGCGCCGACGGCCGGCTGGTTTTTGAGAGCATCATCCAGGCGCTCGACACAAACCCCGCCCACACGCTATGAAGCTGCACCAAAGAATGATCCGGTCATGCGGAATGCCCCATCAGTCCTCTCTGACCCGTTCCTGCTTTTGACCCGTTTCTGTTTTCTGACCCCTTTCCCATGAAACAGCAGTTTTTCGCCAAGCTCGACACGATCGTGGCCGAGGCGAAGCGGTTGCGCATTTGCGGCTTCGGCGGCCAAGAGCCGGAAGAGGCGACCAAACAACTTTTGTTGGAACCTCTCTTCCACGCCCTGGGTTTCGCCTCTGAATCCAACTACGTCCGCGAGTACAGGATACTCGGCGACTCGGTGGATTACCTGCTCAAATCGGAGCGCCCGCTGATCTTCGTCGAGGCCAAAAGCCTGCACGATTGCCCCAAGACCAGCCTTTTGGACAAGCACCGCCAGCAGGTCTTGCGCTACTTGCAGAATTACCGGCTCAGCCCCGAAATCGCCAGGATGGAGCACCCGGTGAAATGGATACTCCTCACCAACCTTGCCCAGTTCCATTTCATCCGCGTCAATGAGGTGGCCCCATCTTTTTCCTTCGCGCTCGAGGACCTTTGGGCGCGGCGCGAGCAGTTCTGGGAATTGCTGGCCCTCGACAACCTCGCGGCCGGCCGCATCGACGAGCTTTACGACGAGCAACTCAAGCCAGGTCTGGGCCGGCAGTTCCTGGTTGACCTCAAAAAGTGGCGCTCGCTCCTGGCCAACGGTTTCGCCTTCCGCAACCAGGCCCGTTCCCTGGACGCCATCACCCTGGCCAGCCAGCAGCTTCTGGACCGCTTCATCTTCTGCCGCATGCTGGAAACGCACCGGCTGGTCGATTACAACAAACTCGCCCGCACTTTCGCCCACTACGACGCCCTTTATGCCCGGGCCGACAAGACCTTCGCCGAAGTACTGCGCGAGACGCTGTTCCGTGAGATCAAGAATGACTTCAACACGGAGCTCTTCACGGTGCCGCTCCTGTGCGACGAACTGGACATGGATAATATCGTGCTGGCGGCGGTGGTGGGTCACGCGCCGCTCGCGCCCGAGTTGGCGGCCCAGTGCGGCTTCGATTCCCAAGAGGGCGAGTTGACCCCCTTCCGTCATCTCTACAGCTACGACTTCAGCCGCATGTCGCAAGATGTGCTGGGGGCGGTCTATGAGCGGTTCCTCGCCCACAAACTCCTCCGGGACGGCGGCCGCATTGTGATCGAAGATACCGACGAGCTGCGCAAGAAGGAGGGCGTCTATTACACCCCGCAATACATCGTGGACTATATCGTGGAGCACACGCTCGGCGATAAGATCAAGCCGATCCTCGCCCAGGCCGGCTCCCTGCTGGGCTACAAAAACTACAAGGCGGCCCTCGCCAAAATCCGGGAATTGCAGCAGATTAAAGTGCTCGACCCGGCCATGGGTTCCGGCTCGTTCCTCCTGCGGGCTTTCGACGCGCTGGTGAGGGCTTATGACCAGTACAACCAGGAATGCCGCCGGCATAAAAAGGAGCGCAACAGTGGCGGGACGCTCTTTGACGCCGACTTCGTAGTGGCAGAGGAAGTCCTGGATGTTCCGCGACACGTGCTGGCGGAAAACATCTTCGGGGTGGACCTGGACGCCCAAGCCGTGGAAATGGCCAAGCTCAGCCTCTGGCTCCGCTACATGGCCCTGAGCCGTGACCGCTTCCTCGACCGGCTGCGGCGCAAGCGGCGTGGCGACGGGCCCTTGAATCTCCTGCCCAACTTGGGGATGAACCTCCGGCACGGCAACTCCCTCATCAGCGACCCCGCCGTGGCGGGCCGCACAGCACTTGACTGGCAAAAGGAGTTCCCCGCTATCATGCAGCGCGGCGGGTTTGACGTGGTCATCGGCAATCCGCCTTACCGTATGTTGCAACCGCACAATACAGGCGAGGATGTCCTGAGCTATCTGCGCCAACATTTCGCCGGTGTTGAATTCAAAATCGACTTGTTCCACCTCTTTCTCCAGCGCGACGTATCTCTGGTCAGGCAGGGCGGAGCTGTGGGGCACATCGTCCCGACCTCAATCCTGAACAATGTCTATGCCGCAAGCCTCCGGCGCTGGCTGGCCGAGCGATGCTGCGTCGAACATATTTCGGTCTGCGGCGAGCAGGTGTTTCCGGACGCCGATGTGCACACGACGATTCTCACCCTGAGGAGAGAGGAGAATGAGAAGGCGCGGGCCGGCCACCAAGTCCTGGCAACTTCTCAATTTGACGAAACGATTCCCCGCGCCGGCCTTGCTTACTCGCGCATCGAGCAGTCGAGGTTTTTGCAAACCCCTGGTTGCGTATGGAATATTCTGCTCAATGAGGAGAACGCCGATTTGATCGGGCGTCTGCAAACTGAGTTCACTCCATTGAAGGCGCTCGCCAGGATCAACCGGGGCCTGGTAACGGGTGATCGCCGGCGATTTATTGCGGAGACGAAAAAGACCGGCTCGCACGTGCCGATAATCGAAGGCGAGGACGTTCTCCGTTACTACGCAGCGCCACCCTCACATTTCGTCCTCTTTGAACGCCCGGAAACTGCCGGCGGCTGCTGGGAGCCGGAGGTGCATCTGGCCCCGCACAAAATTGTGATCCGGCAGATTGGGCACGGCCCAACCGCGACCCTCCTCCGGCGTCCAGTCGCAGTCACCGCCAACCTATTCACCATCCGCGCGCCAACTCTCGAGGACGAACTCTATCTTCTGGGGATTCTGAACTCGCGCCTCACCGCGTTCTTCTGGCGGACAATGTTCGCGGATTTCAAAACGTCATTCCCACAGGTGACCGCTTTCAGTCTGGAGCAGTTGCCGGTCAACTGGGTGCAAGAGAGTAACAAGGCCCTGTTTCGGATAAGAAACGAGCTTATTGCCCACGTCTCCCGAATGCTCGATTGCCGGCAGCAGTTCTACCACCTTACCCCGGCACTTCGCCACGCCGTCCGGCACTCCGAGCGCACCCCCTGCAATCTCGCGCATTACCTGCAGAAGGATTTCGCTGCCGCACTGCAACGTGAAATCTTCCTGGACGACGTGCAACGCGAGGGATTCGTCCACTCGATCCGCCTCGAGTCGGCGGGCAAGCAAATCACCCTTCAGGCCGGGGTTGCTCCCAATGCTCAAAGCCAACCGCAGTTGACGCCAGTGCTGCGCCTGGAATTCGAAGACGAATCACTCCGGCAATTCGTCTATGCCTGCTGGCGACAGTTCCTGGAGGAGCACTCGCGCCAGAAGAAATGGACCAAGGGCAGGAAGCCGGAGCCGATTTACCCGCTGCTGGCCAACAGCCTCGAGCCGCTCGTTTATTTCAGCCCCCGCCCCGACGACAATCTGCGCGCCATCCGTGACTTGATGGCAGCGGTGGCCAAGGAAGCCGGGAGCGCCGACCTGGCGGCCGTGGAGGCCGAGATCGCGCAACTGGACCGTGAGATTGACGAGCGTGTCTATGAGCTATACGGCCTGACGCCTGAAGAGAAGGCCATGGTGAAAGGTGAAGCGTAACCTGAAAACCTGATCTTGCATGTCCATGACAGACCCAGCCATTACCCCGGACTTGGTGCGGGCGCACAACCTCACCCCCGACGAATACGACAAGCTCAAGGCCATCCTCGGCCGTGAACCCACCTACACCGAGCTGGGCATCTTCTCGGTGATGTGGAGCGAGCATTGCTCCTACAAGAACAGCCGCCTGCTGCTCAAGACCTTCCCGACCAAGTCCCCGAAAATCCTCGTCGGCGCCGGCGAGGAAAACGCCGGCATCATTGATATTGGCGACGGGCTGGCCATCGCCTTCAAGATCGAGTCGCATAATCACCCCAGCGCCGTCGAGCCCTTCCAGGGCGCCGCTACCGGCGTCGGCGGCATCATCCGCGACATCTTCACCATGGGCGCCCGGCCGATTTGCTCGATGAATTCCCTCCGCTTTGGCCCGATTACCGAGGACGCCCCGCGCCCTGAATCGCCGATTGCCGATCACCAATCACCAGTCACCAATCGCCAATCGCCACTCACCAATAACCGCCGCCTTTTCAGTGGCGTCGTGGCGGGCATTGCCCACTACGGCAACTGCTTCGGCATTCCCACCATTGCCGGCGAGGTCTATTTCGACAAGTCCTACGAAGGCAATCCGCTGGTCAACGCCTTTTGCCTCGGCGCCCTGCGCCACCACCAGATCGTGCGCGGCCGGGCCTGCGGCCCGGGCAACCCGGTCTTCTACGTCGGCCCCGCCACCGGCCGCGACGGCCTGGCTGGGGCCGCCTTCGCCTCCCAGGATTTGACCGAGCAATCCGCCGAGTTGCAGCGCGGCGCCGTCCAGGTGGGCGATCCCTTCATGGAAAAGCTCGTCTGCGAGGCCTGCCTCGAACTCCTGGCCACCGGCGCCGTCGCCGGCATCCAGGACATGGGGGCGGCCGGCCTGACCTGCTCGACTTGCGAGACCGCCGCCCGCGCCGGCACGGGCATCGAGATCGACCTCGCCCAGGTGCCCCAGCGCGCCCCCAACATGACGCCTTATGAAATCATGCTCAGCGAGTCCCAGGAGCGCATGTTGATCATCGTCCAGAAGGGCCGCGAGAACGAAGTAAAGCGGATTTTCGACAAATGGGACCTGCCCTGGGCCGAGATTGGGCGCGTGACCGACACCGCCCGCATGGTCGTCCGCCACCACGGCCAGGTCGTGGCCGACATCCCGGCAAAAAAGCTGGCCGACGAGGCCCCCGTCTATCAGCCTGAATGCCGCGAGCCGGCGTATCTCAAAGCCGTGCGCGCCTTCACCCTGGCCGGCCTGCCCGATACGCCGGACCCCGCCCGCGACCTCAAGACCCTCCTCGCTTGGCCAACCATTGCCTCCAAAAACTGGGTCTATCGCCAATACGATCAGATGGTGCGCGACGGCACCGTGGTCTGCCCGGGCTCCGATGCTGCCGTGCTCCGCATCAAGGAAGATTCGCTGCCGCCAGTCAAAGACAATGGCAGTGCGGCAGCCCTCCTGCCTGCCAGCCGGGGCGCCCTCCCCGCCAACGCTGATTCCCCTCCGGCTATTCCAGGGCGAGACCCCTGCCCCGCTTTCCCGGAAAAATTCATCGCCCTCACCGTGGATGGCAACGCCGCCTACGTCTATCTCGACCCCTATGAAGGCGGCAAGCTCGCCGCCGCCGAGGCGGCCCGGAACCTCGCCTGCGCCGGCGCCGCCCCGCTCGCCACCACGGACAACCTCAACTTCGGCAACCCCCACAACCCCGAGACCTCCTGGCAATTGCGCGAAGCCGTCCGCGGCCTGGCCGAAGCTTGCCGCGCCTTCCAGGCGCCGGTCACCGGCGGCAACGTCAGCCTTTACAACCAAAGCCCCCGCGGCCCCATTGACCCGACCCCCACCGTCGCCATGGTCGGCCTCATCGAAAGAGCCGAGCACATTACCACCCAATGGTTCAAAGACGAAGGCGACGCCATCATTCTGCTGGGCGACCCGCTGGACCCCAGCGACCCCTTGCTTGGGCTGGGCGGCTCGGCCTATCTGCAACTCGTTCACGGCTTGAAGACCGGCACGCCGCCCAGGTGCGACCTCGAAAAGGAAAAGGAACTGCACCTCGCCCTCCGGGCCTTCATCCACTCCGGCGCCGTCAAGAGCGCCCATGATTGCAGCGACGGCGGCCTCGCCGTCGCCCTGGCCGAATGCTGCATCTCCCAACAACTCGCCCGCGCCACCCCGCGCCTCATTGGTGCCCAGCTCAACCTCCCTGCCGCCCTGCCGGCTGCCCCCAATCTGCCCGCACCGGCGCCGGCCGCGCCAGGCCCTGCCCCCGCCCGCCTCGATGCCCTGCTCTTCGGCGAATCCCAGGGCCGCATCCTCATCTCCGTGGCCGCCATCCACGCCCCCAAGGTCCTGGCCCAGGCAAAGATTCTCGGCGTCCCCGCCGCTCTCATCGGCGCCGTCGGCGGCACGGCCCTGTGTATCCAGGCCCCCGGCGGCAGCTTGCGTTGCGAAGTGGCCGACTTGCACGACCTGTGGTGGAACGCCATCGCCCGGGCAATCAATTAGTCAGCCGCCTCCGCGTGCCTCCAAAGGCGGGCGGCACTTCTTTTTGCACACGCGCTGCGACTTTTCTTCGTTGACCCGCCGGCTTCCGCCATTAAGATGCACGGTCAAACTTGGTTTGAAAACCAAAGTGAACTGAATCGAAATTGAATTATGGCGGTAAAAGTCGCAATCAACGGGTTCGGCCGCATTGGTCGCCTGGCCTTCCGGGCGATGGTCGAGCAAGGTTTGGTGGGCAAAGACCTCCAGGTCGTCGCCGTCGGCGATATCGTGCCGGCCGACAACCTGGGCTATCTCCTCAAGTACGACTCGACCCAGGGCCGGTTCAAGGGCGCCATCGCCTCGGAGAAGTCCGCTCCCGACAAGCCGGACGACGACGTGCTGGTCGTCGACGGCCAGAAAATGCTGGTGGTTGTCGCCAAAGACCCCTCCCAGTTACCCTGGAGACAATTGGGTGTGGACGTGGTGATCGAATCCACCGGTCTGTTCACCGAGGT
The DNA here is from genome assembly GCA_049518415.1 of Verrucomicrobiota bacterium. Taxonomy (GTDB): domain Bacteria; phylum Verrucomicrobiota; class Verrucomicrobiia; order Limisphaerales; family UBA8199; genus CAVQND01. The sequence continues at coordinate 105,004 of JBEKRX010000004.1, forward strand.
CGAGAAGGCCAAGGGCCACCTGGCTGCCGGCGCCAGGAAGGTGATCATCACGGCCCCGGCCAAGGGCGATTGTCCCACCATCGTGATGGGCGTCAATGAAGGCAAGTACGACCCCAGGCAGCACCACATCCTCTCGAACGCCTCCTGCACGACCAACTGCCTCGCCCCGCTGGTCTATGTCCTCCTCAAAGAAGGCTTCGGCGTCCAAGAGGGCCTCATGACCACCATCCACTCTTACACCGCCACCCAGAAGACCGTCGACGGCCCAAGCAAGAAGGACTGGAAGGGGGGGCGCACCGCCGCCCTCAACCTCATTCCTTCCACCACCGGCGCCGCCAAGGCCGTCGGCCTGGTGCTCCCCGAACTCAAAGGCAAGCTCACCGGCATGGCCTTCCGCGTCCCTACCCCGACCGTCTCCGTCGTGGACCTCACCGTCCGCACCGTCCAGGACACCAGCTACGCCGCCATCTGCGCCGCCATGAAAAAAGCCAGCCAGTCCTATCTCGCCGGCATCCTCGAATACACCGAAGACGAAGTCGTCAGTTCCGACTTCATCCACAGCCAGGCCTCTTCCATCTTCGACCAAGGCTCCGGCATCCAGCTCAACCCGCGCTTCTTCAAGCTCGTGAGCTGGTACGACAATGAGTGGGGCTATAGCTGCCGCGTGGCCGACCTCCTCAAGTTCATCATCAGCAAAGGCCTCTGACCCCCGCTGCTTTCTCCCAGCGGCGGCCCCCAAACGGCCGCCCTTTTTGCGTGCGCCTCTCCAGCGCGGACGCCCCCGCCGCCCCTGCGGCCTTCGGTGCCTCGCGCCGCTCCCCATTGCGTTGCGACACTCCGATGCCTTCGCACTTTCAATCGTGGGCGGCCTGCAATTGCTTCTCCATCTTCTCCACCTTCGGCTGGATGACCGCCCGGCAGTACGGGTGGTGCCGGTTGTTCCGGTAAAAATCCTGGTGGTAGCCCTCTGCCTTGTAGAAGTGCGTCAACGGCTGGATTTGGGTCACAATCACACCGCGAAATCCCTTCTGCGCCTGCGCCTTGGATTTCTCCGCCGCTGCTTTCTGGGCCGCGTCCCGGTAGAGGATGAGCGACCGGTATTGGCTGCCCTCATCCGGACCCTGGCGGTTGAGCGTGGTCGGGTCATGCGCCTGCCAGAAAGTCTCCAGCAGCTTCTCGTAAGAAATCACCTTGGGGTCGAACTCAACCTGGATCACCTCGGCTTGGCCCGTCAGACCGGAACACACCTCCTTGTAAGTCGGCTCTTCCTTCGTCCCCCCGGCGTAACCGCTCGTCACCGACTTGACGCCAGGCAGCATTTTAAACACGGCTTCCGTGCACCAGAAACACCCGCCGCCCAGCACGGCGATGTCGGTGGCATTGGTCGAGTTGTTCATCGTCTTGCTTTGGGCCAGGCCCCCAACCGTGCCGCTCAGCGCCAGGCCCAGCGACCATAACATAATTCCCTTCATCTCTGCCCCTAATTTCGCTCAGCGCGCCGCAACCGCAACCCGATTTCTTGCGGTGGCAGGTGGGCGGCGTGCGCTCCCCAAACAGCGACTCGATTAAGGGGAATTCCGGCCTTGAATCTCCCCGTCTTCGGGCCTTTGTTTTCTTGGTTCTCTTCTGTTCAATTGAATTGTTACGGCTTAGCCCTTGAGCTTGCGCTCGAGTATCTCTCCCACCAGACCCGGGTTGGCCTTGCCCTTGCTCACCTTCATGACCTGGCCCTTGAGGAAGTTCAGAGCGGCGGCTTTGCCGGCGCGGTAGTCGCTGGCCGGGCCGGGATTGGCCGCGATGGCCTGCTCGCACAGCTTTTCCAGGGCGCCGGCGTCGCTCACTTGCGCCAATCCCTTCCGCTCGACCAGCCTGCCGGGCGCCTCCCCCGTGGCAAAGGTTTCCGTGAAGACCTCTTGCGCTATCCGGCTGCTGATCTTCGCGCTATCCACCAACTCAACTAATTCCAGAATCGCTGACGGCTGGAACTTCAGCTCGGCCAGGGTGGTCTTCGCTTCCGCCATCTTCGCCCGCAGATTGTTGATCACCCAATTGGCGGCCGCCTTCGGATTCTTCGCCTGCCGGGCGATCCCCTCGAAATAATCGCCCAGCGGCGCGTCCCACACGAACGCCTGGGCGTCCGAGGCGGGCAACTGGTAATCCCGCATGAACCGCCGCTTGCGCGCCAGCGGCAGTTCCACCATCCGCCGCCGCACTGCCCCCAGCCAGGCTTCCGTCGGCTCAAACGGCATCAGGTCCGGCTCGGGGAAATAGCGGTAGTCGTGGGCGTATTCCTTGCTGCGCATTTCCTCCGTCACGCCGGCCACATCGTCCCAGCGGCGCGTCGACTGGCTCAGCTTGCCGCCCTGCTCCAGCACCGCCACCTGCCGCGCGATCTCGTAGGCCAGCGCCTTGCGGACTCCGCTGAAGCTGTTCATGTTCTTGATCTCGATTTTCGCGCCCAGCGCCTGCTGCCCTTTGGGCCGCACGCTCACGTTCACGTCGCACCGCACCATGCCCTTTTCCATGTCGCAATCGCTTACCCCGCCATACACCAGGATGTCCTTCAGCGCGTTCAGATACTCGTATGCCATGTCCGCGCCGCTGAGCTCCGGCTCGGACACAATCTCCAGCAGCGGCACGCCGGCGCGGTTGAAATCCACCCCGCTCTGCCGCTCGAAATGGAAGTTCTTGCCCACGTCCTCCTCCAGGTGGGCGCGCGTGATGCGCACCCGCGCCTGGCCCCCGTTGAACTCGAATTCCACCCAGCCGCCCACCGTCGAAGGCTGTTCGTACTGGGTGATCTGATAGTTCTTGGGCATGTCCGGATAGAAGTAATTCTTCCGGTCAAACTTGGCGCACCGCGACACCTGGCAGTTCAGGAGATACCCGGTCAGCGCCGTCAGCCGCAGCGCCTCCTCGTTGGCCACCGGCAGCACCCCGGGCAAGCCCAGGCAAACCGGGCACACCTTGCTGTTCGGCGGCGCGCCGAACTCATTGGCGCACCCGCACCACATCTTCGACTTCGTCTTCAACTGCACGTGCGTTTCCAGTCCGATCACCGCTTCGTATTCCATAACGCTCTAAGACTCTTACCACCGATGCACGCCGACGGACACCGTTTTTTCTCGCCAGCAGCGGATTGAGTTCACAGAAAAACGCCGGCAGTCCCGGGGCGGAGCGCAGACCTCCAGCTCTGCCCGTACATCCACAGCAGGGAGCAAGGAAGTGCAGTGGGGCAGGCGTCCCGCCTGCCATCCAACCAACTCTGCCCGAACATCCACAGCACGGAAAACGGCCCTACCCACCTTCCCGCAGACCTCCACCTCTGCCCTCCGATTGCATAGAGGCGGCTAAAACGCCACGAACTTCAGCACCTCAACCTCTTTCTTGAACACCAGCCGGATGCGGTTCTTGTCGAATTGCACATCCAGTGGCGCCCGCTGCTCGAAGTGCTCCCACATCTCGTGACCGGTCCGGGCATTGAGCCGCTTGATCCGCAAATAGGGCGGCGTCTCGAACCCCGTCTCGACCGGGGCCGGTCCGTCTTCATCCGGCTCCTCGGGCATGTAGGACTGCACAGCATAGACGAACTTGCCGGACACGTAGCTCAGCATGCCGCCCGGCTGCTCCTGCCAAAGGGTCTTGCCCGTGCGCGAATCGATCTTCAGTACGACCGCCTGAGTCTTTTGAGAAATATCAATCTGACGCGAGTACTTCACGGCATCCAGACTGGCGGTGCTCGAGTTCACGTAAATGTTGTCCTGCTCGTCGAAGAACACACCGGCGATGCCGACCGCGGGCAGGCGCCACCGCACGTTGCCGGTCGCCAGCTCGAAGGCGGTCAGCGCCCCTTGATCGATGACGTAAAGCCCGCCCTTGTGTTCCACACAAGGGCCCTGGCCATACAGTCCAGGCCCGTTCTCGCCGCCGCCCAGCTCGGGGTTGAGGTTGTAGCTCAGCGTGGCTTGCCATAGCTTCCGGTTGGCCTTGTCCAACACCACCAGCGTCTTGTTCGCCGCCACCACGTTCACCGTCTCCAGCGGCAAGAGCGCCGGCGCCCCAATGACTTCTCCGCTCCACCCCTCCTTCCCCTCCGCCCCCTCCACCTTGACCAGGTATCGGCTCTCATCCTCCTGGACGACGTCGCTGCCGCGCGAGCGTTGCATGTCGTTGAGGATCTCGTTGGACGCCTCGGTCGTCTTCGCTATGCTCAAGTTGCCGTCCAGGGCCGATTTGGCCGGCGCGGCTTTCATCGCGCTCCGCGTGACGACCTTGCGCTCGACCAGCCGCGCGGACAACTGGAGAATGCCGTCTTTGGTGGGAACCAATGATACGCTCTGGCCGGGGGCAGCCGGGCTGTTTGCCGCCGCCCGCGCCGGCGCCTCGCTCATTTCAGCCAGGGCACGTTCCTGCGCCCGGCTGCTCGACAACACCGCCGGCAGGGCGATCCTGGCTGGCAACGACATGTGTTGCGCCTGCTGGGCGACCTTGCCCGGGTCCATCGCTTTGCCCGCATCTTTTCCCGGCACCCCCACCGGCAGCCCGGCCAACCCGCTCCCGCGGCCTCCAGGGGCCGCGGCCACGACATTGCTTGCCAGCACCCCGCCCAGCGTTTCCCGGCGCGACTCGCAGGTCGCCAAGTTGATGCGCGTCACGCATGGTTCGTCGCCCCCGGCTTCTCCCATCAGCAGCAATTCGTCCCCGCACCCGATTATTCCCCCCGCCCCGGGCGCAAGCGCCACCTCCTTCTCTGGCCGCCCTGTCTCCCAGTCGTAGCGGACCAGTTTGCCAGGCGATACCACCCAGATATTCTGGCCGCGGACGCGCAGGTCCAGGGCCGCCGCCGCCGCCTTCTCCACACCGAGTTTCAGCCGGTCGGGCGACGGCATTCTGGGGACGTGGTCGGGATCCGTCTGGCTGGCCCGCTCGACCGCCGCCTCCATTTCTTTCCTTTCCCTCGCCACGGCCGCGTCCAGCTCCTTCTCATCGAGCAACTGGCGCGACCAGATTTCTTTATTGGCCTTGAGGTCGTGCCGCGCCAGCAGCCCGCCGTGCAGGAAAACGATTTGGCCCGGCCCGGCAAACGCCGACTGCCCGGAATAAGCCGCCTCCGCGAAACGAATGGAAAAGGCAACCCTCGGCTTTGAACCAATCCACGCATACCAGAACCAGAATCCCAAGACCGCCACTGCCGCCAGGCCAATCGCCGTCGCAATCCGGCCCGTCTTACGCCACAGCCGCGCCTGGACGGCCGACTTCAGCCCCGCATACGCCGGAACCTCGATGCCGTTGGCCTCCGCTTTCGCTTTGCAGTGCGGTCCGCAAACGTAGCCAAACAGTTCCATGCACCTGCGGCAGATCGGTTTCGAGCAGATGCAACACTGCCCGACGGCCCATTCCGTCCGATGCCTGGCGCAGCGTCGCCGCTGCTCCTCCAACGGCGGCGCCCTCTCAGGCTGGCCGCTTTCGGCGCTCGGCAGCCCCAGGCGCGCGCCGGGCCGCCCAACGGGGGCGGGCGCTCCCTGCGCCGCCGGCCCCGAGCCGGCGGCTGGGGCCTGGCCCAGCTCCTGGCGCACCAGCCCGGTCACGAACGCCGAGGAGTCCAGACCGCACGCCGGGCAAACGAATTCCACCGCCTTTTGCGCCATATCCGCCGTCACCTCGAATTCATACTTCGCCCCGCATGAGCATTGGATTTTCATAGGCCTATGGATTGAGCAAGACCACCCCCTGCGTCAAAACCAGCGAACCCGGCGCCCGGGGCGGACTCCAATCCGCGTGGCCATCGCCGAAAAGCAGGTTGCCGCCATGTCCCTGGTGGTTGTTGCCCGGCGCTCGGCCGGTGCTGGAAAACAGGGCCTGGCCCGCCGCCTTGGACAGCGTGTCCACCTGCTGGTCGCTCATCACGACCTCCTGCGCGTCCGCCGCCCGGCGCCCCATGTAATAGGCATAGCTGATCTTGCGTCTCCGAAACGACTCCCCTGCCGGCAGCGGCGCCGCCTTGCTCGCGGGGCAGACAAACACCGGGGTGTCTATCGTGTATCGCGGCACCAGCACATCCAGCGCCTCCTCCGCCGTGCGCGCCCCGGAGACCACCGGGAATTTCCCCGCCTGCTCGTTCGCATAGATTTCCAACGCCATATAGATGCGCTTGAGGTTTTCCTGGCAGGCTGTCCTTTGCCGGTGTTCCCGGCTTTCGGCCCCCGAACCCCAATAAAGCACCGTCAGGATGAGGATCACCCCCACCACCACCAGCAACTCGATCAGCGACATGCCGCCTTGGGAGCGCGCTGAGCCTAACAACGAACGCCCCGAATATTCCCCCCGGCAGCCTCTGTCTGGTCGCCCCCGCTTCATGCCTCTCCTATACCGCAAAGACCCCCTGCTGGCAATGCCCAAGTGCGTCCGCAGACCACGCGGCATTCCTCACTCCTTGGCTCCTGGCGCAGCCCTCTCGGCGGCCGCTTCGCCCGGCCTCTCCCCGCCCGAGGGAATACGCGGCCACAGGCCCCCTCAACCCGCCGGCGCGCACGCTGGCCCGGCACACGTCTTTTATAATGTCCAGAACGTGCCGTTTGCGGTCACCAAACCCTGTGCGATATTTAAGGGATTGGGACGAGAAGGGCATGAGAACAGCTATTGTTATGTTGCAAAGCCGCATCGACGGTTTATTAGCGATACCGTTAACGTTCCTATCGGTGAAGAATGGGTCTTTTGGTTTTTGTGATGTCAACTTTTGAGATTTTTGACTGGCGGTTCGAGAAAGCAGACCCACGGAATAACCTGTTTCCAGAAAATCACGAGGAAAGATTCAAAAAACTGATATGGACAAGCCGCAATCGCTAACAGATTTCATGGATTCGGTTGGCCCAGTGAAAGGGTTCAAGCCCAATCCATATCTCTGTCCCGACTCTGATACACTGACGATGTATTTCGAGGACACGCCGTCCTATGCGGAAAGGGTTGACAGCGAATTGACTGTTTTTAAATCCTTCGACTCGAACGAGGTCATTGGATTCGAGTTAAAAGGAATCCTCCCTAAAATGGAGGAGCTTGCAAGAATGATTCATGTCACTGCGTCCACCCCAAAAGTTCATGTGCGCCTGATCCTGATGATTTGTTTGGCGAAAAAGATAGAGCGGCGCGAGCCCTACGAGGATTTAGTTGAAAAAGCATCGGAATTTGATGAGGCAAACGTGCCGATGCAGACCCGAACTGCGACCGCCCGCATCAGCCGCTCCCCTCTTTAACCTCCGCAGCAATAGCCGCTTTGACCGCCGTTTCAGGCGACGCGACGGGCGGCAGTTCCAGCACGGTAACAAACCGTTCGCCCCACAAGCGGTCCACAAGGGGCCGTAACGACAAGCGGTCGCTTCTCAGTAACGTGCTAATTATCTTGACCACCCCTTCCTTCCGTTGCCGCCTGAGGGCAAGGGCAAGAAAACTGAGAATTCAATCCGCGGGAGCCATCTGTCATATCCTGAACCGCGGGGACCGCCAGGAAGACATTTTCCGCAGCGCCAAGGATCGCGAACTACCAGGAAATCGGCCAGTTGAAGGTGGAGCTGGACTGGCCAAAAAAGCATGCGTTGCTTCGCCCTCCATCCCCAAATGGCGCCGCTGACGCTGGAAGTCCGCGTAAGTCCTGCAGTCCACACGGCAGTTGTGCCGGTAAGAAAGATTGCCCACGAGGCTCAGCAGTGCATGGCGGCGTTCCCGCAAGGCGCTCCCCACCCGGCGCAGAATCCGCACCAGGGAATAGAAGCGGCGGTTGCAGGAAATCATCTCCCGAACGATGCCATCCAGAGTGAAATTCTTGTACCGGGCCACCGGGAAGGTCAGCGTGTAGTATTTCCAGTCTTCCGGAAACCTAGTGAGGGCAATGCGCTCCTTCGCGTTCATTTGCTCCCACAGGCGCGTGCCGGGCAGCGGGGTCAGAAACAGCGTGTTGAGCGTGTCCACCTGGTAGCGGCCCGCCGCGTCGGCGATTCGTTTGCCGATGCCCGGTTCGTCGATATCCAAGCCAATGATAAAGGAACCGACCACCAGAATCTTGTGCCGCTGTATGCGCCGCACCGAGGCGGGGAAATCCCGGCCGTTTGTCAGGTTGAACTTCTTGCCGAGCTCCCGAAGGCCTGCCGGAGTCGGAGATTCAAAACCAATGAAGACGCCCCGGCATCCGGCCTTCGCGGCCAACGCCAGGAGTTCTTCGTCGTCGGCAAAATTGATGGTCGCCTGGGCAATCCATTGCTTGTGCAGGTTCGCTTGAGCCAGGGCGCGGAACAACTCCTTGGCCCGGGCAACGTGTTCCGGACGCGTGCCAATAAGGTTGTCGTCCACTACCAGCACGCGCTTCTCTGGGATCGCCTGGAATTCGCGCACGACCTCCGCCACGGGCCGCTGCCGGTATTGCGTGCCGTTAAAACTCGTCACGCTGCAGAAGTTGCAGTTCAAAGGACAGCCGCGCGTGGTCTGGATGGCCCCGAAAGCGTATCTTCCCGGAAGCAAATCGTGACGCGCGGGCACAAAATGATTGATGTCGGTATGCCCTCCTTCGTATTGAGGCTTGAGGCCGCCCCCCCGCGCGTCCTTCAGGACCTGGCTCCAAATGCTCTCAGCTTCCCCTGTGACGACCGAGTCCACACGTTCCATGACCTCCTTCAAGCACATGGTGGCGTGAATGCCCCCCATGACGACCGGCACCCCCAGACTCCGGAAGTGCGTCGCCACCTGGTACGCACGGTTGGCCTGCGACGTGAACGCCGTGAGGCCCACCAGATGCGGCCGGGGCATGGAGTCGTAGTCCGGCGCGCCGAGGTTCTCGTCCACAATCGTAATTTCCCATTCCGGCGGTGTCAGAGCCGCCAGCACCATCAGACTCAGAGGTTTCCACACCCGGTAACGGTTCCAGCGGCTCTCGCTGACGCTGACACTGCTCACCAGCGGATTGGAGGGATTGATCAGATAGAGTCGCATGGTTTGCATTGCGCGGGCTTTAAGTTATCGCCAGTGCTTTCGCTCCGGCGCAAGAAAACGGGCCGCCCTTCCTGCTCGGAAAACTTTGACCGCGACTTGCTGCGGTTTGACTTTCTCGTCCTTCACCAGGTGCGCCGACTGAACCAGTGTATCCCGCCATGCTGATCGTGCCGTTATTCGTCGTGTAAATGAATTGGGCTTGCGCCACGGCGGGCAGCGCCAGGAGCATCAGCAACGCCAACATCCTCACCGCCCAGGCAGTTCTCAAACGCCTGGCCCTCGTCTTCGGGCAGCCTGTTGCCGCAAGGCGGCTGATGGTTTTCATCGGTTTCCAGCCTTTCTCTTTTCTCTGCTACATGCTGGCAGGTTGGTTCTTGCCCCGATCATTCTGGCCCCATGGTCTCCGGCGCAGCAAAAATGTCAAGCGCCGTAATCCGAGACCCCCGCTGCTCACATCCCCTTGCTGCTGGTATGATTGAAGGGTAGCGGACCAGCCCCGAGCCGATCCCCTCCCTCCCGCCCCCCTTCCTTTTGGACCTGGGGGCCTTTCCACGTACAAAACCCTTCATCCCCCAAAAACATCGGCGGCCTTTTCGTTTAGCTTTGCCCACAGCATGTCAGCGCTGGGCGCACCTTTCATTAGCGCATGTGGACGGCGGCAGAATCGGCTCTCGGGGAATCCCCGGTTCCATTTTCAGCCTTTCCCCGATTGTCCCAAGACCGCCTCCGAGTCATACTACCTGCGTTAATGATACAACCAGAAAAGACTGGTGCGCTCTTTGCGAAAACGGATTTGAGTTTAACCCTGCCCTGTTCGTGATCAACGACTCGAGCCCTTGACCCGAAGTTGAACGATCAAGAGACATCAGGCTGAGGTGGTGGCCGACATGCCTTTAATTTTGGAAGTCGAAAACGCCCGGCCGGTTTCACATGCCGCAACCAGGTTCAAAGAGGCGGTCCTACACGGCAATGGCGGGGTTTTTTATTTGCCAAGTCTCGCCCAGCCTGACGCCCCAATTACTTCTCAGTGAAATTGGCGCTCATGATGGTCCTCCAGCCATTGGGCCCCTCAACATAGCAAACGGAGCCTGGGGGTGAAGATCCTCCAATGCATGGGCCCCGACATTCTGATTGAGATTCGCCGGTTACCTCGATGGAAACAAGATATTCAAGCGACCAGAGAGAAGATGGCCTGCCGGGAAGAGAGGCGGCACTGAACTCCGCCCTCACCCGCTACTGCCCTCTGGTGGTCAAAAGCCGTCAGAGGGCGGGCGGGTGGGGAAACTAAGGAACCTGCGCTGCCCTCGTTTTTAGCTCCGATCAGGTCAACTCTTTCCACCTGCATTCACATCAATCCAGCGCGGGTCGGGCTGATTCGGCCGCCCCGGTCAGCGGAATCTCTGTGCCGAAGCTCATGTCCAGCGCGGGCTTCGGCCCGTTCGTCTGCCAGGCGCGGTAGAACCATTGCGCTGGCAGCGCCGCCAGCAGCGCAATCATCGCGATCACTACCAGCAACTCGATCAGGGTGAAGGCAGACTTCACCGAAGGAAACAAAGATACCCAAGGGAATTCAGAACCGGCCATCGGCGCCACGTCTGCTCTGGGCCTGCTTCGTTCCCTTCGTTGCCTTCTGTGGGTTCATTGGCCCGTTCGCTCATTGTCCGACGATGCGGTAGAATCCGGCCTGGCCCGCGAGCGGCAGCGTCACCGGCGGGGTGGCGTTGGGCAGAAAATCCGTCCAGTCTCCCGCGGCCAGATCGGGCGCCCATTGCACACGGTAAGGCGGGCCGCCGCCAGCCCAGTTCAGGAGCGCGCTCGTTCCCTGCCACGTCACCGTGGCCCGGATCGGCGATTGGATGACGGTGAGCGTGTCGTTGAAGGTCGTGTTGCCGCCGTAGGCCGGAGCCCAACTGGTCGTCGTGGCCGTCACGATGACGAGGTTGGTTCTGTTGGCTTGGAGGGGGATGCCCGTCGCACTCCAGAGGTTGCTGCCCGAGGCGTTCCCCGTCTTGCTGTTGGCCCGGTTCTCCCAGGTCAATTGGGTCACGTCACGACCCAAAGCTCCGGCCAGCCCGCCAAGATTGAGGTTCGTCGCACCGGTCAGATGGACCGGCCCCTCGCTTGGGCTGGTGATCGAGAGGAGCGGCTCGTTGGTCGGGGCCACGCCGCGCCGCTGCGCCACCAACCAGTCCACCGCCGCCGGCGTGGACATGCCCATCCAGATGCCGCCAAGGTGTCCGCCAGTTTGATATTCAGTGTAAATGGGGTTTCCCCCGGCCACGCGGAGGTTACGGACGAGCCACTGTACAGGTCCCACGAAGCCGTACTCGTCATCCCTGGCGCAGAAAGCCCAAAACGGCACGTCCTTGAGGGAACTTGCGAGGGTGCTGCTCTGCGAGCCTGCCAAAACCATCGCGCCGGCAAAGACACCGCGCCGCAGCCCCAGAAAATCCCAAGCGGCAGGCAAGCCCGCCGACCCCCCACCGACATACAGCCGGTTGGTGTCAATGTTGAACTTGGCGATCAGGCTATCCAGCAGATTCGTCGCCTCCCGCACGTACCCAATGGGCCAGGGAGTATCTCCGGCGCGCAGGGTCGGCCAAACGACAATCGCTGGGTCCGTCGCCTGCTGCCGGTAGGAGGCGAACACCTTCGTTGCAGGATAATTTGCATAACCCAGCCATCCTGGCGGGCCTCCTGCGCGATTGGTGAACAAATTCTCGTCCCCGTAGGCTCCGTGGAAAAACCACACCAGCGGATAACTGCGGGCCGGGTTGTAGTTCGTCGGCATCAAGTAGTAGTAGGGAAAACGGAAAGTCCCATTCGTGAAGTCACGCCGGAGAAAGGCCGCCGGAGGAGGCACGACCCAAAGCCGGGCCGGTTCGCTGGTCACCGCGCCGACCACGTTCGTCACCACCACGGTGTAGTCGCCTTCATCGGCCGGTTGGACGGCGCTGAAGGCGAGGGTGTTGCTCGTCTGACCTGAGAGGTCGTGAGCGTCCAGCCGCCATTGGTATGAGAGGGGCGCCGTCCCGGAGGCCGTTACCGTAAACGAAGCGCTCGTGCCCACGTGAACCGCTTGGTGCTGGAACGAGACTGCGGGCGTGATCTGCGGCGGGACGAGGATCGTCAGGTGCGCCACATCGCTGGTGGCTGCGCCGTCAAGGTTCGTAACGACGACACGGTAGTCCCCGGCGTGGCTGGCCTGCACGTTGGTCAGCCACAAGTTGGTGTCCGTGCAGCCCGCGAGGTCTGACCAGGTGCCGCTCAACCTCCGCCACTGGTAAGCCAGGGGCAGCGTGCCGGTGGCCTCGACCGTGAAGATCGCGGTCGTGCCGACAACGTTGGTACACGACTGCGGCTGTTGGGCGATGCCGGGCTGCGCCAGCGCGAGAGCGGTCGCACTGAACCAGGCGGCCAGCGGGGGCAGACACCGGAGTGAATGAAAGGGTGTTCGCAGATTGGCAGGTGCAAATACGGTCGTTTTCATGGTTTCGTGGAAGTTCGAGCCCGCGGCTGCCGCACGATGCCCCAGCAACTCGCGCCTTTGCTTCCACCCCTTCCAACGGGAAAACCGACGAAAGGTTACAGGAAAACGGACGAAAGGTTACACCACGGGTAAACGGCGGGAACCAGGAGAACCCTACAGAAGCAAACGAAGGGAACGAAGACCTTTTCCCCGCTTCGTTTCCTTCGTTGCCTTCTGTGGAACCAGTTTTGTCATGGCTTAGTTCCCCACACCGACCCTGGTAGAAGAGCGGAGCCAGGCTCACCGCGTTGGCCCCTCTATCCATAACCAACTATCCGGCAATGGGGATCGAGCGCGGGCAGGATGGGCGCCAGGTGTTTCTCATAATCACTGCTGTTTGAGCCGAAAGTAGCTGCTGCCCAAGGACGGCGGTAACGTCACTCGATGGTGCAAATTCGTGAAATCCAGCGTTGGAGGCGTAGGCACATCCAGCCAGTTTGTGGAGCCCAATTCGGAGTTTTGCTGCAGCACAAAGCGGCTGGAAGGCACGAGCCAGGAGAGGCCAAGGCTCGCGCCGGACAAGCCAACGGCCAACTGAGGCGAAGGAGGAAGCGGAGGAGCCGGGGCGGGCCATCGCAGGGTGCAGATAGCGTGATAACCTACGGCCACGATGTTGCTTCCATCGGCCGAAGAGGCGACGGCGTACCAGGAACTCGCAGCCGGTGCGCCAGCCGGCGTCCAGGTAGCGCCCGAATTCGTCGAGATGTAAAAGAACGAACCGTCAGACACCGCCACCAATTTGGTTCCATCGGCCGAAGAGGCGACGGAATACCAATACCTGGTGGGCGCGCTGGTCGGCGTCCAGGTCGCCCCCGAGTTGCTGGAGGTGTAAATCGCGCCGTCCGAGCAAGCCGCGACCAATTTGGTGCCATCCGCCGACGAGGCGACGCAATACCAACTGTTGCTTGGGGCGCTGGTCGGCGTCCAGGTCGCTCCCGAGTCGCTGGAGGTATAAATCTGCTCGCCTACCGCGACCACTTTAGTGCCGTCCGCGGAGCAGGCGACGGAATGCCAATAGTTGCGCGGCGCAGTGGTCGGTGTCCAACTCGCCCCCGAGTTGCTGGAGGTATAGACCAAGCCGTCACCGCCATAGTTCGGGTCTGGCGTAGTCACCGCGACCACTTTAGTTCCGTCCGCGGAGCAGGCGACGGAATGCCAATCGTTGCTCGGCGCACTGGTCGGCGTCCAGGTCGCTCCCGAGTTGCTGGAGGTGTAAATCGCGTGCTCCCAGTAAGCCACCGCGACCAATTTGGTGCCATCCGCCGAAGAGGCGACGGAATACCAATAATTGCTTGGGGCGCTGGTCTGGGTCCAGGTCACCCCCGAGTTGCTGGAGTTCCAAATCGCGCCCGCCGAGTAATCCGCCGCGACCAATTTGGTGCCATCCGCCGAAGAGGCAACCGACCTCCAGTCGTTGGCGGGCGCGTCGGCCAATCTCCACGGCCCCGAATATGGCAGGGTGCAAAGCGGGACCCAATTGCCAGCCGCCACGACCCGGTAGCCATCCGCCGAAGAGACGATGGCCGTCCAGGCCCCGCTGGGCGCGCCGGTCGCCGTCCAAGTCGCCCCGGAGTCGCTGGAGGTATAAATCTGGTCGGCCGCCGCGACCAATTTGGCGCCTTCCGCTGAAGAGGCGACGGCGTACCAATAATAATTGCTCGGCGCGCTGGTCGGCGTCCAAGTCGCTCCCGAGTTGCTGGAGGTGTAAATCTGGCCAGGGCCGGTAAGGGAGGCGTCCGCTGACGCCACCGCCACCAATTTCGCGCCGTCCGCCGAAGAGGCGACCGCAGACCAACTGTTGCTCGGGGCGCTGGTCCGCGTCCAGGTAGCGCCCGAATCCAGGGAGCCATAAATCGCGCCGTCGCCGACGTAATACCAGTTAGTCCCATCCGAATACCAGTAAGGCGCAGCCACCGCCACCAGTCTGGCGCCGTCCGCCGAAGAGGCGACGGAAGTCCAATGGTTGCTCGGCGCGGTGGTCCGTGTCCAAGTAGCGCCCGAGTCCAGGGAGCTATAAATCGCGCCGTCGCCAAGGAGCTGATTACCATTCCAGTCATAGTAGGGCGCAGCCACCGCCACCAACCTGGCGCCATCGGCCGAAGAGGCGACCGAAGACCAAGTGTTGCTCGGCGCGCTCGTTGGTGTCCAGGTCGCGCCCAAGTCCGGCGAGGTGTAAATCAAGCCATCGCCGAGACCACTGGACCCGCCGAAGCGGCCAAACGACGTAGCAACTGCCACCAACTTGGCGCCGTCGGCCGAACAAGCGACGGAAGACCAATTGTTGCTCGGCGCGCCGGTCTGTGTCCAGGTTGCGCCGGCATCGGTGGAGGCGTAAATCGGAGCAGGAGGGCCGACGCCGTAGAATACCCATCTGGCTCCTGCTGCCACCAGTCTTGTGCCATCCGCCGAGGCGGCGAGGGCTGCCCACGGCAGAATAGGCGCGGTGGTTGCGGCCCAAGGTTGGGCGCAGCCGAGATCCACCACGGTGAAGAAGCCGCCCAGGCCGGCGATCAGCACCACTGGGAGTTTTTGCCGCATATACCACGGTAATTTCATATCTTTGCCCCTTTCTCTTTGGCCAGCACCAACAGTGGCAGCAACCTCCTGGTGCAGGCGGCTCTTAAACGCCCGGCCGTCGTCTTCGGGCAAGTGATTCCCGCAATGAGGGTTTGTGTTTTCGTAGTTTTCGATTTGCTGGAACTGATAGCCTGCCAACCGCAGGCCGCCGCCGTTTCAGGCCTCGGCTCTGTCCGGAGGCCACGGCCATCACGGGTGGGACATCGGGCTGTCATCACTGTGGTTCTACAACAAATCGCGGCGAACGTTATGGGGATTTTGGGGGAGGAGATGGGTTTTGGGCGCGTCCCGTCCCGGCCTCACCAGACGGGAGATTCTTCACCGAAGGAAGCGAAGGTAACCAAGGAACCGGGAAAGCGGGTGCCAGCCCAGCGGGTTTGGAAACCCGCGACCCGGCAGACTCGGAGGTCGGCGCTAATTTGGCTGCGGCCCTGCGGCGCTACGCTCCAGGCGGTGGGATTCGGCGAGCCGTCACTGGCCGTTTGCACCTGACAGGGCGTCCACCACCCACCTCAAATCGGCGCGATCCTGTGCATTGCGGACCGGCGTCTGGAAGTCCGTGCGTTTGCGGCCCAGGAACTGCCACTTTTTGAAAGCGACGTGCCCGTCCGCGAACGCGGCATTGGCCCCGCGCCGGCGGTCACGCTCTCCCGGAATGGTCAACCAATAATCGTTTTGGCGCGGTTGCACAAAGAAAGCCCCTGAGGTCATGCTCGCTTCCTCCTTGTCCATGAAGGTGAACATGCCGGTCGGCCGCCGGATCTCCGCCAGCGTGACCACCACCACCGGGTCGAGCCTCGGGCCGGTATCGGCGTTTAACCCGCCGTTCATGGCCACGCTCAGGGCGACGTTGAACGGGCGCGGGGCAAGCCGGCCACCGTAGAGCCAGAGCGATTTGTCGGAGGGACAACGATAAACGCCGTCGCTTCGGGTGTACGGCCAGAGCGCGCCCTGGCGAAGGCCGGCGGTCGAGCCGTCGGCCAAAGCAGACCCGGACAGCCAGGAATTGGTGGTGCTGCACAGGCTGCGCCAGTCACCCGTCGATCCGGTGATCCAGTTGGGCACGAGCCGGTCATTGTGGTCCTGGGCATAAATCTGCCAGGCGAGCTGGAGTTGTCTGAGATTGCTGCCGCACTGGACCGAGAGCGCGGTGCCCTTGGCCTTGCCCAAAGCGGGCAACAGCAGGGCGGCCAGGATGGCAATGATCGCGATGACGACCAGCAACTCGATGAGGGTGAAAGCCGACGGCCCGCCCCACTCGGACTTTACAGAAGGAAACGAAGATAACGAAGGAAGAGGGGAGGCCGGTGTTGGCCATTGAGCCCTTCCCCTTCGTTCTCTTCGTTGCCTTCTGTGGGAATTCACAGAGCCACCTGTCCTTTCTCGGCGGCCTCGATCTCGGCCCAGGAGGGCGCGCGCCAGAGCAACGCGGTTCCGTTCATGCCGACGGCCGCCAGCGTGTTGCCGTCGGCGGACATCTCCATAAACCAGAAGTCATCCGGCTCGCCGGGGAGCGTGGCGACGTATCGTCTGCTGGCCAGGTCCATCAGCCGAACGACATCGGTCGGGTCGGCGCCGCCGCTGAGCAATCGTTTTCCATCGGGCGAGAAGGCCACGCCGTGGACCGCCCGGACATTGCCTCGCATGTCCCTCAGGACCCGGCCAGTCGCCACGTCCCAGAGGGTGGTCAGGCCCTCGGTGGCCGCGCCGGCGAGGGTCCGGCCATCCGGCGAGAAGGCCATGTAGCCATCCACGCTGGCAAAGTGATGCGGAAATCGCGCCAGCCTGCGCCCGGACGCAAGATCCCACCAGGCCACAGTTCCGTCCGCATCCAAGGCGGCGAAGGTGCGGTTGTCGGGCGACACCGCGGCCCACTTGGGGTCTTGGAGAGCCTCTGCGGGCAGGCGGACCTCGCGCCAGTCCGCCACGTTCCAGACTTTAAAGCTGCGCCGCCCGTCGGGGGTATGAGCCACGAGCCCGCAAGAAAGTGAGCGACCCCCGCCGGCAAACCTGATCGTGCCGACGAACGCCCCCTCGTTGACGAAGTTGGTGATCATGCGACGGCTTGAGAGGTCCCAAACCCTGAGGTTCCGGGACCAGTCGCCCACCGCGAGCGTTCGGCCATCCGGCGACCATTTCACCGCGGAGTTG
The DNA here is from genome assembly GCA_049518415.1 of Verrucomicrobiota bacterium. GTDB lineage: Bacteria > Verrucomicrobiota > Verrucomicrobiia > Limisphaerales > UBA8199 > CAVQND01. Next base: position 122,237 of record JBEKRX010000004.1, read on the forward strand.
TCCGTGCCCAGGAACGAAAGTTTCTCCAACGGGCGCACGGTGGCGGTTTCCCAGAGTGACGCTGACCCGTCCCTTTTGTCCAGCGCGATGAAGCGCTGGCCATCGGGCGCGAACGCAAAGGCGGGACTCCAGACGGGCACCGGCAAAACCGTGTACGGCGGTGGCGGAGGCTTTGCCGCCGGGTCCCAGTAGCGCACGGAACCGTCCCGGCCCCCACTGACGAGGTGCTTGCCGTCCGGCGAGAAGGCCACCGCCCAGACCTCATGCGTGTTCCCCTGGTAGCGGCGGATTTCCTGCCGCCGGCGCAGGTCCCAAAGCCGAACCATCTGGTCCACGCCGGCCGTGGCCAGGGTCTGGTTGTCCGGCGCGACGGCCAGGTCCAAGATCCGGCTGGTGTGCTCGATGGGCGGCCCCATCAGGGGCACCTCGCTGTGCGCCGGCAGAGCCCCGACCGTGGCTACGTCCCAAACCTGAATAATCTGGTTGCAGGCGGCGACCAGGAGTCTCCCGTCCGGCGAGAAGGCCAGCGCGGTGACGAAGTCGCTGGGCTTGGGTAGCGGGATCGTCCTCAGTTTTCCAGAGGCCCGCTCCCACAGTCGGATAGCGTCGGTTTCTCCAATCGCCAGCCAGCGACCGTTGGGCGAGAACAGGATTCGTCCTTGGAAGTCGTCGCCCAGCTTGGAGAGCCGAGCGTTCGTAATCACCTGCCGCGATTCGATCTGCCACAACCTGAGCATGCCGTCGGTCGCCCAACTGGCCAGCAACGTCCCATCGGGAGACAGCGCCAGGCGGGCTGGCGCGCTGGAATGCGGGAGCTGATGCTCCTGCCGCGTGGTGAGGTTCCACAGGCTCACCACCGGTGCGCCGTTGCTTGCGACGTTGCCGTAAGCGAGGACGTTCCCCTGTGCGGAAAAGGCCAGCGCCTTGAGCGAGCCGCTGCCGGGCAATTCGACCACCGGCTTCCCCACCCCCATGCCCCAGAGCCCCATGTCCCAGAGGGCGACCGCCCCGCGTTCACGACGCACGGCCAACCACTTGCCGTCCGAGGAAAAAGCCAGCGCGGCCACGGAGTTGGAGTAGCGGTGCAGCAGGAATTGTTCGTCGCTCCGGCAGAGTTGCCAGAAGTAGCGCCATTCCCAACCGCGGAGATCTTTCTGGCCCTTGGCAGGGTGATGCGCGTTCAGCAGGTACAGCGCGCCTCCCAAGTCGCCCTTGCCCAGCGCCGCTTGCACCAGGTTCATGTCCGCCGCGTAGGCATTTTGCTCGGCCCGCAACTGGTTGGCTTCTGCGTTCAGCCGTTGTCCCTCCGCCCGGTGCCACTGCCAGAGCGCGGCCGTCAGTCCCAGTCCAAGGCTCAGGACCAAGGCCGCGCCCATGCCAGCCAGAGCCGGCCGGCGCCGGCTCCATTTCCAGGCTTTACCCGCGGCGCTGACGGGCCGGGCCTGAATGGGTTTGTCTTCCAGGAACCGGCCCAACTCCTCGGCCAGTCCCTGGGCGGTCTGGTATCGGCGCGAGGCCTCCTTCTCCAGGCACTTGAGGCAGATGGTCTCCAGGTCGCGCGGGGTGCTCGGATTCAACAAGCGCGGCGCCACCGGCTCCGTGTTCAGCACCTGCTGGAGGGTGTCGGTGAGCGTTTCGCCCTGAAACGGCGGGCGGCCCGTCAGGAGGTGATACAGCATCGCCCCCAAGCCGTACACGTCGCTTTGCCGCGAAACCTTGGCCCGCTTGCCCAAGGCTTGCTCCGGCGGGATGTAGCTGGGTGAACCGAGCACCTGGCCGGTAAACGTCACCTGCGATTCGCCTTCAAAGCGCTTGGCCAGTCCGAAGTCCGTCACCCGCGGCTGGTCCTGGGCATCGATGAGGACGTTGGACGGTTTGAGGTCGCGGTGCAGGATACCGCGTTGGTGCGCGTAATGGATCGCCTCGGCAATCGTCTTGAGGTAGCCGGCCGCGCGCCGCGCGGGCAGGGGCTGGTGTCCGACCAGTTGGGCCAGGCTCGGTCCCGCCACGTAGTCCATGACGAAGAAGTGCTGACCCTCGTGGACTCCGACTTCGTGGATGGCGACGATGTTGGGATGTTGGAGACTGGCGGCAGCGACGGCCTCGGCGCGAAAGCGTTTGACGAACTCCGGGCTGGCCTGCGGCCCAAACAACAGCATCTTGAGCGCGACGATCCGGTTCAGGCTCTTCTGCCGGGCCTTATAGACGACGCCCATCCCACCGCGCGCAATTTGCTCCAGCAACTCGTAGTCGCCGAATGACGCACCCTTTGCCAGTGACGAGTCGCCGGGGACCATTCGCGGCCCCTCGACGGCGTCTGGCTCGGTGGCGCTCGGCAACCCTGCGCTCTCCCCGGCCCCCCGCTCACCTGCATCAGCCAACCCTTCCCAGAGGAGACAACTCGGACACAGGCCTCGGGAGGTAGATTCGGTCAACTCCGACCCGCAGCGCCGGCATATTTGGCTGACAGGCATAAACGTCCAGTCTTCGACTCAAGCACCATTGTCATTCTACAACGAAAAACGCCCGGCGTTACGCCGGATGCCGCGGCAAGACCGGCGGCTAATCGCTTTGGCCGACCACGGCAATCAGGTAGCGCAGTTCATCGTCCACTTCCCGGAAGTCGGCCACCGTGTGAGCTACTTCGGCGCGCAAGCGCTCCCGATAACGCTCGCGCAAACGGTGCATCGCCCCGCGGACGGCGCCCTCCGTCATACCCAGGCGCCCGCCCCTTTGGGCATAGGAACTGGAGGCATCCCTGCCCCAGAGCAGGTCCGCCAGTTCCTCAAACAGGCGGCCGTGGCCGGCCCGAGTGTATTCCTGCTGCAGGTTCGCCAGCACCTGTTCCAGCAACGTCATGGCCCACCGCTTCTCGTAGGCGCGCTCCGGTGTGAGCGTCGTGGCTGGTTCACGCGCATAGCGATGCTCGGCGTCTTCGTCGTCCAGGGAAAGGAACGCCGTTCCTCCACCCCGCTTGAGGCACTGAGCGCGCTTCCAATGGTTGGCCAGGAAATTCTGCAGCGAATGCAGCAGGAACGTGCGGAACTTGCCCCGCGCGGGGTCGGCCCGGCGGAAGGACTCCCTTTCGAGGAACAACGCGAAGAACTGCTGGGTCAAGTCCTGGCCGTCCTCCGGGCTGTAGCCGCGTCGTCGCACATAGACGTAGAGCGGGTACCAGTACGTGCGGCACAGTTTCCCCAAGGCCTCTGCCGCTTGGGGCGAAGCCGGATCACCCGCCGCGAGCACCACGCTCCAATGCGTCGTGGCGAATACGCCTCCGTGCGCCTCGGGTTCGGAATGTGATTGTTCCGTCCGCACGGAGGCATTTAACCAAATTCAGCCGCCATGGCACGCCAAATCTCAACGCCAGTGCGTCGCGCACCCACGCCTCAAGGGCGCAAGTCAGGGCGTCGGCGCCGGACTGCGGCCCGGCTGCGCTGGGCCAGGCGCGGCGGGGGCGAGGAAATCGAGGGCGGGGGGTTGGGCTGGCGGGGCGGGCAATTGGAGCAGGGACTGGAGCCTGGTTTTGGCGGTGATTTCCCCGCCCGTAGCCAGGTAGAACCAGCCGCCGGCCAGACCGGCATCAATGTTGTCGCGCGATTCCCAGGAGGCGTTCGAGGCCGTGAAACGCGCCTTGTCCAGCGCCTTCCACTCCCCCGGCACTGTCCGCACCCAGCCATTGCCGCAGCGCGCGCGCCGCGTTTCCCGCGCGCTGGCGCCGTCCCGCCGGAAGTCCTCGATGAACGAATAATACCCGCGGAGCGGACGGCCGCCAGTAGCGGTCCGGAAGGTCGCCAGCTTCCACCAGGCCTTTTTCGAGGCCAGCCACAGGTGGGCAGTGTAGGCCGTCTTATTGCTCTGCACCTGGCTCTGCACCAGGAAACAGTTCGTCTCACCCAGCTTCCACGGGCAGGGCGCCAGGCATTGGGCCCCGGTCCCTTCGCCGCCGAAACGGCGGATGCGCACCCCCTGGCCTTGCGCCAGCACCTCCACCCGGTCGGCCGCCTTGACTGCATTCGGATCGTCCCCGCCGGTCGGATCCCAAACCGAGAAAAGCACCACCTTCTCCTCGCCCCGCGCCAGTTGCTGGATGCCGAAGTAGCCCGTGTCCCAGCCACAAGCCATGAAGTAACTCCCGCTCACTGACTGCTCCACCACCATTTCGTTGTAGAAAACGTCCCCTTCCGGGGCGGGATAGTGCAGATGAACCGACCGCGCCGCCCTCGGCGGTTCTGCCTGGCCGCCCGCTGCTCCAAGGCCCACGGCAAAGCCCAGCATCACCGCCAGCGATGATCTTACGCTCATGGCCAGACCCTAGCCGAGCGCCCCGGACCGGGCAAGTCCCCTTTCCAGGCGCCCCAAGGCAAGCGGGTGCAACGCTAGTGGGGCAGGCGTCCCGCCTGCCTTGCGGCGTGCCTTCTCAGAATGCCCAGCGGCGGATTCTTGACAGGACTAACGCGATTAACGGGATTTTTTATCAACGGCCGCGGGCAGCGATAGTCTTCCGCTGTCGCGGATTTCCTGGGCGTTTATCTTTTGACAAAGCGGACGTGCCAAGCCGAGAATCGCCGGTGGTATGCCCGAAGCATTCTTGAAATGAGAGCCGCCAAACTCTTGCTCTTGCTCGTTCTTTTCCTCCTGCAGTTCGACGCCTCGGCGGCCTCGCCGACCGGGCAAATCGTGTTCTCCAGCAACCGGTCGGGCGCCTGGCGCCTGTGGCTCATCCAGGCCGACGGCTCGGGCCTCAAGCAACTCACCACCCAGGACCCCGATGACCAGGACGTCGACCCGATGTTCCGCCCCGACGGAAAGACCGTGCTGTTCACTTCCACGCGCGGCGGCAAGACCGGAGTCTGGCGCCTAGCCCTCGACACCTCGAAGGTCGAGCGGATTTGCGATGGCGACCAGGCCGAGTGGTCGCCCGAGGGCAAGCAAATCGCCCTCCGCCGCAACGAACGAATTCTCACCCGCGACCTGGCCACCGGCGCCGAGAAGCTCCTCAGCCCGGCAGACTGGCCCCATTGCTCCGGCCCGGCCTGGAGCCCCGATGGCAAGTCCATTGCCTTCGCTGCCCGATGGGAGGCGGGCAATGGCATCTTCATCGTCCCGGCGGCGGGCGGCAAGCCGGCCAAGGTCTATGACCAGCAAGGCGCCTGCGAACCGCATTGGTCCCCGGATGGAACCCGCCTGGTCTATGAAACCGAGACCCATATCTGCACCCTTAACCCTGACGGCGCCAAAAACCGCGTGATTACCTATTTCGGCGGCGTGCAGCGTTACGCCCGCTACAGCCCCGATGGCAAGTTCCTCGTGTTCTGCCAGGGGGTCTCCGAGCAAGGGCCTTGGGAACTCTACCTCATCCCCGCGACCGGCGGCGCCCCGAGCAAACTCACCGAAGGCGGCTCGGATATGTATCCCGATTGGAAATGAAAGCTCCGGCCCCAAGAACAGAGGCCCGGTCCCAGTTGCGCAGTCCTGCCCTTCAACCAGCCGGCAGTCGGGCGGGCCTCTCGCCTCCCACGAGGGCCTCTCGCCCTCGAAACCCACACGCGCGACATCCCTGCCCCACTATCATGGCCGCAAGGCGCGGCGGTAAACCGCGCAAGGCGCTCCTGGCTGCTTGCCTCCTGCTCCTCGTCGCCGCCTTTGCGGCTCGCCCCGCCTCGGCCCAGGACGATGCTCCGTTTGCGCGGCTGTTCGATACCGGCGCACCCCTGGCTGGGCCGCTGACGCCTGAAACTCTCGCCCGGCAAGACCAATGCCGCCTGGTCCCTGAGGATACCGTCAACCACCTCTTCGCGGGCGATGCCCTTCTGCTCAACGACAAACTGGCGGTCCTCCTGGGAAAACAGGGGCGCGGCATCGAGCTTTACTCCAGGATGGCCGGCGGACTCAAGCGCCACGCCACTCTGGGGCACGCCGGGACCCTGCTCTCGCCGCTAGACCCGCTCGACGCCCTCAAGATCGTCCAAAACACCTCGAGCGCCGTCACGGTGGAGGCCGCCTTTGGAGGCCGCGAACCGGCGGCCGCGCGGCTCCGCCTCACCACGGGTGAGGCCATCCTGGAAATCCAGTCCCAGGCAGGCCGCGGCTTTCTCGATGTCCAGTCCGACACCCGTTATGTCGTGGTGCCGGATTACTTCGGCGACGACGCGGTCTATGGCAGCGAAGTCCAGCAGGGCCTTTATCTGCCGGCGGAGAACTTTTGCCTCAACCTGCTCGAGGGCGGCGAGGCCATGCTCATGAGCGTGTGGGGGTCCAGCCAACAGGAGGCCTGGCTCGGCGCGCCTAGCCGGCCAAACGCAGGCCGCCTCGGCTCCAGCCGCCTGCGCTGCCTCACGGGCAAGAGTCTTTGGCTGGCCTTGCTGGAATCGCCCGGCCTCTGGCACGACCGCCTTGGTTTGGCGGACGATGGTTGGAAACCGCCCTTCCCGGCGAAGTGGCGGGCCAGCCTTCTCCGGACCAACGGGTTCGCCGATTCCTGCGACCTGGATTCGGGACCCGGCGCGGAGCAGAAAGCCGGCCCCCTTCCCGCGCCGCTCATTGCGTGTCGGATTGTGTATCCGCTGGACCGCAGCACGGCCACCCCACTGACGGCCTCCTGTCTGACCGATGTCATGCGAAACACGCTCGGCGTGGGTCCCTGCCAGTATATCCTGGCCTGCGAGGGCCTGGCCGCCCAGGGTGATCCTACGCCCAACAGCGTGATGGGCTGGGTCGAGAAACAATTCGAGCAAAACAAAGAGAGAAAGGCGGGTGATGAAATCAAGGACCGCCTCCAGTTCATGGTCAAACACGTGGCCGACGCCAGGAACAGAATCGATCACTATGCCCAATTCGCCACCCGGCTCCGGAAGGCGCTCGCCGACAAGCCGGGGCCGTTCTTTGCCATCGCGGACGACCTTGACTACGCGGCAACCACCGGCCTGGCTCCGGCCGCCGCCCCGGAGCGCGCCCGGCAGTTGGCCCGTGAAGTCGCCGCTCTCGTCGGCCAGCCCGATGCCCTCCCGGCCTGCCAGCGGCTCGCCAATGACCTTCGGGCCATCGGCGCGGTCCAGGACCGCGCCCTGGCCAAGTGCCGGATGGATGTCCGGCGCGCCCGTCAACAGGCCCGCACCCTGGCCGCCAACACCTCCGCCGAGGCCGGCCCCGCGCAACTGATCCTGCGCCTAGCGGAAACAACCCTGGAAAACAAATGAAGAACAGAACTAATAGCATAAAGAGCACGATTCGACGCATGCCCGTGCTGGGCGCAAGACGGAATTCTTCGGGGGCGGGATGGAACCGGCGCTGCTGGCGTGTTCCTGACGCCGAAGGCGTCGTTCATACCAGCCCAGGGCAACGCCCTGGGTCAAACCGCCCAAAACCATTCAGAGCGCTGAAGGCGCGATTCATCTTGCTTATGAGGCAGGCCGTTGGCCT
>JBEKRX010000005.1:0-114955 GCA_049518415.1 Verrucomicrobiota bacterium
CAGGGTCTCCCCGGGCCAGGGTCTGCTATAACTACTCGGCCCAACCATCCATTGCCGAGGCAGGACTTTCACCTGCAAGCATGTCAAAGACCGAAGGCTGCACCGCATCCTGACACTGCCACTAATTCCACTCTGCCCGCGCGCAGCGCGGCATCCTTCCGCCCCGGAGGGGCGGCAAGATAGTAGCCCAGGGCAAGACCCGTCCCGCTCCGAGCGGGACGGGTCTTGCCCTGGGTAAAGCGGAAAAAACGGAGCACCCCCCTCCCATGCGCTCCGAGCGCATGGGAGGGGGGAAGGGGGGAGGGCTTCTGCCCGCACTCGGGGGCAGTGTCAGGATCCGCCCGGCGCGACCGCAACCTGGCGGAATACTGCATTGGCCACATTGGCTGCATTGGCCACATTGGCCATTTTTGCCAAAAAACTGGCCCGGCCGCGGCTTCCGGGGGCCATACCGCGCACCCCGGCAGGAGCATTTGCGAACGAAGAATCCCCCGCCGCCTACGTCAGCGTGTTTATGAAACGGCCCACTAACCAGGACTGTGAATTTGGTTGCGGCTCCGCCGGGCTAAGCCTGCTCGCCCCGATAGACGCACCTGGCGGTGCAGGTCTCGGCGACGACCACCTCGCTCAGCAAAGGCAGTCTTGGTTTGAGCCTCTGCCAAATCCACACGGCGATGTGTTCACTGGTTGGGTTTTCGAGGCCGGGGATTTCGTTGAGGCAATAGTGGTCGAGCTTTTCCCAGATGGGTTCGAAAGCCGCTGCAATCGCGGCGTAATCCATGACCCAGCCGAGCCTGGGATGGCATGGACCCGTGACCGCGATTTGGACTTTGAAACTGTGACCGTGCAGCCGGCGGCATTTGTGCGACCTGGGCAAGTGCGGCAACAAATGCGCCGCCTCAAATTGAAAGGTTTTGCGTAGTTCCACGGTGGAAAGCTGGAGTGACGAGGTATTGGAGTGAGGGAGTGAAGGGGTGGAGGAGCAAGTCACGCCATTTCAAAGTCGGTCCAGGTGACGAGCTCGCCCAGTGGGGGGCGGCCATCATGCCGCCAGGTCAAGGGCGGGTTTTGCATCCGGCCGAGCGGGCAGACGCGCGGGACGCCCCAGCGGGCCAGTTCGGAGGCCAGGGCTAGGGCCTGGTCTTCCGTGGCCGCCAGGCCGACGGTGGAGACATGGCCGCGCACAGACTCGGCATTGCACAGGGCCTCGGTCAAGTCCTGGGCGGGCTTGACATAGATGAACCGGTGGAGACAGGAGACCTGGAAGCGCGGGTCGGCCTCATAGACCACCGTCCAGGCGGTGGAGTGTTGGCTGGACCAATGGCGGGTGTCGGGCGAATGGGCGGCGCGCACTTGGTAAAGCGACCGGCGCGAGGCAATGGCCGCGGCGGCCTCGGCGGGCAGAGCGCCGCGCGGCTCGGCTTGCTCCCGCCGCGCCAGTTGTTCGGCCAGCGTCTCCGCAAACTGCTCCGGCGTCAGCGCGCCGCGTTGCTGCACGTAAATGACGTGGGGCGACAGGCAGCCCAGTTGGTTCCAGGCGGCCACGTCCGCCGCCGCGCGGGCGGCCACTTGGTTCGCGTTGAGGCGCGACAAGGCGGCGCTGGTCACGTAAGCGAAACTGAGGCGGTGGCCGTAGCCCAGAAAGCGGGTCCGGGGCGGCAGCCGCCGGCGGATCGCCGCCAGCGTTTCATCCGCCCCGGTGGCGGTGACGCAATCGGCTGCGTCAAAGAGCGCCGTTTCCAAATCCACATTGCCGCCGCGCCACTCGGCGATTTCGAGGCAGGCGCCCAGCTTCGGCGCGGCGTCGTAAAGCGAATGGGCAAAGAGCCGCGGCAGGAGCACGGTCCCCTGGGCGCATTTGACAAATTGGGCCGAGCGGACCAGGAGGCCAAAGACGATGCTCAGGAGGGTCGGGCAGGGCAGGTTGCCCGCCGCCAGGTGCACCAGCAGTTCCGGGGCGATGGCCATGGCCGCGCGATGGGAGGCCTGTTCCGGCCCGGCTGAGGTCATCTCCTCGAGGCGGTCCGCGCGGCCCAAGTCCTGTTCCAGCAGGGCCTGGAAATTTGGCGGCGTCAACTCCTTGAAGAATGAATCCAGGCCGCCGGCCAGGGTCGCGCGGGAAAAGCCGAGCGCGGCCGGTCCTTGCTCGAGCGCCAGCTTGCGAAATGGGTAATCGGCCTGGAGCCAGTCCCTGGCGACGCTGCTCAGGACGCTGACTAGGCTGTGCGTCGAGCGGTTGGCGAGGAACCGTGCGCGGTTGCGCTTGAGGGTTTGGCAGGCCTCGCCGAGCATGGCCGCGCTGAGCGTCGCTTCCGGCGGGAGATCGGCCAAAAAATAGTTTGGCAGGTTCATGGTCGAAACGGTTCAGCCCTCATCGTGGCCACTCCGCCATCAACGAGCACCCGCGCGGCTCGGCCAGGGCGGCGCGGCCCAGGCAATCGAAGCCGTCGTCGCCGCGCCGGCCCAAGTCGTCTGTCTGAATGGCCAGCACGGAATAGACATTCGCCAAATCAAACACGCGAATCAAACCGGTTTCGCCCTCCGGCACCTCCCGGCCCGTTTCCGGAGAAATGATTTGGACGCGCGCCCAGGGAGGGAAGCGGAAGAGGCGCGGCGCTCCGGGCGGTTCAGGCAGGGTCTGGAGCCCCCTGGCTGGGAGGTGCGTTGGGGCCATGAACCGGGCGGCAACTGTAGTGGGGCGGGCGTCTGGCCCGCGTTGGTTTGGAGGGCCAGAGGCCCGCGCGGCAGGGGAGATGCCTGCCCCGCTGCCTGCGGGTTCCTGGGCAGCGGGCGGGGAGCCCTTTGGGCGGTCATAGGCTTGCGAGCTCAACTCGGTCATGCCGTATTCGCGGATGATGCCGGCGGGCGGAATTCCCAGGCGCCGGGTGATGAGCGCGTGCAGTTGGCTCTTTGCCAAAGCCCGTGAACGGCCCTTGTATCCTCCGGTTTCCATCGCGCGCGAGCCGGGCGGCAGTTGGAACTGCAACCGTTGTCTGGCCAAGTGGTCCAGCAGGCGCACGAAGAGGTAGGCGGTGCCGAGGAGGAGCAGGGGCGTCCTGGTCTGGACTGAATCCCGCAACGCCGCCGTGGCCGCCTCCGGGTCGAGCGTCCACGCGCCGTCCTCAGCAGCTTGGCCCAGGAATGCCGATTCCGGCGAACCAGACTTGCGGCGGAGCGTCTCGAACATGTGGACCAGGGACGAATGCGGGGCCTGGGGCGGAGCCGGGGTCAGGATTGCCAGTTGCCAATCACCAGTTGCCAATGGGCGGTCCAGGACGTTCGCCTCGAACCAGGGCAGGAGGGAGGCCTGGTAAAGGGCCAGCGATTGGGCATTGTGATAATGCCGGCTGGGCGGCTGGCCGGCGGTGCCGCTGGAATGAAAGACGGCCGTGCGTTGCTCCGGCGGCAGGCAGGAAAGCTCCAACTCCTTGAAGGCAGCCGTCGGCACGGCCGGTATCTGCGTCCAGGCCGCCACGCTTTCGGGCCGCGCGCCCCGGGCCTGGCAAATCCGCCGATAAGGCAGATTCTGCGCGACCTGGAGGGCGAAAAGGCCGAGGGCGAGCCTGTTAAATTCGGCGTCAGAGAGGGGAGCGTGAGCAGGGTCGGGTTGCACTCCGCCTTCCGCCCGTTCTCCGGAGCCCTGCGGAGGGTGGACACTCCGCCTTCCGCCCGCAAACAGGCGGATAAGCTGGCGCAGATGCGCGGCGAAATCTGGAAACTGGCTGGTGGACTTCATGCGGTTTTGTTTTTGTCAGGCTGGTTTTCCGCCACAGCCCGGAGAAACCTGTAACAGCGAGGCCTATCGGCCGCAAGCGGAAAGTTGCATCCTGGGCTTACGGAGCCGCCGCCGGGGGAAGCTGGGACGGGGGAATGACAAGCGAATCGCCGGCTCTGAGCCGGTTGAGATTCAAACGGGGGTTGGCCTGGCGGAGGGCGCTCACGGGGACGCCATAGATCATCGAGACCACGGCCGCCGTATCGCCGGGATGGATGACGTAGGTCCTTGGCGACAGGCCCGGCGGCACCGGGGGCAGTTCCGGGGGCAGTTCCTGGCCGGTGGCGAGGGCGTTGGCCATGAGTTGATCCAGTTCAAGTTGCTTCAACTCGACGCTTTTCTGCGAGGCGGTGAGATTCGTAGCGGAGCGGATGCTGTCCTGCTGGGACTGGGCGGCGAGTTCGATTTCGTAAATCGTGCGCGCGGCCTCGGGCGTGCCGGCTTGGAGCGCCTGGGCCAGGGCCTGCCGGTAAAGGGGGTCCTGCAGATTCCGATACTCTTCGTAGCGATCGGGACCGAGGGCGAGCTTGATGGCATTCTCGCGGGCATTGTCGAGCGCCTTACGCTGCGCCAGCGTGTTCGGGTCGTTCCCCGACAGGAGTTGGATTTGCTGGTCGACGTTGTCAGTGGCGCGAAAGACCGACCGGAACTCGCTGGCAGTGACATTGAAAAAGCCCAGTTGGCCGAACTCGGTGCGCAGGCCGCCGGCGTTTTGAGAATAGCGCAAGAGGAATTCCTCGAGTTGGGCCGGGCTGAGGACCCGGGCCAGTTCCTGGCGGGTTTGCTGGCGGAGCTTGGCCAGTTCCACCGGGTCGGGCGCCTTGCCGGCGGTGGTCTGCGCCTCCAGGTAAGCCTGCATGCGTTCGGTGGAGCGGAGGTTGACCTCCTGGATGGCCTGCTTGGTGTCCGGGGCCAGGGCCCCGAGCTGCGGTCCGTCCAGGACCAGGCCCGGCCGCGTGGGGCGGGGCAGGCTGACCAAATCGCCCGATTCCCAGTTGGTGCCCAGCAAGCGCACGAGCAGTTCCCCCCTTTGCTGCTCCAATTCGCGGGCCTTTTGCGCGGCCATTTCCACCACATTGGTGTCCGGTTCGCTCCGCCACCATTGCTGTTCGGGCGTGAGAATCTCGGTCGCGCGCTTGCGCGCGTAAAGAGCGTTGACATCGGCAATGATGAGGTCGCGAATGGTCTGTTCCGGGCAGGCAATGTCCCGCAGGTTGGCGATGTAGGTGGGATAATCGTCCGACTCGAGCTCCTGCCAGGTGAAGAACTGGCGGCGCACCACAAGGTTCGTTCTGCCCGGGCCGGCCGCGGCCTGGCCGCCGACCACCGGGGCCGATAAACGACCATCGCCGGGAGGGCGTGTCCGACTCAGCCACACGAGCGCCAACCCGAGATTGACGCCCAGCGAAACCAAAGCAACCGCACGCCAACGCATAAGAGTTATCTAGCGGCAAACCCGTGCCACAGCAAATTCAAAAACGCAGCATAGGAAAAGTTGCGGCCAGGTCATTTTCGAGTGGCGAAAAAGAGGGGCCTCGGTTACCGTGCACCGGTTCAGGATTGCCGGTTGAATGAAACGGTTCGTCCATCTGCTTGAAGGCCCGGAGGCGAATGCCGGTTCTTGGGCTGGCTCGGCCCGCGCGGCCAGGGCTGCCGCCTTCACCTTGATCGAGTTGCTGGTGGTGATAGCGATCATCGCCATCCTGGCCGCGCTGCTGCTGCCGGCGCTGAACCGCGCCAAAGACCGGGCCGCCACCATCGCCTGCCTGAGCAACCTCAAGCAACTGGAAGTCTGCTGGCACCTCTATGCCGTGGATAACCTGGACTTGCTGCCCCCGAACGATTCCGTCATGCTGGCGGGCACCAACAACGTCGCCCTGGCGAAAGGGATTTCCTGGTGCCCGGATCACGCGCGCACCGATACGACCACCACGGACCTGGAACAGGGAGTCCTGTTCCCGTACAACCGGGCCGTCGCCATCTATCACTGCCCGGCGGACCGCTCGACGGTCGAGACGCTCGCCGGGGAAAAGCTCTCTCAACTGCGCAACCGCAGCTATAACATGAGCCAGTCGGTCAACGGCTACCCAGAGTTTCCGGACCCCGACGGCATCCTCGCCCTTATTCCCTGCTGGAAGAAATTCTCCTGGATTCAACAGCCACCCCCCGCGCGGCTTTTCGTCTTCATCGATGAACACCCGGGCACCTTGCTCGACGCTCAGTTTGGAAACCCCGTGGGTCTGCCCTTCTGGCCCCAGACCTGGTTCGACATGCCCGCCGACCGCCACAACCAGGGCGGCAATCTCGCCTTTGCCGACGGCCACGCGGAACGCTGGCGCTGGAAAGTGCCGAAGGTCTTCTACTATTTCCTCCAGCCGCTGGCCCCGGGAGAAATGCCCGATTTCCTCCGCATCCAGGATGCGATGAAGCAGGGCAAGGATAATTAGTAGGTCAGAAAAACTGGATTTTTTGAAAACCAGGCGAAACGCCCGGAAGAATGCGATATCAGAAAATCAATTTCCGAACACCCTCTGAAAGGGCGAAACAATTTCGGCCACAATCCCAATGCCTAAACCCGCTACCACTCCCGCCCCCGCCCATCACCTCGCCAGCCCACTCAAGTCCGTGCGCGACATCATGCGCCATGCGTCAGGGCTGAAAGCCCGAAATGTGAAAGCCTGGGCTGACGCGAGCCCCGCGAGCGGAGGCCCAGGTTAGCTTTGTCCCGCCCTTGCAGGGCGGCGGGGTTTGTTCGGCCCCAGACCTGGGGCTCGGCGCGGTGCGCCTCACCCCAGGCTCTCACATCGCGGGCTTTCAGCCCGCACCCCCCCGAATCCGCCAAGTCGAGCTAAGCATATCCAAATTCCCGGCAATACCGCTCGAGCGCCGGGAAGATGGGCGCCAGGTGCTTCTCGTAAGAGCGCCAGCGCGCGACCGAGCGCGCATAGACCGGGCGGGTCACGTCCTGGTAGGTGGGTGAATAAAGCTGTTTGCCCCGGCTCTTTTCATAAAAGCGGGCCTGTCCCGCGTGCCAGGTCAGACCGAGAAACTCCGTTACGCGGCGGCCCTCGGCCTGCAAATCGGCCACCAGCGTTTCGTAGCGGGTCTCCAGCCAGGCAAAACCTTCCCACTCGCGGACGGCCAGCCAAATGTCCATTAAATCGGCGTAATGCCGGGCCAGCCGCTCGAAGCTCAGGAAGTTCACGTTCACCGGGTTGAGCGGAATATTCTGAAAATAACAACTGAGCACGACGTCGCGCGGGTCGCGCAGGGCAATGAGGACGCGCAATTCGGGAAGAACCCGCAACCAGACGGGCAGCCGGGCGGTGGGCGAAGGATTCTTGTCCACCAGCAGTTTGCCGGCCGCGCCGGGGCCAAGCTCCTGCAACAGGGCCCCAGCGTAGAGCCGGCGCAGGACGTTCAGGCGCTGGCAGGAATGTTCCTTGGATTTGTGGAATTGAGGTTCGAGCACCTCCACGAAGGCGGTCGGTTCATCCAGCGCCGCAACTGCCGGGTGGGCATCGAGCACCTGTTCCAGCAAAGTCGTCCCGCTGCGCGGATGGCCGCCCACAAAAGCCAAGGGGGGAATCGCTTCGCGTTTGCCCTCGGGAAAAAGCCCGGCCCAGGTGCGGAGAATGTTCCTGGGCAGGGCGCTGGTAAAACGGCGGGCGCTCTCGGCGCCCTGGTCATACCCCCTGAGCAGGGCGTCGGTATCCGTCAGCCCGCGCACGATCTCCTTGGCTTCGCCCAGGAAACGCATCGCCTCGTCGAAACGCTCAGTCCGATCGAGCACCTGGGCCAACTCGTAGCGGCAGGCATAACGAACGTAAGGATGTTTGGGCGCGGCGGCGATCAAATCCCGCAGCTTCTGCTCCGCCAGTTCGAGTTTGTTCTCGCGCCGGTCCAGCACCGCGGCGAAGTAGCGCGCCTGCTCGTCGCCAGCATCGATCCCCAGGCACTCCGCCACGGCGGCGCGCGCCTGGTCCAGCTTATGGGTTTGCTCGAACAGGACGGCGAGGCTGATGCGGGGATTGACGGCGCGCGGGTCGGCCGCGGCGGCCTGGGCAAAACAGGCGCGCGCCTGCTCGGGCCGCCGCAGGCCCTGGTACTGGTGCCCAATCAGACCAATCAATTCGGCATTGCGCGGGTCCAGGGCGATGGCGCGGCGCCACGCCCGGTCCGCCAGTTCCGCCTGCCGCAACCGCGCGGCGGCATTGCCGTATTCAAACCAAAGGACCGGCGCCCCCGGACAGCGCCGGGTCAGCTTCTCATAAAGGGCGAGCGCCCGAGGGAAGTCCTGGCCGAGCAACCGCTCGCGGGCCTCGTGATGAATTTCCTGGATTTGTGCGGGTGTCATCAAGTCGCGGGATGATCAGGCGCCGGCGCCGAGCGTGCCCCGGGCGCGCGCGGCAAGCAAGCGCGAAAAAGATTGACAAAACCAGGTCAGCCGCGTAAAAAACGGGAATAATTCGAGACAGGACCGCCGCGAAGTCAAGCCCGGGCATGAAGCCTTGGCTGGCTGCGCTTCAACTATGAGTCAGTACAACGCCTATGAAAAAGCCTTCCTTTCCCTTCAACCCCCGGGTCCGCAGAGCGGCCTGCACGGTGTCCGCCGCGGCACTGATGCTCGGCGTCTCCCATGCGGCCACGGTGGGATTTAACTTCCAGTGCGACTGGGACGATGCCGGCGCGCACAGTTATACAGGCAAGCCGGTTACCGCCACGGCTTTCGGCATTTCACCCGAAGGCTGGCAAAACCTCACCCCATTGCCAACCGGCTACAACAGCAGCGACTCCGGCCCCTTTGTGGGTTTCAACGAGGTCATCGACACGACCACGAGTGGCGGGGGGCTGAACCCTTTGCCGCAGGGATCCATAACAGTAAACTGGTCGGCAACGGCGGGCAACTGCAGCGGTTTTCGGGGTTATGGCCCTCCCTACGGAGCGCCAAACCCGCACCCCGGGAACCAAGAGGTTTATTACGGGTTTCTGCGTGACGAGGCAAATTTTTATACCAGCCCGACCAACGGGCCGATCCCATATAGCGTGACCATCGCGGGCTTGAGAAGTGTTTGGACCAACAACCCGTATGCAATCCAACTGGTTGCCTCGACGGATACGGGCATGGTGATCACTAACGCCTTCATTTCAAGCGTGACGAGTACCCAAAGTGTGACTTACGACGCAACTAATCTCACTTACTTTAACGGTATCATGGGTGGACTCAGTACGATGAGCGGACCATGGACTAACGACTCCATCAGCATCAATGGCGCACCTGCGACCTTTGGCAAGGCAGGCTCACCCCCCGTAGGCTACGCCATTGCCAGCACCATCGCCGGCTTTATCGTTACCGACAAGCCCGTCGTCTCCATGTCGCCCAACTCGGTGCTCGCCTTCGGGGGCGACACTCCCGTGGTCCTCAGCGCCTCCGCAGTGGGCGTGCCGCCGCTTTCCTATCAGTGGCGCAGGAACGGGCAGCCCATCCCCGGAGCCACTTTGCTCTCCTTGACCAACACCACTGTTACCCCAGCCATCGCCGGCAGCTATGACCTCCTGGTCACTAACCTTTATGGCCGGGCAACCAGCTCGGTTGCCATACTGGCCGTGGACCAGATTACTGTAACTGTTGGAAACAATTATGTCGTGGACTCGAATACAAACGGGACCAGCCACGACGGCCTGAATAGCGGCGCGAACTGGCTGGCCGCGAGCACGGACAGCGTGCCTGTCACGCGGAACGGCGTCATGCAGTTCGCCTCCGCCAGCCCGAGCCAAATCGTCGTCTCCGGCCAAACCAACTTCGATGCCACCGCCGGAACGGTCACCTTCTGGATGCGCTCAGCGGGCGTGGCGGATCCCGGCGGCAACCCCGCCATGCTGTTTGACCGCGCCGGCTCGGACGGCCTCCAGATCGTGCTCAATCCCGACGGCACCGTTCAAGCCCAGCCGGCTTCGACCCCGAGTGCCAGCATTGCCGGTTCAAACGTGGCCGACAACAAATGGCACCATATCGCGGTCGTTTTCGACCAGCCCGGAATGCTGATGGGCATTTATGTCGATGGGGCCCTGTTCTATGAGTACAATCTGATGCCCGTGTGGCAGTGGCAGCCGGGCCAGGAAATCGAACTCGGGCTCTCCCACACCGCAACCTGGCAGGCCTACGACGGCCTCCTGGACGATGTGCGCTTCTACAACCAGGTGCTGACAGACGCGGACATCGCCTCCGTTTACAGCACCGGCGCGCTGGCGAAGCCCGGCGCCCTGGTCATGCAGTTAAACTTCGATACGGCGCCCGTCAATGGCATCAGCTTGCAGTGGCAATGTCCCGACGCCGTCCTCCAATCCGCTGACTCGGCTCAGGGGCCGTACAGTGATTTGCCCGCCGCCAGGTCACCCTACCCGGCCGCCGCAGTCAAAGCCATGAAGTTCTACCGCTACCACGGCCACACGCCCGCCCCCGTAATTAGCAACCCCTACCTCATGTAGGCCCGGTCGCCACGGCAACTCATCTGAGCGCGTGTCCGGAAAGTCCGCTCCGGGCATCGTCCACGTGCGCGCCCGCGTAAGCGAAATCACGCGGGCGCCAGGTCGGGATCGGGATAGGGGCGCCGGGCAACCGGCGTCCCTATCCCGATCCGCTGAGGAACAAGGCCATCTAATGCCCCAGCGCGGGGGGCATGGGGGCAAACAGTGTAAAGGTCAGCCCATCCACACTGGCGCTGCCGCCATAGACGAGAAAATGAAAGTACTTCGCCACTTTGTCGAAGGGCGGCAACAGCGAAAAATCCACCCACTCTCGCAGGCTCTGTTGGGGAGCGGTCATCCCGGGCAGGGCCGGCCAGGGCGAGGGGCCGCTGCCGTTGGTGGACGAGGCGGAGTCTTTCTTGAAGGCTTCAAAGGCGCCGCGCATTATTTCCACGCGGTTTTCGTAGCCGAACATGTCCGTGCCCGGGCCAGTGACCTTCTGGGCCGCCTCGGGCAAGCCGGGCGTTTCGCGCAGGCTCCGGCCCTGGTTCTGGCTGCTGCGCAGGTACTCTTCCAGGAGCGAGGCCTCGGTCGAGAGGGCCACATAATCGCGGCTGGCGGCGTAGTGGAGCGTGGCGGGGCCGGGCGGCCTGGCGCCCTCCGGCAGGGGCACAGGGAGGGTGGCCGGGAGAGGCACGGAGAAGACCCTCCGGCCCAGGAATTCCCGTTCTGTGGCCGAGTCCCCGCCCGGGAAAATCACGAACAGAGCCTTGAGCGCCGCGGCCAGTTGCTCCGGGTTGGCCGAGCCCAGCAGGCACAGCGACGGCCCCGGCCCCACCTCGCCCGGCGTGAGGCCGCGCGGGGCCTTCTGGCAGGTGATGAGGTCGTCTCCCAGGTTGCTGAGCAGGGCCCCCTTGAGATCGTAGCCCGGCTCGGTTTCCCGCGCCTTTGCGCCGGCCGTTTCGAAAATGAGCTTCAGGCCGTTGGGCGCTTCCGGGGAGAGGTCCGCCAGGATTTTCTCGAAGGTCGTCCAGGCCTTTGACCCGTCCAGCCGCCAGCGTTGGAATTTCACCGTGTTCGCCGGCACGAACGGCGGTGGGCTTGATTCCTTGGCCTCGCCGGTGAGGATTTTCAAAAGCCCCTGGCGCGCCGCCTCGGGCACGCCCAGGAAGGCCCGGAAGAGCAAGCCCTCGTTTGAAATCTCCAAGCCCAAGGCGACCGTCTTGAGCCCCGTCAGGCCATAGGCGGCGACGAGCTTGTCCGGCGGGGGCTCCTCGACCGGGCTGGGGGCTTCGGGGTTCTCCTTCTTCTCGGCCCATTGGCGGCAGAGCAGGTCCAGCAGGGCCTTGGCATTGACCCAGGCGTAAGCCGGGGCCTCGCGGAAAAAGGCCCGGTGGTCGGCACTATAGGCCGCCTGGTCCCCCAAGACCGGCAACGCGCCGCCAGCCAGGCGGATGACCACTTTTTCCACTGCCTTGGTCGAGTTGCCGGCGACCAACAGCGAGTCCGCTTGTCCGATGACCAGTTCACTGCGCGCCGGCGTCGGCTTCGGTTCGTTTTCGGCCCCGACTTCCTGGTAGGCGAGCCGGCGGGGGAGAAATTTGGCTAACCCCTTGGGCACGTCATTGCTGGACAGCAGCAGGACCGAGAACTCGAGGTCGCGAATCTTCTCGGTTCGAATCGATTTGCCGGCCTCGACCCAATGTTTGCGGAAGGCGGCCAGGTTCGTCGTGAGTTGGCCGCTATGTTCCCTGGCATCCACCAGCAGCAGCCAGCCGGGGGCCTGGCCGGCCTTGCCCTGCCAGCCGTTCTGGGTCAACGCAAAGGTCAATTGGCCCTGGGGCAGGCTGGCAAGACTCCCGAGGCTCAGCTTCAGTTCGCGCTCGAGCGGCTCGACCAGTTCCTCTTTGCACTTGGACACGAGCTTGCTCCGAAACGGCCTCATGGCCTCGTCCTGCCAAAGCCGGATTTCGGGCGCTCGCAGGCAGACCTCTTTGAACCTGGCCCAATCCGGGGCTGTCACCAGCACTAGCGTGTCCTCCGGCAGCAGCTTCTCCGGCGCGGGGATGGCGGCGCCGCAGTGCGCCAGACAGCACACCAGCGCGGCCGGGAGGACCAGGGCGAGTTTATTCCAAATCGCGTTCAAGATGAGACTGATTCGCTTGTCCAGCGCCTCGGCTATCCACAGCCGCCTCACTCCGCGGCCAGCCTTTTCCGCGTGCGGCTGGGCGGCGCCAGGTAGTGATAGGGGTTGCTGGGATTGTCACTCGCGTAAGCGAAGGCCTCGCGATGGTCCAGGAAGAACTTCACCGCCTCGACCGGGATGGCGAAGCCCAGGCCCTCGCCGAAGGTGATTTTCATATTGGTTACGCCGATGACTTCGCCCCGCATATTGAAGAGGGGCCCGCCGCTGCTGCCAGGGTTGATCTGGGCAGTCGTTTGCAGATAGAGCTCCCCCCCCAGCAGCCGGGTCTTGGTGCTCAGGATGCCCTCGGTGACGGTCCGCTCGAGCCCGAGCGGGCTGCCAATGGCGAAGACCTGCTCGCCCACGGCCAGAGCATCGGCGCTGCCCATCGCGACGTACTTGAACCTCGGGGCGTCCTGGTCCTCGATTCTCAACAGGGCCAGGTCGGCAAACTTGTTGAGGGCAATGATCCGCACCTGTTTGTAACTGCGGCGCTCCAGTTCCCCGGCTCGCTGGTGATAGACCTCGACCGAGATCTGCGTCTCCCCCTCGATCACGTGGAAATTAGTCATCAGGAAGCCGTCTTGGTTGATAAAAAACCCGGAACCCATCCCGCTGGGGGTCCGCACCTGGACCACCGCTTCGCCCAGTTCGTTGGCCAGGTCGCGCACGCTGCTCAGGGGCGAAGACCTCCCGGCGGCGGAATAAAACCCGGTTTGGGCCACCGCGGCTGGCTTGGCCTCCGCCGCCGCGCCAACTGGCGCATGGGCCGCCGCTTTATCCGCCGGGCCGGCGCGTCCGGACCTCGAGATCTTCACGATCTGGCTGCGCGGGATGGACAGCACCGTATAGCCGACGTCCACCGCCACCCCATCCGGTTTCTCGGCGAGAATCTTTCCGATCACGGCGGCCTGGTCTTTCAACTCAATCGTATCGGCCGCCGCCGCCTGCCGGCCCGCTGCCGCCACGACGAGCAAAAGGACACACTCTTTAAGCATCGTCTGAAACTACTGCAACGAAACCGCTTTGACAACGATTTCAGCCGCCTCGTGTGCCTGTTTTGACATTTCGCCCGCCATCCTCTAGTTTCCGCGCTCATGAACGTGATTCGCCACACGGACGGCGACTGCGCGGCGCGGCTGCGCCAACTGGCCGCTCCGTCCGGCCTCGTGGACCCGGCCCTCGAAGAGCGCACGCGGGCCATCCTCCAGGACGTGCAGGCGCGCGGCGACCCGGCGGTGCTCGAGCTGACCGAGCGGTTCGACGGCGCCAGGCTCAGCGCCGACCAACTGGCCGTCACCCAGGCCGAACTCCTGGCCGCTTCGCGCCAAGCCGACGCCTCGCTGCGAGCGGCCGTGGCCGAGGCACAGCGAAATATTGCCGCCTTTGCCTGGCAGTCCCGGCGGCAGAACTGGCAGATGCGCAACTCGCACGGGGCGGTGGTGGGTGAAAAATTCGACCCGTTCCAGCGCGTGGGGGTATATGTCCCCGGCGGCACGGCGCCGCTGGTCTCGACCGCCCTCATGACCGTGGTGCTCGCGAAGGTGGCCGGCTGTCCCGAGATAGTCGTGTGCACGCCTTGCGGCGCAGACGGCCGCCTCAACCCGGCGCTCCTCTATGCGGCGCGCACGGCGGGGGCCACGGCGATTTACCGCGTGGGCGGCGCGCAGGCCGTGGCCGCGATGGCCTACGGGACCCAGACCATCGGCCGGGTGCAGAAAATCTTTGGCCCGGGCAACGCCTACGTGGTGGCCGCCAAGCGCCTGGTGGTCGGGCCTGTGGCCATTGATTTGCTGCCCGGCCCCAGCGAACTGCTGGTGCTCGCGGACGACACTGCCAAGCCCGAGCACATTGCCGCCGACCTGCTGGCCCAGGCCGAGCACGGCTCAGGCCAGGAGCGGCTTTGGCTGGTGACCACTTCCGGCCGCTTGCTCAAGGCCGTCGAGCGTCACCTCGCGCGGCAGATGCCGGCACTGCCAAGGCAGGCCTGCATCGGGCGCGCGCTGGCGCAGAACGGCTGGCTCATCCAGCTCAAGACCATTGCCGAGGGTGTGGCCCTGGCCAACCAATTGGCGCCGGAGCATTGTGAAGTGATTTGCCGCCACGCGCGGGACATCTCCCGCCGAATTGTGACGGCCGGCGCCATCTTCCTGGGCCCGTATTCCCCGACGGTGCTGGGCGATTATGTAGCCGGGCCGAGCCACACGCTGCCCACGGGCGGGGCGGGGGCCTCCTTTGGCGGCTTGACGGTGGACCAGTTCCAGCGGCGCACCAGCCTGGTGCAGTACAACCGCGCGGCCTTGCGGCGGGCCTTGCCGGCGGTGCGCAAATTTGCCCAAGTCGAGGGCCTGAGCGCCCACGGGCGGGCGGCGGAGCTCAGGCTGGGCCGGTGATGTCAGCGCGCACCTTCTTAGCCTTGAGCCGGGCCGCCAACCTGCCGACGGTCTGGTCCAATTGCCTGGCCGGCTGGTGGCTGAGCGGCGGCGGCCAGGCCGGGCAGCGGCCGCTCCTGCTGTTTGCCGGCGCGACCTTTTTGTACCTCGGCGGCGCCTTCCTGAACGATGTTTTCGACGAGCGCTACGACCGGCAATTCCGCCGGGCACGGCCGATTCCGCGCGGCGCCCTCACCCCGGTGGCCGTGCTGCGGTGGGGACTGGCGTGGCTGGTGTTGGGGGAAGTCTGTCTGTTCTGCCTGGGCCAGGCCACTGGGGGCCTTGGGCTGGCGCTGGCGCTGTGCGCCGCAGTGTATAATGCCACTCACCGGCTGTTTACTTTCTCGCCGATGCTGCTGGGTCTTTGCCGGTTTTTCCTCTATGTCATCGCCGCCTCCGCCGGGGCCGGGGGCGTGAGCGGGTGGTCCATCTGGTGCGGGCTGGCCTTGGCAGGCTACGTCACCGGCGCCCGCTGCCTGCCGCGCCCGGAAAACACGCGCGGCCGGGCCGATTATTGGCCGGTGTTACTCCTGGCCGCGCCGATTTTGCTCGCCCTGCTCATGGATGTGGGCCGCTACCGGCTCCCCGGCCTTGAGCTCTCGGCCGTTTTCGGGTTGTGGGTTCTCTATTGCCTGCGGTATGCCTTCTGGCCGGTGGACCGCGACTTTGGCCGCGCCACCTCCGGGCTGGCGGCAGGAATCGTTTTCGTGGATTGGCTGGCCGCGCTGGACGTGCCGCGGGAACTGAGCCTGGTCTTTCTCGGCTTGTTCGGGGCGACCCTGCTCTTTCAACGCCTGGCCCCCGCCTCCTGACTTGGGCCGTGATCATTGGCCATTGAAAACTGAGAATTCGAGAATCAAATGAGGCGCCTGCTTCGCTGGCTGCTCCGGTGGCTCTACGGTTTCCGCGCCTATCACGAGGCGGTGCTCGAGACTGCCGGCCCGGTGTTGCTGCTGCCCAATCACGTCTCCTGGTGGGACTGGCTGTTGATCGGGGTCTGCCTGGCGGAGGATTGGCGCTTTGTGACCTCGAGCACGGCGGCGGAGGTCAGTTGGTTCCACCAGCGCCTCATGGTCAACCGCCGCACCTTCCCGGTGGACATGAATTCGCCCTACGCGGTCAAGCACATCGCCGAGTATTTGCAGGGCGGCGGCCGGTTGGTGCTCTTTCCCGAGGGCCGGCTTTCGTGCACCGGGTCGTTGATGAAACTCTTTGATGGCACCGGCTTCCTCATCTTCAAAACGCGCGCGAAGGTTATTACGGCCTACATTCGCGGCGCGCGGCGGCTGCCCTTTTCCCGAAACCCGGATGCCAAGCGGTGGTTTCCCCGCCTCTCGGTCCACTTCAGCCGGGTGCTGACCCCGCCCAGGCCGGAGCACGTCACCGCCAGCCAGGCGCGGACGCATTTGACCGATTGGCTGCGGGCGCAGATGGTCAGGCAGCACTTCGAGACGGAAATGGAGCTCGGCCCGGCCACCGTGCCGGCGGCCATTCTCCGCAGGGCGCGGCAATGGCCGGGCCGCGTCGTCCTGCAAGATGTCTCGCTCAAAGAACTGACTTACCGGCGACTGGTGGCCGGGGCTGATTTGCTGGCGGGCCGGTGGCGCCGAGGGTTGGACGCGGCGGCGCCGCGCGTGGGGGTGCTGCTCCCCAATGTGAATGCCATGGCCGTGGTCCTGCTGAGTCTATGGGCCGCCAACAAAGTCCCGGCCATCTTGAACTACTCGACTGGCCCCGGGGTCCTGCTCGCCTGCGCGCGCCTGGCGGGGCTGGCGCAGATCATCACGGCCAGGAGCTTCATCAGCCACTTGAACCTCGACCTTGCTCCCTTCCAGGCCGCCGGCATGGAGTTCGTCTTTCTGGAAGAGGTGCGCGCCGGCATCAGCCGCCCGCAAAAGCTGGCCGCGCTGCTGCGGACCTTTTTCCGCCTCCCCATCGCTCAGCATTGGCCGGCGGCCCAAGACACGGCGGTCGTTTTGTTCACCAGCGGCTCCGAAGGCGAGCCCAAAGGGGTCGAACTCACCCACCGGAACCTGCTGGCCAACATCCGGCAGATGGTTTCGGTGATTGACTTGATGGAGAAGGACCGCTTTTTCAGCGTCTTGCCCTTGTTTCACTGTTTCGGGTTGAACGTGGGGCTGTTATTGCCCCTGGTGCGCGGGGTGTTTGCTTTCCTTTACGTGTCGCCCGTGCACTACCGGGTGGTGCCGTCCGCCTTTTACAATCTCAATTGCACCGTGTTTTTCGCCACCAACACCTTCCTGGCCGGCTACGGGCGCAAGGCGCA
Source organism: Verrucomicrobiota bacterium (assembly GCA_049518415.1). Classification (GTDB taxonomy): domain Bacteria; phylum Verrucomicrobiota; class Verrucomicrobiia; order Limisphaerales; family UBA8199; genus CAVQND01. Next base: position 17,148 of record JBEKRX010000005.1, read on the forward strand.
CCCCTATGATTTCCGCGCCTTGCGCTACGTGTTCGCCGGGGCGGAAAAACTCCAGGAAAGCACCGCCACTCACTGGATGCGCCAGTTCGGCATCCGCATCCTCGAGGGCTACGGCGTAACCGAGTGCAGCCCGGTCCTGAGCGTCAACCTGCCCATGCGCCCCCGCCAGGGCTCGACCGGCCAGTTCCTGCCAGGCATTGAATACCGGCTCGAACCGGTGGCAGACCTCGAGGAGGGCGGACCCGGGACTGTCGAGGGTCCAGGGTCGAGGGCGGCGGGCGCCGCGGGGAGCGGGGGCCAGTGCGGGGTGGGGCGGTTGTTGGTGCGCGGGCCCAATGTGATGCGGGGCTATTTGAACCCGGAGGCAAACGCAGAATTCCAGGCGCTGGGGGGTTGGTACGATACCGGCGATATCGTGAGGGTGGATGCGGACGGTTTTGTCTATATCCTGGGGCGGCTGAAGCGGTTTGCGAAGATCGGCGGGGAAATGGTCAGCCTGGCCGCCGTCGAGGAGGCCTTGGCCGGGGCCTTTCCGCAATACGGGCTGAAGTTTGCCGTGGCGGTCATCGCCCGGCCGGATGCGGATCATGGCGAACAGTTGCTGGCGGTGACCAACGAGCCGAAACTGACGCTGCCGCAGATTCGCGAGGCCGTCCAGGCACGCGGCCTGGGAAACCTGGCCGTGCCGCGCCAACTCAAGGTGCTGCCGGAACTGCCCCACCTGGGCACCGGCAAGGTGGACCATCGGCAGTTGGAGAGCAGGCTATGAGCCAGGCCATGCCCAAGAAGTCAAACTCCTGGCGAGGCTGCGCCTCAGACCACCCCTGGAATCCCGATTCGGAATCGGGATTCATTGAGAATTGAGTATTGGGTATTGCTATTGGTCATTGCGTCCGCAGCGGTCTTTCTTCAATAACCAATGACCATTTTTGAATCCTCAATTTTCAATTCACCTAAAAGAGGCGCCGGCTGAGCGCACTTGTGCAATCGCAGCGAAACTTGACCTGATGACAACGAGTCTTGCCGTCAAGCACTCTAGCGCCGCTCCAAGGCAGCCCGGCAGCCTTTGCGCATGAAATCCGACCTGACCTCGCTCAGCGAGAAACTGGAAATTCGCGTCCATGGCCCTGCCGGGCCGCCGGCGCTGGTCTATTTGCCGGGCCTGCACGGGGACTGGACGCTCATTGGGGGGTTCCGCAAGGCGCTGGCCGGCCGGGTGCGGTTTGCGGAGGTCACTTATCCGCGCACGCTGACGTGGTCCTTGGAAGACTACGCGGCGGGTGTCGAGCAGGCGCTGGCCGAGCAGGGCATTGGGAGCGGGTGGCTCCTGGGCGAGTCCTTCAGCTCGCCAGTGGTGTGGCACCTGGTGGCCCGGAAACGGTTCGCCGCGCGGGGGGTGATCCTGGCCGGCGGCTTCGTGCGGCACCCGATGCCTTGGGGGGTGCGCCTGGCCGAATGGCTGTGCGGCCGCATCTCGCTGGCGCTGTTGACGCGGATGCTCTTGGGTTACGCGCGCCTGGCCCGCCTGCGCTATCGGCACGAACCCGAGGTGCTGGCCGCGGTGGATGAATTCATCGCCCGCCGGACGGACCTGGATCGGCAGGCCGCCAAACACCGCCTGCATCTGTTGGCCGGCAGCGATCCCGGTGCCCTGGCCCGCCAGAGCCAGGTGCCGGTCTATGCCCTGGCGGGCTTGGTGGACCCCATCGTCCCCTGGTTCCTGGTGTGGCCGTGGCTGAAGCGGAACTGCCCGGCCTTGCGGGAATATCGAATCCTCCGCGCCGACCACAACGTCTTGAGCACCGCTTCCCGCGCGGCCGCCGAGCAGGTCGTGCGCTGGATGTTGCCACCTTGACCGCGAAGTTGGCTTGGAAGCCCGTCGGACTTACAGTTCTTGACCGGCAAAACTCGCTGTAATCAGGTCAAGTTTCGCTGCGATTGCAATCCCGATTCGGAATCGGGACTTTTAGGTGAATTGAGAATTGAGGATTGGAAAACGATCGTTGGTTATTGAAGCATGCCCGCGGATGACGCCGCATGAACTTTCGGACTGCGGATTCAATGACCAATCCCGATTCTGAATCGGGACTCAATGCTTAATTCTCAATGAATCCACCATTCCTTCCAGGGATACCACGTCGCATGAAAATGCCACCCTCGTTCATTTGCAACGGGTTACGCAGCTATTTTCGGGGTAATCCCGATTCCGAATCCCGATTCCGAATCGGGATTCCAGAGGTGGTGTGAGGCGCAGCCTCGCTAAATCTCGGAATTTATTTTTGCACGAGCCCTAAGGTCCGACAGGTTGGCGGCGCCTCACTGGGCCTTGAGCTTGATGGCCTTGCCCCGGCAGGTGACTTCCCGCCGTTCATAGAACAACGGGCATCCGCTCAGCTTGACGGTGGAAGACCGTTCGATGAGGGCGTCGGCGTTCGGTGTCTTTTCCAGGGCGTTGTAGTAGGCCCGCCCGGCCACCGGCTCAACCAGCCAGCAAGGCGCCATGGGGCCGCCCGGCAGAGCGCAGTGGTCCTCAAAGAACTTGACGCCCAGCACTTCCCATTTGGCTCCGTCCACGATCTGCACCAGACCCAGCAGGTAAGTGTCCTGCCGCGAGGAGCCCTCCACGGTGTCCAGGATGACCAGGTCCCTCCGGGGCACCTGGGTTTCGAGATTCAGTGCCCCAAACCTCACCACCGGCGTGTAATTGCCGGTAGCGCACCCGGCCAGCAACCAACCCAGCAAGCTCAAGCTGGCGCAATTCACCATGCGCCGAAGAAGCATTCTTTTCATAGACTCGAGAGATTTCGCTCCAAGCGCCTTTCGCGGGCTTGGCAGAGATAGCCCGCCCAGCCCGCCATGGGCGAAGGGCGCCCAGTTCATGCTATTGTCGTGCGACGCCCTTGTCGGGGTCAACAGCAATTTCTCAGCACTTTTTGCGTGCATTCGCGGCCTCGTTTCATTAACCAGCACGACAGCTATGAAGACGATTTTCTTAATCGGGTTCCTGCTCGCGTTCACTTTCCACGCACACCCCCTGGGGGCTGCGTCCCAGACCGCTCCGCCTGAAAGCTCCTCGGTCAAGGACCTCAATACGCCCCGCAGTTTTCCGGAGGTCGCCTCCCCAGCGGAATGGCAGGCGCGCGCCCGGCAAATCCGCCAGCAAGTCCTGGTCAGTTGTGGCCTTTGGCCGATGCCGGACAAGACCCCGCTCCAGGCCCACGTCTTCGGCAAGATCGAACGCGACGGCTACAGCGTCGAAAAGGTCTATTTCCAAACCCTGCCAGGGTTTTATCTCGGCGGCAATCTTTACCGTCCGCTGGGCCAGGGCAAAGGCCCCTTCCCTGCCATCCTCAATCCGCATGGCCATTGGGAGAATGGCCGCCTGGCCGACAACAAGGACGGCAGCATCGCCGCCCGCTGCATCAGCTTCGCGCGGCAGGGGATGCTGGCGTTTTCCTACGACATGGTCGGCTTCAATGATACGCGTTGGGCCGATGCCCCCACCAACCGGCCGTTTTACGAAGTCCACCGCCAGTTCGCCACCGACCCGACCAACCTGCTTTGGAACATCAGCCTGATGGGATTGCAGACCTGGGACAGCATCCGGGCGCTTGATTTCCTGGCCTCGCTCCCGGAGGCGGACCGGCGGCGCCTGGCCTGCACCGGCGAATCGGGGGGCGGGACCCAGACCTTTACGCTCGGGGCGGTCGAGGACCGGCTGGCGGCCCAAGTGCCGGTGGTCATGGTCTCCCACACCATGCAGGGCGGCTGTCTTTGTGAGAATGCGCCCGGGCTGCGGGTGGAGTATTCGAACATGGAACTTGCTGCCGCCGCCGCGCCGCGCCCGCAAATGTTGGTCGCCGCCACCGGCGACTGGACCAAGGACACACCCACGGTCGAGGGCCCGGCGATCGCGCACATTTACCAACTCTTCAACGCGGCGGATCGATTCCATTACGTGCGCTTCGATTTCGGCCACAATTACAACCAGACCAGCCGCGAAGCCGTCTATGCCTGGCTCGGGGCGCGGCTCCTCGGCCAACGCGACCCTGCGCGGTTCAAGGAATTGCCCTATCAAAAGGAGCCGGACCGGGACCTCCGGGTGTGGCCCGAGGGCGTTCTGCCGGCGGATGCCGCCACCGAGGCGCAACTCATTGGCTACCTGGTCAGGCGGGCCGAAACCCGCTTGCAGGCGCTCACGCCCAGAACCAAACGCGGCCTGAAGCGGTTCAAGGAGGTGATGTTGCCCGCCTGGAAACACACCCTCCAGGTGGCATGGCCCATGAGCGGGCCCCGGTTCTCCGTAATCGCGCGGAGTGGCAACCGGACCGAATATGCGCTCCAGCCGGCCCAAGGCGGCGGGGGCGGCCTCCAGGTGGCTTGCTTCCAACCGGCCACGGCCTCGGCGGCGCGGGCGGTCGTCCTGGTGTCTGCCGAGGCCGGCCGCCAAGGGTCGGCCTCGGCCGGCGGCGCCGCGCCCGCAGGCCTGGCGGCTAAGCTCCTGGAGAACGGTTGCGCCGTGTTCATCCTGCGGCAATTCTCGACCGGCGCACCGCCCAACCAATTCACCAATTTCTATACCGTCTATAACCGGACCGAGGCCCAGGAACGGGTGCGTGACCTGGCGCGCGTTTGCGCCTTCGCCCGCCACCAGCTCAAGGCCGGCCAGGTGGTGCTCTGCGGCCGCGGCCGCGCTGGTCTCTGGGCCCTGCTGGCCGCCCCGGCCGCCGACGGCGTGGTTGCGGACTGCGACGCCCTGGATGTGTCCAGCGACGAGGCGCTGCTGGCGCCGGACTTGTTTTGCCCCGGTCTGCGCGCACTCGGCGCCTTTGAAGGCGCGGCCATGCTGGCTGCGCCGCACCCCCTGCTCCTGCACCACACCGGCAGCAGGTTTGCCATCGATTCCCTCCGCTCGACCTATCAAGGGAGCGGAGCCGGCGGGAATTTGCGCATAGAACCGGACCGGCTTGAGGACGAGAGCCTGGTGGAATGGGTATGCCGGTAGCGCCCCGCACACCAGCAGGCCGGTATAGCGTATGAAATCCGAAAGCCGCGGCGGCTGGGGGTAGCTCCCACCTCCGAAACCGGACGCGCGTAGGGGCCATGAACCGGGCGGCAGCGGCAGTGGGGCAGGCGTCCCGCCTGCCCCACTACCCGGCGGTTGGGGGGAGGTATGGGGCGGGGGGCGCTTCGGTTTGCATTTTGGCGCGGATGTCCTATTTTGCTCGACGCATGAAAGGTATCATCCTGGCAGGGGGCGCCGGCTCCCGCTTGTTTCCGCTCACCCTGGTGGCCAGCAAGCAGCTTCAGCCGGTTTATGACAAGCCGATGGTCTATTACCCGCTGACCACGCTCATCGAAGGGGGCATCCGGGAGTTTTGCTTGATTTCTACGCCCCAGGACCTGCCCCGCTTCCGCCAATTGCTTGGGGATGGCCGCACTTGGGGACTGGGCCTCGAATACCGCGAGCAACCAAAGCCCCAGGGCATTGCCCAGGCCTTCCTGATTGCCGAATCGTTCGTCGGCCGGGACACGGTCACCCTCATCCTCGGCGACAATGTGTTCTATGGCGGCGACACCTTTCACAAGGCCTTTGCCGAGTTCAAGGGCGGCGCGACCATTTTCGGCTATCATGTCAATGACCCGGAACGTTACGGCGTCGTTGAGTTCGACCACGATGGCCGGGCGATCTCGATCGAAGAGAAACCAAAGCGGCCCAAGAGCAACTACGCGGTGCCCGGCCTCTATATCTATGACAACCACATCCTGGAGATTGCGCGGGATTTGAAGCCGTCGGCGCGCGGGGAGTTGGAAATCACCGACGTGAACCTGGAGTATCTGCGGCGCGGGCAACTGCGGGTGCAGCGGTTGAGCCGCGGGTTTGCCTGGCTGGACGCCGGCACCAGCAGCAGCCTGCAGGAGGCCTCGGCCTACGTCCAGACGATGGAGAAGCGGGCCGGCATCAAAATCGGCTGCCCGGAGGAAGCGGCTTTTCGCCGGGGTTTCCTGGCCTTGGCGGGATTGGAAGCGCTGACGGCGGAAATGCCCAAGTGCGAGTATCGCGATTATTTGGTGGAAGTGGTGGCCGAGGCCCGGCGGCTGGCCTGAGGGGATTTGCCCCGGGGTCCAGGAACGTTTGCTGAGCATCCGGAATCGCTATGAACATTGTCCGTTGCCAATTGCAGGGGCTGCTCATCCTTGAACCCAAGGTCTTCGGGGATGCGCGCGGGTTTTTCATGGAACTGTGGCACCAGCACCGCTACCGCGAGGCCGGCCTGGCGGGGGAATTTGTGCAAGACAACCTCTCGTTCTCGCGGCGCGCCACCTTGCGCGGCCTGCACTTTCAGAACCCCAACCCCCAAGGCAAACTCCTCCAGGTCCTCCAAGGCGAGGTGTTCGACGTGGGGGTCGACCTTCGGCGCAGTTCCCCCACCTTTGGCCGCTGGCACGGCCTGGTGCTCTCGGCCGAAAACAAACGCCAGTTCTATCTCCCCCCCGGATTCGCCCACGGCTTCGCCGTCCTGAGCGACACGGCTCTGATCTATTACAAGTGTTCCGGCTTCTATTGCCCCAAAGACGAGCTGGCCCTGCGCTGGGACGACCCGGACCTCGGCATCCAATGGCCCCTCAAGGAGCCGCTGTTATCCGCAAGGGACGCCCAGGCCAGGCGCCTGCGGGAGCTGCCGCCGGAACGGCTCTTCCCCTGACTATCCTGTCAATCCTGTTAATCCTGTCATGAACCTTCCCCGCCTGCTGCTCATCGGCAAGAACGGCCAGGTCGGCTGGGAACTCCGCCGCACGCTCGCCCCCATGGCCCAGGCGGTTTGCGTTGATTTTCCGGAAATCGACCTCGCCAGCGGCGATTCCATTCGCCAATGGGTGCGCCAGACCCGGCCGCAGATCGTCGTCAACGCGGCCGCCTACACGGCGGTGGACCAGGCGGAAACCGAGCCGGACCAGGCGATGAAAATCAACGGCACTGCGCCCGGCATCCTGGCCGAAGAAGCCAGGCGGGCCGGCGCCCTGCTGGTGCATTACTCGACTGACTACGTGCGGGACGGCGCCAAGGCCCAGCCGTATGTCGAGACCGATGCCCCGAACCCCCTGAGCGCCTACGGGCGCTCCAAGCTGGCCGGCGACCTGGCGGTGCAGGCGGTCGGCGGCGCCCACCTCATCTTCCGCCTCTGCTGGGTCTATGGCGCGCGCGGACAGAATTTCCTGCTGACCATCATGCGCCTGGCCCGGCAGCGGGACAAACTGCGCGTGGTGAGCGACCAACTCGGGGCCCCAACCTGGTGCCGCCTGATCGCCGAGGCCACCGCCCTGGCGGTCAAACAGGCCGTGGCGGCGCGCGAGCCGGCGGCCTTCACGGGCCTTTATCACCTGGCCGCCTCGGGCTTGACCAGTTGGCACGGATTCGCTGAAAGGATAGTAAGCCTCATGCCCGCGGCGGGAAAGAAGTGCGGCTGCGTCGAAGCCATCTCGACGGCGGAGTATCCGACGCCAGCCAAGCGTCCGCCGTACTCGGTGATGTCCTGCGCCAAGCTGGAACGCACCTTCGGCCTGCGGCTGCCGGACTGGGAAGAGAGTCTGCGGCAGGTGTTGGAAGCGGACTAACTGACAACCAAGAAACAAAGCAACAAAGCAACCAAAGTTAGTTTGTTGTCAAAAATGAACCTCCTCATCACCGGGGGCGCCGGTTTCATCGGCTCCAATCTGCTCCGCCACGTCATCCAGCGGCCCGACTTGGGCAAAGTGGTCAATCTCGACTGCCTGACTTACGCCGGCCATCTGGAGAACCTTGCCGGCCTGGCCCAGCAACCCAAGTACGTCTTCGAGCAGGTGGACCTGCGCGATAAAATGGCTGTGCTCTCCGTAGTCCAACGCCACGCCATCACTCACGTCCTGCACCTGGCTGCCGAATCGCACGTGGACCGCTCCATCACCGGCCCCGGTGACTTCGTCCACACCAACGTCGTCGGCACGTTCAACCTGCTGGAGGCCTGCCGCGCCGCCTGGCTGGCGCCGGAGTCCGGCCACGGGCTGCCCGCCTCCAGCTTCCGCTTCCATCACGTCTCGACCGACGAAGTCTATGGGAGCCTGGGTCCCAGGGGCTTTTTTACCGAGACCACCGCTTACGCGCCAAACTCCCCTTATTCGGCGAGCAAGGCGGCCAGCGACCTGCTGGTGCGGGCCTACCATCACACCTACGGCCTGCCGGCGGTGATCACCAACTGCTCGAATAACTATGGGCCCTACCAGTTTCCCGAAAAACTGATCCCCGTCGTCATCCAGAGCGCGCTGGCGCGCCGGCCGGTGCCGGTTTACGGCGATGGCCTGCACGTGCGCGACTGGCTCTACGTGCGCGATCACGCCGAGGCGCTCTGGCTGGTGTTGACCCGGGGGCGCAATGGGGAGACCTACAACATCGGCGGGCACAACGAATGGGCGAACCTCCGCATCGTGGAGCTGATTTGCGATTTGATCGATGAGCTGGCCCCGCAACTGGGCGGCAACTCGCGCCAGCTCATCACCTTCGTCCCGGACCGCCCCGGGCACGACCGCCGCTACGCCATCGATGCCACCAAGATCAAGCAGGAACTCGGCTGGTCGCCCGCCCACAAATTCGAGCAGGGCCTCCGCGAAACCGTCCGCTGGTATCTCGACCATCAGGCCTGGGTGCGCTCGGTCCTGGACCGCGGCCACTGAACCCGCGAGGCGGCTTTCCACTTTCTTTTTGCGCCGGCGCTCCCAGTGGAATTGTAGCGACGCGGCGGCGGCCTTTGGGCACACTGTCCCCACTATGGCAGTTCAAATTGACATTCTCTACCAGGGCGGGCTGCGCTGCGGCGCCGTTCATGGACCCTCAAAGCAGACGCTGGAGACCGATGCGCCGGTGGACAACGGAGGCAAAGGCGCGGCCTTTTCACCCACCGACCTGGTCGCCACGGCCCTGGGCACCTGCCTGGCAACTATCATGGGCATCGTGGCCCAACGCCACCAGTTGGACCTCGAAGGTTTGAGCGTCCAGGTGAGCAAGGAAATGGTCGCCGAGCCGGTGCGTCGCATCGGCGCCCTCAATACCCGCCTGCTGTTCCCGCCCGGCAAACGATATTCCCCCGCAGACCGGGCCAGGCTCGAGGCCGCCGCCAGGACTTGTCCCGTCAAACAAAGCCTCCATCCCGAGGTGAAAGTCACCCTCGAGTTTGTTTATCCGCAGTGATCGCCAGGGGCCAGGCTCCCTCGCTGCCGGCTTCTCCGGAACACAGTTAAGTGTGGCCAACATGCAGGTGCAGACGAGGTTTCCCGGCAGCGGGGTGGATTCATCGAGCAACAGGGCGCCCTGAGGTCGCGGGGCTGGCCCCTCGCCTGCCCCGCTGGCGACGTGCCAATCGCCCAACTGCTTGGCGGTCACGGCCCAATCTTGGTTATTGGGGTCACGATTAATTTGGGTGGTGTCAGAAAGCGGGCGTGCGCGGCGCTGAACCTTGCCGGGCCTCGAGATCGGCTTTGTATTTCCACTCGAGCAGGACCATGCCGGCGCGGATGGCGGCGAGGCCAGCGGCCGCGGCGGCCTCGGGGGTCCTGGTGCGCTCATATTCGGACTCGGCGCGCTGGGCGGCGGCACAGGCCGCCAGGACCATTTGTTCAGTGAGCGATTGATGATTCATATCAGAGGCTGGTTTCAGCCCAGCCCTTGCGTCCCTTTTCACCGGCGGCCCGCTGCGGGCAAGGCGAGCACTTTGCGTCAAACAGCCGGAACCCGGCGCGCGCCATTTTCTCGCGCACGGCCGTCCGAATAAACTTGGAGCGATCCGTGTCGAGGATATGGATGGCGGCATCGAGTTGTGGCAGCATCGCCACCGGGAACCGCACGGGCACTAAACGCGATTCGGTCTTTTTCACTGCGCCGCGTTTCACTGTCGGTGTATATACTCAATCTATAATATTACGTCAACGCTTATTTTGACAAGTTTTGGCTGAGGTGGTTATATACACCCATGCCGAATCAACGGGGCAAGGGCCAGAAGCTGGTTCCGGTGCCGATGTCCGAGCGATTCCTCGCGGAAATCGACCGGGCTTTCCGGCTGCTCGGCTACGATGACCGGTCCAAGTTTATTCGCGCCGCTGTGCGCGAGAAGTTGCAGCGGATGGGTTATCCCGTTGAGAAAGAGGAAACCATGGCGCCGCCCAGGACCAGGCCGGCGCGTTACCCGGGGCCGGCCATTTCCGGGCTGGAGTTGAACGAACCGGCAGGCCCGGGGGAGGCGGCGAAACGGATGCCGGGAAAGGCTCCAGGCGCCCCGAAATAGGCCCGGGTGGTCTAATGAGCGAGAGACGAGTCGGATGTTTAGGCGGAGGCGGGCTTTGCTCGGTGTTCCAACCATAGCTTCCATCATTGGTCTTTTTGTGGACGAGAAAGGCGGCGTCGCGGAGCATCCGGCGCTTCCGGCGAACCCGGGCCAGGCGTTGAGGAGGAGCGGGTAGCTGAAAAGCCCAGGCAGGACCATGGCGAGATGGCTGCGCCACTGGAACACAGGAGGGGCCTCGCGCCGATGGCGTGTATGTGACTGCCGTGACGGTCCCCCAACCTGACGGCGGCCTGCTCGTGCGGCCCGGGCGCGTGGTGATGGAGTCCCGCCTTTGTTTGGCCTTTGCATTTTGGCCCCGGTAGTGTTTACATTCCTGCCAAAACACTGATGAGAGCCAGAAGCCGCAGCAGCGGGGTGAGGCAGTGCTGGGGTAATGGAGTGCTGGTGACAGCACTCCGGCAGCCCGACACGCCGTTGAGGTTTTATGCCATTGCGCCACCACTCCGGCAGTCCAGTTCTCCACCCCTCCATCACCCCTCCTCCTCAGATGACCTTTTTCGACCAACTCAAGTTTGACGCCCAGGGCCTGATTCCGGCCATCATCCAGGAGCAGAAGAGCGGGCGGGTGCTCATGCTGGCCTGGATGAACCGCGCTTCGCTCCAGACCACCCTCGCCACGGGCAAGACCCATTTCTGGAGCCGCTCGCGCCAGCAGTTGTGGATGAAAGGCCAAACCAGCGGCCACACCCAGAGCGTCAAGGACATCGCCTTGGATTGCGACGGCGACACGCTGCTGATTCAAGTCGAGCAGGTCGGCGCCGCCTGCCACGAAGGTTACCACTCCTGTTTCTTCCGCTCCGTCCAGGACGGCGGCGCCTCGCTTAAAATCACCGAACCCCAGCTCCGGCCGCCGGGCCAGATTTACCGCCAGCCATGAGCGAGGACTTCGTCCAGTTCGGCACCCGGACCTACGGTCTGGTTTTCCTGCTGCTGCTGGTGGCGCGGGGCATGGACTTCCTGAGCACCTGGATCGCCACGCCCAACATGCTCCTGGAAGGCAACCCCATCGCCAGGAGACTGGGCTGGAAATGGGGCGTCGCCATCAACCTGGCGCTCTGTTTCGGCTTTGCCTGCTGGCCCTTGCCGGCGGTCGTCATCAGCACTACCAGCGTCCTGGTGGCCGCGCGGAATTTTCAGTCCGCCTGGCTCATGCGTTCCCTGGGGGAGCATCCCTACCGGGAATGGCACCTCGAACGCTTGCAGCAAACCAGCGCTACCCTCTACCTGTTTTGTTTGTTTGGCCAGACGGCGCTGACGGCCGGGGTGGGCGTGGCGGTGGTTTATTTCACCACTTGGGAGCGCGACCCGGTGCCGCTGGCGATCGGTCTGGGCATCGTCGCCTATGCCGTGGCGGTCGCCTTCTACACCCTGCTGGGCACCTGGCGTCTGCGCCGCCTGGGTCTGCGCAACTACCGGCTGGCGGAGGCCAAGCCGCCGCCCGACCCCGCCGAGGCGCCGCCGCCGAAAAACGGCCAGCTCCTGCCCATTTGCCAGCGTGAACCCCCCCAACCTTGACCAATTCCTGAGACTGGCCGCCCAAGGCAACCTCGTGCCGGTCACGCACCGATTGCTGGCCGACCTCGAAACGCCGCTCTCGGCCTATCGCAAAATCCGCGGCCCCGGCGAATCCTTCCTGTTCGAGTCGGTCGAAGGCGGCGAACATGTTGGGCGCTACTCCTTTGTCGGCTGCAACCCCCGCGCCATCATCCGGCAAACCGGCCGGCAGGTCGAGTTGCTCGCCAACGGCAAGGTCCTCGAGCGCTTCACCATCGCCGGCGAACCCTCCACCGCCGGCGCCCAAACCGTGAGCGACGGACTGGCCGTGGTCGAGCGCGTCCTGCAGCGCTACCGCGCGGTACCGGTGCCCGGCCTGCCCCGGTTCACCGGCGGCGCCGTCGGCTTTATCGGCTACGAGTTCATCCACGACATCGAACCGGTCGTCCCGCGCCCGCCCCGTGACGAATTGCAGACGCCGGTGATGTATTTCCTCATTGCCGACCAACTGCTCATTTTCGACCGGGTGGCCCAGACCCTGACCGTGCTCGTCAACGCCGTCCTGGACGACGCCTCCAGCCCGGAGGAGGCCTACGAAAATGCGACCGGGGAAATCGAGCGCCTCGTCTCCCTGCTCGAACAACCCACCGAGCACCGCCCCGCCACCCTGCCCGCCGAGGTGCCGCCGCTCCCCTTTGAATCCAATCTCTCCCGGGAGCAATTCTTCGCCAACGTGCTCAAGGCCAAGCAATACATCAACTCGGGTGACATCATCCAGGTCGTCGGTTCCCAGCGCTTCGCCGCTCCGGTTAAGGCCTCGCCGCTCGATGTTTACCGCGCCGCCCGTTCGGTCAATCCGTCCCCGTATATGTTCCTGCTCGAGTTGAACGGCTTTTCCCTCGTGGGCGCCTCCCCGGAAATCCACGTCCGCTGCGAAGAACGCCGGGTGGAAATCCGCCCCATCGCCGGCACCCGCCGGCGCGGCGGCACCCCGGACGAAGACCAGGCCCTGGAAACAGAATTGCTCGCCGACCCCAAGGAACGCGCCGAGCACGTCATGCTCGTGGACCTGGCCCGCAACGACCTGGGCCGCGTCTGCCGTTTCGGCACCGTGCGGGTCAAGGACCTCATGGTCATCGAGCGCTACAGCCATGTCATGCACATCGTCTCCCAGGTCGAGGGCACCCTGGCGGCGGACAAGACCCCCTTCGATTTGATGCGCGCCACCTTCCCGGCCGGCACCCTGAGCGGCGCGCCCAAAATCCGCGCCATGCAGATCATCTCGGAGCTCGAACAGACCGCGCGCGGCCCCTATGGCGGCTGCGTCGGCTACTTCTCCTTCAACGGCAACCTCGATTGCTGCATCACCATCCGCACCGCCCTGCTCAAAGCCGGCCTCGCCTACGTCCAGGCCGGGGGCGGCTGGGTCAGCGATTCCACCCCCGAGGGCGAATACCAGGAAACCCTCAACAAAGCCAAAGCCATGCTCAAAGCCCTCGCCCTGGCCGAGACCTTCGCCAAACCCGACTAGGGTGCCCAGCAAGCTTTTGGAAAACGGGCCGGCTTAGACTTCCTGACCGGGAAAACTCGCTGTAATCGGGTCAAGTCTCGCTGCGCTTGCGAAAGTGCGCTGAGCCAGCGCTTCTTTTAGGTGAATTGAGCATTGAGTCCCGATTCAGAATCGGGATTGGTTATTGAAGAATGACCCCGGATGACGCCGAATGAGCTTTCGGACTGCGGATTCAATGACCAATGAGCAATACTCAATACTCAATTCACAATGAATCCCCCATCCCTTCCAGGGATACGACTTCGCATGAAAATGCCACCCTCGTTCATTTGGAACGGTTTACGCGGCTATTTTCGGGGTAACCCGCCGGAAAAAGGGGTTGCGCGGGACTCTCGAAATATGGCTTAATTCCCGTGGTCAGGACCGGCGGAGAGGTCTATTTTACTCTTGGAAGCAGACCCGTTGTGGCGCATGGTGTAGCGGATAGTATTGTGAATCGCAAGCGCGTGAAGATTCTTTACTCGGGCAGCGTGCAAGGCGTCGGGTTTCGTTATACGGTAATCAGGGTGGCCACCGGGTTCGAAGTGACCGGGACGGTGGGCAATTTGCCCGACGGGCGCGTCGAGTTGGCGGCCGAAGGCGCCCCCGAGGAATTGGAGGCCTTTCGGCAAGGGATTCGGGAAGCGGGTTTGGGGCATTTTATTCAGAGGGAAGAAGTGAGCTGGGGCGAAGCCAGGAACGAGTTTCGCGGGTTTGAAATTGTAAGGTAGATCCATGAAGTTTGCCATCATAGCGGACATCCACGCCAATCTGGAGGCGTTTCAGGTGGTCCTGGAAGATATCAAACAGCAAAAATGCACGCATTACGCCTGCCTGGGCGATGTGGTGGGCTACAACGCCAACCCTAAGGAGTGCCTCGAACTGGTTCGCCGCCTGAACCTTCCCTGCGTCAGGGGCAACCACGATGACTATTGCTCGACCGACGGCCCGCTGGACGGCTTTAATCCGGCCGCCGCCGAGGCGGTGCGCTGGACGCGCAAACAATTGTCCGAGGCGGACAAGCAGTGGCTGCGGGACTTGAAATACTGGCGCATCGTTACCAACTTCACCATCGTCCACGCCACACTCGATGGCCCCCAGCACTGGGGCTATGTCTTCGACAAACTGGCTGCCGCCGCCAGCTTCTCTTACCAGAACACCTCGATTTGCTTCTTCGGCCACACCCATGTGCCGGTGGCTTTCATCCGCGACAGCGTCGTGCGGGGCGGCACCTACTCGAAATTCAAGGTCGAACCGGGCAAGAAATACTTCGTGAACGTCGGCGCCATTGGCCAGCCGCGCGACAACAACCCCAAAGCCGCCTACGTCGTCTATGATGTCGACGAAGGGACGATTGAGTTGCGGCGCCTGCCTTACGACATCCCGGCGGCGCAGAAGAAGATCCTCGACGCGGGGCTGCCTCCGCGCCTGGCGGAACGGCTCGCCTTCGGCCGCTGACGCGGCCGCCCCCGAGGCCATACCCCCACCCCTGCACCCTGGCCCTGGCCCGGCCGCCCGGGCCACGCCCCGAACTTGAAAATCCTCATCCTCAAACCGAGTTCCCTCGGGGACGTCGTGCAGGCCCTGCCGGTCCTGCGCGCCATCAAACGCCACCTGCCCCGGAGCGAGGTTTATTGGTGGATTGACCGCCACCTGGCCTCCTTGTTGGCCGACGACCCGGACCTGGCGGGAGTGATACCCTTCGAGCGCCGGCGGTGGGCCACGCCCGCCAATTGGGCCGCCCTCGCGCGCGCGGTGCGGTGGCTCCGGGCACAGCGGTTTGACTGGGTGATCGACCTGCAGTGCCTGATGCGCAGCGGCCTCTTCGCCTGGCTGGCCGGGGGCGACCTGACCATTGGCCTGGATGAGCCGCGCGAAGGTGCGCGGGCGTTTTACGACCTGGTCGCGCCGCGCCCTGCTTTCCATACCCATGCGGTCGACCGGTATCTGAGCGTGCTGCCGCTGGCAGGAGTGCCGATTGCCCGGAATTTCGACTGGCTGCCAGGGCGGCCGCGCGTCGCTGCCGCGCTCCGCCAGAGGTGGCCGGTCGAGCCTGGACCCTGGCTGATTTTGCAGCCGGGCGCGCGCTGGCCCAACAAACGCTGGCCGGTCGAACATTTTGCCGAACTGGTCCGGCAGGCCGCCGCCCGGCGCAGTGATTGGCGCTTCGCCATCCTGGGCAGCGCGGAGGACCGCCCCTTGGGCCAGGCGATCGCCCGGGTCGCCCCGGCGCGCTGCCTTGACCTGACGGGCAGCCTCTCACTGCCGGAAATGGTCGAGTGGATTCGCCTAGGCGCGGCGATGGTGACCAATGATACCGGGCCGATGCACGTGGCGGCGGCGCTGGGCAAGCCGCTGGTCGGGCTCTTTGGTCCCACCGAACCCCGGCGCAACGGCCCTTATGGACAACTCGAGCACGTCCTCCAAACCAATCTCCCCTGCGTCCCCTGCCTCAAGCCCCGCTGCACTTACGCCCAACCGCTGGAGTGCCTGCGCGCCCTTTCGCCGGCCGCCGCTCTGGCCGCCCTGCAAACGCGACTCCACCAGCCGGGCGCGACTTTTGTTGCTTGCCACGGCGCGGCGGCGGCCTAAAGTGCATCCATGACAAAATTGGGCTTTTGGGTGGGTCTGTTGGCGGTGGCCATGTCCTCCGGGTCGGCCCAGGTGCTCGTGGAGGTCGTGCAGCCCCAGGATCAATTCCTGCCGGGGGAGGCCCTGCCCGTGGCAGTGCGCATCACCAATGACTCGGGCCAAACCTTGCACCTGGGGGGAGAACCGGATTGGCTGACGTTTTCCGTGGAATCACGCAAGGGGGCGGTCGTGCCCAAGATGGGGGACATCCCGGTGGTTGAGCCCTTCGAGCTGCCGTCGGCCAGGGTGGCGACCAAGCGGATGGACCTCGGGCCCTGCTTTCCCATAAGCCAGCCCGATCGTTATAACATTATCGCCAATGTCAGGATCAAACAGTGGGGCGTTGACGTTACCAGCCCGCCCAAGGCCTTCGACATCATTGAAGGCGTCAGTTTGTGGCAGGTCGACTTTGGGCTGCCCAGGGCGCCCGGCGAGGCGAACGGCAGCCCGGAAATCCGCCGCTACTCCCTCCAACAAGCCAATTACGTCCGGGGACAGATCCGGCTTTACCTGCGCGTGACCGATTACACGGGCACCAAGCCGTTGCGGGTGGTCCTGGTTGGCAGGATGCTCTCCTTCAGCCGGCCGGAGCACCTGCTCGACCAGGCCAGCAACTTGCACCTCCTTTACCAGGACGGGCCCCACGCCTACAGCTACTTCGTCTATAATCCCGACGGCCAACTCCTGGCCCGCCAGACCCATGATTACATCAACCTGCGCCCACGCTTGAAGGTCGATGCCGACGGGAAAATCTCCGTCACCGGCGGGGTCCGGCGCCTCACCGCCACCGACCTGCCGCCGCCCAAGCCGCCCGTTGCCCCGGAACCCCCCAAACCGCTGAATCCACCAGCGGAAACTGCCGTCACCAGGCCGTAGGCGCGCCTTGGTTGCGGGTGGCGGATTTCGGATTCCCGACGCGCAGCCTGGAGCGGCACCAGCGCAAGTAGAGTCCCGATGCCGCATCGGGATTCGCCGTTCGCAGCGAACGCCCTCAGTCCACCAGGTCCTTCAAGGACTGGATGCGTCCCTGCATCTCCCGGATAATGGGCCTGGCTCGCGCGATGGCATTCTGTTCGGTCTGCCCGGGGAAACTCTTCATGATCACTTTGGCGGCGGCGATGACCTCCCCATTGCGGTCCCGTAGCGGCATGGTCACGGACACCGACCCCTTGTCCTTGCCGTAATAGATGACGCCCTGGGTGACGACCTCCAGCTCGGCCTTGGCGCCCGGATGACCGATTTCGCCCGGCTCTTTGCTGGCCACCAGGCGGGTCGTTTGCGGGTCGTTGCCGAGCACAAAGAGCTTCAGGCCGAGCAGCCTCGAATACTTCTTCACCGTGTCCCGCACAATCGCCTGGGCCGGGTCTTCCAGGGGTTTATAGACGATCTTCGTATCGCTGAAGAAACTGACCGAATCGGATTTGGTCCAGAAGCCGATCTTGCCTTTCGCGAAGTTGTCTTGCAGCAGGCGGGGGATGATGGCCTGGCCGTCCAGCGCACAGGTTACCTGGCTGCCCCTGCACTCGACGGACAACTCGTGCCAGGCGCCTTTGGTGATCGTCACCCTCGAGCCAATCGGCCCGATCAACTCCCCGTTCAGGAATTTGAAGAAGTAGAACGTGCCGCCCAACCCGCTGGCGCGGACGTAGTAATAGTTCTTCTCGTCCTGGATGCGAAACGCCAGCCCGGCCATCTGCTCGGTTTCCCCGCCGACCAGCTTGAACCGCGTGGTCAGGGTGAAATCCCCGAAGCTCTCCTCCTCGTACACCAGCACGGGATAATGGTCATCCGTGCGATCTTGCGACAATTGGGCCAGCACCGCCTGCTTGGTCACGCGGGGCGCCTGCGCATGGAGCGGCGGCAGCAGCGGCGCCACATCGTCCAGCACCACTCTCCAGTCCCCAGCCTTGCCCTGGCCCGTGACCGTGCTGCGAAACCCCGGCGGAAGCTGGCCCTCCCGGACTTCACTGAAATCGAACTTGCGTTCCGCCGCCGCCGCGGGCAGGACCAGCGCCGCACAAAACCACAGCAACTGCTTTCGCATGGCGCCAGAGACTAACACAAAATGGCCGGCCGACAAGCCTTTGCCGCGCCCGCGCGCGCCCGCATTTTCGATGGCCACAAAACCCACTTGGATTTAGAACGCGTCCGAAAGACCTCCGCGCAGCAAAAGGCCCTTACGAACCAGTGGCCGAACCGGCGGGCTGAAAGCCCGCGATGTGACAGCCTGGGGTGAGGCGCACCGCGCCGAGCCCCAGGTCGTGGGCCGAACAAACCTCGCCGCCCTGCAAGGGCGGGACAAAGCGCGCGCCAACACATGTCCATTGAATCCCACGCATAACGTTCATCCAATGGTTTGCCGTTGTTCTCGCAAGACCACCGGTATTCGGTTTGGAAATGTTGGCGAGGGATTGGGACATTGGTGACGCGCCTACAGGGCGTGAAAAGTTTGTCCGGGTCGCTAACTTCGGTGCTCTGGGCGTAATTCTAACAAACTGCCTTCGCCTGGCGTCCAGAGCGTGGGGTCCCGATTCCGAATCGGGATAGAGCGTGAGGGCACCAGAGCACTTGTCACGCTCCACGCTCTCACGCTTCACGCTCCACCCAAGCAGCCAGATCTCGGAATTTATTCCTGCACGAGCCCTTATGGGCGGCCAGCGGCTTCTTTCAAATACTCGGCGCCGGCCTTCACCATGTCGGCCTCGGACAATCCCGGCGCAATCAGCAGCCGCGCGCGGGCGCGGGCGGTTTCGCCCTCCTTGAGGTCACGGCCAAAGAGTGAGAGGTAGAGCGAGTCATGCGGGTCGCTCTGTTGGGGTGAGCAAATCGCGAAGCAATCGCTCGGCGGCGACATCAGCACCGCCGTCAATCCCGTGGCGGGGGCGCGGCGGGCCGCCAGCGGCCTGGCCAACCGCGGCATCCGCACCCAATCCACCGGGTTGGGCTCCAACTTCCATCGCCCATCGCCAAGGATCGCCGCCGCGGCGTCATCGCGCGGGAACGCCAGCCAGGCGCCATACCTCTGGTCCGCCGCCATGAACTGTCCGCTCGACTCCGCATCGCCCGTCCAGACCAGCGAGTTGGTGAAATCCGCCGTGAAGTAGGACGCCAGGAAGGATTCGAACCTGAGCAGGTTCGTCTTGGCCAGCACGGTCGTTTCCAGGTCGAGGATGTTCGGCGCCGCCCAGCGGTAAAGGGCGCGTAACTCGAACGGCCGGTCGGCGGTCACCGGCCAGCGCACCGCGATGCTGCCGTTCGGCCCCAGCTTCGCTTCGCTGGGCCAATCCCAGGCGGCGGTGCCGTAACGTTTGCCCGCGCTGAACACCCGGTAATGGCTGAACAAACCCAGGCTGCTGTCCAGCCGCCTGCCTGTGGGCAGATGCACCACCGAAGAAAGCCCCCTGGACCTCCCCTCCGCGCGCAACTTGCCCCGCAGCACGCCGGTGTCAAACGTGAACTCGTTCGATCCGGCTGGCGCGAAGGCCAGAGCTGGGTTGTCGCTTGGTTTCACTTCCGCCTGGGCCAGGGCCAGTCCGTGCGCGCAGGCGACCGTAAGCAGTCCTAAAACAAAGGTGTTCATGGCACACACTGGTCTCGAGCGCATATTTCACTTCAGCCTTCGGAAATCGGGCACGCTGGCAGTTTGCATCGTGATGCCGTGGTATCACCCGCCATCTGCCGCGTCAACCGCCAAATCCGAAGTCCGAAAGGAAGGGGGCGCGTCCCGACACTGCCACCAATTCCACTCTACCCGCGTGCAGCGCCGCATCCTTCCGCCCTGCAGGGGTCGGCCGCACTGTCAGGACGCGCCCACTTTGGCATTCGCCGGCCGAACGTTACAGCGCGCCTTGGGCGCAATGCCAAAGGCTCCATTGGCTGTATTGGCTGTATTGGCTGTATTGGGAATTTTGGCGGTTTTTTTGTTCCTGCCGCCGCCCCGCCAGCGCGCCTCGCGGCCTCCCCGCCCCCCGCCCTCGACCCTCGACTCTCGACCCTCGCCCCTCGCCTCCTACTCCCGCATGCTCAAGACGACCCCGCCACTGACCAGGAACGCCGCGGCGATCAATTCGAGGCCGGGCAGTTTCTTTAAGAAAACGCAGAGCAGGAAGGTGGACAAAACCGGGGTGGCGGCGGCGACCAGGCTCAGGGTCTGCACCTTCGCGCGCGGCAGGGCCATCTCCCACAACAGGTAGCCCGCCGCCAAAGGTCCCGCTCCATAAAGCAGCGTCAGGCACACGGCCCACGGCGCCACTTTCCCCGGGATACTGCCGGTCAACCCCGCGATCACGCAGGCAATCAATCCGATCAACAGAAATCCCAGCGGGCTGGTCACATAATCCCTGGCCCAATCCCGCCACCGCGCCAGGGACGTTGAATAAATCCCCCAGGTCAAGGCCGCCACGAGCGCCAGCGCGTATGGCAGGAAACGCTGGCCGGCGGAAACCTCCACGCCGGCGCCGGCCGTAAGCACTTCCCGCATCTGCGCCAGGTTGGCCAATGCCAACCCCGCCAGGGCCAGCAGCATGGCCGCCACCAACCACCCTGTCAGCCGCACTCCCGGCACCCACCAGACGCTGAAAACAACCGTCAGAATCGGCCAGAGATAGTTGATCAGGTTGATTCCGAAAACCTGCCGGGCGCTCGAGGCGGCCAGCGCCCACGGCCACGCCAGCCCATACAGCACGAAGCAACACACCGGCACAGCCCAAAGCCGCCAGGGCAGCCAAACCGCGCTCCGCAATTCTCCGTGATACACCCGCCGCCAAACCAGTTGCAGCGTCCCCCCGGTCAAGGAGGCGACCGCTACAAACCGCCAGGGCCCCAGCCCCCGCGCCCCCAGGAAGATCAGCGCGGAACTGCACGACCAGAATAAAACCGCTCCCGCTCCAAGCCCTAAGCCCAGCCGCGAGCCCGTCTGCGTTTTCTCCATACCCTGGCGCTCAAAGTCCCCGCCCGCAGTTCTCCTGCCCGGTTCCGTTTTCGTGTCGGCAGCCATCAAAGTCTGACAGCATGCCCAAGCGCGGCCCCCGCTCAAAGCCCAAAGACTGCCGTAGCGGCGCTCTCGCCAGCGCCACCGTGAGCCAACTCCGCTTGGGATGTCCAAACCAGGGAATGCTCGCGCGCGGCAACCAGCAACAATCGCCTTTTGGTTTGGCGGTGAACCGGTGACAATCTGCGCATGGCAAACAGACGGCGCATCCTCTTGGTTGTCGTGGTGCTGGCCTTCCTGGGCGGGTTTGCCTGGCTGGTGCTGCGGCCGCACGAACCGGTTTTTGAAGGCAAACCGCTGAGTCTGGTGCTGGATGAGGGCTATTATGTATATGGTTCCCGGGCTTCCCGCTATTGGAATGCTTATGACTCTGAGGCTTCCCGGATGAAGGCTGAGCGCGCGCTCCGCGCCCTGGGAACCAACGCCCTGCCTATGCTGGTGAACCTGGCCGGCACCCGGCTTACGACCTTCAGGATGATCGTCGGCTCAATGGCCCGCGATTCTTCCCTGGACTTCCTGCACCTGCCGCCACAACGGGCCAAACACGAGATTGCCGCCTGGGGCTTCCAGCGGCTCGGACCGGAGGGGCGGCCCGCGGTGCCGGCGCTGATTCAATTGCTCTACGACCGCGACCCCGGGGTGCAGGGCGCCGCGGCTGACTGCCTGGCCGGCATCGGTCCCGCCGCCCAGGAGGCCGTGCCGGCGCTGGCCCGGTTGCTCAAGGCGCACAAAGGAGCCGCTCAGAGGCCGAACGATCAGGTGCTGGCCTCGGCGGTGCGCGCCCTGGGGGAAATCGGTCCGGCGGCCAGCGCCGCCATCCCTTATCTTGCCGACATCACCAACGAGGCGGCCCTGCTGGCCTTGATCAAGGTCCGCCAGGACTCCTTCCAGCCCTTCTTCGAGCGGCTGAAAGACACCTCCGATGCGACAAAATGGTGCCGCACCGCCGACGAGGTTAGCAGCCTGGGCACCAATGCCGACCCGGCGATTCCGCTGCTGGTGGCTGCGTTCGATCACACCAACAACCGCATTCATAACATGGCCTTTTTCGTCGTAGGCCGACTCCATCGGCGGCCCGAGGTCTGCCTCCCGGCGCTCGTCTCGCTGCTCAATTCCACCAACAACCGCCTCCGCGGGGACGCGCTCAATGCGCTGGCCAGCTTCGGCCCGGCGGCCAAGCCGGTGGCGCCCGAAATCGCCCGCTGCCTGAACGACCCAGAGGCCTCGGTGCGAGGCTCGGCCACTAATGCCTTGCGGGCGATTGACCCCAACGCTGCCGGGGCCAGCGTGAAATGATTTGGCCGTGACCTTTTTGCCCATCGTTGACCGGGAATTGCGCGTCGCCGCGCGGCGGTGGGTCACTTACTGGGGGCGCGCCCTGTTCGCCCTGTTCGCCATCATCATTGGCCTGTTCGTTTACCTGGCCAACTACCGGGTGGGTTCGCTCACTTTCAGCCAGAACCTCTTCTACGGCCTTCTCTGGCTGGCGATCCTGTACTGCCTGTTCTCCGGCGTCGGTTTCACCGCCGATTGTTTGAGCGAAGAGAAGCGGGAGGGGACGCTGGGCCTGCTGTTTCTAACCGACCTCAAGGGGCATGATGTCATCTTGGGCAAGCTGGCGGCCACGTCGGTGGGCGGCTTTTATGCGCTCCTGGCCATCTTTCCCATCCTGGCCGTGCCGCTCCTGCTGGGCGGCATTACCCCCGGCGAATTCTGGCGCGAGGTTCTGGTGCTCGCCGACACCGCCCTCTTCTCGCTGGCCGCCGGCATTTTTATTTCCGCCCTCAGCCGCCGCCGCCGCAAGGCCAGGGCCGGCGCCTTCTTCCTGCTGCTCCTGTTCGCCGTCGCTTTTCCCGTGGGCGCCGGCATCATCTTGTCCCTCGCCCCTTCTCATCGCAGTTCCCTGGCCGGGTATCTGCTCCTGCCCTCCCCGTGGTATGCCCTGGTCAGGGGGGCCGACGCCCCTTACCGAGCCGGCCAGTGGCATTTCTGGTGGTCGGTCGGGGTGATTCACGGCTTGACCTGGCTGTTCCTCTGGCTGGCCGCGCGGGTCGTCCCTCATTCCTGGCAGGACCGGCCGGCCGAAGCCTGGGGACTGCGCTGGCGCGAGCGCTGGCGCAACTGGGTTTACGGCAATGCCGCCCAACGCAAGTCGTTTCGCACACGGCTGCTCCAGACCAATCCCATTTGCTGGCTGGCGGGGCGGGCCCGGCTCAAGCCGGCCCTGGTCTGGACCGCCCTCGGCGCCGTGGCGGTGTTTTGGGCCTGGGGTTGCGCCCGCGCCGGCAGCGAATGGTTCAACGAGGGCATCTATTTCCCCACCGCCATCCTCCTGAACTCGATGCTTAAACTCTGGGTCGCTTCGGAAGCGGGCCGGCAGTTTGCCGATGACCGGCAATCGGGCGCGCTGGAATTGGTGGTTTCGACCCCGCTGCGCGTGAAAGAGATCCTGCGCGGGCAACGGCTGGCGTTGCGGCGGCAATTCCTGGGACCGCTGCTGGCGGTCATTGCCGTGGAGCTGATCTTCCTGGCCGCCTCGCTCCGGCGGCAATCGTTTCACGAGCAGCCGCTCAACCCCGTCTTGTGGCTGGCCGGCATCACCATGCTTGTCGCCGACCTCCTGGCCCTGAGCTGGGTGGGGATGTGGGAAGCCATGACCGCCAAAAAACCCAACCACGTCACCGGCAAGACGGTCGTCCGCATCCTGCTCGCGCCGTGGGCCCTGTACATCGCCCTCGCCATCCTGGCCGCCCTGCTGCTCGAGGGCGACCCGTCGCCCCTGCTGCCCGGCTGGGCGCCCGACTGGGTGTTTTTTGTCGGCCTATGGTTTGTGCTGGGCCTGGTGACCGACCTCTGTTACACCCTGGGCGCGGCCTGGCATTTGCGCCGCAGCTTCCGCACCCTCGCCTTCCAGCGCTTCGCCCCCGCCCCCTCGCCCCTGGCGCGCCTGTTCAAGGCCCGACGTTCAAAGCCCAAGCTCCAAGCCGTGCGTGTGCCGTAGGGCAAGGTTACTACGTTGCAACGTTGCAGCGTGGCAGCGTCAAACGGGCAAGTATGAGCAAAAGTTGAACGCTTGGGCATCCATTGGCCCCGGGCGGCGTGCGCTCCCCAAGCCAATGAATCGCCACGGGTCATGGCAGCGCCTGCGCCACGGCCGGCGGGAAAAGCTCGGCCACGTCGCCTTCCAGCTTGAAATCCCAATGTGCGCCGCCATCCTTTCTGAGTCTATCGAATTCCCCGCCCGAAAAGCTGCCATCTCGATTCAGGTCAAACGCTCGGCGCTTGCCTGTTTTTTCCTTTGTTCCGGCCGGTTTGACCCTTAAGGTAGGACCATGCCATGTCCGGTCGTGAGTATTGCGCAGATGCGAGACTGGGAACAGGCCACCTGGGCCGCCGGTCAGACGGAGGCAGAGGTCATTCGCCGGGTGGGACGGTGCGTCGCCCAGGTGGCGCAGCGGCTGACACGGCCCAAGGATTTGATCCTGCTCTTGGCCGGCAAAGGCCATAACGGCGAAGACGCCCGCTGTGCGCGCGAGCACCTGGCCGACCGCCGGGTGGAGACGCTGGACGTCACGGACCCTGCCACGGACCTGTCCCGACTGGAGGCCCTGGTTTCGCTTGGGCCGGCGCTGATTATCGATGGGCTGTTCGGCATCGGCCTCGACCGGCCGCTCGGCCCGGAGTGGGTGCGGTTGCTGGCGCGGGTCAACGAAGCCGGGGCCGCGGTGCTGGCGGTGGATGTGCCCTCTGGTTTGCAGGCCGATACGGGCGAACCCCAGGGCGCGGCCATCCGGGCCACGGTCACCCTTTCCGTGGGCGCGCCCAAACTTGGGCTGCTCAAGGAAGCCGCCTGGCCGTACGTGGGGCGGCTCGAGGTCGCCACTGATGTCGGGCTGGTCCCCTGCCCGCTGGCCAGCGAGGTGTGGTGGACTTTGCCGGAGGATTTCCTCGGCTACCCGCCCCGGCGCCCGGCGGCGACGCACAAAGGCACTTACGGCCACCTGGCGATCCTGGCGGGCAGCCTCGGCTACCACGGCGCGGCGGTGCTGGCGGCGCGCGCCGCCCAGCGCGCTCAGCCGGGCCTGATTACCCTCCACACCCTGGAGGCGATTTACCACGCTTGCGCCGCCCAACTCCAAGCGGTCATGGTCTCGCCGTGGCAGCCCGCGACCAAATTGCCAACCTCCCACACGGCGGCCTTGCTCGGTCCCGGCCTGGCCGCCGCCGGGATGCCCGACCAGATGAAACTGCTGGCGCGCAATTTCTGGCGGGATTCCGCGGTGCCGCTGGTGGTCGATGCCAGCGCCCTGGACTGGCTGCCGCTGGAATCGGTGGAGCGCAACGCCGTGCGCATCGTGACCCCACACCCCGGCGAAGCGGCCCGGCTGTTGCGCTGCTCGCCCCAGCAAGTCCAGGCCAACCGCCTCAACGCGGTGCGCCAGATTTCAAAACGATTCGGAAACACCTGGGTCATCTTGAAGGGCTACCAGACACTCATCGGCCGCAGCACCGGCGAGGTCTTTGTCAACCCCTCGGGCAACCCGCACCTGGCCCAGGGCGGCAGCGGCGACGTGCTCGCCGGCTACCTGGCCGGACTGCTGGCCCAGCCGGCCCTGCGAACCGACGTGCTCAAGATACTCCGTTACGCGGTCTGGCAGCACGGCGCCACGGCCGACTGCCTTCAAGCCACCCGCCCAAACTGGGTGGTCGAGGACTTGCTCCAGGAACTGGGCAATCAGACCGCCCACACCCAGGGATAGGAGATTTTTTCTTTCTTTGCGTGGGGCAATTTGGTATCGAGAGGTCATGGTGCGCAGGTTCTGTTTCATCATCGGCTTAGTGGTCTGCGGGTTGCTGGCTGGAATAGCTCGCGCGGAAACATACAAGCTGGCCAACGGCCGGGAACTGGTCGGCGAGGTCCTGCCGACCTCTGCCAATGACCAGGGCGTCCAGGTCAAGGTCGGCGAAGGCAAGTATGAGCAGGTCTCCTGGGAGAGCTTCTCGCAGGACGACCTGAAGCGGTTCGCCGGCAACCCGAGGCTCGAGGCCTTCGTGGAGCCCTTTATCGAGGTCACCGCCCAGGAAAAGCTCAAGAAGACCGAGGTCAACATCAAGCAACCGCCCCGGCTGCAGCAGCCCGCCCGGCTTTCCTTGCTGGGGGCTATGTGCTCCTCCGGCCTGGGATTGTTGATCCTGCTGGCGCTTTACGCGGCCAATGTTTACGCGGCCTATGAGGTGGCGCTCTTCCGCGCCCAACCCGTGGCCCTGGTTTGCGGCGTCGCCGCCGTCCTGCCGCTGGCGGGCCCCATCATCTTCTTGTCGCTGCCTACCCGCTTAGGACCCGCCGCCGAGGCCGTGGCCGGCGCGCCCGAGGGGGCCCCGGCAGAGGTGGCCCTCGCGGCGGCGGCGGCCGCGGCGGCGGACGACGCGATCAACCCGATGCGGGCCGATGGCGCGGCGCATCCGACCGCGTTGAGGTTGGCGCATCTGGAAACCGACCAACCTGCGTCGCTGCCGCCAACCACGACCTTCCAGCGCGGCCAATACACCTTCAATCGCCGCTTTTTCGAGACCAAGTTCGTCGGCTTCTTCCCCGTGGTCCGCCGCGATGCGGAGAAGGATATGGTCTTGGTCATTAAGTCCGCGCGCGGCGAATACGTGGGCCAGCGCATCAGCCGCATTGCCGCCAACGACCTCCACCTGCTAGTCCAGCGTGGCCCCGCCTCCGAGGAGGTCATGATTCCTTTCCAGGAAATCCAGCAGATCCAACTGCGACACAAGGACGCAAAGTAGCCGGATTGATTTTCGGAGGCCGATCGTCGAGATTTATCGGGATGTCGCAGCAATTCGGCAATTTTACCGCCAGCGAGCTTTATTGTCCCAACTGCCGGGCGGCTCAACCGGTGCGCGAGCGATTGCTGCTCGTGCTGCCCAACGGTGAACTGCATGAATTGCTATGCTCGGGCTGCGGGGCTTCCCTGGGCAAGCGCACCGTGACCGGTCCGGCAGTCGCCGCCGCGGCTCCCACGCCCGCCCGCCCCGCCCGGCCGCGCCGGCGGTTACGGTAATTCCAACGCGAATTGGAATAAGCTCACACCCGGCTCGAAAGGCTGAGGCCGCGCGCCTCTTGCTCCGGCCCTGGCCTGGCAGCGAGGCCGGCCTCCGGCTGGCCTGAGTGCCGCCGACGCTCCGGGTTGGCCCAACGCAGTGCGGCAGGGTGGAGCCCGCAAACCGGCGGCCTGCCGCGACGGACGCAAGCTGGAACCTGGCCCCACTACGCGGGGCAGGAATCGAAAAGACAAACTCCGAACCTCGAGATGGCTGAGCTCCGAATCATTTTTATGGGCACGGCGGAACTGTCCTGTGCCAGCCTGGGGGCGTTGACCGCAGCTCCCGGTTTTCAGGTGGTGGCGGTCGTCACGCAGCCGGACCGGCCCAAGGGGCGGGAACTGAAGCTGCGCCCCTCGCCCGTCAAGGGATTGGCTTTGCGGGCCAATCTGCCGGTGCTGCAACCCGAACGCGCGCGCGACCAGGCCTTCCTCGCCCAACTCCGGGGCCTGCATTCCGACCTGATCGCCGTCGCGGCTTTCGGTCAGCTCCTGCCCCAGGCGGTCCTGGACTTGCCCCGGTTCGGTTGCCTCAACGTCCATGCCTCCCTGCTCCCCAGCTACCGCGGCGCCGCCCCCATCCAGTGGGCCATCCTCAACGGCGAGGCGCAAACCGGCGTCACGATTATGAAAATGGACGCCGGCCTGGATACCGGCCCCATCCTGGCCCAGGAAACGACCCCGATTGGCCCGCAAGACAATGCGCAGACGCTCCATGACCGGCTGGGGGCGACGGGGGCGAGGCTCTTGGTGCAAACCATCCCGGGATACCTCGCCGGCTCGATCATCGCAAAGCCCCAGCCGGCGGCAGGAACCAGTTACGCCCCCAAAATCAAGAAACAGGACGGCCACATTGCCTGGAACCAGCCCGCCCGCGCGATTTGGAACCGCGTGCGCGCTCTCATCCCCTGGCCGGGCGCCTTCACTTTCCTGCCCGCCCAACTGCAACCCCAACTCCTCAAGCTCTGGCAAGGCGAGGTCGCCGACGGCGCCGGCCCTCCGGGCGAGATTCTACGGGCGGACAAAACCGGTATCGTGGTCGCCTGTGGCCGCGAGGCCCTGCGCGTCCTGGTCCTGCAACGCGAAGGCGGCCGCCGCCTCAGCGCCCAGCAATTCCTGGCTGGACACCCCTTGCGGCCGGGGCAAAGGCTGGGGTGAGGGCGCCCTTTGCAGCGCCAGGCAAAAGCATCCGGACCCGCCGCCCCAAATCCGGATTTCGGCCTTCACCCCTGGTGCGCGGCGGCTTCGTGCGCGTGTTTTTTCCGCTGGTGCCGGGCGACAAATCTCTTGCTCAAAAAATAGGCGGCCGCGGCCATCGGCGCGCCGCACAGGGCCGCGCCGAGCAGCAGCGGCTTGCCCACCGTGACAAACGTGGTCCAACTGCGCCATGTCTGCGGGGTCAGAACGAGCTTGACCACGGACGGCGGCCATTTGTGGTTCAGGACCCAATAGCCCAGGTCGTATTCCCACAGGTAGATGGCCGAGATGAACGGCCCGACGATGTCGTGCGCCGTGGCGGCGAGCACCGCCGCCAGGATGTTGGTCCCGGTCAGCCAGGCGAAGAAAATGGACAAGAGCGTCTTGAGACCGACCAGGGGAGTAAAGCCGAAGAAGACGCCGATGGCCACGCCCCCGGCAATCGCCTCGGGCGTGTCCCGAATGGCTAACAGCTTCAGCGAATGCTCATGCAGCCAGCGCCGCGCGTTCATGACTTCCAGCCACTGTTGGTTCCGGCCCGCCCCTGCCTCTGATTAAACGCCACCGCCTCGGCGTAGCGCACACCCTCGCCGCCAAAGATGTCCAGCGCTGAGCCGATGGCCAGGTCGATCCTCCCCTGCCCTAGCCGCGTCACGGTCTCCAGGTCGGCCAGCGAACTGGCGCCGCCCGCGTAGGTCGCCGGAATCGGCGACCATTGCCCCAATTGGGTGACCAGCTCGGGGTCAATGCCGCGGCACAGCCCCTCCACCTCGACGGCGTGAACCAGGAACTCCGCGCACCAGGCCGCGAGTTTCGTCAGGTTCTCCCGCCCAATCGCCCATTCGGTGAATCTTTGCCAGTGGTCCGTAACCACGAAATAATCATTGCCGCGCCGGCGGCAGCTTAGGTCCAGCACCAGGCGCTCCCGGCCAATCGCCGCCGCCAGTTGCCCCAGCCGCTCCCAGTCCACGCCTCCCTGGCGGAAGACCCAGGAAGTGACGATCACGTGCGAGGCCCCGGCCTCCAGCCAGGCCCGGGCGTTTTCGAGGTTGACGCCGCCACCGACCTGCAGCCCGCCGGGATAAGCCCCCAGCGCCCCCAGCGCCTCGGCCTCATTGCCGGGGCCCAGCAGGATGACATGCCCGCCCTTCAGGCCGTCGCGTTTGTAGAGCTCGGCGTACCACGCCGCCGGCCGCTCGGACACAAAATTCGTCCGCAATCCCCCAGGCTCGGCCCCGAGCGTGCCGCCGACAATTTGCTTCACTTTGCCCTCATGCAAATCAATGCACGGACGAAACATGACGCCAAGCTAGGGGCGAACGCGGCAAGTTCAAAGAGGAAACTTCGAAGGCACCAGGGCCAAGTCCGCAGGCCCAAGGCCGAAGGCAGGCCGAGGGCCGAAATCCGAAAGCCGCGGCGGGCACCCTCCCGCGCGGGAGGCTTGCTGGGACTGGCGCAAGGTGAAAGCTTGCGCTGCTACGCGGGGGCAGTATCAACAATACGCTCCGGCACGGCGGAGCAACTTCGCCTTTCCTTGACTCGCCGGCCGTGGCTTCTATCATGCGCCCCACATTCGGCGGTTTGAATAGTGGAAACTGAGCATTATGAGCACAATCTATGACATTAAGGCGCGTGAGATTCTGGATTCACGCGGCAACCCCACGGTGGAAGTCGATGTCCTGCTGGCCGGCGGCGCGGTCGGTCGGGCGGCGGTGCCCTCGGGCGCCAGCACCGGCGAGCACGAGGCCCTCGAGTTGCGCGATGGCGACAAGCAACGCTTCCTGGGCCGGGGCGTCACCAAGGCGGTCAGGAACGTGACCGAAATCATCCTGCCGGCGCTCAAAGGCCTGGACGCCCTCGACCAGTTGACGGTCGACCGCATCATGCTCGACCTGGACGGCACCGAAACCAAGTCCAAACTCGGGGCCAACGCCATCCTGGCGGTCTCCCTGGCCACCGCCAAGGCGGCCGCCGAGGCCATCGGCATTCCCCTCTTCAAGTACTTGGGCGGGCCCAACGCCAAGCTCCTCCCGGTGCCCATGGCCAACGTCATCAACGGCGGCGCGCACTCGGACGCCCCGATCGATTTCCAGGAGTTCATGATCCAGCCCCACGGCCTGCCCACCTTCCGCGAAGGCCTGCGCGCCATCACCGAGGTTTTCCATGCCCTCAAGGCCGTCCTCAAGCAGCGCGGCCTCGGCACGGCCGTCGGCGACGAAGGCGGCTTTGCCCCCAAGCTCGACAGCGTCGAGGATGCCCTCGAGGCCATCCTCCAGGCCATCAAAGACGCGGGCTACAAAGCCGGCCGGCAAGTCTTCCTCGCCCTGGACGTGGCCGCCTCCGAGTTTTACAACGGCAACGGCACCTACACCTTCAAAAAGAGCACCGGCAAGACCGTCAGCGGCGACGAACTCGTGGACTACTACGTGAAACTCTGCGACCACTACCCCATCGTCAGCCTCGAGGACGGCTGCGCCGAGAGCGACTGGAAGCACTGGAAGACCCTCACCGACAAACTGGGCGGCAAGCTGCAAATCGTGGGCGACGACGTCTTCGTGACGAACGTGAAGTTCCTCAAGAAAGGCATCGAAACCGGCACCGCCAACTCCATCCTCGTCAAGGTCAACCAGATCGGCTCGTTGACCGAGACCCTGGACACGGTCCGACTCGCCCAGACCAACCGCTACACGGCGGTGTTCAGCCATCGCTCGGGCGAGACTGAGGACGCCACCATTGCGGACCTCGCCGTGGCCACCAATTGCGGCCAGATCAAGACCGGTTCGCTCAGCCGCTCGGATCGCCTCGCCAAGTACAACCAACTCCTGCGCATCGAGCAGACCCTCGGCAAGAACGCGGTCTATGCCGGGCTGACCGCGCTGCACAAAGGCAAGTAAGCTCCGGGCAGCTTTTCTGGATGCATCCGGCGGGTTTCGTGCTAATTTAGCGGTTGTCATAATCAACTTCAGCACCTGTGAACATGCGCGAGCACCAGCACCGGGGCGCGGCCGCCGCCGCGGGACTCCCTCCCCGTCGGCCCCGCATGGCGCCGGCGCCCGCCGCCACGGAAGGTCGTCACTCATGAATCCAAACGCCACCATCGCCGAAATCTTGAACCACAAAGGCACCAAGGTCTGGTCCATCCCGCCCGACACCACGGTCTTCGCCGCCGTGCAAATGATGGCCGACAAGAATGTCGGCGCGCTGCTCGTCACCGAGGCCGACAAGCTGGTGGGCATCATCTCCGAACGCGATTACACCCGGAAGGTTGTGCTCCTGGGCAAATCCTCCAAGCAGACGGCCGTTCGGGAGATCCTCTCCGGTCAGGTGATTCACGTGACTCCGGCGCACACGGTGCAAGAGTGCCTGCGGCTGATGACCGACCATCGCATCCGGCACCTCCCAGTGCTCGATGGCGGCCGCATTCTCGGCATCGTCTCCATTGGCGACCTGGTCAACTGGATCATCTCCGCCCAGACCACCACCATCCACCAGTTGCAGACCTACATCGCCGGCTATCCGACCTGAAGCGAAGTCCGCAGTCCCAAGGGCGAAACCCTCGGCCTGCCGGAGCTGTGCCGGCGAGTGGGAAACTGCAAGGCGTGCGGCGTCCGGCGAGCAATCATGCTCGGCCGCGGGTCGCTGGTCCTTTGCCCAGGGCAAGCCAGCCGCCCAGCACGCCGCCGGCGGCGGCCATGATTAGCGTGATGGGCTGGAGGAGGTGAATGTGGGTGAGGTAATAGGCGAAACTCCGGCCTCCAATAAAAGGTGCCATGCGCCAATCGGAAAAGAACCCCAGTCCAAGGGCAAAGAGTCCGCAAACGACCCCCCGAAGGACGGACCTGTCCTTCACCAGGAGACCGCCGCCCAGGCCGGCCAACGCGCCCGGCAAAACCAGCGCGTAAAAGCCCTGGCGCGCGATCCAACGAAATGCCAGGCAGCCGAGCACGCCCCCGGCCGCAGCCCCCATCAAGCCCACCAGCAGGTTCTGCCATCGGTCCGCATTTTTCATATTCCCTTTCTATGACTATAGCGTCTTATCTGCCGCGTGTTCGGCGCAGGGCCACCGACACATAGCGCGCTTGTGGAATCGCGAACTTCTTCACTTCCACGCGCACGGCTTGCGGCCGGTATCGGGTCAGGAGCCGGTCCGCGAGGTTGGCGGCCAGCTTCTCGAGCAGTTTCCAGCTCCGGCCCTCACCGTAGCCCAGCAAATCCTGGACGACCTCATGGTAGTCGATCGTCTTTTCCAGGCGGTCGCTCAGGGCGGCGCTGGTCAAATCAAGATTGAGTTCCACGTTCACCAGCAAGCGCTGCGGCTGCGCCCGCTCGGCGTCGGCAACGCCCACGCAATAAAACACTTCCAGATCGGCAATGGTGATTTTCGACATGCGCTTCTTTGCAGTTCTTCGAGGCTGCCAGGCGGTTCATGGTTTCAGGCCCAGATCGTTGAACTCGAGGATTTCCCGCAACTCGCCGAGGTGCTCGACAATGAGGTCCGGCGCCGCCGCGCGGAGTTGTGCCAGGGTGTTGTAGCCCGTCAGCACAGCGCAGGAATGGACGCCCCCCTCTTTGGCCGTCTCGACGTCGTGCTGCATGTCGCCGACGAACAGCGTTTCGGCGGGCGCCAGGTGGTTGGCCTCGAGCAGTTCATGGATTTTCTGCCGCTTGTCCCGCACGTCCGTATAGGGCCGCTCAAGGTATTGGTCGAACCCGGTGACGGCGGCCTGCACGGCAAAATGGTCGCCCTGGACCGTGCTGAGCAGAAAGGTGCGCAAGCCCCGGGTGCGGCAGAATTCGAGGAACTCGCGCGCGTGGGGGAGTTCGCAAACCGAATCCTGCACCTGCCGGAAGTGGCTGTGGAACCACGTCTCGAGCTGCGGCAGCGGGATGTGCGGCACATGCCGGTCGTAGAAAATCGTAAACGGCAGACAGAACTCCGCCCGGAACTGTTCCAGGCTCATCTCCGCCCGCCGGGCCTGCGCCAGCACGTAATTGGTCGCCTTCCAGACCGCCGGCAGGTCGTCCACCAGCGTCCCCGACCAATCGAAGATGATGTTTCGAATCATGCCCTGAGTGTAGCCGCCTTTCCGCGCCGGGCAATACAAGGAAACGCCCCGAATGACCAGTGATTTCAACGCCAGGACTCCGCGCGGCGGTGTCGCCACCGCGGCGGCAAGCCGACCCAAAAATTGGCGCGGCCCAAAGTCCCTTGCCATGAACCGCGGGGTAGTGGGGCAGGCGTCCCGCCTGCCCCACTGCCGCCGCCGCCCGACTCATGGCCCCGATGCGCGTCGGGTTTCGGAGGTGGGAGCTTGCCCCAAGGCAGAGCATTGGGCTATTAATTCAGTGATGCAAATTGCCGGTGCTCGCTCCGTTGGCGGCGCCCAGGGGAGGGGGCTGGGGGTGAAATTGGCCGCTACCCTGCTCGGCTGGTTGCTCACGCTCGGGGGTTTGTCCGCTGCCACCTTGTCAGACCCCGCCGTCGATAGCTATAACGTCCATGTCGGGACGCAAACGTTCGCCGGTCTCTACCAGTTCACCACCAACACCCTGCTGGTCGAGACCGCGCAGGCGATCCACGACCTGGGGAGCGACGTTATCAAGTTCGCTCTGGCCCCTGATTATCCTGGCTATTACCGGATTACGCTGCCGCCCAATGTGACCAATTTGCTGACGCTGGCCCGCGACGAGCCTTCCTGCCATCGCGTGCTGGACATGCCCTTTCGCCATTTTGTCGCCTGGGTCTATCCCTTCGCCCATTGGTGGCCGTTCGACGGCTATGCCTCGACCGAGCGGGCCAGCGAATACGCGGAGATTTACGGCCTCACCTGCTATCTCCTGACCAACTATAACAACTCGGGCAAGACCTTCTACCTCGGCCACTGGGAAGGGGACTGGTATTTGCTGCCCAACTATAATACGGCCACCAACCCGACGCCCACGGCCATCCAGGGCATGATTGATTGGCTCAACAACCGGCAGCAGGCGATTGACGATGCCAAACACGCCACGCTCTTCAGCAACGTCAACGTCTTTGGCTATGCCGAAGCCAACCGCGTGCGCGACGCCATGGTCGGCCCCGCCACTGCCAACCAGCGCGTCATCAACAGGGTCGTGCCCTCGGTCACCAACCTGGACTGCCTGTCGTGGTCTTCCTATGACGGCATGAACCTGGGCGCCGCCGGCCTTTCTGCCACGCTCGACTATATGCAGTCGCAGCTTCCCACCAACAAGGCCGGCCTCTTCCCCGGCCGGCGCCTCTGGATTGGCGAATACGGCTGGGGCGGCTCGTCCACCAGCGCGCAGGAACCGCTCAATCGCGCCTACCTCCAGCGGCTCCTCCCCTGGGGGCCGCGCTTTATCCTCTTCTGGGAAATTTACAATAATGAAACCAACCACAACTTCTGCCTGATTGATTCCAATAACCTCAAAGTCCAGTCCTACTACCTGCACCAGCGGTTTATCAACACCGCCCGCCTGCTCACGGCCCGGTTCAAAGAAACCAACGGCCGCCTCCCCTCGGATGGAGAATTTGCCGCCCTGCTCACGCCGCTCCTGGACCAGCCGTTGCCGCCGCCGGTGAACCTCGCGGTGGCCAATCTCACCGCTGTCCCCTTCACCAACTCGGCCCTCCAGGTCTCGGCCACGCTCGCCCAAGGCGTCTATGGCGATGACTGCGCCAGGGTGTGGGCCTTTTGGGGCGGGCAGGATGGCGGCACGGCGCGCGGCGCCTGGGAACACAGCCAGAACCTCGGCCTGAACACGCGCTTCAACCCGGCCACTTTTACCGCCCTGCTGACCAACCTCGCCCCGCAGACCAACTGCTTCTTCCGCTTCTACGCGACCAATGCCAGCGGCGAAGCCTGGGCGCCGGCTTCCGCTCAGTTGCTGATGCCCTCGAACTTTTCCTGCCGCATGCGCATCGCCTTTACCGGCTACAACCGGGGCGAACCGCTGGCCAACTTCCCCGTGTTGGTGAACTTGCGCGCGTCTCTGAGCGGATTCTCTTACCGGCAATTCGCCTCGCCCGCCGGCGGCGACCTGCGCTTTGCCGACGCCAACGGTTTGCGGCAGCTCCCCTACGAGGTCGACCAGTGGGATACCAACGGCACCTCCAGCCTCTGGGTCCAGGTGCCGCAGCTTGCCAGCACCAACGACTCGATCTGGGCCTACTGGGGCAACCCCGCCGCCACCAACCCGCCCGCCTGGACGACCAACGGCTCCGTCTGGTCGCCCGATCACCTCCTGGTGTGGCACCTCAAGGAGAGCGGCTTCCCTTACGCCGACAGTGCCCGGCAGCACCCTGCCCTCTCCGGAACCGCCCCGCTCTCCACCCCGGGCGTGGTGGGACGCGGCTGTTCCTTCAACGGCGCCTCCCACTACCTCGATGCCGGGCTCATCAACCTCGGCAACGCCTTCACGCTCTCCGCCTGGGTGAAGCCGGACCCGAGCGCTACCAATATCCAGACCATTTGGGCCAACAAGGCGGGCGGCTGGAATTCCGACGGCTTCGCTCTCTACCTCAATTCCTACCAGACCTGTGACCGGGCCTTGATTCTGGAAACCGGCAACGGCGCCACCGGCCTGGATGCCGCCACCCCCACCAACGCCGTCAGTCCCGGCCAATGGCATCACCTCGCCGCCTCGGTGGACCTCGCCGCCGCCGCGCGCTTGTTCGTGGATGGCACGGACTGCACGCAGGCCGGCGCCATCCGCAGCGACCTGGCGAACCACAACTCGGTCAACCTGGGACGGTTCACGGACGGCAATTTTTCTTTCACAGGGACGATGGATGAGGTCCGTATCGAGGCGGGCACACGCTCCTCGAACTGGCTCTGGGCAAGCTGGATGACTGTGGCCTCCAATGCGACTTTCGCCAGTTGCTCGCCAGTGGACCCGACGCCGGCCCTCTCGCTGGCCCCCTCCGGCGACGGGCTGCTGCTGACTTGGCCTGTCGGCGCCGGCGTCTGCACGTTGTATATGACGACCAGCCTGGCCGCGCCGGTCGCCTGGCTCCCCGCCACCAACCTCCCTGCCCTGACCAACGGCCAGTGGCGGGCCCCGCTCGGCCCCGGCACCAGCGGCAGCCGCTTCTATCGCCTGCAGTATTGGTAGCCGGCACGCTGCCCGCCGCCACCGCGCTGGTAGAGAGGCAGGGCCTCAGACCCTGCTCCAGATGGCTTGAAACCTCACCACGCAAAAGGCACCACGGGCTTAGCGCCGCCGAACCGCAAGCGAAGAAGCAACCGCGGAATACACGGAATACGCGGAAAGGCAGACGGCAGGTTTCTTAATTCCGCGTATTCCGCGTGGTCCGCGGTTTACTCTTCCTCCAAAGAACCTTCGCCGCTTGCAAACAGCCTGGGATATACCAGCGCAAAGGAGCACCATTACCATTCTTAGGGTCCCCTGCGTGACGCCTCACGCTTTGCACTCCCAGCGGAACTCGACCTGATAACAAACCGTTTCGAGCTTCAAGGACGCCGGGGACGCCTGCTGCCGCGTTCGGTTATTTCTCCCTCGTCTTGAACGTATAGACGACCGGCTCCAGCGGCACTTCGAAAGTTCTGGTGCGACGGGCTGTTGAGACCCAGTTCATATTCCCATCCCGGTTTGAGTTCTACGGGCAGCACACAGGTCTTGTGATCCTCAGTCCAGTAAGGCCGTTTTCCCGCCGGGATGTCGGGGAAATTCGGGCCGCCGCCCGTCCACGAGAACCCGGCCTCCATAGCCTGGTCAAACGTGACGGTGATCTCCTTGAGGGCAGGATCGACGTCCATCGCGCCGTTGCGGGGTGAGATGGCAACAATTTTCGGCGGTGCTTGCGCCCCTCCGGCTCCCAGCGCCAGGCGGACAGGTTGCCGCTCGAACGCGCTGAAGTACCGGGCCGTCCGGGCCTGGGTGTCCACCGCGAAAAACCGGCGCGGGCCACCCTTCGTATCCACATCCACGGTCATGTCTTTGGGCTCGGGGATCGTGGCGTTCATCCTGGCGTGATAGCTCGCCCCGAACTTGCCATTGGCGATGGTGCGCATTGGTCCGGCCAGGGCGCTTGAACCTGCGGCGGAGACCGTGTCCGGCGGGAACAGGCGGTTGATTGCCTCGGGGTGAAACCGCAGCCATATGTGGGCGATGTCTTCCGCCTCGCCGGCACCCTGGCGCGTCAGCTTTCCACCCTCCCGGGGAATGAGCACTGCCCAGACCGCCCCGTCGGCGCAGTGTCCGATGCCCAGGTCGGCCGGACCGGTCTGGACCTTCAACTGCTGGCCCACCTGGAGGCTGAAGCGCGACACCCGGAAGATGTCCGCCGGCGTGAACTGCCAGGGGCGCGCCTGGTCTGGCTCGAGCAGGCCAGCCGTCAGTGAAGTCGGATACCGTTGGAGCAAGTCAACCGCCCTGGCCTGCGCCGCCGGCGCGGCGGCCAATCCCAGGAGGGTTGCTGCCAGCGTAATTCCAAGGATGTGTTTCGTCTGCTTTTTCATTTTGGCACTGTGTTTTGGTTTTGTCTTGGCTTCTTCTTCGCCCTCGAACGGCTTGGCTCCGGAGGTTCATTTATTTCATGTCGGGCAGAGCAGCCTTCCCATCGGCCTGAACGGGCCGGTGGTCGGGCCCATTTCTGCCCATTATGCCACGCCCCGCCACAGCGGCAACGCGAATTGGAATTAGAGCTTTGGGGAAGCTACGATGCGCAGGTGGTCTGTGCCGGCCTTGGTCTTCACGGTCGTGCCGTTGACCCAAAGCGCCACCTCCTGCCCCGGGAGCAAGCTCTCAATCCGGAAATTCCCCTCGGCATCTGTGTTCGTGACGGCGTCGGCGCAGCAAAGATGGCCAAGCACGACCCGGGTCTCGGCCAGGGGACGGCCTTGTGCATCAACGACCTTGCCTGCAACAAAGGCCGGCGCCTCACGAAGGCGAATATCCACAGGCTCCGGCTCACCGGAGCGAACGTGGAGCCAGCCGGTCCACTTGCGTTCATACCCGGCCATCTCGACGCGCACCTGATAGTCGTTGTCCGGGTAGAGCCTGGGAATTCGGAACCGCCCCTGGGGATCCGTCTGGACTGGCTCACGGACCTGGTGCAGACCGGTGCAGACCAGTTCTCCGACATTGATATGGGCAGCTACCGACGCGCCGGCAAGGGGCTTACCGGCCACAGAGAGGACCCGCCCGCCCAGGACGCCGGGTATGCGGGGCCGGACGGTCACGTTTTCCTGGCCGGTAACATAATCCAAGACCCTGGCGTAAACGACTTCCCACCGGTAGGGCGGGTTGCGCTCCTTGTTCTCGAACGTGGTCTCCACGGTGACAAAGGCCGTCCGGTCATACTTAAGCTTTTCGTGAGGCAGAAAGAATCCGCCCTGCCGATCGATCTCCAGGGGATGGTAATTCACTGCCACCTTCGCGTTGAGAACAGGCTTGCCCGAGTCATCGCACACCCAGCCGCGAAGGCCTTTGGCCTCGGCTGCGGGTGTGGCTGATTGACCCGTGCCGCCCAGGTTGAGCAAGGCCCAAGCGGCCAGGAATAACGCGCTACTTCGAATTGGTTCATTCATGGTTGCTTCTGGTTTTGTGCTGCTCCACTTTCTCCGCCATCCTGATTCCAGCATCGGCCGAGAGCGTCAGGGCGGGGGTGCGCCGCAGCGATGGGTTCGGCAACATCGTCGGCATAACATGGAAAACCTGGACCGCCGCCGGCCATCATTTGTCAAAAGCTCGTAAAAAGATTGTAAGGAAAATGTAAGGCGGCGGATGGCTACATCTTGACCGGCCTCGAGTAGTGGCCGTGGAGCAGCTTCCACTGACCTT
The DNA here is from genome assembly GCA_049518415.1 of Verrucomicrobiota bacterium. Taxonomy (GTDB): domain Bacteria; phylum Verrucomicrobiota; class Verrucomicrobiia; order Limisphaerales; family UBA8199; genus CAVQND01. Next base: position 56,295 of record JBEKRX010000005.1, read on the forward strand.
CCTTCCGCACGAACACCAGTGAGACCGCAAAGCGGCTGGTCATCGTGCGACCGTCCGTGAGGGTGGCCGTAACCGTGCCTTCAGAGGTCAGCAGCGCGGCCTCCGGCGAGATCACCGTCACCTGGGGATCATCGAACCGCCGGTCCACTTTGGCAACCCCCATGAGGCCTCGCTTGACGGCTTGCATCGCCTCCTGCCGGGTCTTGAAGAGCGTCCCGTTCTCGATGATCAAGCCTTTGTCCGTCTCCAGGATGTAATCAAAGAAGGCCTCGACGTTGAGGCTGTTGGCCGCCTGGGTCATTTTGGCATTGGTTTCCAGCACGGCCTTTTGAATGGCCTGTGGGGCGGTATCCGCTTCGCTCGGCCTCTGCTGGCCAAAGACCAGGGCGGTGGCCAGCAGGCCGGCGCCCAGGATGAAGGTTGCACTGAGTTGTGATCGTGTAGGCATGTCAGGCTCTCTTTCTTGGTTGGTTTATGTCCCCCAAACTCCCTGGCGGTGGGGCCGGGCCGGGGCGGACAGTGAGCTATCGCCAGTTTCGATCCGCCGCCTGGAAGAACGCCAGCACGTTTTCATCGGGTACGGTATCGTCCAGGCCGAGGATAGACAGGGAGAACTGGTCGAGGGGTTTGCCCGCTGCGATGAGGGCCTGGACGTCTCGCTCGATCGTGGCGGGCGAGGCCTCACGCATTTTGACGGGGCTGTAGCGCGCGTTGAGGTGAGTCTCCGGCAGCAGACGCCGGACCAGGGCGACGTCCGAGCCCCAGCCCACTTCCAGGAATCTCAGGCCGCTCACTTGCCGGTACTCGGGCGCCATTTGCGCCACGTCCATCCCGCAATGGTGAATGCCAAAGGGCGGCAGCGCTTCCGCCAGCGCCTGGTCGCCTTCGAGCAGGAACTCGCGATAGGTCTTGGGCGCGATCATGGTCGTGCTGCAGTTGCTGGTCACAAACAGGCTCGGGTCAACCTGCGCGACAATGTTGGTCACCGACAGCGAGCTGGTTCCCGTGCGGCCTTTGATCCGGCCCACCACCTGGACCATCGTCGCGGTGACCAGGCGCAGGAGCCGCCGCGCCAGGGGCGGGTTGGTCAGGAACCAGACCAACACCTCGGCGCCCGCCAGGCACATCGCGTTGTTGAGGACGCCCTGGGGATTGAGGTCGCCAATCACATACCCGTACTCGCCCTCGAGCCAGTCCATGTCCTCGGCCAGCTTCTGCATGACCGGCGTGTTCATGACCGCGGGCGGTTCCAGCGCCGCCACCTCCGCCTCACCCAGCCCAAGCGGGACGCTGCACGGGCTGTGGCCTGGCGCAAAGTAAGTCGCGCAGCCCAGCACTTCGCCCACCAGATAGCAGAGGGGGGTCATTTGCGTCGAGATCACCGGCACCGGCTCGTCGCTGGCGCAACCCAGGCCCACCGAGCCAAACCGCTCGTAGAGCGCCCGCCGCATCCTGCCCTCCAACTCCGCCCGGCGGCGCGGATGGGCCCGCACGTAGCTCTCGTCAAACGCTATCCCGTAGAACTTGTTCCACCAGGACGCATCGAACATTACGTCCACTTTGGCGACCCCGCTGCTTCTCATCGGCGCGATTCATTCCAACGCGAAGTGGAATCAGCCTGGCGCCGGGCCTCCAACCTCCGCCGCGCGCACCCGCGCTCCCGCCCCAAAGAGCTCCCGCGCCAGATGCATTGCCTTGCCCCCAGACACCCGCAGCTTCCAGCCCCTTCGCAAAAAACCCCGCCCGTAACGGTTCACATCATGAAAATTCGCCGCGTCCACGCTCGCTTCCCTGGCGTTTACCGCCGCCCCCAAAGCCTCAATGAACTTGAAATCCTCGAAAAAGAAGGCCGGCCTCAACGTCCGGATGATGCCGGCGAAGGGGCGCGCCTGCCAATAGAGGCATTTGCGGAACGCCCGTTCCGCGTATTCCGCCGGGGGGCAGTTGAAACGCTCGCAGAAAATCACCTTGAACTGCTGCGGTTGCTCGGGCATGGGCCGCATTGTAGCCACGGCCGCGCGCCGGTCAATAGACTCTTGGCGCCGGAAAAATGCGACCTGCGCACCCTCCCGAGACAGGCCCTTACTTGAGATGGCTGACGATATAAACCGGGATGCAACCGTTCGCCGTTCGCCGTTCGCCATTCGCCCTCTTACTTGAGATGGCTAATGATATAGACCGGGATGCCCTCGGGGGAGCGAGTGACCGTGACCATTTGCGCGGGGGCGGCTTTGGGCCGGACCGGCTTCTTGGCGGCCACCGGCGGCGTGTAGCGGTAAGGAGTGGGGTCGGGCACCCATTCGCCGGCCCCTGGCGTGCTCGGCACCCAGTCGGAGGGCGCCGGCGCTGTGCGCGGGCTGGGCACCGTCGCCGCGGGCGCTACGTAATTGGCGGGCGGGGCAGAGGCATAGCTCGGCGGCGAATAAGCGCAACTGTAAGCCGGGTAACTGTAATGATAGCAGTAAGCCGGGCAACTGTGCAGCGACCATCCGCAGATAGTCCCAAGGCCGATTCCAATCGAGAAAGGGGGCCAGCAGCCCCAGACATGCCAGTGGCCATGGGCCAGCGCGTTGGTGCACAGGGCGAAAGCCAGGCTCAAGGTAAGGCCAGTCTTTTTCATATTCTTGCCTTTCTTTCCCGTATTCTACTTCATCTGCGGCCTTGCGGGAAGTCAGTTTTTTTGAACAGATTTCCTCCGGGGCTTTCCAATCTGTTGTTGGTGTTGGGTTTTGGTTTTGGGCACGGTTGGGAGCGGCCCGCCTTTGGCGGGCCGCTCTTTTTGTTGCCGGGCGCCTTTTGCCGTCGGCCACGCGGGCCTTTTCCGCTGCGATTCAGCTTTCCTGGAGAAGCAGACGGGATGGCCGAGGTGACGGCGTTGGCGACCCGTTCATTCCTGGCGTCACGGACTGCTATGCCAACGAGTCATCTGCTCTTGAGCCGTCCCCTGGCTCAGTTTCTGGCCGCGACCGTCGGGTTCGCCTGGTCTGCCCCGGCGCCGGCCGCAGCCAGCACGAGCGTCGCGATTGTCGGCGAGGCCTTCCACATCAACGGCGAACCGACCTACAAGGGGCGGGTCTGGCAAGGGCACGACCTTGAGGGCCTGTTGCTCAACGCGCGCCTGGTGCAGGGGGTTTTCGACGACCTCAACCCGAGCACGGTCTCCCGCTGGGCCTATCCAGATACGGGGCGGTGGGATGCGGAACGCAATACCCGGGAGTTCATTGCCGCGATGCCCCAATGGCGGCGGCACGGGCTCCTGGCCTTCACCATCAATTTGCAGGGCGGCTCGCCGGAGGGTTACTCCAAGGCCCAGCCCTGGCACAACTCGGCCTTCCAGGCCGATGGCTCACTGCGGGCGGATTACCTGGCCAGGCTGCAACGAATTATCAGCCGCGCTGACGAACTCGGCATGGTCGTGATCGTTGGCTACTTCTACTTCGGCCAGGACCACCGCTTGCAGGACGATGCGGCCGTGGCCCGGGGCGCCGACGACGCCACGCGCTGGCTGCTGGACCAGGATTGGCGCAATGTGCTGGTCGAGGTCGCCAACGAGACCGACGTCGGCTATCACCACGCCCTCCTCCAACCGGGCCGCGTCCACGAACTGATCCAGCGGGTCAAGGAAATCAAGCGCGACGGCCGGCGCTTGCTCGCCGGCACGTCCTACGGCGGCGGCCGGATTCCCGGGACGAATGTGGTGCGCGCTTCCGATTTCCTCCTCCTCCACGGCAACGGCGTCTCCGACCCCAAACGCATTGCCGACCTGGTCCGCCAGACGCGCGCCGTGCCCGGTTACACCCCCATGCCCATCCTCTTCAATGAAGACGACCACCTCAACTTCGACCAGCCCGACAACAATTTCATCGCCGCCCTCAGCCAACACGCTTCCTGGGGCTACTTCGATTACCGCCGGCCAGGCGAGGGCTTCGCTGAGGGCTATCAAAGCCTGCCCGTGAACTGGGGCCTGAGCAGCGCCCGCAAAAGGGCCTTTTTCCGGCTCCTGGCCGAGATGACGGGCTCAGCGCGCCTTGGCCCCAGCCAGGGGCGGCTGCCTGGGCCGTCGCTCCCGTAGGCGAGATAATTGCCGCCCCGGTTTGGCCGGCGATGAAAAACTAATGTTCTCATCCCGACAGCCGACTGGGAACCGGTACGCACAAAACACTTGCCAGCCGATGAAGACCAACTAATCTGCCGACATGAAGGCAAAACAACTGGTGTGGACGCTACTGTTCCTCCTGTTTGGCCTCACAGCTTTCCAACTACCCGCCCAGCAGAGCGAAGCTGACCGCAAGCGGTTCGAGGAAATCAAAGCCAAAGCAGAAAAGGGCGATGCGGCGGCCCAATGCGACCTCGGCTTTCGCTATTACAAAGGTGAGGGCGTGGCCAAAGACCCCGCCGAAGCCGTGAAGTGGTTCCGCCAGGCCGCTGAACAGGGGAATGCAGAGGCCCAAAAAGACCTCGGCGTTTGCTATTACAAAGGTGAGGGCGTGGCCAAAGACGCCGCCGAAGCGGTGAAGTGGTCACGCAAAGCCGCTGAACAGGGGAATGCGGAGGCCCAATGCAACCTCGGCGCTTGTTACGACAACGGCGAGGGTGTGGCCAAAGACGCGGTTCAGGCGGTGAAGTGGTTCCGCCAGGCCGCTGAACAGGGGAATGCGGAGGCCCAACGCAACCTGGGGGTTTGCTATCACGAGGGCGAGGGTGTGGCCAAAGACGCGGTTCAGGCGGTGAAGTGGTATCGCAAAGCCGCTGAACAGGAGAATGCGGAGGCCCAATACAACCTCGGCGCTTGTTACGCCAACGGCGAGGGTGTGGCCAAAGACGCCGCCGAAGCCGTGAAGTGGTTCCGCAAGGGCGCTGAACAGGGGAATGCAAAGGCGCAAAACAGCCTCGGCTTTTGCTATTACAGCGGCGAGGGTGTGACCAAAGACCCAATCGAAGCGGTGAAGTGCTATCGCAAGGCCGCCGAGCAGGGATATGCACCAGCCCAACTCAACCTCGGCCTTTGCTACGCCAATGGCGAGGGTGTCGCCAAAGACGATGTGCAAGCATACAAATGGGTTAGCCTGGCTTGGTATCAAGACTTTGAGCTGGCCAGGAACCTTCTAGAGAGACTCGCAGCCAGCATGACAAGAGAGCAAATTGTCGAAGGACAGCGGTCGGCTCGTGAGTTCAAGCCCCGCAAGACACTAGAACCGGGCGCCTCCCCTTTGGGTCAGCCGCGCAAGCCCTAAACGGCGACCGTCGCCAGGCAGCACAGCAGGGCGAGAAAGGCTGCCCAGGGGCTGGACTTCATAGCTCTTTCAGGCTGGACCGAATCGGCTCCATGTCTGCGTCATCTTGCGCCCGCGACTTGATGCGCTCCCGTTCCTCATCGCTCGTGGCATTGGCCAAGGCCAGCGTGAACCAGCCCTTGGCCTCGTCGGACTGCCCCAACTGAGCGCAGTCGCAGGCGAGGTAATAGGGGAAGGTCGGGTTGGCCTCAAACTTGTCCACGACCGACACCAGCACGTCCGTGGCCTCGGCGGTCCAGTTCAGCCTGCGCAGGCTCAAGGCGCGGCGGAACTGGCCGCACCGCCGCTCCGGCGTCATCGTGGTTAGCGCTACGGCGATGTCCAGGCCCGGCTGGCTGTGCCGTCTGTCCCACAGGAGAGCTAATGGCCGCCCCAGCCTGGCCGGCGCTTCAACGCCTTTGGCAAGACCTCAAAGGACGAATTCCACGTCAACTTTCCCAGCCAGGCGCCGCTCCTGCTCCCCGGGCCGGGTGCTCCGCCACGGCATCGTCTCCTCAAGCCGGCGCAACATCACCTGCGGCTCCAGCCGCGGCGGCAACGACAGGAATTCCCGGTCTACGGGCAACTCCAGCTCCTCAAGCGCGCTTGTTTCTTTAAGCGGAGCGTCATTCTCCCCTGGTGAAACCGGATATTTGCTCATATATTCTTATCGTGCCATATCTGAGGAAGATGTGCCGCATCTTTTCGGAGCGCAAATCAAGGGCATTGACACGAACCAGACCCTCGACATCGAGCAGATCCTTGCCGTAGCGTTTGAGGTGGCCGTGCTTCAATGCGTGCAGCTTGAGGGCCAGCAGGTGTTCCAGCGAGGGGATCTTCAGCCGGGCGCCGTACATCTCGACCTCGAGACCGGCTGCGAGAATAGCATCGAACGTCGCATCCCCCACCAACATCAGGTCCACAGGCCAAGCGCCTTGTTTTGGAGGGGACAACTGGACAAAGTTCGTCCTCCCCTGATGCACCGCGTAGTCAAGCCGGGACAGCAACTCCACCCAAGGCCCGCGCTCCTCCCGCCGAATGAGCAGGTCCAAATCGGCCGTATCCCTCGAATAACCATGGAAAACAACCGCCAAACCCCCAATGACCAGAAAGTCCAGCTTCCCTTTCTGCGCCTCGGCGGCGATGTCTTGAAATAGACCCATGCCTACCTCACCTCTGCCGCCTTAGCGCCTGTGCAAAAACAAATTCCGATTTTCTCCAACCCGGAGGGTTGGTAGAAGGTAGCCGGTGGTCGTTCAGGGTAGAGGGGGAACGACCACCGGGCTCCCGATTCCGAATCGGGACTGGCGGTCGCACCCCGGAGGGGTGCCAGAGAATGATGTTGGAATTACGCCTCGCCTTCGGAACTTGTTTTTGCATGGACCCTTAGCGGCCCTGGCTATGCGCCTGGGCGGCGGCGATGAAGCCACGGAAGAGCGGGTGCGGCTGGTGCGGCTTGCTGTGGAATTCAGGGTGGAACTGGCAGGCGATGAAAAACGGGTGCTCTGACAGTTCGATGACCTCCACCAGCTTGCCGTCGGGTGTGAACCCGCTAAACACAAAGCCCGCTTTTTCGAACCGTTCGCGGTAAGCGTTATTGAACTCGTAGCGATGGCGGTGGCGTTCGTGGACGACGAAGGCGCCGTAAAGCCGCGCCGCTTTGGTGCCGACCACCAATTGGCAGGGCTGCGCCCCCAGCCGCATGGTGCCGCCCTTCCGGGTGACCTTGGTTTGCTCGTTGAGCATCGCGATCACGGGATGGGGTGTGTTCGGGTCGAACTCGGTCGAGTGCGCTTTGGCCAGTTTCAGCACGTTGCGGGCGAATTCAATGGTCGCGATTTGCATGCCCAGGCACAGGCCGAGGTAGGGCAGGTGGTTTTCACGCGCGTAGCCGGCCGCCCGGATCTTGCCCTCGATGCCCCGCGCGCCGAACCCGCCGGGCACGAGGATGCCGCCCAGCCCCTTGAGGTATTTGGCCGGGCCCTCCCGCTCGAGGTCCTCGGCATCGAGCTTCTGGATTTCCACCCCGCAATCATTGGCCACCCCGCCGTGGCTGATGGCTTCATAGACCGACTTGTAGGCGTCCTGCAATTCGATGTACTTGCCGACCACGCCGATGCGGACGCGGTGCTGGGGCGCGATCAGCTTGCGGAGAACCTCCTGCCAGTGCGCCATGTTGGCCCGGGGCGTGTCCAGGTGCAACTGGCGGCAGACCAACTCGTCCACCCCCTCGCGCTGGAGCATCAACGGCACTTCGTAGATGCTGTGGTCCACGTCCTTCTCCTCCACCACCGCCTCGAAGGGCACGTTGCAGAACAGGGAGACCTTCTGCCGCAGCTCTTTGTCCAGCGGCCGCTCGCAACGACACACCAGGATGTGCGGGGCGATGCCGATTTCCCGCAGTTTGGCCACCGATTGCTGGGTCGGTTTGGTCTTGAGTTCGCCGGCGGCCTTGATGAAGGGCACGTAGGTGACATGGACAAACATGGCATTGTGCGGACCCACCTCCAGGGCGAACTCGCGGATGGCCTCCAGGAAGGGCAGACCCTCGATATCGCCCGTCGTGCCCCCGATTTCGGTGATGATCACGTCGGCCTTCGTCTGCTCGGCCAGTTGGTGAATGCGGTTCTGAATCTCGTTGGTGACATGCGGGATGACCTGCACGGTCTTGCCCAGGTACTTGCCCTCCCGCTCGTTGTTGAGCACGGTCTGATAGACCTGGCCGCTCGTCAGGTTATTGAGCCGCGTCAATTGACAGTTGGTGAACCGCTCGTAATGGCCCAGGTCCAGGTCGGTCTCCGCCCCATCGTCCAGCACGTACACCTCCCCGTGCTGATAGGGGTTCATCGTGCCCGGGTCCACGTTCAAATACGGATCGAATTTCTGCAGCGCCACCTTCAGCCCGCGGTTCTCCAGCAGCGTCCCCAGCGACGCCGCCGTCAGCCCCTTGCCCAGGGAACTGACCACCCCGCCCGTCACAAAGATGTATTTCATTCTAATGTGAGTTAAACAAGTCAAATAAGCTAATAAGTTAAGTAAGGAGCCGCCCAGCCCCCTCCGTTTAACTCATTTAGCCCCTTTAACCCTTTTTACTCTCTAACAGCCTTTCGACGCGTGCCACGTCGCCCGGCACGTCCACGCCCACGCTCTCGTAATCCACCTGCACCACGGCGATGGCGATCCCGTTTTCCAGCGCCCGCAACTGTTCAAGTTTCTCCGCCGCCTCCAGCGGCGAGACCGGCCACTGCACCAGGCGCAACAGCGTCGCCCGCCGGTAACCGTAAATGCCCAGGTGCTTCAAAAATGGAAACGCCGCCAACTGTTCGCCCACCGAACGACTGGCGGCTTCGCGTAAATACGGAATCGTGCGCCGGGAGAAATATAGCGCCCGGCCGGCGGCGTTGACAACCACTTTTACGATGTTCGGGTTGTCGTACTCGGCCGTGTCTTTGAGGGGCGTGGCGGCGGTGGACATCTCCTCCTGCGCCAGGGCGCGGGCCACCGCGTCGATGACGCCGGGGTCAATCAGCGGTTCGTCTCCCTGGATGTTCACGACCGCCTCGGCGGAGCAGCGCGCCGCCACCTCGGCCACGCGCTCCGAGCCGCTCCCATGCTCGGGCACGGTCATCTCCGCCCGGCAAAACTCCTGCGCCACCTCCCAAATGCGCCTGTCGTCCGTGGCCACAATGACCTCGCCCAGGGCCTTGGCCTGCTGGCACCGCTCGATCACGTGCCGAATCAGCGGCTTGCCGGCGATGCGCGCCAGGGGCTTGCCCGGAAACCGGGTCGAGCCGTAGCGGGCGGGGATAATACCAACGATCTTCATGCGCACGTTATAGCCATGAATGCCACGGATTGCACAGAGGAAACCGGCCTCCTCATCCGTTGCGCAACAACTCCAGCATCTGGCGGTCGAGTTTATGGCCGCGGAACTCCTCGTAGGCCACGTCGGCGCGCCCGCTGTCGAGCACGCCGAAGCTGCCCCTCAGATTCCACAGCGCCCAGCCCCAGCCGGCCTCCTGCCACAAGGCCAGGCAGTCGCGCATCCAGGCCAGCACCACCTGGTGCGGTGTCCGGTTGAAGGCGCCCCATTCGCCCACATGCACGCCCACGCCCTTTTGTTCGAGTTGTTTCCAGGGCTCGATTCGGCTCTTGCGCAGGGTCTCCTTGTTGACCTCGTCTTTTTCGCCGGGGCGGAGCGGCCAGGTGGGCTCGGGCCATTGGTCGGAGCCGCGCATCCAACTGGCTTTGTAATGGGAGATGCGAATGGGCTCGTAGCCGCGCGTGCTTTGGGCGATGCCCAGGTCAACCAGTCCCTGCACCGGGGCGCCGCCCCACTTGAGGCCGTCGGCAATAATCAGCCGCCGGGGGTCTTCGGCCCGGATCGCCTCGACCAGGCGCTTGACGACCCGGACATAGGTCGCTTCCGGGATATCCGGGGGCTCGTTGAGCAGGTCAAAGCTCAGGCGCTCGTTGGGGATGCCTTGGTAGCGTTTGGCCAAGTGCGCCCAGTGAAAGGCGCAGGCCTCCAGCGCCTTTGCCTCCGTCCACAACTCGAGCGGTTCTTTGGGCGGGTTGACGCAGTAGCCGGGCGCGCGGTGCAGGTTCAGATTCACGTGCACCCCGTAGCGGCGGCCCAACTCCACCGCCCCATCCACGTGCTTCAACTCCTCCTCCCGCAGCTTCAACCACTCGCTCGCCTCGGCCCAGCAGCGATACGACATCGGCAGCCGCACGAAATCAAAGCCCCATTCCCCAAGCAGGGCGAAATCGCTCTCCTGGAACGGCGGGTTGCCGCCCGGCCGCTGGCTGAATTTTTCGAGCAAATTGAATCCGCGCCAGCGCGGCAGGCGCGCCGCCGTGGCGGCTTTCATTTCGGCGGCCTCCAGCGGCACCGCGCCCAGGGCCGCCACCGCCACCGCAACTGCCCCGGTCGTTTCCAGAAATTCTCGGCGATTCATAGGATTCATAGCGTGGACCATGGAATACGCCATTTGGGGGCCAAAGTAAAAGCATATTGGGTTTTGGAGCGCGGCTGGGCCAATTTTTTGGAAAAAATAGCCAATGTGGGCAGTGCAGCCAATGTGGGTAATCCAGCCAATGGGGCCCAGCCAATGTGGCCAATCCAGCCAATGGAGCCAACGCAGTGTTCCGCCGGGCTGCGGTCCTGCCGCGGCGGGACGCCGCGGTGCTTCTCTGGCCTGGTTTATTTGCTACTAATTCTCCCGTTCAGATGCGTTTGCCCTGCCCTTTCCCTGCCACGCTGAGGTCCGGGGGGGTCCTTCCGTGATCGAACGAGCGGGAGATGAGGCTCGGGCGTGGCGTGGCGCCCGCGCGGCGCAGCCGGAGCAAGCCAAGCGCCGAGCAGCCGGCGGCCAGAATGCTCCCCGCCCAGAGGCCCAGGCGACTGAGGTCAGGCCCGGGTGGCGCCGCCACGGCGCCGCGCGCCGATGGAGCGGGTACCGGCGCGGAGGGCGTGGGGAGATGGACGCTGGATACCGGCGGCCCGCTCGCGGTGGCGGCGGTCGTGCTTTGGCCTGCCGCCGCAGGAGCGCAGCCTCCCGGCTGGAGAGCATTCGAGGTGCCGGGTGCCAGGGGCAGGCCGGGAGCGGACACGCTGCTCACGCTGGCGGAGTCGAGGGCGAGAGGCCCGGCTGGCAGGCGGGACGCCTGCCCCACCACCTGGCGGTCCGTGGGCAGTTGGGCCTCGAGGGTCGAGGTTCCAGGGTCGAGGGACCAAAATTCACACACGGATGAAATCGCGTCCAGAGGCTGTCTCTCTGCTCTTGGTTCGGCCGGCGAAAGCGGCGCTGTCCCGGGTTGTAATGCCAGGCTGGGTGAAGGTTTGTCAGAGGCGCTCGGCGCGGATTCGACCGAGCCGCCTCCAGCCGGCGGCGTCTCGGCCTTGACTGGCGCTTCCCTTTTCGATGGTCCGGCTGTCTCGGGCGGCAGCCTTTTGCCGGACAGGATAAGCGGCGGCGCCATGACCAACCGGGTGGCCGGCGGCGCGGGCGCGGGTTTTTCCGTCCGGACGACCGGCGCCTCCGGCGGAGGCAACGGGAGTATTTCCACCGGCCCTGGCGCCGGCGTCACCGAGCAATTGGCTATTTTGCCGTTCCGCGCCCGCAGCACGGTCACCAACGGCTTCCGCGCCTTCGGTTGCTCGTTGCGCCACCGCGCATAGACGTCGTTTATCCGCCCGTCGAAAGGCGTGCCGTGGATGTTTGCGTCGCCGGCCGAAATCAGGATCACTGTGATGACCTCCGAGTCCTTGACGACGTGATCCAGGGCCGGAATGACCTTATCGAGGTTTGGCTGTTTTGCGTAATGCTGGGCTTTCAGGAAGGCGAGCGCGCGGCGGCCAATCGCCCGCTGCTCCTCGGGCTCCCATACTTGCAGCGGGAATCGCCCCGTGTAAAGCTCTTCGTTGAAAGTCCACACGCCCAGCGTGTCACCGCGGCGCAACTGCCCTTGCATCCCCGAGGCCAGCAAGTCCTGCACGGTCGAGAGCATCCCCTTGGCCCGGCGCTGCATGGAACCCGAGGTGTCCACAATCAGCAGGTAACGGCTCGACGAGACCGCGGGCTGGGCGGCCAACTGGGGCGCTCCCAGGCTCAGGCAGAGCAGCAACGCCCCACCGGGCAGCGACCAGGCCTTAGATGACTTAAAGGGGTTCAACAAGTTACAAGCCTTAAAATGAGTCTATATGTCTAATCCGCTCACGGCGGCGCCGGGCCGGTTCGCTTCACCGCCCGCGCTCAAACCGGCGCCGCTCTTGCCGGTTATAATCTTTGAGGTCGTCGGCCAACTCACCCAAGGTGCTCTCCACCGTGTGGATGAAATTGAGACAACTGGACGCCAGCCCGCCCAGGCTCTGCACCGTCTCCCGCTCGGCGTGGTCGTCGCTGACCGCCAGCACTTCCCCGTAGGGGCGAAAGCGGTGGGCCGCCCGCTCGATCATCTGGTCGGCCGTTTGGCCGCGCCGCGAGTAAAGCACTTCGACTTCAGCCTGCGATGAAGCAGACGGCGTGCCGCCTGACCCGCCGGTGCCGTCGAAAAAGACCGTGATCGGGATGCCGCTCGCATCCTGGTAAAGCCTGAGCCGCGCAATCAGTCCCGCGCGGGCGGCCGCGCAATACCGCGGCCGGCCGGGGGCCAACTCCGGCCAGTTGTGCAAGAGGCTGTAGCCATCAACCAATATGCGCACCAGCGCCATGCTGAAGGATAACCCCGACAGGGCTTGGCCTCAAATCCGAACCTTGGCGGGCGAGTCTGGACACTGCCCCCGGGCGCGGGTGGAGGCCCTCCCCCCTTCCCCCCTCCTATGCGCTCGGAGCGCATGGGAGTGTTTGCGAACGGCGAACGGCGAACGGCCCTCCCCTCTCCCATCCCGCAGGGCGGGAGGCCTTGCCCTGGGCTACTGTCTTGCCGCCCCTGCGGGGCGGCAGGATGAAGCCCTCGTGGAAAAGCGTTTGGCAGATCATCGTCGGGATCCTGCCTCCGCGGTCCCGCTTGAAGAAATGAAGGCGCGTCTGCGGTCTTGCTCCCACAAATGAGCTGGCGGGTCGAGTTCCGCCCGGAAGTAGAGAAGGACGTCGCGGAAGCGGCCGCTTGGTACGAGGCCCGGCAAGCGGGACTGGGAGCGGAGTTTGTGGAGGAAATCGCCCGCGTGTGGGACGCGCTTGCCGAGAATCCTCTGCTCAATGCGCGTTCCGCCTTTCTTCAAAACTCTTCTCCGGGAGCGGTTTCGCCTAAAGCGAGCCGCGCACCGTGGCGGACGTGCAGGACGTGAACCTCGTTTTCCGTCACCGTGAAAAGAATCCGATATTTGTGTTGCCGGCGGCCATGAAAAGTCTCACGGATTTCACGATTGAGAAATGTGCTCTCCGGCGCAAGCGAACAGCGTTCGGGAAACATTTCCAGCGAGCCAATAGTGTCGTAAATACCATTGAACCAGGGGTCGGCGGCCGTGGGGTCGCGTTCCGCCAGCCACACATGCGCTTCCGCGACGTCCTGCTGCGCGGGAAGCTCGACGATGACGCTCCACCGCTTCATTTCGGGCGGCGGGGAATTCTGTGCCGGGCGCGAATTTCATCCAGCGCAACTCGAAACGGCTTGCCCGCGCCTTCTTTCATGGCATCAAGCCCGCGCTGGATGCCGCGAATGGCGTTCAGCATGTCCTCGAACGCGGCGGCGTCCTGCACAATCAACTCCGCCCTGCCGTTCACGGTCAAAACCGCCGGCCGGCCAGTGGCTTTCAGGCGCTTGAGGTGCGACTTGGTGTGGCGCTGAAAATCCGTCAGCGAGCGAATGTCTTGCACCGAAATCATAACGTTGAATTCAATGTTTTATTCATGTTGGCACCGAATCCGCCACGGCGCAAGCGCGATCGCCGCAAGAAGCGGGCTTTCGCGCCCTTTCGGCCCCCGGAGGCGCCGGGGTCGTTGGCGGGGCGCCGCGAGGGTTGCTCCCCCGCCCGCTTGCCCGGGCGCGACGGTCCGATTCAAACTCTCGGTCAGCCCAGGGCGCCTCTTTTGCCCCGGAGGGGCTTGCGAAAATAGCCCGGCGTTTAAAGGCCGGGTGAGCCATCCGAAGGAGTCGGTCCGTCCCGACGGGACGGCTGAAAAAGAACGGGCACTTTCAATCGTCCCTTCGGGACGAACCGCCTTTCCCTGGCCTCCTCCCCGGCGTTGAAACGCCGGGCTATTGTCAGATGTCCCTTCGGGACATAACTCTCCGCGCGCACGGCCGACGCTTTGCCCGACGCTTTTAGTCGCGCCCGACTCAAACCGCCGTTTCCCATTTCCCGGCCTGTAGCTCGCCAGGGAAACTGGATCGGCAAGCGCTGCGGGGGCCGCGCCGGGCCTTGTCCCATGGCCGATAGGACCGGTTAACTCACCCAAAAACGAGGGCTGGAAAGAGAGATTTCAGGCGAATTGACGCTTATCACGAAAGGGCTGCTGGTCCTTGCGCCGGGCGTTAGTGGGACCGGGATGCCGCTCGCGTCCTGGTATAGCCCCAGCCGCGCTATCAGCCCCGCGCGGGCGGCGGCGGAATAGCGCGGCTGGGCGCGGGCCACCTCCGGCCAGTTGTGCAGCAGGCTGTAGCCATCAACCAAGATGCGGACCAGCGCCATGCTTAGCGATAACCCCGGCCAAGGTCCGCCTCAAACCGCGACCTTGACGCCGGGTCGGAATCTTCCTTGCTGTTGTCCTCACTTCTGGTAGTGTGGGGGCATGAGGACATTATGAGGTCCTGGGCGTTCATCCTGGCGGCGGCGCTGGTGTGCGGGCCGCCGGTTGGTGGGCGGGCCGCAGACGTCGGCCTGATCAAGATCAACGGCCCCATCGGCCCGGCCACGGCCAGTTACATCGCCCGCGCGCTCGACCTGGCGGCCGCGCGCAACGACGCCTGCCTGGTGATTCAACTGGACACCCCCGGGGGCCTGCTCGATTCCACCAAGGAGATTGTCCAGAAGTTTTATGCCGCCGATGCCGCCGGCGTGCCGAGCGTGGTCTATGTCGCCCCCTCGGGCGCCACCGCCACCAGCGCCGGCTGTTTCATCACCCTGGCGGCGGACGTGGCCGCCATGGCGCCCAACACCAGCATCGGCGCCGCCCACGTCGTCCTCCTGGGCGCGGGTGGCGAAGAAAAGCTCGATGACGTGATGAAGCAAAAGCTGGAGAACTTCTCCAGCAGTTACATCGAGGCCATCGCCGAGAAACGCGGCCGCAACGTCGAGTGGGCCAAATCGGCCGTCCGCGAGAGCGCCTCGATCACCTCCGAAAAGGCGCTGGAGCTGAAGGTGATCGACCTGATTGCCACCAATCTGCCCGACCTGCTCCAGAAGCTCAACGGGCGCGCCGCCAACGGCAAGGTCCTCGAAACTGCCGGCGCCACCGTGGTGGACATCCCCATGGTGGCGCGGGAAAAGCTCTTTCAACTGCTCTGGCGGCCCGAGGTGATGCTCATCCTGCTGCTGGCGGCGATTTACGGGATTATCGGCGAACTGAGCAACCCGGGCGCCATCCTGCCCGGCGTGGTGGGAGGCATTGCCCTCATCCTCGCCCTCTACATGTCGGCGGCCCTGCCGGTGAACGTGGCCGGTTTGGCCCTGATTGGCCTGGCGCTGGCGTTGTTCATCATCGACCTCTTCGCCCCCACCCACGGCGTGCTGACCTTCGGGGGCATCGTTGCCTTTTTCCTCGGCGCCCTGATGCTCTTCAACCGCGCCGACCCGGCCTTTCGCCTCTCGCTGGCTTATGTCATTCCGGCCACGGTGCTGACGGCCGCCTTTTTCCTCTTCGTCGTCGGCGCCGGCGTGCGGGCGCAATTCCTGCCGGTCCGGGCGGGCAAAGAGACCATGCTGGGCAAGACCGTCGCCGCCCTCCTGCCCATCGACTCGCACAGCGGCAAGGTCTTCGTCGAAGGCGAATACTGGAACGCCGTGAGCGACGCCCCCGTCGAGGCGGGCCAGGCGGTCAAGATCGTGGGCATTGAAGGGCTGACTTTGAAAGTAAAACCCAAAGAACCTTCAACCTGAACCCTGAGAGCTTATTTATGTAGGACCGCCGTTTCAGGCTGCCGGTCCGCCGGCCTTGCCAGCCCCGCGCAGAATCCCCACGCCTCGGCAGAAAGCCGGCCCTGCTGGACAGGCTCTTGATTCCAACGAGCGTTCAAGATGGCACTAAGGCCCAAAGGACAAGCGAATTAGCGCCATCTTCAACGCCAATTGGAATAAGCCCCATATTTCCCAGCCCGGCGTAGCCGGAACCAAAATAGAAGGCTGACGCGGGGTGTTCATGAGAGACAGCTTGCGGCGAGCCGGAAACTTGTCCTGCACCCCCTTGCCCTTGCCCAGCCAACCCGAGCGTCTTGACGACGGCGGGATTTACTCGTACTTTGGCGACTGCTTATGCAAGTGCAAGCAGAGTCCCTTTGGCAGTCGGCGCCCGTAGCGACAGGCCCCCAGCGTGCCAGTCAGGGCGGCCCTGTGCCCGCCGCTTCCTTTCGGACGGCGCGCCACCGCGCGGTTTTCACTGGCGCGCCGGCGCCGCGCCTCGGCCGGCGTCACGCCGTCGGCTAGAGAATCCCACCGCCCTTCCGTCCAGCTTTCGCAAATCTCCTGCTTATGCACACAATCCTAGCCAAGGCCCTCCTCAGCCCGAACGTGACCCGCCTCGACGTGCTGGCGCCGCGGATTGCGGAAATCCGCTTGCCCGGCCAGTTCGTGATTGTGCGGCGCGGTGAAGGCGCCGAGCGCATCCCACTGACCATCGCCGACGCCGAGCCCGCCGCCGGCTCCATCGCCCTGGTCATCCAGGCGGTGGGCAAGAGCACTCGAGAACTGGTGGCGCTCGAACCCGGCGAGGCGATCGCGGACATCGTCGGACCCCTGGGCCATCCTACGGAACTGATTGCTGCCGGGCGCGCCCTTTGCATCGGGGGCGGCGTGGGCACGGCCGTGGTGCATCCCATCGCCCAGGGCCTGCGCGGCCGGGGCGTCGCCGTGCTCACCATCATTGGCGGCCGCTCCCGCGAATGGGTCATTTTCGAGCCGGAACTGCGCCGCCTGGGCGAGGTCATCGTCTGCACCGACGACGGCAGTTACGGGCGGCACGGCTTTGTCACCGAGGCCGTCAAAGACGTCCTGGCCCAGGGGGGCATTGACGTGGTCTATGCCGTCGGCCCGGTGCCCATGATGCGCGCCGTCGTCAACCTCACCCGGCCGCTCAAGGTGCGCACCATCATCTCCCTCAATCCCGTCATGGTGGACGGCACCGGGATGTGCGGCGGCTGCCGCGTGGCGGTGGGCAAGGAAACCAAATTCGCCTGCGTGGACGGCCCCGAGTTCGACGGCCACCTGGTCGATTTCGACCTCCTGATGGACCGCCTGACCACCTACCGCGAATTCGAACAACAGGCCCTGGCCGCCTGCGAAGCCGGAACCTGTAAAATCGGCCTTGCTTAGCAATTACCTGGTTGCATGAGTTACATCGTTGCCTGGGTTACAACGCCGGCTTGAGCGCCGCTGCCAGTGCGACCCCCGTGAGTTCTTTGCGGTTAGCTAATTACGAAAAAGCCATGCCTCAAGCCCCCAAACCAACCACCAAACAGCGCCTTGCTATTGACCGGCAAAAGATGCCGGAGCAGGACCCCCTCATCCGCCAGGCCAACTTCGACGAAGTCAATCTCGGCCTGCCTGAAAAACTGGCCCTGCTGGAGGCCGAGCGCTGCCTCCAATGCAAGGACCCCAAGTGCATGGCCGGCTGCCCGGTGCTGGTCGACATTCCCCGCTTCCTCGAACTGCTCACCCAGGGGGACGTGGCGGCCGCGGCGCAGTGCATGCTCAGTGACAACGCCCTCCCGGCAGTGACCGGCCGCGTCTGCCCCCAGGAAACGCAGTGCGAGATCGTATGCATCCGCGCCCGCAAGGGCCTGCCGGTGGCCGTCGGCTACCTGGAGCGCTTCGTGGGCGACTGGGCGCGCGGCCACGCCGACCAACAGCCCTTCCAGGTCGGGCCGCCCAGCGGCAAGAAAGTGGCCATTGTCGGCTCCGGCCCCGGCGGCCTCACGGCGGCGGGCGAGTTGGTCCGGCGCGGCCACGACGTTACCGTCTTCGAGGCCCTGCACAAGCCGGGCGGGGTGCTGGTCTATGGCATCCCCGAATTCCGCCTGCCCAAGAAGATCGTGCAAACCGAAGTGGCCCGGCTGGAGCGGGCCGGGGTCAAGATTGTCTGCAACACGGTCATTGGCCGGACCTACACTCTGCCGGACTTGCGTGCGCGCTTCGACGCGGTGTTCATCGCCAACGGCGCCGGCCTGCCGGTCTTCATGAACGTGCCCGGCGAGAACCTCAAAGGGGTCTATTCCGCCAACGAATACCTCACCCGCGTCAACCTCATGACCGCCTATCAGTTTCCCAGGTCGGACACCCCTATCCTCAAAGGCCGGCGCGTCGCCACCGTCGGCGGCGGCAACGTCGCCATGGACTCCGCCCGCACCGCCAAACGCCTGGGCGCCGCCACCTCCCTCATCGTCTATCGCCGCACCCGCAAGGAAATGCCCGCCCGGGCCGAGGAAGTCCACCACGCCGAAGAAGAAGACATCCAGTTCGATTTCCTGGTGGCCCCCGTCGCGGTGCTCGGCAACGAGAAAAAATGGGTGACCGGCCTCCAATGCCTCCGCATGCGCCTGGGTGAGCCCGATGCCTCCGGCCGCCCCCGGCCGGTGCCCATCCCCGGCTCGGAGTTCGTCATCCCCTGCGACGTCGTCGTGGTGGCGGTCGGCACCCGCGCCAATCCCCTGCTCACCGCCACTTGCCCCGACCTGAAGCTCAGCAAATACGGGTACATCGTCGTGGACGAAAACGGCATGACCAACCTGCCGGGCGTCTTTGCCGGCGGCGACATCGTCCGCGGGGCCGCCACCGTCATCCTCGCCATGGGCGACGGCAAACGCGCCGCCCGGGCAATGGATGAGTACCTGCGCAAGCCGGCCCCAATCATCAACACCCCATGAAAGGCATACCTGTTTTAAGCGTGGAGGCCGACTGCATCGCCAGGGCCTGGGAGCTTTCGCTCCTCGAACTGCACGCCAAAGGCTGCCAGCTCAAGACCGAGTACGACAAACCGGAAGACCCGCCCAGCAAAGACGCCACCATGTTCATTACCATCACCGACCCGTTGCAGGAGCCGATGATCCATAAGGATTTCCCCGGCGGCCCGCTCGAGTTGCAGGAATACGTCATGGAAGTTTGCGAGGGCATCAAGGACCATCTGGTGCGCAATCCAGACGATCCCAAGGACACGCGTTGGGAGTACACCTATCACCAGCGGTTGTTCCAATACCAAGTGCCCTCCCTCAAGCCCTTCGATCAAATTGAAAATATCTGTCAGAAGCTCGCCAAGACACCCCATACCCGGCGCGCCCAGGCGATCACCTGGAAGGTGTGGGAGGACAACGACTGCTACGACCCCGCCTGTATGCAGAGCATCTGGTGCCGGCTGCTGGAGCAGGCGGGCGAGCCGGTGCTGAGCATGAACGTCCGCTTCCGCTCCAATGACGCCTATAAGGCGGCCTTCATGAATATCTTCGCCCTGGTCCAGCTCCAGCTACGCCTGGCCCGCCGCATCGCCGAGCTCACCGCCCGCCCAGTGGCCCTGGGCCGTTACCTCCACCTGGCCGACAGCTATCATATCTACGGCAGCTATTTCAGGGAATTTGAAGGCCGCTTCCTCGGCGCCCTGCAAAAACGCTCCTTCGAACAGCGCACCCTGCGCTATGCCGACGTGCGCGAAATGATGGAGGAAGCCAGGCCGGCCATCCTGGAAAAGGCCGCCCGCATGGCCTCCTGAGACGCCGGGCAGTCCGCAGCCTGGAGGACCGACCGCGCCCAAAGCACAGCCGCCAAGAGCCGCAAAAGGCTCAAGGCAGGACCCTCAATCTGAAGTACCTCTGGCGGGAAGCACTGATCGCATTGGTGAAAGTCAAGAGGCCATTGGTCTCGGTCATGGAGGGGCCCAGCGGGACCCAGTCGGCGGCGCCCAGAGCTTCCTTGTATTCGACCTGGTAGTGCCGGCTGGCCAGGGCCAGCCAGGTGAAGCTAAACTGGTCCCCAGTCACCTGGATGTTTCCCAGTTGGGGCGGCAGCACGATCACCGTGAAGCTTTGGGTCGCGCTCAGGTTCGGGATGCCGCTGTCCGTCACCACGATACTGAGCGCATTTGTGCTTGGGGCGTTGGTGGGCGTCCAGGTGAATTGGCCGGTGGCCGCATTGATAACGGCTCCCGGGGGCGCGCCTGGGCCCAGGCTGAAAGTGAGCGTCTGCGAGGGCGGATCGGCGTCGGTTGCGCTGGCCGTCAAGTTCAGGGTCTGCCCCAGGAAAAGCACCCGGTTGCTGATCGGCGCCAGCACCGGCGGTGGATTAGCCGCCAGGGCCGAGAAACTGAGGCTATCGATCGCCAGCCCCTGGGCCTTGCCGTCCGAGTCGGCCATTTCCCACACCAGCCAGAGCACGGCGCCCGGCAGCCAGTTGGTGATGACCTGGTTGACCGCACTCAGGTTCGTCTGGTTCAACGGCGAGGTGCCATCCACGGCCAGCCCGCCTACATCGGCCGCCACCCCCGGAAAGGCCACGTTCAAGCTCGGCAGCGCGGCGGTGCAGTTGGTGGTGAAACTGCTGGCGCCGCTTGAATCAATATAATAGTAGCAGGTCAGCGTCTTGGCCTTGTCCGACTGCCGCCACACCTCGCCGGTGAACTGGAGGTTGATGAGATTCAGGGTGTTGGTCGTGGCGTTGAGGACCCGGGCGCCGAAGGCGGTGAACCCGGTGGTGCTGGTGGCCAGCAGGCCCAGCGCGCGATTCGTGCTGTTGGGCTGGCCGAAGCTGATCTGGCCGCCGGTGGTCTGGTCACCGTCGCTGGCGCCGAAGCGCACGCCGACACTGGCGCTCGGGTCGGCCAGGCCGAACCAGCCGGCCATGGCCGGCAGCCCCAATCCACCCGCCGGCAGAGCGAAGTCAAACGGGTTGAGCAGCCAGTAAGTGACGCCGTTGATGGTGACCGGATTGGCCGCATTGACCGAGGCCGCGCCCGGGTTGGGCAGCGAATTGAAGTCCTGCGCATAGACCGAGCCTGGCACGCCGTAAGCGATGAAAGACCCCACCTGGCTGCCATCGTTGGTGCCGCCGGGGGTGGGATGGAAGAATTCCTGGCGGGTAAAACTCTGCCCGTCGGGGAACGAGCCGTAGGAGTGGTTGGGGCTGAGGTTGGTGTAGCTGACATAATCGAGCACCTGGGGCTGGTCGTTATAGACCCGGCTCAGGGCCAGGGCCCCCGCCCCGCTGGGCAGCCCAAAGCTGGTATGCAGTTCGCTAGGGGTCGAGAGATTGGTTTGGCCATCGGCGAAGATGACCTTGAAGCCGCCCGGGCTGAGCAGGGCCCCGCTCGGGAATGCCCACTGCCTAAGGTTGGTAAAGGTGTTGGCCAGGTAAAGGCCATCCAAGGGGACTGGATTGGTGCTGGGGTTGTAGAGTTCGAGCCAGGCGGCGCGCTGGCCGGCGCTGTTGGTGATGCCCGTCAGGTTGTCGGCCTGCAATTCATTGATCCACAAAGTCGGAAAGGCCGGCAGGCTCGCCAGCACCGTGTTGTCCTTTCCGGGGCTGGCGGCCAGCCCAGGCGTGGCGTTGACTGCCCAGTTGCCGACCCGCCAGTTGTCCTGGTGCGGATCAATCAATTGCAGCGAACTCCCTGAGCCGTTGGCCCCCACTGGCCAGGGCGCCACACCCTCATACCGCACCTGGGCCACCACATTGCTCGCTCCATTGCTGCCGGGCTGCGCCAGTGCCAGCGTCTGCCCTGGCTGCAAGCTCCCGGTGTAAGTGTCGAACACCGGAACCGTCGCCCCATACGCTGCCGCAAACGCCGCCCGGTTGACCGCCAATACCAGAAAAGCTTCCGGCCCGATGAGCGAGCCCGCCGGAAACGTGTAGGCCAAACCCTGGAACTGCCAGCCCGACAAGTCAAAGGTGATATTGGTCGAGGTGTTGAGCAACTCCACATACTCGCTGTTGAACACCACCGGACTACACATGATCTCATTGATCACCACCTGGCCCACTGGCGAGGACGCCGCCCCGAGATAGACCACCGTGACCGTGCCGCTGGCACCCGGGACCGGCTGGCCGTGCCGGTCCACCCCGACCACGTTGAACCGGTTGGTTCCGGGTTGCAACGGCACTGCCACGGTCCACCAGGTTAGACTCGTCCAGCTTATCGGCCAGGCTACCCCGTTCAACCACACAGTCTTGACCGCCACGGGCGCCGTGCCGCTCACCCAGGCCACCGCGTTGCTGACCGTCACCGAGGGGTTCACGGCGAAGCTCCGGGCGTCCACCCCCGACAGTTGCGCGGCAATGCTGCTCCGCGCCTGGGCCAGCCACGGTTTGATCCCGGTGGCGGGGTCTTCGACGTTGAGGCCGTTGGCCACGAAGGCATCGTATTTGGCATCCAGCAACGGCCCGCTGTTGGCCACATTGAGCGGGCCGTTGACCAACTCCCCAAGGGCGCGCCAATACATGCGGCGGAACGTCGGTTCATTGAAGATATTGCCGGTGTTGGAGTCGGCGGGATTCACGGTGAAGAGATTTTGTCCCGGACCCCACGCCAGGGCGGTGCCCAGCACGACGTTGAAGTCAAACATCAACAGGGAGTATTTCGTGCCCCGGCTGCCGATGTAGCCGTAGAGGTTCTGGCCGCTGGAGCTGCCATAAGTGTCCCAGTTGCCCGCCGCGTGGTTGGCGGCAAACACCCGCATCCAGTTCTCCATGTCGGCCAGGTTCTCCATGTTGGCTACGTAGTTGGGCGTGCCGTAGGAACTGGCCGCATCGACCAGGGAAAACACGTTCGTGAAGTTGTTGGCCGAGTCCGCCGTGCGGCGAGGCTCAAACGTGTAGCGGTAGCTCGCCGTTTTCTTCACCCCCCCGGTCGTAGTGAAGGGCATCAGCTCGCACCAGGCACACAGATCAAACTCAATCGAGTTGTAAGGACCCGTCGGCAAGGGCGGAAATTCATACCAGGGCGCCATCTTGTAGAGAAAGCCGACCGTGTCATCGGGAAAGTACTCGTCGATCATGTCGGCGTCGGGGCACTGCGTGTCTTCGGTCAGCGGGCCGCGCGGGTGGCCATTGACATACAGCGCCACATAACGCCGGTTGAGCCAGGGCACGCCCAGGGCGCGCATAAACAGATAGGCCGTCTGCTCCCGTTGCAGGCTCAGGTCTTCCCCAGGCACGTTCCCCGGTTGGTGAATCTTATTGAACGAAGTTGCCCCCAGGAACTTGTCGTCGTCATTGAAGATCCACTTGTAAAAGCACAGGTTGCCATACGGGGAGTCAAAGTCCTGATGCCAAGGGCTGCCGGCGTAGCGCCCCTGCATGTTATAGATGACCCGGTTGCCATTCACGAATGTACAATCGTTTCCTTCGTTGCTCAGGACGGGCAAATCGCTCCAGCGGCTGGCGCTGGCCTGGGTCAGCCACAAATGATACACCCCGAAACTGCCCCCGGGATTGCCGTCGCCGAACATCACCACGCACTCCCGCACCGGTGAGTTGTCCGCCAGCAACGCCGGGAAACGTGTCGCCGCGCCCCTGGCGTCCGTGGCCGAAATATAAAAGGCGGCGATGCTGTTGCCGGCCTGGCCCGGAATGGTGGCGCTGAAAACCCCATCGCCGGCAATGGCGTCCCCGCCCTCACCATTGTCGCTCATCGCCACGGCGGTGTAGGTGGCTGCCGGATCAATGCGATAATTGAGCACCAGGCCTTGCACCCCATCTGGATCATGCGCGCGCGCGCTCACCACCACCGGTTGGTCGGCCGCCGGCACTGCGGGCGTGTGGGTTACTTCATAGAGCGCGGGGCCGGCGTTGGTGACGTAGCGGCTGTTGGGCAGGCCCGGGGTGCCCAGGTTGGGCGGGATGGGCATGGGGCCGGTGGCCTCCAGCCAGTTGCCGCTCAAACGGAGCAAGACTTCCGGCCACCCATGCAGCCAACGCGCCTTGAACCGCAGCGTCGCCACCTGGCCCGCCCCCAGCGAGTTAGCGTTCAAGCCCACCTCGCAGGAATTGACGCCCGTCCAGAGCCGGTCGCTGCAGCGGATGTGCAGGCACTGGCCGCTGCCGTACCCTCCGTTCTCCAGGCTCGAACGCACCATGTCACCTTGGAACGACCAACTGTCGGCCCCGCCCTCGAAATCAGAATTGCTGACGTAATTCACGCCATTGAAATCCACCTCGACATCGTCCACCAGGCATTCACCGGCATCCAATAAACCGATCTGGGCGAAATCGATCGTCGGGTCGGCATTGCGCCCGTTGTCCAGCACCCCGGTGTGCTCAATGGTCACCCAGGCCGATTTTTGCGTTTCATCGCTGTCGGCCCAGTTGGCGGCCAGGCGATGGTTGGCGTGCGGATCAATCAACTCCAGACTGCTGCCGCCCCCCGCCGCCCACTGCCCCCACCGCCCGCCGGTGCCGTAGGTCACCTCGTCCTCCACCACCCAGATCGTGTTGGTGCCGTAGTAGCTCTGCGGTCGCGCCAGCGCCACTCGCTCGCCTTTGTGCGCGAGCTTGCTGCCATAATTGCCCAGCGCGTTGGTCGGGTTCAAGTAGGTGTATTTCGCCAACAAATTGCTCAGGTTGCGCCCCACCACCAGGTAACCATTGGGCGCCAGCGTGGTGTCAGGCGGGAAGGTGAAGCTGACCCCGGCGGTCAACCGCCAGTTCGCCAGGCTCACCGGGTTGGTGCCCTGGTTGTAAAGCTCCACGTATTGGTCATCGTCGTTCCCGCTGATGGGCTCATACATCAACTCGTTGATGACAATGTCCCCAATCAAGATCGCGCTGTTGTTCGTGCCCGGCGTGCCGGAGACCAGCGGATAAAAGTCGTCCGCCCCATCCGGCCACCGGCCAAAGGACACCCCATCGGCCTGGGCTTCAAATTGCCTGGCGTCCAGCACCCGGCTGCCGTCCGGATTGATGAAATAAATCGTCCCACCCGCCCCATTCAAAACAAAGCCCAGTTGCGACTGGTCAAACGCCACGAAACCCCCCGGCGCCACCCGCGTGCCGGGCGGGATGATGAACTTGTTCGTCCCGGGCTCATCGCTCAGGACGCAGCCCGACAGGTCGTTGGTTCGGTTGCTATGGTTGTAGAGTTCGACAAATTGAGGCCTCTGAGGATTTTCCGAGTGCGCCAGCAGTTCGTTAATGACCACGCTGCGCAACGGGCTGGGACGGAAGGCCTCCCTGGTCCCTGGCGAGCCGCCCACCACATCGCTGATGTCCCACGCGCGCGGGTCCGCTTCCCCATAGGTGGGGCGAGCCAGCACCAGCGAGTGGCCCGTGCCGTCGGCCGCCACCGGCCACGGATACACATTGGCGTAGGGCACCGTCAGCAAGACTGCCCCCTGCTCATCCCGCAACTGGAGCGTCCCGGGCCGCCGCAGGCTGCCGATGTAGGGGCCAACAACGTTGGTAATGCCAGTGACGCTTTGCAGGCCCGGCGGCGAGGCGGCAATGACCAGAAACCCGCCGCCGGCAATAATCGTGCCGCTCGGGAAGGTGTAATCCAGCGCCGCGCCCACAAGCCGGTAGCCGCTCAGGTCGTGGAACCAGGGATTGGAGTTGTAAACCTCCACGAATTCGAGGTTGTTGCCATCCGCGCGGGGCGCCGGGTGGTACATGAGCTCCGAAATCACGATTGGCGTCTTGCGGCTGCAAGGCCCCAGCGCCTCGTGCGGACTAGCGAGCGTGCCCACCGCGGCCGCGGCGCCAACCTTCTCCAAATCCCGGAACTGGGCCAGGGTCGGCTGGCCGGAATTGTGGCTGCAGAGGGCGACCCCGACATAGACCAGGTTCGACAGGGCAAGATCGACGCTGCCCAGCCGGGTCCAGGTCAGGCCATCGTAACTGGCAAATCCGGCAAACCGGCTGCCGAGCCGCTGGAGCCGCAGCCACGTATTGGGGTAGTTAATCGGGAAACTCCCCGTCGCATTGGCGGGACTGTTGGTCGGGTCGCGATATTCAAAAAACGCGCCGTTCATCGCTGGCGTAGCCAGCGAGCCCGCAAACCGGCTGCCGGCGTCCAGGCTTTCCCGCGCCAGCAGCCCGCCTTTGGCCCAGAGGTCGGACAGGCCCAAGCTGCTGAGGCGCAGGCTCAGGTCAAAATCGCCCGACCAGGCCTGGTAATTGAAGCTGAACTGATCGGCAGTGCCCCCAATGTCCTGGCCGCCGGCCACGACATCTAGCCCGTCGCTCAGCACGGTCGTGACCGAGGCCGGTGACGGATTGCCGATGTCTATAGACGTCAAGGGAGTCCCCCATTGCCCGCGCGACAAAACCGGCGACCAGAGCAGCAAAAGCAACGCCAGATACTGAGCGCAAGGACAATCGTTCAGAGCCTTTTCCATCGTGTGCATTATATATGACAAGCACGCCCGGGTTCAAGGCTCCTCGGGTGACCGGCGGATCGCGGAGACCATTTCACTTTTTGGGTCGTCCCTCCCAACCTTAATCCTAATCCTAATCCTAATCTCCTAATCCTAATCTCCGTCGTGCAACCGCCAATCAGAATTGGCTCTGACAAACCCCACGAGCATCGAAACAATTCTGCGTAGCCGCACGGCGCAGGAGGCGGAGATCGCTGGCCTGATTTCCTCCCCGCTGAGCGATCACTCCCTCCTAAAACGGTCGAAGACGCCCAGGACGGGCAGGGCGTTGCCAGCGTCGTCAAAAAAGCCCCGGCTGCGCAGCGGCCCTGTGACCGCCGGTTCCCACCAGAACAGGCCAATGCCGCGGTGGTCGGGCGTGCCCAGAACGATGCGGTTGACTTCCTCCAGGAATTGTTTTTGGCCCTCCGGCGTCTCGGGGAATGGCCCGCTCTTTTGCTTGTACTCCGTGGGTCGCCAGCTATACGCCACCTCCACCAGGACGATGTCCTTGCGGTATTCGGCGGCCATGAACCTCAGGTTTTCGCGCAGGTCCGCCAGCGAGCCTTGCCACCAGGGATAATAGGACTGCCCGATGACGTCGTAGGGCACCTGATATGAGTTCAGCTTGTCGAAGAAGTATTTCGTGCCCGTTTTATCGCCGCCCCGATCGATGTGGATCATGACCCGGGGACGCTGGTTGGTCCCGCTGCCGGCCTCGGCTCCCTGAATGCCGGCCTTGAGCAACTGGGCAAAGTTCTGCCAGTGCTCGGGCAGCTTGCCATCGGGCCACAGCAGGCCCGGCGTGATCTCGTTGCCGATTTGCACCATGTCCGGCAGCACGGCGGCGTCGCCAAAAGCCCGCATCGTGTCGCGCGTGTATTCCAGCACCGCTTGCGCCAGTTCGGCCTGCGATTTGCCCTGCCAAGCCTTGGGCATGGTCTGCTTGCCGGGATCGGCCCACGTATCCGAGTAATGGTAATTCAACAGGAGCTTGAACCCGAGCTTCCGGGCGTCCTTGGCCAAAGCCAGGGTGTAGGCGAGATCATTGGGCAACCGCGTCGGGCTGTGGAACAGCCGCAGCCGGACCCAGTTGTATCCGTGGTCCTTGAGAATCTGGAGGGCGGGCTTCGCCTGGCCGCTGTCCTTGAAGACGGCCCCTCGCTCCTCCGCCTGCTTGAGAAAAGAGATGTCCGCCCCGACGGCGTAGTCGGCCGCTTGCGCCGCCCCCAATAACACCAACTGGAAGCCGACCATAGAACTCAGCGCGACCCAGCCGAGGGCGCATCCCGACACTGCCACCAATTCCACTTCACCCGCGCGCAGCGCGGCATTCTTCCGCCCTGTAGGGGCCGAAACATAGCAGCCCAGGGCAAGGCGCGTCCCGCTCCGAGCGGGACGGGCCGCCGCCCTGGGTAAAGTGCAAAAACGGATCACCCCCCTCCCATGCGCTCCGAGCGCATGGGAGGGGGGAAGGGGGGAGGGCTTCCGCCCACGCCCGGGGGCAGTGTCAGGATGCGCCCGCCCGCAACTGCAAGGCCAGGTCTTCATCGCTGGTAGGCCGGCAGGACGTGGCGTTGGACGGCCAGGGCCATGACCGCCATGCTGGTGGTGTAGGTGGGGCCGGCGCCCTGGGCTTCGTCATCAACGGACGTATCGAAAGACCCGTCCTCTTTCTGGTGGGGCAAAAGGACCGCTTCGTATTTGGGGAGGTACTTCTCCCACTCCTCGGGCAGGGCGCGGCTCAGGCCGACGGCTTCATAGTAGGCGCGGTAATAAAAGTGCGGGCCCCTCCAGGCAATCGGATCGGCCCAAAGCCGGTCGGTGATTTTCTTGACCACCGGGATTTTCTCCTGGTGGCCGATCACCAGGGCCAGCAAGGCCAGGCCCCGCAGGGCCGGGTGCTCGTCGTTGGGATTCATGTAGCCCACCTTGCCGTCGGGGCTGATCATTTTTTTGGTGAAGTCCATCGCCCCGGCGATGATGTTCTCGGGCACCGGGATGCCGACCTGCTGGGTGGCGTGCAGGCCCAGGAGCTGCCAGCCGGAGAGGCTCAGGTCGGAATCGGTCGCATCGGGGGTGTAGCGCCAGCCGCCGGCGTATTCCGGCGCCTTCTTGACCAGGGCGGCGTTGATCGTGACCTGCACCGCCTTCTTGAGCGCCTTGCGAATGACCTCGTCCATCTCGTCGTCACGGGGCATCCCCAGCGCCTCCGCCAGCATCAGCGTCGCAAGGCCATGGCCGTACATGCGGCTCCCATCCGGCTCGCCGAAATAGCCGTCGGCGTTTTGCTTGGACAAGACATAGTTGATGCTCTTGCGGAGCCAGGGACCGTACTGTCTGTCCGCGGGCGGGTAGCCGGCGGCAAAAAAGGCCATGACCGACATGGCCGTCAGGGCCGTGGGGTAACGGTCGCTGGTCGAGCCGTTGGGCTTCTGCTGTTTGCGCAGGTAGTCGAGTCCTTTCTTCACCGCCCGGTCGCGGGGCTGTTCGGTGGTCAGCGTCTTGAGCACTTCCTGGTCGGACGGTTCGGCGGCGGTGACTGGTGTGAAAGGCAGCAGGGCCAGCAGGCTCAGCAGCGGGAGCGTCAGGCGTGCCGCCTGCGGCGTCGAACGTGAGGCCCCAAAGGCAAGGCCTAGGCCGGATTTGACCTGCCCCTCCGCTTCGGTCCCTCCGCCCTCGGCCCTCGGCCCTCGACAACGGGCGCATCCCGACACTGCCACCAATTCCACTCTGCCCGCGCGTAGCGCGGCATTCTTCCGCCCTGTAGGGGCCGGAACATACCAGCCCAGGGCAAGGCCCGTCCCGCTCCGAGCGGGAAGGGCCGCCGCCCTGGGTAAAGCGGAAAAAAGGATCACCCCCCTCCCATGCGCTCCGAGCGCATGGGAGGGGGGAAGGGGGGAGGGCTTCCGCCCCCGCTCGGGGGCAGTGTCAGGATGCCCGTTCGCTGTTCGCTGTTCGCCGTTCGCTTCTGAGGACTTCTGCCCGCGCTCGGGGGCAGTGTCAGGATGCGCCCCCGACCCAGTTGAGGACCGCTGCAAGCCCTGAGTGGGTGAATGGCTGCGCGTGCTGGTTTGCATGGTCTATTGAGAGGGACTTGGTTTTTCGTTGCCGGAGCTCAATCTTTCAAAATAAGCGCGAATCGCGGCTTGCTGCTCGGCGCTGAAGAGCTCGATGCCGCTGCTGCGGATGGCCTGGCGCAGCCGCTCATTCAAACGCGCCCATTCGGCCTGGTCGATTCCTTTGGGCGCAGGCTCAATGCTCGCCTGGCCCGCCGGGCCGTTCCACTTCCCGGTCCCCTGGCTCGAGGAGTTGGCCTGGGCGGTGTTCCCGGACTCGTTGGGCGCCGCCAGTTGCGGCGCCGGATAGGGGTTCAATTCGTACAAGTCTCTGACCGCGGCGTCCATGCGGATCTGCCGGGCGCCATCGGCGAGGAGCTGGGAGGCGTCGTTGTAGGATTCCCACTGTTTGGGTGCGGCCTGGATGCCGGTCAGCGATTCCTCGGCGGCGCCAGCGGCAATTTCCTTGGGATTGGTGGACTCCGTCCAATCGGCCGACGCCGGCGCCAGCCGGGCGGTTTCCCCCAGTTGCGAGGCGAGCGGCTGTTGTTTGGAGCTGTCACCGGCCGCTTGTTTGGCCAGGTTCGAAAGCTCATCGAGTCTGCCCGCCAGGGCTTCCTGGTCGCCGGGAGTGTTGGCGGCCAGTTGTTTGAAGCGCTGGTTGGCGGCACTGATTTCGGCCTGGCGGGCCGCCTCGCCTTTTTGACCGGCCAGGGCGGCGGCGCGCTCGGTCAATGGTTTGAGCGTGGTGGCCTTCAGCGTGGCCGGCGCCTCGAGCAGTGCGCCCAGGTCCTCGCCCAGGAGGTCATAGGCCACGGCGGTTCTCGGGTCGCTCTGCCGGAAGAGCCGCGAGGCCTCCAGAGTCATGGCGAGGCGCGGTCGGGCCAGTTGATTGGCCGACTCCGGCGCGGAGACCTTTTGTTGCTCCAGGGCCTCCGTCTGCTGCTGCATGGGCGGCGGGATGGTCTGGGCCAGGGTCGGCGGGTGGCTGTCCGTGCGCAGCGCCAGGTCGCGCAGTTCGTTGGCGGTTTCCTTGCCTTTGGCGGTCTGCGGGGCATCGCCCGCCAGAGCCTCGAGCTTTAGCGCGCCCTGGTAATCGCCGGCCACGCGCTCGGCCTTTTCGACGGCCGCCACGCCCAGTTTCATTTTGTCGAATTCTGCGGGCAGGCCGGCGTTGTCCTGGGCCTTCTGGGCGCGGGCGAAGGCGCGGGCGGCAGGGAAGGCCCGGCGCGCCTCGGCGGCCACCTGTTCGCGGTTGATGTTTTCCTGCATCTCGTTCAACTGGCGGTAACGGTCGGTGATTTCGTTCAGACGCTCATTGACCTGGCCGGGCAGGTCGGCTCGGTTGCGCTCTCCCTCGAGCGTCTTGCCCAGTTGCTCGATGGCCGGTGCCAACTCCTCGTCCGCCTTGACGGCGGCCTTGAGGGCGGTGGTCCGTTCGGCCAGGGTGGCGTCCTTTTGTTTAGCCGTCTCGAAGAAGCGGCGCTCGGCCTGGGCGGCGGCCTGGCGCAACTGTTTCTCCCAGGCCCTGGCCAGGGAGACCTTCGCCTGCTGCTGGTCGGTGCGTTTTGTAGTGGGATTATAGGGCTGCTGCCCGAGTTCCTGGTTGAGCTCGCGCAGTTCCTGGATCGCGTTTTGCACTTCCTTGAGGGCCGCCGAGCCTTCATAACGCCAACGGTATTTCTCCAATTCCTCCCGCAGGATGCGCTGGGCCTCCTTGGACAGGGCGGTCAGGCCGTCGGCCTGGGTTTCGGCAGTCTGCGAGTCTTCGCTTTTCCAGGAGGCGAACCCGGCCAGGTTGGTCGCCAGCCTTTGGCCCAGGGGCAGTTTCTCGCGCACCAGGCGCCCGAGGTTTTCGTTCTGCACCACGTTGGTCATCGGGACGAGGGCAGGCGGCACGGTGGCCGGCAGCGCCAGGCTGTTTTTGACGCGGTCTTTCAAGGCGTCCTTGATCAGTGAGTTGAGGACCGGGTCGTTCGCCACCACGGCGGCCTCGGGCCGGCGGGCCGACGGGGGCCGCAGCCAGGAAAGGGGGACTTCCTGCAAGGCCTGGCCGGTCTTGGCGGCGAGGAACCGGAGTTTGGACTCGGACGACCCCTGGAAGAACTCAATGACCACCGGGTGCCAGCCGGAGGGGAGTTTCAAATCGGCCTTGTATTGCGTGGCTGCGTGCGCGCTCCAGGCCTCCGGGGGCAGGACCGACTTGCCATCGATGATGAGCCGGACGCCGTCGTCCGAGACGCAGCCCAGGGTCCAGTCGCCGGAGTCGGGGATATTGATGTCGCCTTCGTAGCGGCAGCTCCACTGCTCCCGGCGATTGGCCGGGGCGTAGTTGTCGAAGCGTGGGTTATCGATTTTCTGTTCCAGGGTCTTGCCGTTGAGATCGATGCCTTCCAGGAAGGTGCCCAGCAGCCCGGCGGCGGTCGCGCTCAAAGGGGCGATGACATTGCCCTCCCCGCGCAGCACGGGCAGCCCGCGTTTGTAGCGGCCCTGGGCGCTTTCGCAACGGGTCGCCAGGACGTCCGTCTCGAACGCCCCCTCCAGCACGGCCAGGACCCGTTGGTATTGCTCCAGGCCGGTCAAGGCCCGGCTGAACAGTTCCCGGCCCTGGTTGAAGGTGTCGAGGGCATTGGCGCCGGCGCCCCGCTCCAGCCGTCCGCAATTGTCGAGCAAGACCTGGCGCTGCTGTCCGCCCCAGGCGGCCAGCGTCGACCCGAGCTGATACAGGAAGCGGGCCTCGGACAGGTTGTTGGTCTCCGAGGCGCCAATCAACTCGTTGCCGATTTGGTCCAACTCGCGGCCAAATTCGTTCAACCGGCTTTTGAGCAGGACCAGTGCCGGGCCCTGGGCATTGGGCTCGTCCTCCTTATAGTTTCTGCCGATGGACAACCAGGAGGTCCGGGTTTGCTTGAGGTAATCAATTTGGGTCCCCATGGCCGAGAGCAGTTGCTTGAGCCGCTCCGCCATCTGCGCTTCCAGGGCCTTGTCCGGCGTGCCGATGGTCAGGGAAACCGGCTCGCTCCGGGTGGTCTGCTCCCGCACATCGGTGGCCACCACCAGCAATTGCGCCTCGTCCCCGGTCAGCAGGTTCAACTCCGCCAGATTGTAATTCAAGGCCGCCCTGACCTCGCGATTCGACAGCAGCCTGGTCCGCGCCGACCCCGTCTTGGCGGGAAAGAGGTTCCGCACGTCAGCTTCGGCCTCGCGTTTGAGCGCCACCAGGTCCACCCGCTTGAGGCCGACATCGTCGCTGGCTTGGGCCTGCAAGGCTAGAATTTCGTCCCGTTGAACCAGACCCGATTCGGTGCCGGCGGCCTCCAGGCGCGCCACGGGTGGCTCATCGGGCACCGGCCGCAGGACCCACTTCTGGGCGGACTCGGCCTCGAGCTTGTTGGCGCCGGTCAGCCGGAGTTGGTAGGTGAACAGGTTGGTGGGCTGGAGGTCGAGCAGCCACCGGTTGTTCTCGGCTTTGAGTTCTTGGGGCGGGAACCCCTCCGGCAGCCAGTCCGCCGCGGCCACTTTTTCGCCGGCGGTTTCAATCCTCAGGCGCACGCGGCTGCCCAGCAGGAAATCCGCGCTGCCGCCTTCGACCACCCGGTTGGTCCACTGGGCGTAAGCCGGGGGCTCAATCAGCAATTGCATCCTGGCGATCCGGGGCGGCACATCCACCTTGACGGCAAACACGGGGCTCTCGGCATCTCCGGCCTGGACCAAATAGCCGAAGCCCTGGGACACCGCCGGGAGGTTCACCGCCAAGCCATTGGTCGCGCCGCGCGACATCAAGACCGATTCCTGGAAACCGTCCTCCCAGGAAATCAGCAGTTTCCCCTGCTCCAGCACGGCGTCGGCGGTGACCTTGATCTCCAGCGGGGTGCCCTGTTTGATGCGGCAATTGCCGGGTGTGACCACGAGATTGATCTTCGACAACGGCGCGGTCGGGGCGTAGGG
The DNA here is from genome assembly GCA_049518415.1 of Verrucomicrobiota bacterium. GTDB lineage: Bacteria > Verrucomicrobiota > Verrucomicrobiia > Limisphaerales > UBA8199 > CAVQND01. Next base: position 89,563 of record JBEKRX010000005.1, read on the forward strand.
GTAAAGCGCCAACTGCGCGCGCGGCACAAAACCGGGCAGCAGGCAGGCCAGCCCCAGGGCCAGCAACAACCCGCCAGCCCCTTTCCAGGCCCGCCTGGCCGGGCCGTGATCCACCAGCCCGGCCGGCTCCACCATGCCGATCTCTTGCGCCGCCAGGGCGATGGTCCGCGCCACCATCCAGGGACTGACTCCGGGCGGCAGCGGCTCGGCCATCTCCACGGCCGAGAGGATGCGCTCCTCGAAATGGCCGCCGGCCGAGGCTTCAAACGCCCCGGCGCTCCGCCGCAAAGACCACGGCTTGAGCCACGGCGCGCCGGCACGGCACACCAGCCAGCCCGCAGCCAGGGCATAGTTGGCGACCGACAGCCAGACCCGCCAGCAAAGCCGCGGCTTGAATCCCCACTCCAGCAGCGCCACCAGCAACACCCCCACCCCCAAGACCAGCAGCGCCTCGGCCACGCCGCGCCAGCACAGCACCCATCGCCTCCGGCGCTCGAACTGCGCCAGCCGGCTCGTAATGCTCGATGGTAGTGGCTGTTGCTGCATCAAGGCGCTCCTGGCGGCGGAGCTCTGGGTTTTCAACTCTTCAACTCAAGTCTTCAAGTCTGGCCGATTCTCCCGGCCCGTGCCAAGCCGAAACTCAGAAAGCCAAGCGCCGCGCCGCTTTGGCTCCCACTCCCTCACCGGCTCACCCACCCACGCTTGCGCCCATTGGGGCACCTTTGAGTTCTTGACCGGCAAAACTCGTTGTAATCAGGTCAAGTTTCCCTGCGATTGCAATAGTGCGCTGAGCCAGCGCTTCTTTTCGGTGAATTGAAAATTGAGGATTGAAAAACGATCGTTGGTTATTGAAGAATGCCCCCGGATGACGCCGAATGAACTTTCGGACTGCGGATTCCGGATTCCAGGTCGAAGCGGCGTCCGGATGCTGCGGACCGGCGCTATAACCCTGGCCTCGCTGCTGGTTGCGATGGGGTGCGCTCCCGGTCCGCGCCGGATGTCCGTCCAGGCCCCGGCGCCGCGGCCGAGCGCCCCGCCGCCCCGGGCGGCCGCGCTCAGCCCGGCCCCGTCCACGAACGCGCCCGCCCTGGCCACCAACCTCCTCGTCCAAACCCCGGCAACTCCCGCCGCCGCCCCCGCCTCCAAAGAGGCGGTCGAGCAGGAATACCATAAGCTCATGGACGCCGACGATGCCGCCCAGGCCGAGGTGGACAAGTGGATTCGCGAGAACCAGGATTTCGCGGCCAAGGGCGCCGGTTTGCCCCAAGCCGAGTTGAAGGAGCGCATCCGCAAACGTTTCGAACCCGTCGGCAAGGCCTACGAGGATTTTATCCAGCGCCATCCCGCCCACGCCGCCGCCCGCGTGGCCTACGCCAGTTTCCTGGGCGACCTCGGGGAGGAGCGGACCGCGCAGGACCAACTGGAAAGGGCTTTGACCCTCGATCCCACAAACCCAGCCATCTATAATAATCTCGCCAACATCTACGGCCACGAAGGCCCCGTGAAAAAAGCCTTCCAGTACTACGCCAAGGCCATCGAACTCAACCCCCTCCAGTCGGTCTATTACCACAACTTTGGCACCACCGTCTATGTCTTCCGCAAGGACGCGATGGAGTTTTACGCCCTCAACGAACAGCAGGTCTTCGACAAAGCCCTCAGCCTCTACAGCCAGGCCTTGAAGCTGGACCCGGACAATTTCCCGCTCGCTTCCGATGTCGCCCAAACCTACTACGCCATCCAACCCCTCCGCGCCGACGACGCCCTCAACGCCTGGACCAATACCCTCCAGATCGCCCATGACGAAATCCAGCGCGAAGGCGTCTATATCCACCTGGCCCGAATCAAAATGGTGGCCGGCCGTTTCGCCGAGGCCCGCGCCCACCTCACCGCCGTCACCAACGCCCTCTACACCGAATTGAAAAATCGCCTCTCCCGCAACCTCGACGCGCGCGAACACCCCGCCAGCCAAACCAACGCCCCGCCCCCCGCCGCCTCTGAAAAGCAGCCCTAGTGCGGCAGCCCTCTCCCCTGCCCTGAGCCCCTGAGGGGCGGATCTCGACACTGCCACCAATTCCACTCTACCCGCGCGCAGCGCGGCTCTCTTCTGCCCCGGAGGGGCAGCAAGATAGTAGCCCAGGGCAAGGCCCGCCCCGCTTCGGGCGGGACGGGCCGCCGCCCTGGGTAAAGTGGAAAAAGGGATCACCCCCCTCCCATGCGCTCCGAGCGCATGGGAGGGGGGAAGGGGGGAGGGCCTCTGCCCGCACTCGGGGGCAGTGTCAAGATGCGCCCTGCCCTGAGCTGGGCAGGATTTGCCCCTTGGCAGCCCCACCCCGCCTCGGCGAGTGCCCGCCTCAAAAGAGGGTCACCCGCGGCCCTGGCCTGCCAGCGCCCTTCGCAGCGCCTCTTTCACCGCCTCCAGCCGCGCGGGCAGTTCCAGCGGCGGGTTGGCCTGCCGGCAGGCAAACTCTAATTCGCGCTGGTGATACTTGACCTTCATCTCGACGAACTTCAGCCCGTGCGCGGTCGAGATGATCACCACGCGCTCCCCCTTATCGATCTTGCCCGCCTTGAGCAGTTTGAGCAGCGCAGCCAGCGCCACCCCGGTATGCGGGCAGTTGAACATCCCCGTCCGGTCACCCAGGGCGGCGGCGTCCGCCAGTTCTTCCTCGGTGGCCTGCTCGACGATGCCGTTGAACTGCTTGAGGATGCGCACCGCCTTTTCGATGCTCACCGGGTTGCCGATCTGGATGGCGCTGGCCAGGGTCGGCTGCGCCTGGATCGGCTCGAACGATTCGAAATGCCGGAGGTAAGCGCGATAGAGCGGGTTGGCCCTTTCGGCCTGGGCCACCACGATGCGCGGCAGCCGCGCCACCAAACCCAGGTCCCGCATCATGAGCAATCCCTTGCCCAGGGCCGAGACGTTGCCCAGGTTGCCGCCGGGAATGATAATGACATCCGGCGCCTCCCAGTCGAACTGCTGGACGATTTCGATGCCGACGGTCTTCTGGCCTTCCACGCGCAGCGAGTTCATCGAGTTGGCCAGGTAGAGCGTCGGGTCCAGGGTGATCTCCTGCACCAGCCTCATGCAGCCGTCAAAATCGGTGTCCAGGCACAGCACCAGGGCGCCGTTGGCAATCGGCTGCACCAACTGCGCCAGCGACACCTTGCCCCGCGGCAGCAGGACGATGGATTGGATGCCGGCCGCCGCGCAATACGTCGCCAGCGCCGCCGAGGTGTCGCCCGTCGAGGCGCAGGCCACCGCCTGGATCGGCGCCCCTTGGGCGATCATCTCTTTGACCTGCGACACCAGGACGGTCATGCCGAGGTCCTTGAACGAGCCGCTGTGCGTGTTGCCGCACTGCTTGATCCAGAGGTCGTTCAGCCCGATGACCTTGCCGAAACGCTCCGCCCAGAAGAGATTGGTGCCCCCTTCGTAGAGGGAGACCACATTGTCGTTGGCGATTTCCGGCAGGAGCCACTCCTTCTTGCCCCACACGCCGGAGCCGTACGGCCATTCGTTGGTCTTGTAGCGATCCTCGAAGAGCTTCATCCAGGCCGCCGCCCCCCGCCGCGCCAGCGCCCCCAGATCATGCTGCACCTCCAGCAGCGACCGGCACTGCTGGCATTGATACACCACCCGGTTCAGCGGATACCTGGCTCCGCACTCCGGGTTAATGCACTGAAACCAAGCTTTGTATGACATCGCTCAAATTCTTTGCCGCCGTGGCGGCTCCCTTTGGCTGTCCAGCCGCTCACGACCTCTTTCAAATTGTGGCCAACCCTGCCCTCCAGGCAACTCTTTTCACGGCGCCGCCTCCAGACGCCCGCCGTCGCTGCGACTCCCCTGCGAGCCTAATTCCAACGCGAATTGGAATATTAGCGGGGCTCCGCCTCAGACCACGTCTGGAATCCCGATTCGGAATCGGGATTCGGAATCGGGATTCATTGAGTATTGAGCATTGAGTATTGCTTATTGGTCATTGAGCCCGCAGTCCGAAAGTCCATTCGGTCCCGCGTGGCGGAACGGGTATTCTTCAATAACCAATGATCGTTTTTCAATTCTCAATTCTCAATTCACCTAAAAGAAGCGCTGGCTCAGCGCACTTTCGCAATCGCAGCGAAACTTGACCTGATTAAAACGAGTTTTGCCGCTCAGGAACTATAAGGCCGCTCCTCAATCGTCACTTGGCGCCGCCCTCCGCGCTCCGCCCTCGAATGCCCTTTGCTTTCTGCTGGTTCTGCCTTAGCATCTGCCGGAATTCTGGCAACCGGCTATGAGAGTCTTCGGCCTGACTGGCGGCTTGGGTATGGGCAAGTCTGCTTCCGACCAGTTGCTCCGCGCCCGCGGCGTGGCGGTGGTGGATACAGATGATCTGGCCCGCCGCGTCGTCGAACCGGGCCAGCCCGCGCTCGAGCAGGTCCGTCAACTCTTCGGCCCCGAGGCGGTCGGACCGGATGGCCGCCTGCGCCGCGCCGAGTTGGCGCGCCGCGTCTTTGCGGAGCCTGCCGCCCGCAAACAGCTCGAGGCCCTCCTCCACCCCTCCATCCGCGCCCTCTGGCAGAGCCAGGTTGCCGCCTGGCGCAAGGAAGGCCGTCCCTGCGCCGTCGTCATTATTCCCCTCTTGTTTGAAACCGGGGCCGAAGCCCACCTGGACGCGACCATCTGTGTCGCCTGTTCCGCCGCTACCCAGCGGCAGCGTCTCCTGGCCCGCGGCTGGACCAGCCAACAGGTCGAGCAGCGCCTCCGCGCCCAATGGCCCGTCGAACAAAAAATGGCCCGCGCCGATTACGTCGTCTGGACCGAAGGCGGCCTGGACATCCATGCCGCCCAGCTCGCCCGCATCGTCTCGCCCGAAGGCGGCAAATAGCCGGTGATCTTTTGGTTCATCCGAAAAGTTTGTGCCCGAGGTTAGGTGCGTTAACCTCCGGCCCGTGGGCTCGGTCTGCAACCCGGAGGGTTGACAGATAGTAGCCGGAGGTCGCCAGGGATTGGGGGGGCGACCTCCGGCGCGCCGCCTCCAGCAGTTCCATGCACCCCGGCAGGGGTGCTAGAAAGTGATTTTGGGCAGCACGTTTTATAGTCTCCATTACCACGTCGTCTTTAGCACTAAGGAACGCCGGCCCTTTCTCAGGCCGGAATGGCGCGCCCGCGCCCAGACACCAACTTTTCGGAAGGACCGACCTTCTCCTGTTGGCCGACCGCCCAATGCGCCGGCGGCTGCTTCATTCTCTCTCACGTTGGGGCACTCGGCTGCTTTTGCAACCGCGCCAGGTTGCGGCCGGCCGCTTCTATCCAGTCGCCGGCGGGCAAGGCGTAGGGCCGGAAGGTTTCCAGGTGGCCTTCCTGCTCATTGAAGAACAGGGCGCGGTGCAGGCCCAGGATGCTGGCCTTGGGATTATCGATCAGGCTGGCGGAATCGTTGGCGCTCATCTGGAAGAGCACCCGCATCTCGAATTCGCTGAAGGCCTTTCGGCTCAGGAACCGGTTCACGTTATTGTAAGTGTCGCAGGAGGCCAGCACGTGGAACCCGAGCCGGGTGCCCTCGCACACCAGGTTGTTGAGCACCGCCGCCGCGTTGGGCGCCCCCTCGGCCTCGGCGGCGAAACCGAAATCCTCTTCGTAGCGCAGCCGGGTGTATTTCTGGAGCGCGTGAATCACCAGGAAGAGCGGCGGCGCGGCCTCCGCGTCTGTCGCCTCCGCTCGTTGCTTCAGCTCCGCCGCCAGGCCGCTCATGAGCTCGGCCAGGTCGCCCGCTTTGGCCACCGTCACCGGGTGCGGGATGGCCCGGAGCACGCCCTCCAGGAAGGCCCGTTGGGGTGAGCCCGGAGCCGTGCCATCGCACAGGATGAAACGCGCCCCGCCCAGCGGATACTGGGCGGCCAGCGCCAGCAGGCTCAGGGCCAGGATCGCCAGGATCGCCTCTTCCCGCTGCCCGACCAGCAGCAGGTTGTTGCCGCTTTGCCGGTAGAAGATCGCCTCGGTTGGCCCTTTGATCGAGTTTGGCGCGCCGAGCCAGATGCGCGGCGCGACCGTCGGTTTGAGAGACTCGGCCGCCAGCAGGTCCTGCAGCACCGCGTTTTCCCGCACGTCCGCCGGCGCGTTGCCTTCGAATACAATCGGTCCCGGATGGGCCTGCCGCTCCTGCTCCGCCCGCCTGCCCACCTTGGCCAGGTAGCTCTCCCGCACGTCGTCCGGCAGCCACACCACCTGGAAGGGGCTGTTGCCCTCCAACATGCCGGCCATATCGTTGTAGATGCCCTCGCCCGGCCGCGAGAGCAGGCGCGGAGCGGCGTTGTTGTCGTCCATGATCAGGTAGGCGTCCGCCTCGTTGCACTGGAGGGCGATGCGGATGACCATCTGGCCGAGGGTCGTGCGCGCCACCGTGTAGGCCCCCCCCAGGGTCTGGGAACCCAGCAGCACGTGCAGCCCAAAGGCGCGGCCCTGGCGCACAATGCGGTCCAGCAGCAGCGAGGCCGTTTGCGCGATCCGGTCGTCCTCGACGAAGAACTCCTGGAATTCATCGATGATCAGCAGGCAACGCGGCACCGGTTCCGCGCCGCCCGCCCGTTTGTAACCGGCCAGGTCCTGCACGCCCAGGGCCCGGAACAGGTCGCCGCGGCGCTTCAATTCTTCGTCCACCCGCTGGAGCACGCTCAGGCCGAACTCGCGGTCGCTCTCGATGGCGACCACCCGCGCATGGGGGAGGCGCTGGGCGGCGTAACACTTGAATTCCACGCCCTTTTTGAAGTCCACCAGGTAGAATTCGACCGCTTCCGGGCTGCACCACAGGGCGAGGTTGGTGATGATGACATGGAACAACGTCGATTTGCCCGAGCCGGTCTTGCCGGCAATCAGCCCGTGCTGCCGCGTGCCCTTGCCGATGGCCAGGTACTGGAGCTTGGTCGCCCCGGTGCGGCCAATCGGCACGCGCAATTCGTTGGTGGTGTCTTCGCTCCAAACCTCCGCCTCGGAGGGGGTCACCTGGGCAAAGGGCACTTCCACCCGGCTTGAGTCTCGGCTCTTGAAGCCCACCTGGTGTATGAACTCGATCGCCAGGTCGGGCGGCGGCGGCGCGTCGATCACCAAATCCGCTCCCGGCAGGGCATTGCCGCTCACCACAAAGTCCTTGCCTTTGCAACTCACGCAGAAACTGCTCTTCCTCAATTCCTCGGGTATGAACTCCTGAGGCAAGGGCTGCCGCCGGTCCCAGTGAATCAGGGTATAGACCCCGCACCTGGCCCCGCTGGCGGCGATGCTCAGCAGCCGCTTGGCGGCCGTCTCACTGAAGTTCACCGGAAAATCCGCCACCACCAGGAAATGATACTTCTCGGCAATCACCCCCGCCTGCTCGTTGTATTGGGCGATGGTCGCGTATTCGTTGCGCAGGTACATCTGGATGACCTTCTCCATGTGCTCGTTCAGCTCCGCCAGCCGCTGCTCGATTTGCGTGCTCTGCGTCCAGATACGGCTGTTGATGATCTGCTCCTCGTAATCCGCCAGGTGCATCACCCCGGCAAAGTTCTGCCCCAGGCCGACCGGGTCCAGGATGGAGAAGTTCAACCGGCCGGGCGGCGCGGTCGCCAGCAGCCGCAGGATGATGTTGTTCAGCGCGCCGATGGCCTCCTCCTGCCCGGTCTCGGCGGTCTCGAACAGAATCGAGCCCTGCTCCGGGTAGGCCAGCGAAAGCGCCAGCGAAAACCGGGCCGGGCCGGGCAGCGCCAGGCGCGAGTCCTTGGGCAAGCCCTCGCAGAGCCGGGCCACGTCCACCGCCAGGTGCCCGAACTTGGCGCCGGCCAAGAATCTTTCCGGGGGCTGCCAGTGCTTCCAGACCGGCGCCGACCACGGGGGGAAAACCTCTTCCGCGAAAGCGTTCATCCCGGCGATGCCAGCATAGAGCGGCGACAGCCGGCTTTGCCACTCGCTCGCCAGCACCCGCCAATCAGCCTCATAGTCCGCCCCGAGCTTTTTCTCCCTCTCTTGGCTGGCCGCCACCAGCCCTTGTCGCTTGGCCTCCGCCTCCCGCTTCAGGCGCCCCAGCGTCTCGGTGTGGCCTCGCGCCAGCCGTTCCAACTTCACCGCATGCAGTTGCTCGTGCCGGGCGCTGACCTCCACCGCCTTTTCGTCGCTCCTCATCCGCCAGGAGACCCGCCTCTCACCCGCCTTGGCCAGGGTCTGGTTCAACTGCTGGTCGACGCTCCCGGTGGTCTTTTGGTAATCGTCCTGGAGGCGCTGGAGCTCCTGCTGGTAATGCGCCTCGCCCTTTTGCTGGCAGCCGTTGTCCACGGCGCGCGCCTTGGCCAGCGTGTTCGCCAGGGAAACGGCCAGCGAGCCGGCCCGGCGCCCGGCGGTGTGGCGGACCGTGAAAATAAGGGCAAACGTGGCCGCCGCCGCCCCGGCCGCCGCCGGGTAGGAGAAGGAATCATGGCCGAAATGCCGGAGCAGCGGAACCAGCGGCACCTCGCAGAGCGCCAGCAACAGCCAAAGGGGCCAGTACCTGAAAAGGCGGAGCACAAGGTGGTGCCGGAACTGCTTGAGCTCGCCACCCGCTTTGGCCAGCAACTGCCGTAGTTCCTCCAGCAGCGCGTTCTCATCCGCCGAAAGATCGGCCTGGGCCTTTTCATACGCCCTGGCAAACAGGCGCAGGAACCTACGGTATCCGCCGAACGAGACTTGGACCGCCCTTTCCAGGCCCGCCAGCAGCGCCTCTTCCTCAGCCAGGCTGGCCTTGTACTCCTCGAACCGCTTGACGTTGGCCGCCAGACCCGCTTCCCGGTCGCGCTCGGCCTGGAGCATGGTTTTCTGGAACTCGTATTTCCGGGCCCCGGTCTGGTTCTCGATGCTTTCCAGGCCCTTTTCTTTGCTGGCCTGGTAGGCCTTGCCAAGCCGGAGCTTGCGCCGCTCGTAGTTCAACTCGATGGCATTTTGGGCGGCGGCGTAGTCCGCATCCGCCTGGCTGAGGGCCTCGGCGCTTTGGCGGGCCTGCTCCTCCAGGGCCGCCTCGCGCCGCGCCCGCTCCCGGGCCATGCGGGTGCGAAAGTCGTCGTGGAGCTTGTTCGCTCGGGCGGTCAAGTCCCGGACCAGGCCTTTGAGGCCGTCCAGGAGTTCCAGGGCCTTGCCTGGTCCGGGATTGTTATTCACAGTCCTTCCTGATCCTCTGGAGCACTTTGTCCAACTGTTCGATTACCCCCACCGTCTTGTCAACGCTAGCGATCAGTTCGGCCAGGTATTTCTCCTCGAATTCCTGGCACTTGGAGTCCCGCCAGTAGGCCTTGGTCTGCTGCCAGTGGACCCACAAATCCCTGGTGATGCCCGACAGCCTGGTTGCGTTGGCGTTCATAGTTGCTCACCTGGCCGCCCCTGGCGCAGTGCCGGCGGCCTCGGGGCTGCTGGTCCCGCTGCCGGCGGCCGGGCCGGCGGCGGCGGCGGGCGGGGGGGTCTCGGCGTATGCGTCCAGCGTCCTTACCGCTTGGGCCAAATAGGCGATCGCCTTGACCAGGTCGTTGGTCAGGATGGTATGCAGCTTTTCCATCTGCTTCACCAGCGGCTGCACGCGGCTGTCAAACTCCCGGTTCCACTTTTTCAGCGTTCGCAACTTGTCCTCCGCCTCCTCCTTCGCGCGTTTGGCCCGGTGAAACGCCATCACTTCGGCCGCGCTCTCCTGGCGCAGCTTGGAAATCCGCCCGCTGAACAGCGCCTCCTGGGCCTGTTCCAGCTCCCGGCTCAGGCGCCGCATCTGGTTCTCCCAGTGCGTCCGCTGCTCGCTTTCCAGCCAGACCCGCACCCGCACCACGTCCGCGCTCACCTCCTCCAGCGTCGGCCGCGCCTTGCTGATATAGACGATCAGCTCCGCCCGAAACGCCTCCAGGGCGTCCACCGCCGTGACCTGGGCTCGCTCCGTCATGCTCCCGCTCTTAATCTTAATCTTAATCTTAATCCAGGACAGGGCGTCCACCGCCGTGACCTGGGCTCGCTCCGTCATGCCCTAGCGCTGGCTCAGATACTCCTCGATGCGCTGCGCCTTGCGCATGAGGTAAGGCGTCTGATGGTTCGATATCTCGACAAACTTCTTCAGCGCCTTCATGATCTGTTTGAATTCCTCCGCGAACTTGCTGTGCTCCTGGTCCTGCCAGGTGTCCCCCAGCGCCGCAAACCGCGCCTGCAACGATGCGATCCTGTCCTGCAAATCGGTGTTGAATCGCTTCAGTTCCTCCGCGAAACGCCGCACCTGCTCCGGATCCATGATTGCCTGCGCCATAATCGTTCTTTCTCTTGCGTCCAGGGCCCGCTGCCTGCCAAGGGAGCCCATTGGCTCTGCCGACTCCCCTGCATCCTGCCTTCTTTTGCCCCCCTCCGCAAACCTTTTGAAGCTTAGAGTTCTTGACCGGCAAAACTCGTTGTCATCAGGTCAGGTTTCGCTGCGGTTGCAAAACTTGCCTGCCCGCTGCGGACTCAATGACCAATAAGCAATCCCCAATACTCAATTCTCAATGAATCCCGATTCCGAATCCCGATTCCGAATCGGGATTCCAGAGCTGGTCTAAGGCGCAGCCTCGCTAATTCCATTGGCCGTGTTGGCTGTGTTGGCTGTATTGGGATTTTTTGTCCAAAAACCAAAGCGCCCTCAAGATGAATGTTCCCCGGCATTTCCATCCGGCCCGGAACAACGTGTCTCAACCCGTACCGGTCCCGCGCCGCGCGCTCCGCGCCGGCCTGCTCCCCCTCCCCCCGCTCACAGCTTCTCAGAACCAACAGCATTGCGGTTGGGCGGCTCCAGGCCTTGCAGGTGCCGCACGAAAAAGTCTTGCAGCCGTCTCTGCCCGTAAGCCCCGCCCGCCCCGTGTCCCCCACTGGGCACGACCAGCAGCTCAAAATCCTTTCCCGCCCGCACCAGGGCATCGACCAACCGGAAAGTGCTCTCGGGCGGAACGTTGTCGTCCATTCCGCCCACTACCAGCATCAGGTAACCTTGCAGCTTGCCCGCATTCTCGATGTTCGAGCACTCCGCATACTGCGGCCCGACCGGGTAGCCCATCCACTGCTCGTTCCAGGAGGCCTTGTCCATGCGGTTATCGTGGCAGCCGCTGTTGGCCACGGCCGCCTTGTAGAACTCCGGGTGGAACAGCAATGCCCCGGCGGCGCTTTGGCCCCCGGCCGAGTTGCCATAGATGCCGACCCGGCTCAGGTCGTAATAGGAATATTTGGCGGCGACCGCCTGGTGCCACAAGATGCGGTCCGGCAAGCCGGCGTCCTTGAGGTTCTTCCAACAGACATCGTGGAACGCCTTCGAGCGGTCGGCCGTGCCCATCCCGTCGATCTGCACCACGATGAATCCCAAATCGGTCAGGGCCGAAAACCGGCTCGAGCCGCTGAATGACTTGGGCACGTAGGAGCTCTGCGGCCCGGCGTAAATCTCCTCCAGCACCGGGTACTTCTTGCTCGGATCAAGGTGGGGGAGGCGGCAGATTATGCCCCAAATATCGGTCTTGCCGTCGCGCCCCTTGGCCACGAACACCTCCGGCGCTTCCCAGCCGCGGGCCTTGAGTTCGGAAATGTCGGCCTGCTCGAACTGGCACACCCGCGCACCGTCGGACACGCGCCGCAGCTCGTGCACCGGCGGCACCTCCACGCGGCTGTAGGTGTCAATGAGGTATTTCCGGTCCGGGGAGTATTGAATCGAGTGATTGCCGTTGCCCTCGGTCAGCGCCAGCAGCCCCGTGCCATCGAAGTTGATGCGGTAGTAATGGATAAAGTAGGGGCTCTGCTCCGGGTTTTTGCCGCTGGCCCGGAACCACACTTGCCGGTTGTCCTCGTCGATGCGCTCGATGCCGCGGACGACGTACTCGCCCCTGGTAATCTGGTTCTTGATCTTGGCCTCCCGCGTATCGACCAGGTAGAGGTGACGCCAGCCGTCGCGTTCGGAGACGTAAATCAACTCGTCACTCTTCTCCAGCCAGTTGACGTAGCGGATGTTCAGGTTTTCAGTGTGCGCGGTCCAGATGAAGGTCTGGGTTCTTTCGTCGATCAGGCTGCGCAAGGCGCCGGTGCGCGAATCCACTTCCAGGACTCGCAACCGCTGGTGCCCACGGTCCTCTTGCTGGTAAGCGAAATGGCGCCCGTCCCGGTTCCAGCGGAGCCGGGGCGGCTCCCATTCATGCTCGAACCGCTCCACTTGCGGCTTGATCTGCTTGCCGCCGGCCACCTCAAAGACACTCAGTTCCCAGGTTGTAAACTTGTCCCCGGGCAGCGCATAAGGCCGCCGGTGCAGCACCGCCCGGCCACCCCCGCGCGGGGCGGTTTCAACCAAATAGACCTCTTTGCGCTCGCCGGGGCTTATCCGCCAGGCGGCCAGGGCCTGTGCATCCGGCGCCCACTCCAATTGCCCGTAGGCCTCGCCTTCCTGGCCATCCTGCGTCAGTTGGTGCTCGGCCTTATCGTCCTCCGAACGGACAAAAACATTCCGCTCCTTCACAAAGGCCGTCCATTTGCCGTCGGGAGAGCGCGTCTGGCGCGTCGGCTCGTCCTGTTCCCCCTCCCCGGTGCTCTGGCGATCGGGGTTCCGGGCCTCGGCCGGCTCCGGGGCCGGCCGCTCGAGCTTCGTGGTCCGCGCCGCCAGCCCATCCTCGTTCGGCGTGCAGGAAGCGGCCTCAACCGCCGGCCAAGATGCCGGCGCCCCCGGTGGTTCAGGGGCAGGCGCCCAGGCAGGCCCTGAGGTCTTCGAGGCCGAGCCTGCCGGCGCGGCGGCGCACTCGTACGAACCCAGTTTGCACTGCCAGGTCTTGTCCGCCGCCTCGAACCGGACGCTCTGGCCATCCTCGCTGAACTCAATCTCGGAGAACGGCAGCCGCTCGGCCTGGTATGGCTGCCCGGCAGCCTTCGAGAGCGCCGCCGCCAGGCGCTCATGGTCGAACGCGGGGCGCCGGCCGCCCCGTTCGGCCTCCACCAGGATAAACTCTTTGGCGCCGTCCCGCAGGTCGTTGCGGTACCAGAACTTCGTATTGTTTTGGAACCAATGGGGAGCGATGGTCGCCTTATAGACCCCGCGTTCGGGGCCTCGCCCGCGCCGCTGCGGCGACGGGCGGAGCGCATCGGCGCCCGGCTCTGCCGGCGCGGCGACCGTCAGTGAAATCAGAACGGCGGACAAAACCAGGGTCAGCGAGGCTGGTCCAGAAGTGGTTAATGGCATAGACATTCTGCATTTGCATGATGGGGTCAACCGCCAGCTTTCCGCAACCCCCAAACCGGTATTGGCTTGCAGTTCGCCGGCGGCGGGAGCATGCTATTCCACTGAGCGTTCAAGATGGCACTAAGGCGCGCAGGACTTTGGGCCTCCGGCGAGGCGCGAGCGAGGCGCATATCCGTAGCGATCTGCAACGAGCGAGCAACGAAGCCAGAGGCCCAAAGGACAAGCGAATTAGTGCCATCTTGAACGCGAATTGGAATTAGGCAAAACCCCGCGCTCGGGGCTCGCGCAGAGCCGGACTCGCATCCGCCTGGGGCAGACAGGCCTTCCAGCCTGCCGGTTTAGGCGGCTCTCGAACCCCCCATTTCTGCGCCGGGTCGGCCAGCCTGCCGATGCATCGGTCCCGACGTGTGGGGAGCAGGGCTGCCCTGTTGAGATGAGCACTATGCGCCAGAACCAGTCCGTGCGTCCGCCCCCCCCGGAAGGGTTGGCGCGCGCGCTGGCGGTCGAACGCCTCCGCAATGAGCGGCTGCTTAGTCTGCTCCGCCTGATTGGGGTCACACTGTTCCTTGTGATCGTGATCTGGCAGGAGGTGTTGAAGCCAACACCCCGTGAGCGCGGCTACCCCGGGCTGTTGGTGGGCTACTGGGTTTTGAGTGTCGCGCTTTTTGTCAGTGGTTGCCTCTCGGCTCGGCTCACCCGCCTCAGCAGTCTGGCCGTTCCTTGGCTGGATATGCCGTTGGTCTTTCTGATCCAACTCGGGCGAATGGAAGCCTCGACCGATCCGCGGGCGGTGGCCAATTTCACCCTGGGCCTATATTTCTGTTTCATAATGCTGGCGGCGATGGCCCTCCGGGGCTGGCAGCTCCTCCTGGCTGCCGCCGTGGCCATCGTCCTGGAACAACTCCTCCAGCATTGGGCTGGCGAGTCTGCTTTGGGCGAAATTGGAGGGGTGCTGCTCATCGGCCTGGCCGCCGGGGTGTGTGATTATGCCCGCCGGCGACGCGTTGAAATGGTGAACCAGGTCTGTGCCGAACAACTCCTGCGCGAACGGCTCGAGCGCTACTTCTCCCCACAGGTGGCGCAACTCATCCAACAGCAGGCCGACCACCTGGCCAGCGGACAACCCGGCGACGCTACCGTGCTTTTTGCCGACCTCCGCGGCTTCACCACGCTGAGCGAACAGCTTGGCAGCGCCCGCATTGTGGCCCTGCTCAACGAATTCCATACCCGCATGGTGGAAGCTGTCTTTGCCTGCGGCGGCACGCTCGACAAGTACATGGGCGACGGCCTCATGGCCTACTTCGGCGCGCCACTGCCCCAACCCGATCACGCCCAGCGCGCCGTGCAGTGCGCCCTGGCCATGCAGGAACAACTGGCCGATTTTAACACCCAGCGCCTCACGCGCGGCGAACCGCCCCTGCGCATGGGCATTGGCCTTCACTCCGGTCCGGTCGTGGTCGGCAGTATCGGCGCCCCGCACCGTCGTGAATTCACCGTGGTGGGCGACACCGTCAACCTCGCCGCGCGGCTCGAACAGGTGTCTAAACTCTTCGAGGAAGGCATTATCCTCTCCGAGGAAACCCGCCAGCGCAGCGCCCAGAGCTTTGCTTTTAAGGACCTCGACCTGGTCTCGGTCAGGGGCAGAACCGCCCCCGTCAGGATTTACACGCCCCTGGCGGTAAGAGCACCCCGGCTTCGGCCTTGATTATCGGGCAAAAGCGCCCATCATTATGGGTCTGTGAGCATTTCATCGAAGAGCCTCAACTGGCTGCCGCGCCACGCTGCCAACCTGTTTGCGCGCAGAGAATTGCGCAACCTCCACACCCGCATCCTGAACCCGACGACCGACCTCCTCGAGCAGTGAACGAGCGCCTCTTTGAGAGCACCGACAGCGTGCGCAGCGCCAAGCCGTTGCGCCATGCGCAGTCCCTTCAACTGGACGGGCCGCTACCACTGGAAAAGGGCGGCCGCCTGGCCAGCATCTCCGTGGCCTACGAGACCTACGGCCGGCTCAATCCCGCCCGCGACAATGCCATCCTTATCTGTCATGCGATCAGCGGCGATTCACATGTCGCCCGCCACGGCGAGGACGATGATCCCGGCTGGTGGGACGTCATGGTGGGACCCGGCAGGCCCATTGACACCGACCGGTTTTTTGTAATCTGCCCAAATCTGCTGGGCGGCTGCCGGGGCACCACTGGCCCGTGCAGCCTAAACCCCGCCACGGGCAAACCTTACGGTCCTGACTTCCCGACCATCACCATCGGCGACATGGTGGAAGTGCAGCGCCGGCTGCTGCGGCAACTGGGCCTCGGACAACTCCTGGCCGTGGTGGGCGGCTCGCTGGGCGGCCACCTGGCGCTGACCTGGGCGACGCGCTATCCCGGCTCCACGCGGGGCGTCCTCGCCCTGGCCACTTCGGCGCGCCTCACCAGCCAGGCGCTGGCCTTCGATGTCGTGGGCCGCAATGCCATCTTGCGCGACCCGCATTTCCACGGGGGCCGCTACTATGACCGGCCGCACGGCCCGCGGGTGGGCCTGGCCCTGGCGCGCATGATCGGCCATATCACTTACCTGTCCCAGGAAGCCATGTCCCAGAAGTTCGAGGCGGACCGGCTGCACCCGCGCGGCGTGGCCATGGAGTTCGAGAAACGGTTTTCCGTCGGCTCCTACCTGGGCTATCAAGGCATGAAATTCGTCGAGCGTTTCGACGCCAACAGTTACGTGGTGCTCTCGCTGGCGATGGACCTCTTTGACCTGGGCGGCACGCCCGGGGAATTAGCCGCCGCTTTCCGGGACAATCGCAGTCGCTGGCTGGTGATTAGTTTCTCCAGCGATTGGCTCTTCCCGCCCGAACAATCGCGCGACCTCGTCAACGCCCTCCTCGCCAACCGCGCCCCGGTGAGCTACTGCAATGTCCAAAGCCCCTGCGGCCACGACGCCTTCCTGCTCCCGGACCAACTGGACGTTTACGGCGAGATGAGCCGGGCCTTTCTCGACCGCCTGGCCTCCGCCGCCGGCGCCAACGCCAAACTCCCGGAACAGCCCCACGGCCCCACCAGCATCTTCCACCACCACCGGCTCGATTATGACCGCATCCTCGAATTGGTCCCCCCCGGCGCCAGCGTCCTGGACCTGGGCTGCGGCTCCGGTCGTTTGCTGGCGCGGCTCAAAGCGGCCAACCACCAGCGCCTGGTCGGCGTCGAATTGGATGAGAAGAAAATCCTCACCTGCATCAGCCGCGGGCTCGACGTGCTCCAGGCCGATTTGAACAAGGGCCTCGCCGCCTTCGGCGGCAGTGAATTTGACTGTGTGATCCTGTCCCAAACTCTGCAAGCGGTCTATGATGTCGAGGGCGTGCTGATGGAAATGCTCCGGATTGGCCGCTCCTGCATCGTCAGCATCCCCAATTTCGCCTATCACCGGCTCCGCCAAATGCTCACCGCCGAGGGCCGGGCCCCCAAATCGCCCGGCGTCTTGCGCTACGAATGGTACAATACCCCGAATATCCGCTTCTTCAGCATCGCCGATTTCGAGGAGTTTTGCCGCCAAAAGAACATCCGCGTCCACCGGCGCATCGCCTTGGATACCGAGGCCGGCGCGGAAGTGTTCGAGGACCCGAATCTGAAGGCCGATTTGGCCATCTTTGTCATCAGCAAGGCCTAGGCAGACCGTCGTTGGCTGAGGTGCTTCTTTCCTTTTAAGCCGCGGCCCGGCCAGTTTTTTGGCAAAAATGGCCAATGTGGCCAATGCAGCCAATGTAGCCAATGCAGTGCTCCGCCAGGCTGCGGTCCCGCCGCGGCGGGACGCCACCGTGCTTCTCTGGCCTGATTTATTTGTTGGTGATTCTCTTGCCTTAAAACCGCCGCCAGACCAAAAAGTCAAGCCGCACTTGTCAAATGTTGAGACGCGACCCCTTTGCCTTTTATAGACATTGGGCCGAGACCACCGGTGCGACTTTTTTCAAGGAAATTTCCGGGTTAGAGGTGTGTTAATGGATGCGGGGCTGTCACGCTGGCTGCTCGCCCAGGGCAAATATCAGTGGGCTCCGATGCGCCCATCCCGAGCAGTCAAATAAGTCGGAACGGGAGCCGGACCGCACAGACCGCACCTGCGGCCCCGCTTCAGATCGGCGAACCTCACGGCATCGGCAGGGCGAGCCGGTAGAACCGTTGCGGACCGCCGGAAAACGGCGGGGTGGAGGTTTGCCCGTCCTGCAAGCCCGTCAGGGTATTGGTCGTCGCCCACCCGGGCACGCTCAGCGTGTCGCGGAATTGCAGGGTATAGCGCATGTAGGGTTCGCCGTAGAGGAGCAGGCTCGGCGGAGTGCTGACGCTGCCGATTTCCAGGACCGGTGGGGGCGAGTTCGTCGGTTGCGTCCAAGCGTCACGGAGGAGGTTCAGGAGACGAAGCGTGTGCCCGACCAGGCGCGGGATTTCGGGCTGGCCGGTGGCTTGCAGGTTGGTCAGACACTGATTCAGCCGGTCTTGGAACCGCAGATAGCGGAGCGCGGCCACTTGCGTGAGCGCCTGGGCCGGCGCGGTCGGCGAGACTTGGAGCTGGGCATTCTGGGTCTGGAGGAAGGTGGTGGCAGCGCTGGTGTCTATCAACGATTCGCTGCCGTAGAGAAAACCGTGCAGGACATCGTCGTTGGCCAGGGTGTAGGGCAACCCCAACTCCAGCACATCTGTCAGCAGCATCTTGGCCCCGGAGAGCTGCCCGGCGGCGGTGTCCAAAGCACTGCCGGTGAGGCCCAGTTCATTAACTGTGTTCAGATTGCAGCTCCGGAACAAGGCCGCCACACGGGCGGGAATTTGCGCCCGGACGAACGACACGCCCTGGTTCGCACCGGTTCCGCTGATGCCGGCGGCGGTCAGGAAGAGGCTGCGGTCGGAGCCTGCAGCAACCGCCACGACGTTGCTCAAACCGGAGGGAATGTTGATCTGGCCGAACTTGTTGTCTCCCCAGCCAACGACGGTGCCGTCGGCCCTGAGCGCCAGACTGTGCCAGTAGCCCGCCGCAATCGCCACGACGTTGCTCAAACCGGAGGGAATGTTGATCTGGCCGAAGTCGTTGTTTCCCCAGCCAACGGCGGTGCCGTCGGCCTTGAGCGCCAGACTGTGAAAACCGCCCGCCGCAATCGCCACTACGTTGCCTAAGCCTGCAGGAATGCTGATCTCGCCCCAGGTGCTGTCTCCCCAGCCGACCACTGTGCCATCGCTCTTAAGCGCCAGGCTGTGCCCAAAGCCCCCCGCAGTCGCCACTACGTTGCCTAAGCCTGCAGGAATGCTGATCTCGCCCCAGGTGTTGGCTCCCCAGCCGACGACGGTGCCGTCGGCCTTGAGCGCCAGACCGTGTTGATCGCCAGCCGCGACCGCCACGACGTTCGTCAAACCCGATGGGATACTGATCTGGCCCCAGTCGTTGAGTCCCCAGCCGACAACGGTGCCGTCCGCCTTGAGGGCCAAACTGTAACGGCTGCCCGCCGCGATCGCCGCCACGTTGATTAAGCCCGCTGGCATGGTGATGATCGAACCGTTTAAGCCCGAGCCCATGCCCCAATCAACCACCGCGCCGTCGGTTCTGAGTGCCATGTCATGGTAACCGCCCGCCGCGACCGCCGCTACGTTGGTCAAGGCGACGAGGGGGGCGTTCTGGCCCCATCCGTTGTAGCCCCAGAAGACGACGGTGCCGTCGGCCTTGAGTGCGAAGTTGTTGTCGGAGCGCGCCGCGATGGCCACGACGTTCGTCAACCCGGGGGGAAGATTGGTCTGGCCGTTGGAGTTGTCTCCCCAGGCTACGACCGTGCCGTCGGCCTTGAGGGCCAAACTGTAAGAGTCGGCCGCCGCGATGGCCACCACATTGTTCGCGCTGGAAGGAATGTTGATCTCGCCCAAGCTGTTGTCTCCCCAGCCGACAACGGTGCCGTCGCTCTTGAGCGCCAGACTGTGGCAATCCCCCGCCGCAATCGCCACGACGTTGCTCAAACCGGAGGGAATGTTGATCTCGCCGTCAGCGTTGTGTCCCCAGCCGACGACGGTGCCATCGGCCTGGAGCGCCAGACTGTGGCAATTGCCCGCCGCGATCGCCTCGACGTTCGCCAAATCCGATGGGATACTGATCGCGCCATAGGTGTTGTCTCCCCAGCCGACGACGGTGCCGTCCGCATTGAGGGCCAAACTGTACGAGCCGCCCGCCGCGATAGCCACGACATTGTTCGCGCTGGAAGGAATGCTGATCTCGCCGTCATCGTTGTCTCCCCAGCCGACGACGGTGCCATCGCTCTTGAGCGCCAAACTGTGGTCCCATCCCGCCGCGATCGCCACGACGTTGCTCAAACCGGAGGGAATGTTGATGTGGCCAACGTTTTGAATGTACCACCCCCAGCCGACGACCGTGCCGTCGGCCCTGAGGGCCAGACCGTAACCTTGGCCGGCGGCGATTGCCCCGCGCCAAGTGAGTGCTGGCGGCACGAGACTCTGGCGCTGGCTGTTGTCTCCCCAGACAACGACCGTACCGTCGGCCTTCAGCGCGCAGGAGTGATACCCACCTCCGGCAATCGCCACCACGTCTTTGATGTGCGGAGGGACGTTGGTCTGGCCGTAGGTGTCGTCACCCCAGGCGACAAGGGTGCCATCGGCCTTGAGCGCGCAGGAATGATACCCACCTCCGGCAATCGCCACGACGTTTTTGAGGTCCGGAGGGACGCTGGTCTGGCCGTAGGTGTCGTCGCCCCAGGCGACAAGGGTGCCATCGGCCTTGAGCGCCAGACTGTGGTGGTACCCCGCCGCAATCGCCAGTACGTTGCTCAAGCCGAAAGGAATGGTGGCCGGCACCCAGGTCGGGCCGGCGAGTTGGCCGTCGCAAGCACTGCCAGTAGTGACCGCGCTATTTCTGGCGGTGGCGCCGGTGCCCTCGTCGAGCTTCCAGTAGGCAATCAAGCCGGGCTCGGTGCCCGTCAAACCGTGCAACATGTCTCCCTGGATGTCAGTCTGGCTGCGGGCCACATTCCAGATGCGCACTTCATCCAGGAGTCCGCTATAAAAGCCGTTCGTGGGTTGAGATTGTCGGTAGTATCCCAAGCAGACAGGCCGCAAAGTGGTCGTTGCGCCTGGAGAGCCAGTCCAGGGCGTTGAGGCTTTGAGGGTGCCATCCACGAAAAGCCGGCCGCCGCTGGCATCCACCACGAACGCCACGTAATGCCACCGACCGTCGGCAACAAAGCCCCCATCCATTCCGTCGCCGCCTCCCCAGACATGGGAGGTTGAATTCTTAAAATACCAGGCATGAATGTTCCCTGAAACAAGGAAGAGCTGATAGCCGTTAAAGGATCCGGACCAGTACTTGTTTATGATGCCTCTGCTGGTGCTGTCGACTTGACTGGTCTTGATCCAAGCCGAGATGGTTAGCGGATAGGCGTTGAGCACGCCCTGGTTGGTCACGGTAACGACGTCATCCAGGCCGTCGAAGGACAGGGCGTATGTGGAAGCTGGGGGGTTGCCGGCTCCCCAGCCAACCACCGTACCGTCGGTCTTGAGGGCCAAACTGTGGCCGAAGCCCGCCGCAATCGCCGCCACGTTGCTCAAGCCGGTAGGGACGTTGGTCTGGCCGTAGGAGTTGTCTCCCCAGCCAATGACCGTCCCGTCAGCCTCGAGAGCCAGGCTGTGCGAACTGCCCGCCGCAACCGCGAGGCAGTTGGTCAAGCCCGCAGGAATGGTGGTCTGGCCGTAGGCGTTGTCTCCCCAGCCAATGACCGTCCCGTCAGCCTCGAGAGCCAGGCTGTGCGAACTGCCCGCCGCAACCGCGAGGCAGTTGGTCAAGCCCGCAGGAATGGTGGTCTGGCCGGAACCGTTGGCCCCCCAGCCCACGACCGTGCCATCGGTCTTGAGCGCCAGGTTGTGCCACTGGCCTGCCGCTATGTTGGTGGCGAACCCCCTGGGGACGGTGATTGAGGGAATTGCGGGTGCGTACCGCAGTTCGGTGGCGGCAGCCGTGACCCGCGGCGCGGCGGCGTCCCAGGAGCGCCAGGTGCCGAGGGCGAAGTTGTTGGTGGTGGCATAAGTGCCTTCGAGCGCTGAGACCTGGGCGTTGAAGGAAATCAGGTTGGTCAGATAGTAATTTCCCAGGGCCGTGTAGAGCGGCCAGTTGATGTTGGCGCCGGTGAAGGTGAGGCTGCCAAGGAAGTTGCTGAGGTTTTGTCCCGCGCTGACGATGGCGGGAATCCGCAAGCCTTTTTCGCGGAAGCACATTGGATTCTCCTCGGCCAGTTGCAGATAGGCGTAGGCGCCCATGAACCATTCCTGGGGATTCGCCAGGGGCGCGCTCCCGAGCGTCGGCTGGCCGAGATTGCTGGACAGGAACTGCGCGATGTAGTTCAGGTTGGCATCCAACGGTCGTGCGGCGAGTTGTTGCGCCACATCAGAGGTGGCCAAATCCAAGGACAGATAGGGGGAGAGGTTGTTATCCGCCGCGTAGCTGGCGGCATAACTGTAAAAGTCGTTCTCGTAATTCGGAGCGATAGCGTATTCGCTCCAAGTCATGGTGTTCCCGGGATTCTGCACCCCGTAGAACAGGGCGGCGTTTGCCGGCCCGATCAGGTATTGATCCCGCTCAGACGTTGCGAAGCCGAAGAAGATGTCCTGTTCGAGGCGGTTGAGGCTGGCTTGCACGTTCACCAGGCTGCTGCGAATGTCGTCCACGCTGCCGTTGAGATGGGCGATTTGCCGGCCTTGAGCGTCCAACGTGATTTCGATATTCGCGAACTGCTGGTTCATAGTGTCGAAAATGGTGGTGAGCGACTGGTCCACGCGGTCGAAGCGGTAGTTCATGTTGGCGCTGAGGTCCCCCATGAGGGTTTGGATGTTGCTGATCTGCTGCGCCATAGCGCTCTGGGCGTCTTGACCGCCGCTAAAAAGGTTGAAGAGGCCGAGGCCGCCTGATATCAACGAGTTCAAACCACCTGCTTGGCCAAGGCAAAGGCCTCCAATCCCTATACCGAGCTGGGCCACGGCGATCACACCTTTTTCGGTCTGCTCGTTCTCATCGGAGGTTGTGTTGACGGGCAGGAGTTCGGACTGAACAAGGACGGCTGCGGTGGCACAGGCAATCTTTGCCGGCTGGCCCTGTTGCACCTGGGCCTGTAGCTGCGCGTTAGCGTCAATGGCCGCTTGATTGGTTAGGTAGGCCAGCAGGTCTGGCTGGCTCTGGTTAATCTGCGCCAGCGTCGCCAAGTTGGTGTGGATGGTGTCCCAGATGGTCTGCATCTCGTTGGTGAACAGGTTCATCACCTGGTCGCTGGAGACCGTCAAGCTGCCGTTGGCGTTGGTCTGGCTCCACGCCAGCAGGTTCGTCATGGTCAAGTTGTCGTGGAGCGGCGAGTTGGTGTTGCCGATGATCCCGGCAGGGGTGTCTGCCAGCGAGACCCCCGTTTCCGGCAACAGCAGGCGGTCCAGGGCGCTCGCGAACCCCGCGTTGGCGTGGCCACGGGCTACACAGTCGTCCACCAACGCCTTGCGCTTGAGCGTCTGCTTTTCGGACGCGAAGAGGCCTTGGTTGCCCGCATCCACCAGGGAGCAGATGAGCTGGGCCGGCGGGACATTCGAGTTGTAGTCAGCCGGGCCAAGCATGAAGTTGTTCAGCATCGTCAAGTTGACCGGAATGAAGTTGGTGCGCGCCGGCACCTGGCGCAAGGCATCCAGATACGCCGCGACGATTTCGTCGGGACAGCCGTTGGTGCGGATATAGGCGGGTGCGCTGGCGCGGTAGCGCTGGAGGGCGTTGCTCGACACCCCGGCCAGGGCGATCGGGTCGGCATAGGGATTGCGGCGATGGAGTTCAAGAAGCACCTGCAAGCATGCTTCCAGCTCGGGCTTTAGGGCCAGATGAGTGTGCAGGTGGGCGGAATACACCAGGCGCTGGAAGTCGGCGGGGCTGACGGTGACGCTCTCGCCTTGGGCTCGCGCGGCCAGAGCGGAGCTGACCAGGGCAAGTGCTGCCAGCAGGGCGATGGGAGAGCGTGACGCAAACATTCGGACATAGGTTTTCGTTTTCATGAGGTTGGCCTGGAGATTTGTGAAGAGCAGAACTGGAGAAAAAGGATTGAGAAGAGCGGAACATTGGGCGCCTTCCAATATGCCGTCGCGAGCCGGCGACAGGAAATCCGCCGGAAGGAGGTTGCAGAATAGAGCGGGTGAATTTTCGCCAGCCCTTCACCCGAACAACAGCCAACTGAAGCTCGTGTTGCATACTCGGTTTGCACGCACGGCTCGCCGGCTGCAGCGGAAAAAGTCAGCGGCTAGTGCAGGCAACGGTGCAACATAATGCACGGAATGGACGAAAAAGCAAGCCGAATACTTGGCCCCCAATCATTAGCCAAGGAAGCAAGCGCCCGTGAGGTCCCCAGGAGCGCCGTGATAGGGCACTATTGAATGGCGGGTGACAACGTTCGGAGGGGTCAAAACGGCTTTTTTGAGGAAAGTCGACGGACAAATGAGCGCAGCCACGTCGCCGCCCTCCTCTTTGGCGGTGCGTGTACACAGCCCGGCCCGGCTCGCTTTAAGGCAAAAGGCAAGGGGGTCGCGTCTCAACATTTGATTGCGCTGAAAAACCCCCTGTTTTTGAAGATGGCCGAGGATGGATGAAGAGTGTCGGGAATGCTTACGCGCTAATTTCGTCTGTACGCGATTTGAATCATCGAGGGATACATCGGAGATGGTCTTTTGCAGTGTCTCTTTTTGATCAGAGGGCTTTCATTGGCCACATTGGCCATTTTTGCCAAAACACTGGCCGGGCTCGGGCATCGTTACGGCTCAGGGCAAGAACTCAATGTTTGCAACGGCCGGGGGGTGTTTGGTATGCTGCGGTCCACCGCAATGGGACCGGCAACATGCTCACCATGAACTTCACTTTCATTCAGCAGAACAGAGTTCGCCTCAGCCTCGGCGCGCTGAGCGCGCTGGCCTGCGTTTTTACTTTCTGCGCGCTGGCCCGAGCCGGCGCGCCGGCGCCGCCGCCTGAACGAGCCAAGGCCTTCTGTGTGGACTTTAACTGGGGGCCGGGCGGCTCGAACGGCTTCGCCCCGCCTGGGCTCTGGGCCGATGCGGTCCCCGCCCAACATGTCGAGTGGTATGCGAAGCTGGGCGCCAACACGATTCAGACTTTTGCCGTTTCCTGCAACGGCTATGCCTGGTACAAAGGAGGCAAAATCCCCGCCCAACCGGGATTGCGGCACGATTTCCTGCGTGAGGTGGTGAAACTGGGCCACCAGCAACACCTGCGGGTGATGGGGTATTTCTGCGTGGCGGCCAACACTCGCTGGGGCAGCGAGCATCCGGGCCTCAGTTACGGCACGCCCAGCACCTACCACCTCCCCTTGACGGAGGCCTACCTGGATTACCTGGGCCTGGCAGTCCAGGAGGCTCTCACCCAATCGGGCATGGACGGCTTCATGGTGGACTGGCTCTGGAACCCGTCGGACCAGGCGCGCCAGGCCGCGCGCAACGGCCAGTGGCTCGAGGCCGAGCAAGCGCTCTTCCGGACCTTGACCGGCCAGCCGTTCCCCGCCCAGGGCGCGCCCGGGCCTGAGGCGCGCCGGCTCTACGAGCGCCAGGCGATTGAGCGTTGCTGGCGCCGCATTCATGATACCGCCAAACGCGTGAAACCGGACTGCGTCATCTGGCTTTCCTGCAACGATGTTCGCGACCCTCAATTGGCCGGGACCTCCGTGCTCCGGGAGGTCGACTGGATGATGGACGAGAGCGGGACGCCCGAGGCGATGCGCGCCGTCGCCGCGCAATTGGGCGCGCATACCCGCCGGATGCTTTGCCTGGTCGGTTGGGGTGAACGCCACGATGCCCGCAAGGTCCTGACCGACCCGGCCAACAGCACCTTCGATCTCTATGGCTTCACCAAGCCGGGCGCCAATTCCCTGCCCCTCCCCATCGAAACATACCTCGCCCAGCCGCTGGACTCCTTCCAGGGCAACGACCGTAACCTCGCCGCTCTCGCCCGCTTTTTCACCGGCAAACCCTTCGACTATGTTTCCCCGGCCCCCGCCGCTCGCTGAATCGGCGCGCCTGCCCTGCGGATTCCCGGGGTCGAGTGGAGTGGAGGCGCGCCCAGTTTAGGCCGACGGCTTCCGTTGTTTCTGCTCTTTCGAGCATCGTGGCAAACAACCGCCAGGCCATGCCGAACGTTTCCTCCACCCCCTC
>JBEKRX010000006.1:0-113288 GCA_049518415.1 Verrucomicrobiota bacterium
GCCGGCGGCCTGAGCGCGACCAATTACAGCCTTAGCTACTCGAACGGGACGTTAACGGTGACGGCGTATGCGCTGAGTGTGAAGGCCGACGACCAGTCGCGCAGCTACGGGTCGGCCAATCCATTGCTGACGGGCAGCCTGGTGGGGGTGCAGGACGGGGACAACATCAGTGCTAGTTTCAGCACGGCGGCCACGGCCGGCAGTCCGGTGGGCACTTACCGCATCGCGCCGATGCTCAGCGTCCCGGCCGGCAAGCTGAGCAACTACACTGTGCACCTCATGAGCGGCACGTTGACGGTGACTCCGGCGCCGCTCGCGGTTAGCGCAGATGCCCAGAGCAAGGTGTACGGGACGGGCGACCCGCCGCTGACCTGTCACCTCACCAGCGGGGCACTAATGGACGGGGACAAGTTGAGCGGTTCTTTGAGCCGCATGCGTGGGGAACATGCCGGCAGTTACGCGATCCAGCAGGGAACACTGACGGCAGGCAGCAACTACACGCTTACGTATGTCGGAGCCGACCTGACGATCACACGAGCCAACTCCTCTGGCGTCGTGACCTCGTCGGCCAACCCGTCCTTGCCGGGGTCCGACGTTACTTTCACGGTCGTCATCAGTGCTGTTTCGCCCGGCAGCGGCACGCCGACGGGAAGCGTTCGATTCAGGCTCGACGGTTCAGCCTTGGGCGCGGCGGCTGTCTCGAGCGGGGGCATGGCGAGCGTCACCTGGGTCGGACCTTCACCCGGGTCGCATATCGTCCGCGCCGAATATGCTGGGGACGGCGATTTCGTCGGCACGACCAACAGCTTGACGCCGAATCAGGTAGTGGATTCAGCGCCGGTAGGCGGTACGCACGCCCTAACTGCCTTCGAGAACACGCCCGCGGGTCTCTCCGTGGCCGTCCTGGCGGGCGGCGGCACTAACGAGGACCTTAAGCCTTTGACCATCAAGTCGGTCAGTGCCAGGAGCACAAGTGGTGGAACAGTCGCTTTCAGCGGTTCAATGATTATCTATGTGCCGCCGGCAAATTACATCGGCAGCGATAGTTTCACCTACACCGTCAGCGACTCCTTGGGCGCCACCGCCACTGGCACGGTGGTGGTGACGGTCAAGCCAGCCAACGTGATCCTGAGCGGATGTGAACCGCAACCGGATGGAAACTTCAAGCTGACCGGTCGGACTACCCCCAACCGGATCTACCTGATGGAGGCCTCCACCGATCTGGCGCACTGGACGGCCCTGAGTACGAATGTGGCCGACCCCAATGGATGGATCCAATTCGTGGATCTGAATGCAACAAACCACCCGTTCCGTTTCTATCGAACTGCGACCCCGTAACACTGGGGATTCAGGTCGTTGAGGCGCCGAAAGCGGGCTTCGGGTGAGCGCCGCTGGCCGAAAGAGTCAGCCAACCGGGTGGCCCAGGGGGCACATTCCGAGCGGACAGCCTACAGAGAGAGGTTCCTGGCCGGGGCGATTGGAGCAGGGGCCCATTTGGTTGGCGCAGGCCGATCGTTTATCAGAACCATGCTGTGACTTCCCCGTGCAGCAATGGCCACCACGTTCCTGAGCCCAGGCGGAACGTCGCACTGGCCGGCTGTGTCCAAGCCCCAGGCGAACACCGTGCCGTCACTCCTCAGCGCCAGGCTATGGTAGTCGCCGGTGGCAATCGCGACCACGTTCGCGAGCCCCGCGGGCGCGCTGCCGTGGATGAGTCCGCAGCCGCCCCAGAAGACCACCGTTCCATCCTCCTTTAAGGCGAGGCTATGGTATCCTCCCGCCGCAATGGCGACGACATGGCTCAATCCCTCTGGCACATCAGTCTGGCCCATGCGGTTGTTGCCCCAAGCGACAACGGTGCCGTCATTCAGGAGGGCCAGGCTGTGATACATGCCTCCGGCAACGGTGACCACGTGGTTCAGTTCCGGCGGGACATCGCATTGGCCAAACCCGTCGGCGCCCCAGGCGACGACTGTGCCGTCACGCCTGAGTGCCAGGCTGTGAACGGCGCCCGCAGCAACGGCCGCCACACCCTTTAGCCACGCCGGAACGGCGCACTGACCGTAGTCTCCCAATTGCCCGCCAGCGGGCCCCCAAGCGACTACCGTTCCATTCCACAGCAGCGCCAGATTGTGAACGTTGCCCGCCGCAACTTCCACCGCCAGGCTCCGCTTCAGTTGCTCAGGAACAGAGGTCTGACCGAAACGGTTGTCGCCCCAGACGCTTACGGTTCCATCGTCCCGCAGCACAAGGCTGTGAAAGGCCCCGGCGGCAATCTCCGCCACCCCTCCCCCTCTCAGGCTCGAAGGAGCTACGATAAGGTCAAATTTAAGGTCGCCCCAAGCGACCACCCTGCTGGCCCCCGGCGCGGCGGGAGCGGCGCAAAGCAAGCTCTGGGCGATGATGGCCAAAAACCCAAGTGGCCGGCGGAAGTGCGTTTTCATATAATATGCGGGCTAACCACAGGGGCATTATTACCGAAACGGGCAAGGAATACTATTGGGGGCCGCCCTGAAAATCATCCAGTGGAAATCCCGGGATTGAGTCCCTTGCCCCTCCCGCCGCCGCCCGCCGCCTGGCCCAGGATCGGAACCCTGAACATGGCCGGAGCCAAGGCCAATCCGGCGGCGCCCGGCCTCTGGCAAAGCTGGGTATCGGCCGGGTCCGAAGCTACGCGAACGAGTAGAATGGTTTTTTGGCTGCATCGTGGAAATCACGCGCGAGTCATCCCCCAACGTTCATCTGTGCGAGGCGGCCCATCGGCCTGCTCTACTGGCAAAGTGGGAGGTTCCGGTTGGGCCAGGAGAGCAGCAATGGCTTGGCGGAGTTCCGCAATTCCGAATGGCTTGCCTAGCAGGAGATCCACATTGCCGGACAGGCATTCGGCGGAACAGAGGTCGGCGGCATAGGCCGTGAGCATGACGACGGGCTGTGTGGGGGCCATGTTTTTGATCGCGGCGGCCAGCGCGTCACCATTCATTCCTGGCATGCAGAAATCGGTAAGGACGAGGCCGAACTTCCCTGGCTCGAACACGGCCAGCGCCTCTTCGCCGCTGCTTGCGGTCGTGACGGCATAACCGTCATTTTGAAGCATCCTTCTTAGCACCTCGCGGACGATCTGTTCATCATCTATGACCAGAATATGTCGTCGCGGAAAGTCATGTACACCCATACTTCACCTTCAGCCGCCGGATTTCGCAATCTCCGATTTTTGGACGGAAACAGGAGCAGGCTGGCTCGCCTGCTCCTTTCCAGTGAGGAACCCTATGAAACGAGAAGTTCAGTCTTGCTGGCGCGCGCCGGTCATAAACCGGGCGGCAGGCGTCCGCCCCTGTGAGTTCACCGGGCGCCTGGACGGGTATTGGCGCTGGCAGCGAGACACAGCCCGGGCCCGCAGCCGGGACTGCTGGGCTGCGCGGCTCACCAACAGGCAATGAATCGCACGGTTTCATGGAGGCCGCCGACCCGGTTCTCGCGCCACTATGTAGCGCCACGCTGCATCACCATTCTCCGGACCCAGCAAACCGCCAGAAAGCCCATGCCGAGCAGCATAGCCGTGACGCCCCCATCCGGCACGAGGACCAATTGGTCCTGACGCGCACCGGCCACTGTGCCTACTGCGCCGGCAGGAACATACCACAAGTTCAAGACGTCCACTGGGTACTGCCCACTGTTTGGATCAAACGCACCACTAGCGCCGAACTTGTTGTTTGCCAAATACATGAAGTGGTTGTTCGCGTCATAAGGCCCCCCCACCGGCTGTCCCATGTAGTACCAGATCGCATTTTGCAGGGCGCCGGCGGATGCATGGCGACCACTGGTGTCGGTGTAATTGTAACCGTCCAACTGGCCGGTCGCGAACTCGTAATACAGCCACGCTGCACCCAGAGTTAATGTGACGCCGCCGCCGGTACTTCCAGTCCCGTTGTACATACTCTGTTGACTAAAGGTTACCGCATCGTGCTGACCTGCGTAAAGATCCTCAGTCCCTTCAACACAGAATGTCTGGAAGCTGCCGGCGCCACTGTGGTCATCCGCGATACCCGTGGTGTAGGCACTGTAGTGATTGAGAATCCACCCCGTATCGGTTTCGAATGTGAACTCACCAGCCTGTCCGGTTTGATATGGTCCAAATCCGGCGTGGTCTCCCCCAGTACCGACGGTCCACACCTGCGGGTAAGTGGCTGCCGGGAGTGGTGGCGGCATTGCCAGGCCTGCGAGTAAACACGCTAAGATATACCTCTTTCTCATTCTCAATGTTCCTTTCTTCAATTGCTTTTGCCTGTTACGGTAGGCGTTACTAGTATTTCTCATTCTCAATGTGTGTTTCTTTGATTGTTTTGGCTGTTAGGGCAGGCGCTACAAATGTTTTTGTCCGGTTGTCACGGTGTTTGAGGCGGGGCGTGAGCCAACAATCGCGCCTTGGCAGGGTCAGGCAAAGAGGCCTTGGTAATCCAAGCTCGGGCGGCTTGGGCATCGTTGGCCAGCCACCCCTCTCCCACCGCCTCCATGGCCCGAAGACGGAGGGGTGTGTCGCCGATGTCCTCCGCCCAATGTGCCGCGGACGCAGGGGACAAAGGCGCCAGCTTGGTCACATAAACCTCGACTGCAAGGTCGCGGCTTGCTCCCGGGCTCAGGCGGTTCAACCAGCCTGCAACTTGCGCCGAGTCCTGGTCGGCCCACAGTCTCACCAATTCCTCCAAAGCCGCAGCCCGCAACGCACCGTCGGGAAACAGGACTACCCAAGCGGCTGCCTTTTCCGGTTCCTTCTGTACCCAGCGCTGCACAATGCCGACGACCGCGTCGTCCTGCTCCCGGCCAGGCGGGAGGGAATTGACTGCCAAGCTGGCCGCCGCGGCCGGGTCACGTGCTCCCCAGGCGGTGGCAATTTCCGCCAGGACAAGCTCACGCAACGTGGCGTCAGTAATTTGCTTCGCCCACTCGGCGGCTGCCTCGGGCGCTCTTGAGGCCCACTGGCTGGCCGAATGGATGAGCAGGTCGTCCCGAGCTGGGCCTGGAGGCAGGGCCACCCCCAAGGTGAGCGCTTCCAGCGGGTCGGTGCGTGCCGCTTCATAGGCGACGCTGATTAGCCCCCTGTTCCGTTCCGGGCCTTGGGGCAACTGTTGGACCCACCGGGTCGCCTCCGTAAGGCTTTGGCCGGCCCATACGATGGCGACATCGTCAATGGCCTCCTGGCGCTGGGTTCCGGGCGGCAGGCGGCTGACCCAGTCAGCGGCCGCGCGCGGGTCGTTGGCGGCCCATCGCCGGAGCAAGCGCAGCTCGAGGTCCCGGTTTGGGGCCGGGGAATTGGGCCGGTTGAGGAACTCAACAGCCGCAGGAAGGTCCGCGACCGCGATTCCCTGGGCCAGACTCTCCAAGCTTTCGTCCTGGCCTCGATTGCCAGGGTCATGGCGGAGAGCTTCCAGCTCTGCCGCCAGCCTGCGAAGAAACGCAGTGGCCGGGGGTTCCCGCTCAGCGCCCGGCGCTGGCGAAACCAGCGGCGGCGTCACGTTCTGCCGGGCGGGCGTGTCCGCGGTCAAGCGCGCCGCCCCAGCGGAGGGCATCGGCGACTCTCTGGGCGAGACAGCCACCCCTTTAGGCCACCACCAGGCCATGCATAGCATCAAGCCCAAGGCCAGCAACAGGCCCCAAGGAATTGTCCGCGGCGATTTCACTTGGACAAAGTGGCCCCCGCTGAAAACGGGGGCCACGGTTTCGTCTTGGGTTTAATGGTCTGTTCCTGACGGCGTTACGGTGACGTTGTCGAACGTGGCCGTGCACAGCCTGCCGTCCTGGTGGCCGGTCACGCTCAAGCCGATATAGACATTGGCGCCCATCGGAATGGTCTGCGAGCCGCACTGCGTCCAGGTGGCTCCGTTGGGCGAGCAGTAGCTGGTGAAGGTGTTGCCCCGGCGCACTACCTTGACCCAGTAAGGCGCGGCCAAGGCGGGGTTGTTGACATTCAGGCCGTTTTGGCCCGAGCTGGTCCGGCACTGGAAGGCCACTCCCTTGCCGGGCGTCACAAACAGAGAGGCGTGGCAGGCATTGGCATTCAGTGTCTCGCGAATCATCACGCCGGCCTCCGCCCAGGGATCGGTGGCCTCTACGCCGGCCACTCGGGCCACGATACTGCAATCTCCGCTGGCGGACTGATACACGTAGTCGAACCCATCTGCCGTGCCACTGGTGCCAGCCCCCGACCCACAGACCGTGTAAGAGCCGCCGGCACAGCCGCCGCTGCCGGGAGCGCCTACGCAACCCACGTCACACCGCCGCCACGGACTCCGCAGCGAGGAGATGCTGATGCTGCAACCGACCGTGTCGGCGTTGATCGAGTCGTTTACCTGGGCCGTGAAGCTGAACACTCCCGGGCTGGTGGGCGTTCCCGTGATCGCCCCAGTGTTCGCATTGAGCTTCAGCCCCGGAGGCAGCGATCCACTCCTAATTGAATAACTGTAAGGGGGTGTCCCGCCACTGGCGACTAGGGCTGAAGCGTAAGGCACGCCCACCTGACCGCAGCTCGCCGGACAGGCCAGGGTCAGCGGCCGCGCGCAAGGCGCGACTTGGACGGTCCAAGTAGCGGAGCTGGTGACCGGGTTGCCCGTGGGCGGATGGCCGACGGCCAAGGCGGTGTTGACCAGGCTGGGCGGGTCCGTCGCTTTGACGACGTACCTGGCGGTGAAAACAAAGCCTTGGCCTGGCAACACCGGCGTCTGGTGGAAAATCTCGCCGCCAAACATTGGGTCAAGCACCTGCAAACCCCCGTAGAGGCAGGTGTTGCCGGTGTTCGTTACCGCGAAGGTGTAGGTGATCGTCTGCCCGCAGTTGGCCGTGGCCGGCCCGGTCTTGACCAGCCAGACCGCCGGCGCCGCGCCCGTGTAGCCGAAGTTCACGCCGTTGGTGCTCTGGCAGGCGGCCAGGCATACCGTTATCTGGTTGTTGTTCAGGCAACGGGCGGGGACAGTTTGCCTGTAGTTGGCCGGCGGCGTCACGACCACGGTGTAAGTCCCGGCCGGCAGATTGTTGAAACAGTAATTGCCGTTGGTATCGGTCTGGGTGGTGGCCACCACGCTGCCGCCGTTCTTGAGCGTCACCGTCACCCCCGGCAGGCCCGTGTCACCCGACAAATTCCCGTCCGCCGCACAGTCGCGCGCCACCGTGCCGCACACGCCGGCGGCGCTCGCCCCGAGTGAGATGATCTGAGTACAGGTGGAACGGTTGCCGCAAGCGTCCACCGCCTGCCACGTCCTCGTAATAACAGTGCTGCCGGCACAGCCTCCTGGCGTGACGACATCACTGTAAGTGACAACCGGGTGAGCATCGCAATTGTCCGTAGCCGTCGCGGTGCCGGTCTGCGCTAAGGTTGGCGCACCGCTCGTGGGCAGGAGGTGGGTTGCCGCCCAACCGCTGGCCTGGCAGTTATCGAACGCCCCATTCAGGTTATCTATCAAGGTGTTCAAGGTGTTAATGGTAACGCCTTGAGCTGAGACATTACCGCCGCCCAGCGCCCTGTTCGCCAGGGCCAGGATCTGGCGCACCGTCTGGCCATTGAGCGGCGAAGTGGCATCGTTCAGCATCATGTCGCCCAGCGGGCTGCCCGGACTCCCCGTGAGCCCTGCATCGCAAAAGTCGACGTTCAATTGCAAAGCGAGCACCTGGCCTCCGAATACACCGGCACTGCTGCTCGTGGGATTCAGGGCATCCGACGTCAGGGCTCCCGGAGTGCTTCCGGCCGGCAAATAGGCCGCAATCGCTGCCGCCGAAGTGAACTTCATGGAGTGGCCGCCAAAGCCCGGCATACCGACTTCGACGCAGCCCCTCGGATAGACAGTCGAACAGTAATTGGCCAGCAAGACCCCCATATTATTCCCGTGCGGTGGCGCCCCCCAACCGCCCTGGGTGCACCCGCAAATCGCGTGCGCCGACGAGTTGGTGTAATTCGGCGGGCAAGTGATTACAGGCGGCGTTGTATCGGCCGTCCAGGCATAGACGACCGTGTTGGTGGCCGAGTTGCCGCAGGCATCAGTCGCCACGACGGTAAAGGTGCGCGTCGTGCCGCAACCGCTGGTCGCGTCCTGGTAGGTGATGTTGGTCGTCAGCGCGCCGCAAGTGTCAGTCGCGCGTACCTGGGCGGCCACGCTCGCCACTGTCGGCACCGTCGGATTGCACCCCAGGTTGCCGCCCGCCGGCACCGTCACCACCGGCGGGGCCGTGTCGGCCGTCCAGTTGTACACCACCGTGTTGGTGGCCGAGTTGCCGCAGGCATCAGTCGCCACGACGGTAAAGGTGCGCGTCGTGCCGCAACCGCTGGTCGCGTCCTGGCAGGTGATGTTGGTCGTCAGCGCACCGCAAGTGTCAGTCGCGCGCACCTGGGCGGCCACGCTCGCCACCGTCGGCAGGGTCGGATTGCAGCCCAGGTTGCCGCCTGCCGGCACCGTCACCACCGGCGGGGTCGTGTCCACGGTCCAGGTATAGACCACGTTGCTGGCTGCCGACGCGTTATTGCAGGCGTCCACGGCGGTAACGGTGAACGTCCGGGTCACCCCGCAACCAGTGGTCACATCGACGTGGGAAACATTGGTTGCCGCCACACTGCAATTGTCAATCGCTATTACCTGCGCCTGCACGGTGGCATCATCGGGCGGGGTCGGCGGATTGCAGCCCAGCGGGCCGCCCGGAGGCACATACGTAATGATCGGAGCAATGGTGTCGCCGGCGGTGATGGTCTGGGAGCAAGTCGCGCTGTTGGTCGAGGCATCGGTTGCCTGATAGGTCCGACTGAGGGTGAACTGGTTGGGGCAGTTGCTCGAGCTCAGCACGTCGCCCAGGAACGTCACCGTTACCGGGCCGCTAAGGCTGGAGGCGCTGCCGCCCTGGGCCACGAAGCTCGCGTAATCGGTGGCAGGCGCCGGGACCTCTGAGGCACATTGCACGGTCACGGTTGGTGGACACGAGATAGTTGGCGGCGGCGGGGTAATAGACAGTTCGGCATCAAAGCCAGTGTGGCCCTTCGAAGGATGAGCAATAACAGTTTCCAATGTCAGTGAGTACGGCCCAGTTGCGTGAAGCGTTGTCGATGCGGAGCCGGTGAAGCCGGAACCAGTCACCGGACCAATGGTCGTCAACAGCACACTCTGTCCGAAAAGGTTATTCCCAGGGTCCGCCCAAGCCGTGTAAGTAACGCTTCCATCAGTGTTACCGCCGACGGCGGCTATCACATTGCCGCCTGCTGTGAAGTTGGTTTCAGTAAAGTCGATCGTCAGTCCTGCGGCCATTGACGAAGAGCTGGACGTGTCGAGGTCCATGAAAGGGGCCGAGGCGCTTCCGTAACCTGGTTTGGTTACTCCTATCGTCACGTCGAGATACCACTTGCTTCCGACCGGCCCCACATACGCGATCCACCCTGGCGCCGGATTGGAATCTCCAGGCCCCTGATCGGTGATTATGACAGTCCCGCCAGGCGTACCATCCGAAAGGCGCAATTGTGCCGCAAATGGCTGGACTAAGCCCGCTGCCAGCAATCCAGCGACAAGAAATAACTTCAAATTAGGCGCGTTCATAGCATTTCGTGGTTTTGTTCGTTGACGGGATTCTGGCGGTTTCCGCCGCCTTGTCTCCAACAGTAATCCGCTCTCCTTATTTCCAGCACTAAGCCGCTCTTGCAGTAGGGTTCCAACCCTCCATCCATCCTGAAAAACAAACCAGCGGCGGGGCTTTACTCCTGCCGCTGGTTCCTCAAAACCGTGCTTTGGCCTCCGCCGAAAGCAGGCCGTTACTTGCTCAGCCTCCGGCGCAGCCCCTCGACTCCCATAACCGCGAAACCAAGCAGCGCAACCGTCAGCCCGCCGTCTGGTACCCCGATAGTGGCATCGAAGCTGCTTACACCTGCTCCCCGGTGGAAGATGTCGACAGTCTGCGTCAGATTATAAGGGGCGCCTACCGCCGCGCCGGTCGTGGAGCCGGCGAACGGACCAGGACCTCCTCCTATCGGCCCCGTGAACGTGGTGGTGTACGAGACCATGCCCGCAGTAGTGCCGCCGATCCCTGCGAGAACAGCGCCGTTCTGGAGGAATGGGCCGTCCGTAAGGGTGATCGTCAGATGGCCGGCGCCCAACGACTGGTCAACGCTATTCAGGTCCATAAAAGCGGTTGGCTTTTCGGAAATACCCGTCGTCACGTTAACGAACCAATTGAGCCCAACGGGGCCTATGTACGTGACGACCCCGGGGTTCAGATTGAGATCGCCCGGCAGACCGTCGACGATCGTTTGCGTATCTGCGGGTATCCCATCCGACAGCGTCAAGGTCAACGGAATCGCGTAGGCCGACCCCGCACACGCCGCCACCGACACGGCCATGAGGGCTATTTTGAATCTGTTTTTCATAGTGTTTGTTTTTTTGCTGTTGTTTGTTATTACTTTCAACCGGCTGCTCAAAGCACGGCTTTCGAGTTCAGTTGCACATAGGCAAGGAGGATGCCAAGTTTGTGCTGACCAGGGTGTTGCTGGAAGCCGCAATGTATAAGTTGTTGTGGTCAAGGCACTTCGGTGGCTGGTTTTTTTGAGTTTTTCCGTGGCCCCTCCGAGCGACCCCAGGAAAACTGTAAGGGCTTCCGACGCTTGAAGTGCATTTGGCAGGAGCGACCGTCATAAGTCGCTGATTTTCAAGGGCTTAGCCATGGTTTTAAGATTCTGTAAGCGATTGCGACGCTTTCACAGTGTCACCGCCAGGGTGTTCGGCGTGAAGGCCTTTGGCCTTGGGCCACCGGCATGGAGGGGCCGAGCGGCCCGGCGGAGGCCGAAGGTCCTGGAACATTGCTGGGCGGACCGGGGGCGGTGACGGCCGTGTCTTCGGTGGTGGTTTGGACACAGGCGGCAGCGTAAACCGGGGCTAACTACCGGGCATGGGTGCTGCGGCGGACTGCGAGAGGCGCTGCCGCAGCAGGTCGCTGCAATTCTTCAGGGCCTGGACGGCTGTCGGGTCGGCAGCAAGGGGGAGCAGTTGTTGAATCAGGTCCAGTCTTAGGTTGACCTGGTCCGTTGACAAATTGGCCGGGACGGGGAGGCTGTAAAAGTTCTGATTGCCGGCGGCGACATGGGTGGTTTTCAGGCCGTTTTTGTCGGCGGAACTGAGAGTCGCATCATAGACGGCGGACAGGAATCCGACCTGGTCACCCGCCAGGATGGGGGCGATGGCGGCCCAGGTGACGGTGGGGATGGTGTTCTGGCGGGCCTGTTCCAGCAGCGCCTCACGGGCGTCAGGGTATTGGCTGGAAAGCTGTGCCAGCATGCGCAGGGCGGGGTCCCTGGAACCAATCGTCGAGCCCTCCTGGGGCTGCGCCATCCGAATCAGGGATGGGATGCCTGAACCGTCCGGGAGCTGAGCAAGCGCGATAGCGGCGTAATATCTCCAGCGCGCGCCAACCTGCTGCAGTTCCTCGGCCACGCCGGCGCCGCCGTATTTGTCCAGCACCTCGAAAAGCGGCGCCACGTCCTTCTCGCCCAAGGCCCCGGCGTCGGCCACGGCCAGGAGCTGGCGCGCTGAGAGCACCGCTTGTTCGCGGAACTGTTCGGGCGCCAGCTTGTCAAGGTTTTGCGCCAGCACTGCGAGCTCGCGCGGGTCAGTGGCAGCCTGCAGGGCTTGGAAGGTGGCCGCGGTGGCTTCCGGGCCGCCGATTTGCGCCAGGGCGTCGAGCAGGGCGGCCCGGGCCGAGGCATACCCAAGCGTCGCGGCGCCATTGGGGCCGAAGTTGGCCTCGATGTTTCGTGCCAGGAACTCCCGGATGGCCGGCACCGCCGCAGCGCCCTGCTCTAAAAGCTTCTGCAGGTTCTGTCTCCATTCGGCGGCCTTCTCTGGCGCCGGAGGACTGTTCGTCACGTCCAGGCTGCACAAACTGGCCACCAACTGCCGGGCATAGGCCGCAGGCTCCGGCGCTGGCACGGGAGCCGAGCTGGTGGCGGGGAGCGCGGCTGATGGACTGGCGGCGGCGGCGATCGCCGAAGGGGAAATGGGGGCGGTTGGTCCTGGGGCGGAAATTGTGGCCGGCGCCGCGCCACGCTCCGGCGCTCTTGCATCTGCCATCGGCCCACTCCGAGGCGCAGCTGAGGGCGGTTCAGGACTGCGGCCAGGAGAATGGCCATGCCTCAGCAAGGCGACCGCCGCGCTCAGGCAGAGCAATCCAGCAACAACCACCGCAGCACAAAACCCCGGACGCGCCGACCGATTCGCCCCGCTGGGGCGGGCCGGGGTGTTTCCATTTCCCTTTCGGGAGTTCGGGTTCATTGGCTTCTTGTGCCCTTGCGCGCGCGCCAAGGGGCCACTCTGTGGAAGAAGGCCGGGAGGAAGAGCAGGAGGGCCAGCAGAGGCAGGGAGACCAACAGCGAGAGCAGGCAACAGAGTCTTGAGCCCAGGGACAGGCGAGTTGCCGCCGCAGGCCAGGAATCATTGTTCAGCGACATCGGGCCGGAGGCATCAGATATGCGCCCCGAGCGGTCGCCAGGCGTTGGCCTGACCGCGTCAAGTTGCTCATCCATACACCTTATCAAAGGAAGACCACTAAAACAGGGAGAGCCGTTCCGGCACGTAGATGATATCAAAGGGCTTCAGCTTGAAGGGCTCGGATTGCTGCCCTTGCAGAGCACGTTTCAAATTCAGCCGGTGATACTCCGTGCGCCCATTGTCATGCCGGATCACCCTCACCGATTTAAGATTCGCCCTGGTGTAGTCGAAGCCGCCGGCCTCCATAATGGCTTCCAGCGCGTCAATTGGCCGATCGGACATAATCTTGCCGGGGCGCAGCACGGCGCCGGTGACATAGACCGGAAAGGCAGATGATTCCATGGTGACAGTTACTTCTTTGACTTGGAGTTGCGGGCCGTAGAGTTCAATCAACTGTTTTTCCATTTCACTGGGGGCCAGACCGGCGGCCTTGAACTCGCCGAGCAGCGGCAGATTGATTTTGCCGTCGCGCCGGATCTGCTGGGTGGTGTTCAGGTTAAGGGCGCCGGGGAAGGCGATGCGCACCACATCACCCTCGTGGAGCAAGAGCGCCTCCGCTTGAGGCTGGCCGGGACTATTGGTGCCGGCCTGCGGGCGGGGATTGAGGTCGCTTTTCGCGGCCAGTGGTTGTGTTGCCGGGAGCGTCTGCGGGCCGGGACCATTGGTGCCGGGCTGCGGGCGGGGATTGAGGTCGCTCTTCGCGGCCGGTGGTTGCGTTGCCGCCAGCGTTTCTTGCTGCGGCCCAGGCGTCAGCGGTTGGGCGTGGGCAGCAGCTTTGTCAACTGGCTGCGTGAAGTTGCGATCCAGCCATTCGCCGGGGGTTAGCGGCCGCGCCTGGGCGGCCGGTGTCTCGAGCTCCGCGAATCGAGGCGCGGGCCGTGTCTGACAGCCCGCGACACTCATTAACAAGGCCAACGCAATAGCTGCGCTGCTCGCGCAATTGGCGATCCGAAGGTCTGGCTGCTCACTTTTGCGGCAGTCTTTACAATTAGTTCTTCTATTCGATTCGTTTGTCATGTTTTCCTCCTACAGCGGATATCCGTGCTGCCGATTCATGGCACCGTCCGACAGAACCCACGGATAATCGTTTCTGGTTATTGTGGAATATACTAGCACGCTGCGAAGATTCTCTGGTCCCTACCAACTTGGTGGCGGCCGCGCCGCGCTGAGAAACAGGCGGGTTAGCCGGCCGCCATCTTTATTAGTCGGTTATCGAGTCTATCAGGCGCGGCGGAAGATAGAGGCCAAACAGGGCCGCTGCCGGCACCGCTAAGCAGTCCTGCGGCCAGCGCCGTTGCCAGCAGATAATGCCTTAATCCTATTCGGGGCACGATTAGCATACCTCTTAATGCATCGTGTCAGTACGCAAGAACTGAGCCAAGAATCACAGTAATAGGCTCAGGGAATGACGAGGGTTGCTAAATGCTTGAGCCTCAATGGGTTGAGTCGCCTGGTGTAGATGCAAGATGTAAGACGCCGCGAGGAAAAAAACGCGCGAGTGTAAATTGTTCCGACGGGTTTCGCCCGGCCAGGCTGGTCATTGATGCAAGTGGTTCAGTCGCAAGGAGAAAGGCAGACGCTCCCTGTGACTGGGTTGTGTAAAGGATTACGTCAGTGAAGCGTTGAAGCGGACAAGAATGTCCGCGCTCCCTCCTGTGAGTGCCAATCTCCTCAGGCAGGTTCCGCGGCATTGGTTTCGCGTTCCGGTCGCTGGATGCCCAACTTCTCCATCAGTTCATAAAGGGTAGGCCGGCTGACCCCCAATTCGGCAGCGGCGCGCGCAATCTTGCCGGAATGCTTCCGAAGCGCCTGCTGGATCATTTCGCGTTCAACTGATTCCCGAGCTTCCTTGAGACCGGCCGCGTGCGGAGGCATCCAAGGGATCGTCAGCTCCAAGTCCTGCGCCGTCAGGCGTTTGCCCTCGGCCATGATTACCGCACGTTTCACCCGATTCTCAAGTTCGCGGACATTGCCCGGCCAGGAGTGGCGGCTGAGCGCCTTGATGGCCTCGGGATCAAAAGCAAGGCCCTCTTTGCCGGTTTCTGAGGCGCTCCGGCGCAGGAGTTCCTGGGCCAGCAAGCGGATGTCGCCCTCCCGGTCGCGCAGCGGGGGCAACTGGATGACCACCACCGCCAGGCGATAGTACAAATCCTCGCGGAACCGTCCCTCATTCATACCCTTTTTCAGGTCACTATTGGTGGCGGCAATGACCCGCGTGTCCACCCCGATTTCCTCCCTGCCGCCGACTCGTTCAATCGTTTGTTCCTGAAGAAAGCGCAGCAGCTTGACCTGCAAGGGGAGGGGAAGCTCTCCGATTTCATCCAGGAAGAGGGTTCCTCCACTGGCGTGCTCAATGCGCCCTTTGCGCTGGATGTGGGCGCCGGTGAACGAGCCCTTTTCATGGCCGAAGAGCTCACTTTCCAGGAGTGTGTCCGGGATGGCGCTGCAATTGATCGGGACGAAGGGGCCGTCTTTTCTGGCGCTGCGCCGGTGGATCGCCAGGGCAGCCTTCTCTTTGCCCGTCCCGCTTTCCCCCAAGATCAACACGGGCGCGTCAGTGGTGGCCACCTTGCGGACGGAGTTGAACACGACCTGCATTTGCGGGCTGGCGCCGAGCATGCCCTCGAAAGTTTCTCCTGTCAGGTGCTGCTGCAGTTGGCGGTAGTCGTTTTCCAGGCTGGCGACATGAAAGGTCCGTTTGAGGATGACCCTCAGTTCTTGGATTTCCACTGGTTTGGTCAGGAAGTCATAAGCGCCGGCGCCGATAGCCTGGAGGGCATTATCCTTCTCGCCCTGGCCGGTGATGAGAATAATCTTGGCCAGACTGTCCAGGGCGAGCATTTCGGACAAGGCGGCAAATCCTTCCTCGGGGCTGGCCGGATGGGGAGGGAGGCCTAAATCCAGCAAGACCACGGGCGGCCGCTGCTCACGAAAGGCCGCGATGGCGCTGGGGCGGTCTTGGGCCAAGAGGACGTTGTAGTCCTGAAGGAGGGCCCATTTCATTTGGGCGCGGATTTCTTCGTCGTCATCAACGATGAGCAGTTTTGGGTTCATAGCGTCACTGGTTGAGCGGCAGCAACACCCGGAAAGCCGTACCCTTGCCCGGCTGGCTCTCGACCTCGATTCTCCCGCGGTGCGCCTCGACAATCATCTTGCACTGGAACATCCCGATGCCAATCCCATGTTTTTTGGTCGTCTGAAAGGGGCGAAAGAGGCGGGCCTCCACGAACTCAGGAGTCATGCCGCAGCCATTGTCGGCCACGGCCAAGACTATCCAACCGTTGCCCTGGCTGGTTTGGACCCGAATCTGGCCGGCGGCGCCCACCGCCTCTTGAGCGTTGAGCAGCAGGTTGGTAAGGACCTTCCGGATTTGGTCCGGATCCAGCCGTACCTTGGGCAGCGGCCGGAGCTCCTTTACGATTTCAACGCCGGGCTTCTCCTCGTGGCCCTTGAGTGTCTCGCTCACCAACTCGTTCAAATCGCATTCCACGGATTGAACGGAAAGCTCCTGCCGGAAGAGACTCAAACGCCCGATCAGCTCATTGATGTGAGTGACGGTCTTGGAAATGCCGCGCAAGGCG
The DNA here is from genome assembly GCA_049518415.1 of Verrucomicrobiota bacterium. GTDB lineage: Bacteria > Verrucomicrobiota > Verrucomicrobiia > Limisphaerales > UBA8199 > CAVQND01. The sequence continues at coordinate 16,079 of JBEKRX010000006.1, forward strand.
TCCTCTCGGAAGGCTGGCTCTTGATAATGCGTGGGCAGATTCTGGAGCGTGAGGGAGAGCGTGGAGGCCGTGTTCTTGAGGTCATGGACAAAGAAGGCGGACATCGCCTGGAAGGCTTCCAATTGTTTGGCTTGGGACAATCTTTGGGACAAGCGGATGTTCAGGAGGCTGGCGGCGGACTGATCACTCACCGCCTTTAGCAAGTCCAAATCCTGGAGGGACAAGGGCACCGCGCCAACACGGTCTCCCAGGGTCATTACGCCGAGCAGTTCATCGCCGGCAATTAAGGGGACCCCGACGCGGTTTGCGCCGTCTCGGAACTGAGCGGGGTTTGCGCGTCTGAGGGCGGCGGCCCAGATTTCCTTGGCGGAATCAAGGTCAACGGGATTGGGGTGGGCGCTCAGAGCCGCGATGACTTGAGCCGCATCTGAGGCATCCAGGTTCAAATGGCCGGCCTTTGCATGGGAGAAGGCCGTGGAAGCAGCAAAGAGGAACTTCTCCTTCTTGTCGTCCACCAGCCAGACGGTCACGGAAAGGGCTTGGAAGATATCGGAAACCAGTTTTACGACGGCTTCGCACAAATCAGTCTGCTCGACCCGGCGGGCGGTGCCTTCGGTGAAGGTGCGCCAGACGGTGCGATAATCATATAAGGGCCTGTGGAAGTGCCGGCTGACCAGGCGCCTGGTTTGCAGTCGCACCCGGTCGGAGAGCAGCAGGACCGCCAGCAGCACCAGGGAGACCAGGACCAGGAAGGCCTTGAGTTGAAAGGCCGCGTCGCCCCCGAGAAAGGCCACCACTTTGGCGAGCACGCCGACAATGGCCAGGTAAACGCCCGCCACCAAGAGGGTGAAGGAGTTGTGGAGCAGAGCGTGGGAGGGATAGACGCTCACCTCGAAATGCCCGGTCCGCAACAGCGAGCGCGCCATCACCAGGCAGGCCACCAGGAGCGCCATTGAGTTGATGGGTTGGAGCGAGAGGTCTATGGCGCGGAACACGAGGACCTGACTGCTGGTGTAGGCCCGCACGGCAAACAGCAGGCCCAGGCCCAGGAGCGTGAATTTGATGCGCCAGCGCATCGTGCCGACCGAGGCGCGGAACGTGCGCTCGAGGTTCATCAGCACCAGCACGACGCTGAGCAGGACCAAAAGGTTCAACTCAACCCCGGGCGTCCCCAGGCGCAGCAGCCACTGATAGGTTGGCTCGACCTGGCCGACAGACACAATCAAGTCCTCGCGGAACAGGAGCGCCAGCCCGACCGGCGCCAGGCCGGCGGCGGCCAGGAGGAATCGCCATTTGACCAGAGATTCCCGAGCGTTGCCGCGCGCGTAAGTCAGGCTGAACAAGAGCCAGGTTTCCGGGAGGAAGGAGAGGGCGCAAAGCCTCCAGGTCTCCCAGTGCGCCACCCGTTCCGGCAGCACGGCGTCGGCGGCCAGGGCAGAGAAAATGCTCTCGACCGCCAGGACGGCCATGCCGGCCACCAAGAACCAGCGCGCTGGGGAACGCCGCTCGAGGAAGGCGATAGCCAAAGCCAGTGCGCCTGCGACAAAAGCGCTGACGAAGGTAATTACGACAGCAGTATCCATCAGACCTGCGAGGTTTGGCTCAGTTATGCTCTAACAGCCGATAGAATTGCCTGCGCGCCACGCCCATGACGCGAGGGGAAGCCACAAGGCCAGCGGCAGTTAATGCCGCAAGGAAGCGCCAAATCCATTTGGGACCCGCTCTCACAACGGGTCGGGGGAGGCTTGAGGTTTTCACGTTGATGCGTTAAGGCGTTGAATGGCTTAAATGAGTCAAAGCCGACCAATCGTGGCGGGAAGTCACTTCAGCTCGGTGAGGACGCGTTTGGCCTCGTCGGCGAGTTTGGTTTGGACATGCAGGTCGAGGGCGCGTTGGAGAGCTGCTTTGCTGGGGGCCCGGTGTTTGAGCCGGTAGTGAGCCATGCCGAGGTAATAGAGCAGCTCGGCATCACTGCTCAGTCTGGGGGCGCATTCTTCGAGCAGTTGCACGGACCTCGCATAGTCGCTGAAACGATAAGCCAGGATTCCCAGGGTTTTGGCCAGGTGTTGGTCTGCCGGGAAGGACTGGCGGGCAGTGGCGGCCAATGCATAGGCCCTGCGGTCATCGCCGAGGCGCTCGCAGCACAAGAAGGCGAGGTTCCTGGTGGCCGGCGCAAAGAGGGGGTAGCGAGCCAGAATGCGGTCGTAGAACTGCGCCGCCTCCTTGTAGTTGCCGCGCTGCTCCTGAAGAATGGCAGACACCATCAGGGCCGGGACGTAGGTTGGGTCGGCACTGAGGAGCTTTTGGACCTGGGGAGCCATTTGTTGGGCCTGGACAAGGTTTTCGCAGGCCGCGACCGTCGTCAGGAAACGTTTGGCCTCCTCGGCCCTGGCGAACGCGGCGCCGGCCTGCGCAGGGCCCTGCATCGCTGCCTCCGCCTCGGGTACGCGCCCCAGGCTGTAGCGCGACCAAGCAAGGTCGTACATCACGTCGGGGTCGTCCGGCAGTTTGCGAGCGCTTTCCTCAAGCAGGCTCGCCGCCCACTTGTAATCCTCCGCCTGATCAGCCGCCTGATAGACCAGACGACCGAGGGTGTAAGAAGTCCGGGGGTCGTCCGGGGCCAGGGTGTGGGCCTGCCGGGCCATGCGCAAGGCCTTCCGCGGGTCGCTGAGCCGGCCGGAATAGAGCTGGGCCAGGCGGAGCAGGATCTGGGCATTTTGGGGGTTTTGTTTCAGGGCAGTTTCGTAGGTCTGGACGGCTTTGGCAAAGGCGCCCTCGCGTTCCTGAATTTGGGCTAGCCGGCTGAGGGCGATCGGATCGTCGGGCGTTTCGCGCAACCGCTTTTCCAAGTCTGCTCGCGCCGCGGCATCGGCGGTCTTCGCATCAATAGCCAGCAGGGCCAGTCGGCGGCGGCCCTCTTCTTTGTCTGGAAAATCTTTGTTGGCCGCAACGGCCCGCTGCAAGGCGAGGCGGGCGGGCTCTTCTTCGCCCAGCATGTAATGAGTCATGCCGAGGTGAAACTGGACTTCCGGTTCGGCGGGCAATTTCAGCACGCATTCCTGGATTAGGCCGAGGGCGCGAGTGTACTCGCCGCGTTTGTAAAGTATCCAGCCCAGGGTGTCAGCCGTGTATGGATCCTGAGGCAGGAGTTGCCGGGCTTTTTCCGCCGTTTTCTGGGCCTTGTCGAGTTGCCCCAGGCGTTCGGAGTAGAGGTAGGCCAGGTTGTTGAGGGCCGGGCTGGAGTTGGGATTGACCGTGAGGACCTTTTCGTAGGCCTCGCGGGCGGCGGCAAAATGCTTCAACTGATCATGGATCATGCCGATTTGCATGAGGGCGACCACATCATTGGTTTTGACCACCAGCCCGGCCAGCCGGTCCAGCGCCTGCTGATGCTTATTGGAGGCCACGTAGAGCTGGGCGAGCAACAGGTAGGTCGCGCGGAGATTGGGGTTCAACTCAAGGGCCTTGAGTAGGGCCGCTTCGGCCTGTTCAACATCGTGTTGGGCGGCGGGGACATCGGCGAGCCGAAGCTTCGGCCGGGCTGGGCCGGGAGTTTTGTCCATTTCTTTTGAAACATAACCCATGGCCTGGGCCCAATGGATTTTGGCCAGCAGCAGCCAGTGCGCGGCGGCGCCGGGTTTTCTTTCCATTTCCTTTTTGACCCGCTCCGTGGCGCGCGCGTATTGCTTGTCCAGCAGGTCCAGGTCCACTATTTGCTCGAGGGGGGACAGGTAATCCGGGGAGAGTTCGAGCGACTTTTCAAAGGCCTGGCGGGCCTCGGTGCTCTTGTTTTGTTGGGCCAAGAGGATTCCCATGAGGAAGGGGCCCTGGGGATCTTTTGGGAATAAGTCAATCATCCGGCGATAAACGGCCAGGGCCTCGTCCGGTTTCCTTTGGCCGAGATAGGCGGTCGCCAGCAGCCTATGGGCCTGGGCAAGCTGCGGCTGCTGCTTGATCAACTGTGTCAGGGAAACGACGGCCGGTGCGGAGTTGCCCTGGCGGACATTGATCTCGGCCAGCAGGAGGACGGCCTCAGCGAAGTTGGGGGCGGCGGCGATGGCCCGGCTGAGGCTGGCCGTGGCTTTGGCCATGTCCCGGTTGAGAAGATAGGCAAGGGCAAGCCGGTATTGCACGATCGGCTCGCCGCGATAGACGGTGGCCATCCGTTCAAAGTGAGTGACAGCGTTGGTTCCTTCCCCTTTTGCCAGGAGGAGGTTGCCGGCCAGCATAAGGGCCTCGTAATTGGCGGAGTCACGCGCGAGGACCTTGGCGAGGAGGGCAGAGCAGTCTTCGGGCCGGCGCTCGGCGAGCGCGATTTCCGCCAGCATAGTCCAGGCAGGGAGGTAATCGGGGGCGCCTTTGGTGATTTCCTCGAGGGATGTCTTGGCCACTTCGGCCGCGCCGGCCCGGAATTTGAACTCGGCGTATCGCAAGCGCCTGCCTGAGCGCAGCGGGGAGAGTTCGGCGGCGGATTTCAGGGCCGGTTCCGCTTGCTGGAGATCGCGCCGGGCGAGATAGAGGTTGCCCAGACCCATATACGCGCCGCTGGACTTAGGGTCTTGGGCCAGGGCCTGTTTGAATTCGGCTTCGGCCTGGTCCAGGTCCTGCTGGCGGAAAGAGAGCGTGGCACGGGCGAGGTGGTACCCAGCGCCGCCTTTCACCGGTTGCGGGAGTGATTCGACCCGTTGCAGGGTTTGCTGAATCTCGTTCGTGGACGCGGCGTCAGCCAACAAAATCAGGGCCTCCTCGTTTGTGGGCTGTTGCTGCAGCACCCGCCCGGCCTCGTCCCAGGCTTCCTTGAGCTTATGGACCGACATGCAGGTCAGGCCCAGCTTGAGCCGCAGGTCGGCATTCTCCGGCTGTAATTCAACGGCTTTTTTCAGGTAGGCAAAGGCCTGGGGCAACCTGCCTTCCGCGTAGTAGATCTGGCCCAGTCTGCCGATGGCCACGGGATTGAGGGGCGCACTTCTGAGCACCGCCAGGTACTCGAGCTCGGCCCGGTCATAACGCTCGGTTTCGAAGTCGTGGTTGGCCCGGGAGAGGTAGCGGGCTTGCGTGGCCTTCCTGGAACAGCCGGCGCCGCCGGCGGCCAGGAGGCCAACCATCAGCATGGCCAGCAGGCAGCGGGTGAGTAAGGAGACGGACGGTTGGGTAATCATAATCGGGGTCTTCGGCAGGGCCGTTGGAACGTTGAAGCGTTGAAGCGTTGAACCGTCAAATCCGTAACACGGTAAGGGCGTTAAAACGTGTCGCCAGCCAATGGCAAGGAGTCGATGGCCGCTGGGGAGGGGCTGTCCTCATTCAAGGGCCGACAGTGGAACGACGTTTGGACTCGGACCTTCGGAGCAGGAGCAACAGCAGGAAAAATGGTATCAGGGACAAGGCGAAGAAAATCGGACCGCCTTTCCTGTGGAGGTTGGAGTTGATCATGTCCGGGCTGACGTTCACGCAAAGCTCACCGATGACGAAGATGCGGAACCCATTCCTCACCAGGGCGAGCGGGATTACAGCCAGGGTCAATACGGCCCGCCGCCAGGGCGAGCGCAGAAAGAGATAGCCGGCGAGCAAGCTGGTGATAAACAACACGAGGCTGGAATGCAGGCCGCTGCATTGCGGGGCCACTTCCAAGGAGAAGCCCGGCAAGTCGAACTGCAAGCCCTGCCGCGAGAACGGCGTGCCCGACAACCAGAAAAGCGCATGAGCAGCGTCAGCCGAACCCTGCTGCAAGAAGGCCTTAATCCACTCGAGGACAATCGTTGGGAATGGGACGGTGAAAACAAGGAAGGAAAGCGGAAAGGCGAGCCGACGCAGCGTTTCCGCGCCCAGCATCAGGAACCCGCCGGCCAGCAGAAACGACCACCAAGACAGAATCATGAGCGCCAGATAATCGTCCCTCCCGGGTTTCCAGCCCGCGTGCAGGGCGAACCAGTAAGCGGCGAGGGCTGCCACCCCCACCATCAGCGGGATGATGGCCAAACGCCGCACCGGCCCAGACGCCAAAGCCAAATCCTGTTTTCGCAACCAGATCAAGTACAGGCTGATGAACGGGATCAGCAGAACGTGGGAATACAAGTCACTGTGCAACGCGTACCGCGCCAAAGACCAGAGGGGCGTGGCGAAGCAGACGGCCAGCAGAACCGTGAGCGCAGCCAGGATTTTCAGCCGCCGAGGGAAAGGCGCCGGCAGCCGGTCACTGGGTGGAGACGACGGCTTAGGAATGGCCTCCGGGCGGCTCGACGGCGAACCGATGAGTTTATCGTCAATCATGGAGAAGCGGATAACATGGGACGACGCCCCGCCAGGTGGGGGTCTTATTCCGCGCGTCCCTGCCGGATGGGAGGGCAAGCGGGACGCCGCCCCCACCCGTTCTTTTAAAAGCGGTAGCCGAGCTCGAGGCCGACCTGGGTGGTGGAATATTTGTAGAGAGAGTCGTTTGAGGAGTTTTCCGCCGCCTGGAAAAACGCCGAGGCCGTTCCACGTTTCAAAAAGGGAACGTTCAGCCGGACATTGACGAAAGTGCCGCTGATGTCGCGATTCACGGGCTGGCCTGTGGCCGTCGCCTCGTAGGAGCTCAGGCGATAGCCTCCGGTGAGGTCGAGGTAAAGCCTCCGGAGGAGTCGCTGGCGGACGCTGCCGCTGAGGGTGGTGCTTTCGGTGACCTGGCTTTGGAAATAGGAAGGGACCACCGTGCGGGCTGCGTTCAGCGAGAGCAGGGTTGGCTCAAAGGGTTGGTAAAGGAGCGCTGCGCCGAAGATGGGATTGAGCAGATCGGGCGTGTTGCCGCTGAGAAACTGCCGGTCGTCAAAGCCTGCATTCAGCACCAGGCTCACCTTGGCGGTGGCCTGCCAGTTGATTCGGCCCTGGAGTTGTTCGTAGGTCATGTCCGAACCTGCGCTGAAATCCAGGTAGCCAAAGCCGACGCCGAGGGCGGCCCCGAACCTCGGCCAGAACTGGTAATTGAGCCAGTCCAGGGTTGACCAGTCGCGGGAGTCGGTTAACGGGCGACCGGCCTGATTTTGGCCCATGAACCGGAAGTTCTGGTTGAGGCCGAGCTCGAGCGATGTCTTAGTGCTAACATGATAGGTAGCATTGGCTGCGGTTGAGTAGTTCTCTCGATCGGTTTGCGTGCCGGTCTCGATGAGCGGTTCAGACGTGGAGGCGTATCGCTGCGAGAGCCCGAGCGTCCAGTCTTTATATGTCGTTGCGCCGTTGAGAACCACGGAATGATCAGTGGTGTCCCGAAACTGGCGGTTCGAGTAGAAGCGCAGGGTCGGCGTGTAATCCAGCGTCCAATGGCTGCCCAGTTCGAACAAAAGCCCGGGGCGGACCTCGTTGACCACCGTCGTGAAATTCTGGCCGGGCCGAGCCGGGATGCCGTCGCCGTACAAGAACCGGTAGAGCAGATGCGCGCGCAGATTGACCGGGCCCCATTGGAGCAGTGGCGGCTCGTTGGCGATGGCGGCGGCGGCGGCCATCGCGGGCGGGAGCGGACCAAGCTGGTCCGTTGCGATGGCGGCGCGCGGGCGTGCCGCCCCTCCGGAGTAGTCAATAGGCGGTGGCGCCAGGACCTCCTGCGCCGTGGCCTCGAACCAACAAAGGCAAGCCGCAGCAAACAACGAGGGCGGCAAAACCCGGAGGGGGCGGCGGAGTGTCCCGACAGGTCGGGATTTCACTCCGTGCGGAGTGTGGAGTACGGCGTGCGGCATATTGGATACGGAGTGGCGAGCACGGAACCGGCTGCGACGGAGCGCCGGCTTCCAAGCCGGCTTTGGATGCCCGGTATTCACGGGGGCGCGAGAGGGTGAAGCTATGTCCTAAGCCGGCTTGGAAGCCGGCGCTGCGGGGCCCGCTATCCTCTGACTGCGGCCTTGCGCGTTTTTGCTGTTTGTCTTCCTTCCTCCGGCCTCCAGCCTCCGGGTTCTGACCTCCGGACGCTCAGCCGGCGGCAGGGCGAGGAGACCGCCAGACTTTCAGCCCGCCGGCAATTCGGCCCGACCGGCTGCCATCGCTCCAGGGAATCTTCCAGGGCCTCTTGCACGCTCCGCATTTTCACGCCGGTGTGGACCAGTTTCGTAACGTCAAGAATACAATTAGACCGCAGGGCTTTGGCGCCTCCGCCGTAAAACTCATCGTCATCGGTCCAATACTCGAACGGGCGGGTCGGCTTGAGGATTCGCTGAATCATTTCAACCACTTGCCGGGTGGTGACCGCGCCCGGGTTGGCCACGTTATAGACGCCGAACGGGGCGCGGCGGCCCCACAGGTCGAGACACGCCCGAACGCAATCCCCCAAATGCGAGAGCGAAGTCACATGGTCATAGACCCTGGGATAGCGTTGGATTCTGGAAAGGAAGTTGCACGGTCCGTCCCGTTCATTGAACGGCATCATGGGCCGCCAAATGTAGCCCGGACCGCAGTCGCCAATCGCTTCCTCGGCCAGCGCCTTGGTCCCGCTGCAAAAATTGAAGGATGGATGGCGGAACGAGAAGTTCGGTCCATCCAGCTCCGTGAAACCCAGGAAATTCTCGGGGTGCCTGTCGAAGGACCGCCGCACTTCAGGCCGGTTGAGGTCCCTTTCCACTCGCATTTCGCCGTTTTCGCACATTTTGGCGCCGGTATAAATGCAACCCGTGGAGACGTGCGCCCAGGGCGTATTCGTCATCACGCAGGCGCGCACGACCGTTTGGGGCAGCAGGGTGTTGGCCTGGAATGTTTCCATCCGGGCGAGTTCGCAGGCGTCCACGTTCGGCCTGCCGGCATACCCTGCCGCATTGATGACCAACTCCGGCCTCATTGTGCGCAGGTAATCGAAGAGCAGTCTCAACTGAGTGTAATCGAAGGCCTTGCGCGAGAGAGGAATAAACTCGTGCCCACGCCTTCGCAACTCGCCCGCGAAGCCCTGGCCGATGTAACCGGTTGCGCCTAATAAGAGAACCATGACAGATAGTATCGGTTTCCAAACGAGGAGCACCGAAAACAGCAAGATTATGGTCTAATCCGCAAAACAGCGCTCCACCACCCACCAGTGACCGACCGGTGACCACTGACCACAGACTACAGACCATTGGCCCGTGATCATCGGCCACTCACGTAAGCACCGTCCATGCCGGAAACCGATTCCTGGCCAGGCGTTTGCATAACCTTCTGTCTGCGTGCGAGTTACGCACACGAATTCACGATTCGACGCAAGGCTGCATGAGTCCCGCGGTGTAAACTTTTCCGTCACCCAATTGGCTCTCCTTGCGTAACTGCTTTGCTGCCAAGCATTTGAAGGGAAAAATGGGTCTGTAAAGGAATGCTGAATGCCGGCCATGAAAGGGCGCAAAAGGCGCAAAGGGTGGTTTCTGGCTCGAAGTCAGTGGTCTGTGGTCCGTCGTCCGTGTTCAGCAGGCGGACGAAAGAGGCATTTGGCGTACAGATAAGCGAAGCCCTCTTGGGTCACCTCAGTGAAGCCATCCATACTTGCCCACCACCGTTTGGAGTCGTAGCGATTATCTGGATGCGCGATAACCCCCACCTTTACTTTGTTCCCCATAGCTTTCTGAAACAGCAGGCGGGACCTGCGCGCATGAGGTCCCAGCGAGTAGAGATTCACCGCGCGCACTTCCGGGTGCGCCATGCGCAACCATTCCTTAACCGCCAGCGCCGCTGCGTAAGTGCGGTCCCGGCCAACTCTAGCCGAAGGCGCCGGCACAATCACATTGGTTGGGAGGCCCAGTGCTGCCAGGTTGGCCGCGGCGAACTCCGCTCCCGTTTTGAAGCGGCCTGCGAGCCACCCATCCGGCAGGCCTCCGCCGGACGTGATGACATATTTGTACCCGCCCCGTTTGAACTCCTCGATGGCTCCCTGCATGGCAAAGTCCGGCAGCCAGCCCTCCACGACCAGCACGTTGGCTGAGACGGGGCTCCTGGCGGACAGGAATGAACTCAGCGAGTGGCTGGCCAGGAAGGCCCCGCCCAGTAACAGCACCGCCAAAACGACCCAAAGCCGGCGGGTGGGCACCCAACACTCCCGCCGGGCGAACAAGCCGGTCCTGACAGCCGTGTGGCTGGCGTTGTCCATTGTTACCCAAGTTCAATGGCCGGTGATGATTCCGGGCGATGACGCGCCCCGCAGCGCCGAAGGCCAAGCGCCGGTTGTCTCATAGGCGGCCGGCGGGGCGCAGCTTGACAGTACCTCCGGGCGCTAGCTCGCGCGCGTGGACGGCACGCCGCCGGCGTGCCCTTTCCGGCGGCGCGCCGGACAGCGAGCGCCGGGGAGGGCGGATTATTAAGTGGAAATATCTGGAAATATCTGAAAACGGCAGGCCAGGGGCGCAGGCGCGACGAGCAACTGCTCCTTTGGCAGGCCGCGACGCAGGAGTTCCTCGGCGGCCAGCTCGGCGTAGTTCCAGCTCCTGGCAGCCCAACTGTCTCGGCGCTGCCCCAGCGACCGGAATTGAGCAGGAGTTCAAAGAGATAGGCGACGGTTTCGTCAAGCAAGTCCCGGGAACGGTCACTGGACTTCCACCAACGCCCGGGATTCGGGCCAGCCGGAGTCCAGGCAATGACACCCACGCGCGTCTTGGGGCGGAACACCTTGGCGAACACCAGGCGGCTCCGGCGGGCGTGAGCGCCGCGGGTCCAGATGTTGATGGCGGCGGGAAGCTCACCGCGCGCCTCCAAGGCCCGGCGGACAGCGAGCGCTGCGTGATAGGTGCGCCGGGTTTCCGATTCATTTGTTGGCGCGATGAGCAACTGCTCCTTTGGCAGGCCGTCGCGCAGGAGTTCCTCGGCGGCCAGTTCGGCGTAGTTCCAGTTCCTGGCAGCCCAACTGTCACCCGTCGGGCCGCCGGCGGTGACCAGCAGGCGGTAGCCGCCGCGCTGGAACTCTCGCACGGCGGCCGGCATGCTGTCGCGGCCCGCCCAGCCCTCCACCACCAGCACGTCTGCGGGCAAGCGACTTGTGGGCGAAAGGAAAGATTCACCGTAAAAACACCATCCGAGCGAAAGCGCCACCGTGGGCAACAGGAGGCAGGCCCACCCGCAGCGTGTGGGCCACCAGACGGTTCGACGTTCGAACACTCGCCATTTCATACTCCATCGCGCGCAGGATGACTGCGACTAAGGCTGGGCTGCGCGGTTTGGCTATCAGCCGGACGATGGGGCGGCAAGGCTGCAAGCTCCAGAGAGCGGTAATAACTTCGCTGCAAAATGCGCCGGGCGGCGCCGAGGGGCTTGCTTCCCTGGATTTTCTGGACCAACACATCTGCCTCCGTCAGCCCCTGTTTGAAGAATGCAGCGCGCAGGGCCTTGAAAAGATGGTTTCAATAGCTTCGCGGTGCGTCTCACAACAAGCTGTATTCTTGGCGCGCAATAATGATCTTTTGCCATGGACAAACTTGGCGACAAGCCCCTTTGCGTTCAGCTTCGAGAGAACGCGGTTATGCCCCAGAAGGCTGCTCAGGTAGCTATGTTTTCGTCCCTCACAGAAGCTCCGCCACTGGGCCTGAACCCAAGCATCGTCTTTGACCGCATTGCATTTTTCGAGCAGGGACTGGAGGAATTGACGCTCCCGCTCGGGGTTCATCCGCCGAGCGCCCGGGAGCGGGTCCGACTGCACGAAGGGGAGAATCTCCATGGAGGAGCGGGCGTCCTGGGCGATCCGCAGCTTGACCAGGAAGCCCTCGTGAAACGACTTGCGATTGCGGTAAATGGCCTCATCCATGATCAGAGCCCCTTGCCCATAGACAATATGGCAGCTTTTGTACTCCTCATAGGCGCCCAGGCAGTGGGGGTGCTGGACAATAACGGCGTTGACCCCCATTTCGACCATGAAATGGCAAGTGTCCTTGATCCTCGGGGTGGGGACAAAGAACTCATCCGACCCGTGCAGCAGGACAATCAAGTAATCGCAGCTCTTCCGGTTGCGGGTGATGTTCCTGACGAAGTCAATCAAATCGAGGGGGTTGGCGCCCGCAGCGCAGGAGGTCGCAATTGAGAATTCGTGTTCGGCGACCGCGAGGATGCCAATTCTGAGGCCGCCCACGTCACGGATGAGGATTCGCCTGGCGGCCTGGAGGTTCTCTCCGGCGCCGACCGTGGCGATTCCAGCCGAGGCACAAACCGCGAGGGTGTTCTTGAGGCCGGGCGTGCCATGGTCCAGAATGTGGTTGTTGGCCAGAGCCAGCACATCGACGCCGGCGTGTTTGAGGCCATTGATGACAGCATTTGGTTCGCCGAAGATGGGTCCCGTTTTGAGAATGGGGCATGGGGTTTCAATGAGCGGACATTCCAGGTTGGCGATGCAGAGGTCGGTCTGTTCAAACTCAACGCGGAGATCGTTCAGGAGGCTCTGGGCGTCGCCAGCCATAAAATACGGCCGATTTCCTCCGATGGGGCAGATGTCGGCCCCGATGAGTATGGTAATCATGAAGGGCAGGCTTTACTTTCGGGTTGCACCTTGTCGAGGCCTTCCACAAGCAGGTTAGCGGCAGACGGATTACTGGCAACTTGCATGACAGTGCCTTCGCGTGCGCCCAGGCAATTGCCTACCCTCACCTCGAAGCAGGCTTGCTTGCTGCCAGAAAACTGGTCCATTCAGCCGGAGCAGCAGGGAGAGACGCCCGGTGGAGCGGCAGCTCACTTGCTTGATTCATCCAGCCGACTGCGATACCTATCCCACATGGTTTTGACGAACGGCTCCCAGGCGAAGCCCTGGCGGTTCCACCTGTCATGATCGTTTAGCTTGGTCTGGGGCCAGGACCGCACGATAACCCGGCACGCTTCGCTGTCGTCCTCGGTCATCCACCGGTCGACATAATCGAAAAACGCGTCATGGTTCCAGACTTTTTCCGCCTGCAACATGCGCAGCACCAGGGCCTGGCCAACCCACGAGCTGCTCGTATTGGCCCGGCGGTAGCCCTCGCTGGTGCAGTTGCTTTGGGTCCACTGGGAAGGAGGCAGGTGCTCATAGGGTCCCCATTTGGGCCGCTCGGCCTTTCCGGATGCGCTTTGGATTCCTGAATGGCCGGCGAACAAAGCTTTGGCGCCGGTCCAGCCCTGGCCGTACATGGTTTGGTTGTCCTCACCGAATTCCACCTTGGGGAAAGTTTTGGTGGGCCCGGCCATTTCCTCATCCCCGAGGAGGAGACCCGCCAGCACGATCGGGAACTTGCGTCCACTGGCGTGCCCGCCCCAGCCCTGCCACCCCGGGTGCCCGTTGCGGACGAGGCCCCAATAGTCGATCCCCACCTGCAGCACGTTGATCAGCAGTTGCTCCTTTTGTTCCGGCTTCAGGTCGAGCATCAGCAGCAGCCCTGCGACCGACTGGGCCTGCCCGACCCACTGGCCGTAATGCGGCATGTTCTCCATCGGCTGTTCAAAGCCAAAAAAACAGGGGTTAATCCATGGACGCTGGAAAACGCGGATCCAGGTCTGCAGGTTTGGAGTATTGGCAGGGGGGGGAGTCGCCGGAGCAGATTCCTCCGAACATTGCGCGCCAGGTAGATTCTCTGCTGCCGGTCTCCGTAAGAGGGGCGAAACGCATCGGCAGGCTGTGGCTCGGCGACACAGCCCAAGACGGCGGCGGTTTTGACCGGGCTGTTATCGTGATGCTCGCGGCAGCCGTCGCCCCCGTGATAGGGAAACGCATCCCTTTCCGCAATCTTGAGGCTGATCGTCGAAACCAGGCAATCCCCCGGTTTCATGTGCAAAGGCGGAACTGCCAGAAGTTCCAGCTTGAAGTAGTTGTGAATCCCAGTGTCGAAAGCAACTTGGGCGCGCGCTGGAGGATTCAGCATGGAGCCGTTGCGGACATACTTGCCATTCTTGACCCGCTTTTTCTCCGGTTCGGCCAGTTCGCCCTCCGGGACGTCGGGGCCGACCAGTGGCCGGGGATCGATGCTGATGACCGTAACGGGACCAACGATATAAAAGTCCCCGTTCACAAACCGGCCAACGGGCGCCGGTTGGTCAAAGGTCCAGGTGATCCCGTATTGGCTCACGCTCTGGCGCAAGGGCAAATCGGCTAGCTGAGGAGCGGCGGGCGGGTTGCCCTGGCTGTAAATGACTGCCGATCGGTTACCCCCGGCAGAACCTGCGCTCGCCAGATCCAGCCCCAAAACAGTCGCCAGGATCGTCCCAAGGGCGAGCTTGATGGTCAAGGGCAGGTCCCAGTGGGCCGGACGAGGGCGTTTAGACCGCGTCAACGTTGCCAGCCGCTTGGCCGCGAAGCCTTCCCGGGCGCCCGGCGTCGCGGCCGGTGAAGCGGCGCGAACGCCGCGCCCCGGCCTCCGGGTTCGCCAGCCTCCCCAGGCAGGCTCCAACGCCCCGGGACGCCCAGCCCAGGCCAAGGACCCCAGCCTTGATACCTTTCGCTTCACAGAGAACGCGCTCAAAGGGCCTTTCGAGGTGTGTAGCAGCATGGAATCATCTGATGATCAACGCGCAACAACGGTATCCCGGCGACTCGCAAGCACCAGCGCAGCAGCAGCCAGAGCGCTACGAGGCTGAGAATGACGCTCATTCAATTCGACCTGGGATTGGGGGACGGAGGGATTCGCCTCAGAGTTTTCCGGCCACCGTGTCCCGGTTCACGAGCAACCTAGTCCAATCGCCGAGCGTGTAGCGGCAGCCCCGCCAGCAGTTCTTGGCGCCGCTCAGGGCTTTTCCCCTGCCTTCTTTGCGGCGGGCGGCCTTGAGCAGCCAATACGGAACTCTCTGGAGAAGGTAGCCGGCGGTCAAGAGGCGGCAGAGCACAAAGGTCACCGGGCCGTAGTGAGTCTTGACGTTGATCAGCACGGCCCCATGGTATTGGAGAGCAAAGCGGTCGGCCTCCTTCCGGGTGGTTTGACCTCCATAATGGACGATCTGGCCCGCCGGGGTGAACATCACCTTCCACCCCGCTTCTACGAAACGGCGGCACCAATCAATATCATCCCCATAAACAAAGAACCGCTCGTCCATGACCCCGACCCGCCGGATGGCCTCCATGCGGACGAGCGAGAAACATCCCACAACCACATCCACCTCGCGCTCCGAATTGTAATCCCACCCGCCGTAGATCTTTCGGCCGAAGAATGGGCTGGATGGGAAGGCCCTCGACAGCCAGAGCACCTCCAGCAGCATGTTGAGGGTGGAGTAAAACCGGAAACAACTGCGCTGCAAGCTGCGGTCGGGGTTTAGAACCCGGCACCCGACCACGGCGGCCTCGGGATGAGCGTCGGCAAACTGCACCGTCCTGGCAATCGCATTGTCAAGGACTATGGTGTCAGAATTCAGCAGCAGGACATATCGGCCCCGGGCAATTTCGATGGCCTGGTTGTTGGCCTTGATGAAGCCCTTATTGTCCGGGTTGGGGATGATGCGGGCCTGCGGAAACTCCTGCCGGACCATCTCCGCACTGCCGTCGGCCGAGCCATTGTCCACAAAAATGACCTCGAACTCGATGCCCTTGGTCTCGGTGTAAACTGACTGCAAGCAGTTGCGCAGCAGTTCGCGCACATTCCACGCTACAACAATTATGGATACATCCATAGGTTCTAATAAAATGGGGATGGTGCGAAGACAGGGGAATGTTCCAACGGCGGCCCCGCTTCACCGCTAAGCCTTTACGAGCAGAGGCCGGCCTTCGCTGCGCTCGCGGCCCTTGCCGTCGCCGCCCGCGCAAGGTCCGGCCTCTTCTCCCCCGGTCGGGGCCCGCTTTTTTTGCTCGGCCACGAGCTTCCGGAAAATGCGGATATTATAGAACTCGTCGTTTTCGTAGTCCCCGTAGTCGGCGATATGGGCATAGAGGTCCTCAATAATCTCCTCGATGGAGTGCTGGGGCTGGAACCCGAGATAGGTCCTGGCCTTTTCAATGGTCACCTTGTAGTTGCGGAAGTCCTGGACCTGCTTGATTTGTATGGCCACCCTGTGCCCGGTGAGCTTTTCGACCCGGTGCTTGACCAGGTCGCCCACGTGGCCAACGGTGAAATTCCCGGAGGCGACATTATAGACGCCGCTGATGGAATAATCTGCCTGGATGGCACGCAAGTAAGCGGTTGCGGCATCGCGAATGTCCAGGATCGGCCGCCAGATGGAAGCATTGTTTACTGTTACTAGCCGCTGCTTCATGGCGGTCTTGAACATCGTGTTTACAATGAGGTCCATTCTCATTCTCGGGCTGTAGCCGCATACGGTGCCCTTTCGGAGCGCAATGACCGAGAAATCCCGGTCTTGGAGTTGGAGCACGCCCCGCTCTCCCTGCAACTTGGATATTCCGTAAGGATAACTGCAGGTGACGGGGCTGTCTTCGTCATACAACTGGTTGACGGTGTAGCCATAGACGGAACAAGAGGAGCCGTAAATGAATCGCTTAATGCCCGCGCGCTTGGCGATGTAGGCCAGGTAGCATGGCAAGGCGCCGTTGGACATGAAGTTGGCGGAGGGATCGAAGTCGGCCATCGGGTCGTTCGACAGGCCAGCCAGAAAGACGACTTGCTCGTATCCCGCCAGGTCCTGCTCCTTGCATCCGAGCAAGTCCCGGCGGACTACTTTCACTTCCGGCGGCAAGTGGTTGCCGAACCACAACAGGTCGATGACCTCGACCTCGTATCCGTGTTCCAGCAGGACGGGGATCAAGGATGAGCCCATGTAACCTGCGCCGCCTGCGACTAGAATTTTCATGACTATTCTCCAGGTTCTGGTTGAAAGAGGTTATGATAGCGCGCGCAGTTCAACGAGGTATCGACCGGCACTTTGAAGGGGACATCCTTAACCGAGAGCTCGCCTATGGCTCTGGAACGGTCCAGGCTGCGGGCGTATTCCAAAACCGTGCGGCGCTCGCCTCCGACATGAACTACGCCACAAACGTCCGTGGCAGCCAGGGCCGCGAGTTTCCCGGCAGTCACCGAGACCGGTTCCCGGCTGGTCCATTGATCGCGAAAGGCCCGGTCGTAAGGAAAGCAGTCTGGACCGAAAGTGGTTCTAACAATGAGGGCCCGGTCGTACAATCTGGCCGCGCACTCTCCGCCCAGCTTCGACCAGGCGTATTTATTCACCGGGAGGACCGGGTCGGTCTCGGAGTATCCCCCTTTGTCCCCTTGGAAGACGTAATCAGTGCAAATGTACATCAAACGGGCGCCAAACTTCATGCAGAGCTTCACCACGTTCGCCGTGCCGACGATATTGACCTCGAGCGCCTTCAAAGGGTCCTTGTCCACCAGCGGGGGCGACGTGAAAGCCCCAGCGTGGATCACCTGGTCGCAACCGTGCGCCTGAACGTACTTTTCCATCTGGGCGAAGTTCGTTACATCGAACTCGCCTTCGTCTGGATATAAGAAATCGGGGGCGATTTTGCGGAATGCCGTGCCCAGCAAGCCGCTGCCCCCTGTGAAGATGACAGTTCGTTTTTTCATGTGGACAGCCAAACTCGACTCAGGCCAGGCTCTGCAGGCTGAAGTGATTCGATCGCTCGTCGCTCAGCCATTTCTTCAAGGTGAAGCCATTGCGATCCTTCTCCGTAACCAGCCCAGTGGCGGACGCCATGCTATCGAAGAGCCCCTTTAGAGCCGGGGCGCAGAGGGTCCAGTCGATGTCCTCGGCGTAAGGCGATATGCCCGCCTCACAGCCCTGGCTGTACTCTCCCGAGCAGAGGTATTCGATAACGCTGTCCTCGGGGAACACATTGCCGTGGGCAAAACCGGGTGGAACCCAGATCCATTCATCGGTCTCGGACGCCGGATCCCCCGCCATCTCATGGAGGAGGGCCCGGCCAAAGGTCGTCGAGCCTTTTCTTATATCGAGCACGATGTCCAACATTCTCCCTTTGACGGTCCGGACCAGCTTCCCCATGTAGGGATTCCATTGGAAGTGCAGTCCGCGCAAAGTCCCCTTCCGCGAGTAGCTCTCGTTGCACTGCACGAACTCCACTCCATCCATGAAGCCCATGCCCGGGTTGTTTCGAAAGTCGCTCCGCCGGTAATGTTCGGTAAAGTACCCCCGCGCGTCCCGGAAACGCGCGTAGGTGATGACTTTGATGGCGTCAATGCCCAGGGTTTTGATTTCGATGATTTTCATAATTCAAGATGCAAAACAGAACCTCCCTGGGTTTTCTCCCCCACCGGCACCAAGCGCGTTGGAGTGCAGCGCGACTCACTTGGTATCTGAAAGCTCGACTGCAAACCTTAGGCGTTACTTTCGGAGGGGTGTTTGTTGCTCGTCGGCGCTAACGAACTCACTATAGCGGGGATGCTCGAAATCATGATAGACAACAATCTGATGCTGCCAGCTCTCGGAAATTGGCCGCGACAGTAAATGATAGGAATTCCCGAGCTTCTTGGCCTTATGCGACTCATTGAACTCGTGCACGGCCAAGCGGACGCCTGTATAATCATTGTATAACTCAACTTCGCTGCCGATGACGTCATCGAGATAACAATAGACACGAGGCAGGAAATGCTCCTCTCCCCCGTCGAAGATTCGGAATGCGGCAATAGTGGAGGAATAATAATCCAAATCAAAGAAAATGGCTCCGATGGGCGCGGGCCGGTGGTCAGAAAAAAAGCGCGGCACGGTGTGTTCGACCTCCCCGAGGACCAGCTTCGCCCCCTTCAACCGGGATCTCAGCGCAGGCACGTCCATTTTATAGAACCCGCCCTTCCAATGATACGGCAGGTCACGGTAGTCCCTCGGCCGCGGGAGACCCTCGCCGGTATCAAATCCATAGACGTCGATCCCTATCGGCAGCAGCTTCGATGCTTCCGCGGCGTGACACTCGAGATTGACCAGTCCGTTGCCGCCCGCCACCCCAAATTCGAGAAGGCTCATCCGATCGTAGCCCAGCCTGCAGGCCAAATTTGCGGCATGCCAAACGCAGTAAGCATAATGAGGCCGTTGTACCGCCCCTAGCCTCACCCGCTCGTCCCAGCGGCCTAATTTCAGCTTGCGGATTGACCGAATGGCCAGTGAGCGGAGTGGATGTGGGTTGAGAAGGAGACGCGAGATACTCTTGATCATTTCAATTCTCCTAGCGTTGGTGACGGTTAATAACACGATGAGCGTGCATGAGTGTGTGCCTGATACCTGAATCCGGCGCGTGGCGAAAACGGAAAAGCGCATTTTCGCCCGTTGAAACGGGGTTTTTGCCTATTGACACCTCGGGCGTCAATTCCTAACCAACGGGTCTCGAAACAGCACGCAACAGCCTGAATTCCAATCCATGACTCTTTCCGTATCGCCCTCCCAACCCAAATAGGAGCGGCAGATGAACGCCTTTGAGAAGTACCCGAGCCGCTTCAACCTGAGGGCGTCAATCCAGAAACGCCAGACCGTCGGGAAGAGTTTTGCCGTGTGTTGATACGACCCGTCGGGGTTCAGCACCTTGCACCCAAAGGCGCCGGCCCGCGGGTCCGCATCCGCGAAGGCAACCAGCTTTTCCAGCGCATGATCATGAATAATTGTATCGGGATTCAGGATGAGGATGTAATCACCCTACGCCGCGGCGATGGCTGCATTGTTACCCCGGGAAAAGCCAAGATTTGCCCGGTTGTCCACCACAGAGACGTTGCGGTTGCCATATTGTTGCCGGATGTACTCCACCGAACCGTCCGTCGAGCCGTTGTCAGACAATGACTTCAAAATCAATGGCCGTGGTTTCTTCGAGAATCGAGCGCGACGCATCCTTGATTACCTTTAGCTCCTTCCAGCAAATGATATTAGATCGGCGCAGGAGTGGCCTGCCCCTGCTCGAAGAATTCCTTGTGTAACACCTCGATTGCCCGTTTGCAGTCCCCGGCCGGAATGAGGCAAGAAACCCGTATTTCAGTGGAGATAGCCATGTGAATCGGAATGGCGGCGCGGGTCAAAGAGTTAAAGACGCGATAGGCCACACCCGCGTGATTCCGCATCCCGATCCCGACGGCAGATACTTTGGCGAGATTCGTGTCGGTCTCCAACCGCAGATCGGGGAATTGGCCAGTCTGGAGGTGCGCACGCAGGCTGTCCACCGCACGGTCAAGCAATTTATCCTCCAAAGTAAACGCCAGGCTCATCCTACCGTCGGTTCCGATGTTTTGGGTGATGAAATCGACGGAAACATCGTCCGCGGCCAAGGGTGCCAGCGCCGTGGTGAGGCTCTCGGGCAATCCAGGCAATCCAATAATACTAATTCTGGCCTGTTTCGGGTCGTGGGACAGTCCCGTGACGACAGGTCCTTCCAAATGTTCATTCATATGCTTAATCAGCGTTCCGGGTTCACGAGAGAAGCTCGATCGTACCACCAGGTTCAAATCATTCTTCATCCCCAACTCCACCGAACGAACCATCAACACCTTCGCACCAGTAGAAGCCAGTTCCAACATCTCTTCGTAGGACAATTCGGGAACCTTCCGAGCGCCGGGAACCAGGCGCGGGTCGGCTGTGTATACGCCATCTACGTCGGTGTAGATCTCACACAAGCGCGCGCCCAAGGCGACGGCAAGAGCCACGGCGGTGGTATCCGAACCGCCCCGGCCCAAAGTCACGAGGTTCCCGGCATCATCGGTTCCTTGAAACCCGGTGACGACACAAATGTGGTTCTGCTCAAGACAACTGAGCAGAGGCTGGGAGTCGACTGATCGGATGCGAGCCTGTTGGAAACGGCCATCGGTAGTGATGGCAACCTGATGCGCGGTGAATGACCTCGCGCGCAACCCCAACCGCTGCAGGGCCAAGGCCAGCAACGCAGCACTGACCTGCTCGCCGGTTGCCGCGAGGGCGTCCATCTCTCGCAGCGATTCCTCCGCGTAAGAGGCATTCAGCGTCCGTCCCATTTCCAGCAGACGGTCAGTTTGTCCCGCCATGGCGCTCACCACCACGACCAACCGCTTTCGCGTGGAAGCAACCTCCGCGACGCGTTGGGCGGTAAATTGGAGACGCTCCAGTGTGCCGACACTGGTGCCGCCGAACTTGATAACGACCACATCCTGGTTCATACACTGCGCAACAGTCCAGCCGGTCTCTGAGGCACGTCATGTGCCAATTTCTGCTTTTAAGCAGTCGGCCACAATCTCTACGCCTCGTTCGAGGACCTCATCCTCAATCACCAGCGGCGGAAGGAACTTGAGCACCTGGTCATCGGCCCCGGCCAGTTCAATAATGACCTTCCGCTGAAAGGCGCGCCTGGCCACCGCTTTGGCGAGCCGCGGTTTGGGCATTTCCAAACCGTAGATGAGACCGCGCCCCCGGACCTTCAGGCCCAGTGCAGGGTGTTTTTCCTGTATTGCGGTCAACCGTTTGTGGAGCAACGTGCCCTTGCGATTCACCTCGGCAGCGAACTTCTCGGTCCGCCAGTAGCTCAGTGCCGCTGTGGCGCCGACGAAGGCCAGGTTGTTGCCCCGAAACGTTCCGGTGTGCTCGGCGGGCTTCCAAAGGTCGATCGGCCGGTTGATGAGGACCAACGACATCGGCAGGCCCATGCCCCCGATGGACTTTGAAATGGTGACCAGGTCGGGCTTGATGCCGGCCGGTTCGAAGCTGAAAAAGGTCCCCGTGCGCCCGTTGCCGACCTGGATGTCGTCCACGATCATCAGGATGTCGAATTCCCGGCAGAGCGCCTCCAGACCTCGGAGCCATTCAAACTTCGCGACGTTGATGCCGCCCTCGGCCTGAATGGTCTCGAGGATAATGGCGGCGGGCAGATCCAACCCGCTGCTGGCATCGCCGAGGCAGCGGCGGAGGTAGTCCAGCGTGTTCATCCCTTCGCCGAGGTAGCCGTCAAAGGGCATGAAAGAGACATCAAGCCGGGTGACGAAAGCTTCATTGCGGAAATGGCGGTTGCCGGTCGCGGCCAATGCGCCGGCGGACAGGCCATGGTAGCCGTTGGTGAACGCAATAATATTCGAGCGCTGCTTGACCTTGCGCGCCAACTTGAGGGCTGCTTCGACGGCGTTGGCACCCGTAGGACCGGTAAACTGCACCTTGTAGTCCAGCTTGCGCGGTTTGAGGATGAATTCCTCAAATGTCTCGAGAAACTCCCGCTTGGCCACAGTCATCATGTCCAAGCCATGCACCACCCCGTCATGTTCAAGATACTCGATCACCGCCTCCTTGATGACACGGTTATTATGGCCGTAGTTGAGTGTGCCAGCACCTGCCAAAAAATCGATATACTCGTTGCCGTCTTCGTCGTAAAGAAACGGACCTTTCCCGTTCCGGAAAACGACCGGGAAGGCTCGACAATAAGATCGAACCTCCGACTCCAGATGATCGAATATGCTTGTACTTGTTTTCATATGTTTGGCGCGGCAGGTCTGGCGAATGGCATTCAAGTAACCAGGCACACCTGCCTGTGCAGAGTTCGACCACTAGGTTTGTCCGAGTTGAGAAACAGGGCCATAAACCAGCGGTTGCCCCCCTTGAACGACGGGATCCAGGTGGCTCTCCTGGGGCCGATCGACAGGAGACGTTACAGAGTGAAATCGACAGGCGATGGCGACAATAGCCCAAAAAAGGTAATCAAGCTGCGGATTGAAAATCGCCACGGTCGCCATCGCCCAGAGGACAACCGCAACGGTCGCTACACAGGCGGCAGTCAGTTCCCTGTCCCTCCCAGGGGTGCTTTTCCAGACCCTGATTACCATACTCAAAATCGAAAGATAAAGGATTACTTCCAGTCCGAAGCCGAGAAAACCATACTGCATGAAGTCGGAAGCGTATTGGCTGTCCCAACTCGTGTAGCCCAAATCGTCTGCGAGTCCTCCGGCTCCAGCGTCAAAATACTCGCTCATGTCCATCAGTTCTGTGCTGTGGCCGCCGTATCCAAACAACGCGTGGCCGAGCGACTTCGTCAGCTCACAGTACGCCACTCCCCACAGCACCAGGCGGTAATCCGTGGAGCGCCCCTTTACCGTATCTTTGTTAAAGCTCTGGTGCCAAAGGCTCGTGACGGTCTCGTAGGTGCCCGGTCTCAAAGCAGCCACTAGAACGACTAATGCACCGAACAATACTAACTTTCGGCGGACCGAGCGGCCTCCCAGCATGCCCAACACCATGCCCGCCAACGCACACCCCACCCATGGGCCACGGCTGTGGCCATAGTAGCAGGCCGCGGGCAGCATGAGGATGCCAAGTCCGGACAACCAACGCTTCCACCTGCACCCCGCTGTACCATTAAGGGCGAACGCCAGGGGAAAGCCCATCGCCATCGCATAGCCAAAGAGGATACGGTGCCGGAAGGTCGCCGAAACCGTGTTGGGTGTATCCTTCATGCCAGGAACAATCGCCGCAGCGGCATTGATGCCAGTGTACTTCTCGATGGTCCCAATTCCGGCCACGATTACCAAAGCGAGCAGACTGCCCCAGGCCACGAACTCGATTGTTCGGCGTTCTCTCAAACCGCCGGCGATCAGCACAAAAAACAGGACGGTCTCAATCAGGTAGCCAAAGAGCAGTTTGACACTCGCAGCGGGATCGATTGCCGTTACGGTCGAGACCAGCCGGCATACCCCTATCAGCCCGAGGAGGAGCAAAAGCCTTGATACCGGCGAGAGAGAGACCCTCCGTAATCGCGGAAGCGTGTTTGCGAGAAGAACCAGCAGGACAACCCGGTGACCTGTCAACTGAGGTAGCTCGCTTGGCATTTCAATCTGCACCTCCTTCGGCAGGAGTATTAAGAAGAATACAGCAGCGGCGAGTCCCTTGTCGAAATCTCGCAGGAGCAGGAACTGGACGGTCAGTACGACCGCCACAATTATTACCAGATTAGTGAACACACTCTTCTTCTGACCTTAGTGCCAACTGCGCCGGCCCGCTAATGCTGGCCTGAGCGAACGGCCCGTTCACTTAGCGGACCGGAAGGCGTCGCCGAACATGCCGCGGGGCGCGCTGTCGGCCCGCAACCTCACAAATATGCGCCTTCAGGAGCGGACGGTTTGGTTTAGATTCTCGCGACGTGAGCCGTTTTCCGCCGCTGGAGAGCGTACTGATCGAGCAGGGAGCGCCACACGGCCAGTTGGATCAAGCGATAGCCCACCACCCACGGGACTTCAGGGTTGCGCAGCAGCCTTATGGGGTCGCCTCGAAACACCGTGCCTTCGAACTCGGTCAGACGCTTTCCGTTCTGCGCGATCAACTCGGTGAGCGCAGAGCTTTCGCGCAGGTAGCGCGGGAAATCGTGCCAGGAGTGGGGAACCGGGAGTCTGAAGCCCAGTCTTGACAACGTGCTCCGCGCCTGTCGCTGCGTCTTCCGCACCGCCCTTTGGATTAGCCTCGAGAGGTGTCCGCTGCCCGGGCGCACGCCATCATTGGCGTTCGGGACCTTCCGACCCTGGCCCAAGATTCGGAGCGCCGCCTGTTCGAAGAAATAGCCGCCCGCCTTGAGCCGCGCCGGAACACGGAAAGCCAGGTCCAGGAGTCCGCGGTCCATCACGGGCAGCCGGAGCGGCATCACCCGTCGTTCGATGACCCACGCTGTATTGTCACAGGCTTGCGAGTAGGGGTACCCGTCGAGCCACTCCCAGCGGCTCTCCCGCTGGAGGGCAAAGTGGTGTTCCTGGAAACGCCGCCGGCGCTCCAGCGTGCCGCCGACACATTCGTCGCGAAGATGGCGCCGGCAGAAATCACTCACCTGGTTCACGTAATCGAGGGGCACAGTCGCGTAGCGGGCGGGCAACAAGCCTTTCAGCCGGGGG
This sequence comes from Verrucomicrobiota bacterium, assembly GCA_049518415.1. Lineage (GTDB taxonomy): Bacteria > Verrucomicrobiota > Verrucomicrobiia > Limisphaerales > UBA8199 > CAVQND01. The sequence continues at coordinate 40,708 of JBEKRX010000006.1, forward strand.
ACCCGCACGACATCCTTGGCATAGTAACCTTTGAAATTGTTGTCCATCAACAGGCCGGTAAAGACGGAGTCGACACCCATCTCCTGAAGTTGGCGGGCGAATCCGATCGTATGGCCGTGATGGTATTCGCCCTCGCAGCCCGTGAAGCGCGTGGCGTCGATCAGCGTTCGCCCGAGGTATTCGGGGTCGCGCTTGAGGGGCACCCACTCTCGTTCATAGCAGTTGGCGATTTTTCGAGCCAGGCGCGCCTCCCGGTTCATGGAATCGCACAAGGTCACCGCCACGCATTCTTTGGAGTAAGGGATGGAAGCCAGGACCAGGCGTGAGTCCATGCCACCGCTTAACTGGATGGCCAAGCGGTCTCCCTGGCATCTGAGACGCACCGCCCGCTGCCAGCGGTCAACGAATTCGTCGATCAAAGCCGGCGCCTCGGAGGCCTCGCGCATTTCGCTCGGCGGCAGCCAATACCGGAATTCGGCGTGCGCCGGGGGTCGCCCCTGGGGAAGGAGGGAAAGGCAAACCGTGCCCGGCCACACTTCCTTCACTGCCCGGTGCATGGTGTGGGGGCAACATGGGATCCCGACATTGAGAAAGTCACACACCGAAACAGGATCGATGGCGAATTCAGGCCCGCAGAGCGTGGCCACGAGGTCAGGGTGCGTTCCCACCACGCTCAGCCGCCCGGCGCCGTCCCGGCCGGCGTAAACCTGCACGCTGGCCATCGGGTCTGTTATCACCACCATTGTCGTGTCGCTGCAAAGCATCACCGCAAAGGCGCCATTCAGTGCTTCCAACAATCCGCAGCCCTTGAGGGATTCCAGCACCTCCGATGGAGACGAGCTGCGGCCGCGCAACGTTAGAGCGTTCAGCATCCCGTCCATCCCCGTCAGCCCGGCCGGGGCGACGAGTTCGCCCACCCAGGCGAATAGCCAGCCGCTCCGGCTCACGACGTTGGCCCGCCGGCCGATTTTTTCCTCGAGAACCGCTGACGCACCCCAGGGATACTGGCGGACGATGCCCCGTGGCGCATTGGCGCCGTACGGTTGCTGCAGGAGCGCCAGCAAGGCCTGGGGATCGGCCGAGGGACCGAGCTGGATCAGAAAGTCAGACATGTCTTTTGCCGTGAGCCGCCGGCTCAAGCGCGGGGTACGTACGGTTTGCCCAGTATCCGGCAGACCTTCTGCTTGAGCCAGGCTCTGCGCCCCAGGTAATCCCTCGGGTCATAGGAGCAGACCTGCGCGATCCACGCCAATTCTTTCGTTTTGGCGCTCCACTCTGCGCGAGACTTCACCTTGAAGGTCTGTGCGGTCAAGGGCTGAAGCCGCCGGAAATCCTCCTCCGTCTTAATCCCTGTGTGAGGCGCGCGGGGGTCATCCATATGTTCCTGGTAAAGAAATGGATAATACCACCCGTTCACGAAACCGGCGGCGGCGGCCCGTATGCAATAGGTGGTGAACGACTCCTTTTCCCGAATCAAGCCGATCCGGTCTATTACGGACCGCTTCATCAGGTAACCTGACCCTTCGACCCAGCAATTCCGCAGAACCTGGTGGGCCCCGAACTTCTGGATCTTCTTTTGCGCACGGCGTTCGACAAAATCCTCGTCGGGAAACCGCCATGTTCCCATGATGCCCGCCTCGGGGATGTCCCTATGAGCTTGCTCCAAAATCTCGGTCCAGCGGTCCGGCATCAGTCCGTCATCGTCCACCTTGCTTAGGAACTCCGCGTCCCGGGCGTTTTGCCAGAACCAGTTAGTCGGCCCGCGGAGCTTGTCGTTGGCTCCATTATAAATGATCCTCTCCACCGCCGGGTGGCTCTCGAAACGTTTCAGAACGGACCGCGTCTCCTCCGACGACGCGTTATCCCAAACTGTAATGCGCGCCTCTCTCCCGACAGTCTCACAGAGACGAGCCAGTGATAACTCCGTGTATGCCGTCCGGTTATGGGTGATCATCAGGACTCTGATCTTCATTGTCTTAAAAACCTGATTGCGTCGGCTTCGACGTAGTTTGTAGTCCCATCGTTTCGAATCGTAACGGCGGCATTACTGCCCGCCTGTAAGTTGAACGTCCCAAGCAAATTCCATCGACTGCCACTAATGGTCTGATTGATATACACCGTATTCGTGAGCCCGTTGTTCACGATATCCACCGGGATGCTCGTGGCGCCGTTATCCCGCTTAGGATACCAGATATAAATGCCGTAGTTTCCTTCCTCCGGCAACGAAGGCCGGTAGGTCACGCTCTTGGTGCCTTTTCCTGAGTTATCGTCCTGGATAAAATAGCCAAAGTTGGCGCCGGAGTTCGTCCTCAGGCTCCAGGTGCCGATTACGCTGACCCATGGCTCTCCGTCTGCCTCGTCAAGGATGGCATCCACTCCCGGCGTAACGGGATTTATCGTAACTGAAATCGGGCTGCTCGCGCCGGACACATTCCCCCCTACGTCGTAAGCCTCCACCGAGTATTGGTACGTCGTGCCGGCGGCCAGTCCGCCGCCGCAATACAGCCTCCCATTTGCGGTGCCAACGATGACGCCGTCACGCCGAACACGGTAGCCCGCAACCCGGAAGTTGTCCATCGACAGGTCCCAGCGTAATTCCATTTGAGTGCTTGAAACCGTTCTCGCGCTCACATTGCCAGGCACGCTGGGTGGAACGTGGTCGAAGCTCGCATAAAGGTCGACGACTTCCCCTGCGGATAGCGCCCGGTTATAGACCCTGACGTCGTCGATATAACCGCCCATCCAGCCGTTGTTCGGGTAGAGGTCATCCCCCCAGACGGGCGTGCCAGAGTGGTTACGGCACCCTATGCCGATCCAACGATAGGCCCCTCCGATTTTAAGATTGGCTATTCCGGCTTGGGAATTGGTGCTGATTGCTAAACCGTCAAAATAACCGACAAAGTGTGTCCCATTCCACGTGACACCATAGTAGTGCCATCCTAACGTGTCGTAAGTCGGGGACGCGTCCGGGTAAGTTACGACGACGATGTCGCCATTATTGATGCCGCTCGATATGGTAAACTCCGTTTCGGTGGAATAATTCCTGCCCAAGGTCCACGAATTGGCCTGCTCCCACCATCCTGCATCGACTATCGCGCTGGCTCCATAGCTGCTGGCTGTGTAATAGGCCCAAACCAGCAAAGTGCCATTGGAAAGGGCGTCCAGCCTTGGGGAGTATGGGACCACAACGTAATCCCCTGAGGTCGAGAAATCGCGATGGAACTGACCGGCCTGGCTGCCATCAGGGCCTGCGGCTGCTGATGGCCAGTTTGTAAGGCTGTAGCGCAGGCCGTGGTTGGCATAACCGGAAACGTCCAGGACAACACCGTTCGAAAAGGCGTTATCGAAAGGCAGGTGCAAGACGAGGCTCCGGTCTGGAATGTTTGTCACTATTCCCACCCTGTAAAACGCGGCGCTGGCCGCGCACCCTGGCAACACGGTTCTGAACGTCCCGTTCGATGCGAACTCGTAGAAAAATGGCTTCCAGGCGTTCAAGAGGAGATTCGTGGAAATTTCCACTTGGCTAAACAGCCCGGTCTGGCGGTTGCTCCAGACCAGCTCGTTGTTTGGAGACAGGCTCAGAATGGATGGTTGAGCAGGCACTGCGCGCAATGCAAGAGCGATGCACCCGACCGCAGACAATAGCATTCGCAGAATCATTCGCTAAGCCGCCTTCTAATCACAAGTGCCGCCAGAAATTCATTCCCCGGGCAGGGTCTCCCTGATGGTTAAGCCGGCGGCCGCGAAACAGTTGCGACGCGGCTAGCGGGTCGCCAAGCTGCGAGCACGCCAGCCAGGCGCCCCTTCAGGTAGGCCTTCTCTGACGGCGTCGTCACGAAGACAAATACCGGCGCCACGTAGGCCACCAACGCCGCCACGGAAAGGAATGTTAGGGAAGCCCACCCTCTTGCGAATTGTGAAACACCTAGCAACCCACTCGCAACCGCCAAACTGAAACCGACTATCCAGGGGCCAGCGACACATTTGCCATAGTAGTAAGACAACTTTACTCCAACAACGCGACAGACAGCAGCGGGCTGGAATACGCCCCTGACGATGATGAAGGGCAGGGACATGCCCAGAGCCGCTCCGGTAATGCCATACTGAATCGACAACCACAGCGTCAGCCCGACAATGACGACAGCCTCGAGCAGCTCGAAGGTGGCCAAGAGGCCTTGCCGACCCAACCCCAAGAGTAGATCCGAAGTGACCCGGTTGCTCAAAAGGACAAAGTTTCCCGCGATGAGTACCAACAGCGCCGGAATCCCTTGCTCCATCTGCTCCCGCCGCGTCCAGAGCACGAGGAACCGCGGGCCGGCAACCCACGCGAGCAACGCCACTCCGGTAGCCAGCATTGCCACATAACGGCTGGACTTCAGGAACAGCGAAGCTATTTCCGCATTCTCTCCGGACCCTGAGAGAAAACCGAAGCGAGGCGTCAACACCTTGGTCAGCGTAAAGATAAGTTGTCGAAAATAGCTCATGAGCATCATGACCACGCCGAAAATAGCCAAAGTTTCCAGCGAAATCAATTTCCCAACAATCTGCTTTGGCGCCTCCACCGCCAGTGCATTGCCTGTGCTGGCCACAACAATGACGCCGCCAAACATGAGCAGCATCCGCAATTCCTTCCAATGCGCGGCCTTGAGGCTGACCTGAACATCGGTGCAAACGCGCTTGAACAAGAACAACTGCCCCGCCAACGTGGCAATCCTGACGATGACGAGGACCCAGCCCATCGCAACCAACCCGTACCCGAGCCAGACGCAGCCCAGGAGTAATCCACCCCGCAGGAGCAGCGTCCAGCCCGCAATCACGTTCGTCTTCGTGAACTCCTCGTAGCCAGTCAGGGTCGTATTCAAAATCAGGCTGGGGAGTTCCAGGCAAAAGGCGAACCCCAGCACGCGAATCAAACCGGCCAGTTCTCGTCCTCCATTGAAGAACGCGGATATGTAATTTGCGCCCCCGAGCAAAAGCAGGAACACCACAATGCCCACGAAGGAGTAAAAAAACAGACTGCTGCTTACGACCGCGCTTACCCGGTCGTGTTCTCCGCGGCCGCGAAAATGGGGAACGTACCGGAACACGCTGGTGGTAAGCCCAAACTGAAGCAGGCTGAAGTAGCCCACCAAGGATGAAGCAAGCGTCCACATTCCATATCGGCGTTCCCCAAGTTCCCTGAGCATCAAAGGCGTGAGGACAAACGCTACCAGAATGGCCAACCCCATCACACCAGCGCTACTGACTGCATTGAGTTTCAAAGAGGCCCGTCGCGCGCCTGGAGCGGTTGCTTCGCCCCTGGTATTGTCGGTAAGAGCGCTAGAGGATTTTTTCATTGGGTCGGGGCCAGGCTGCTGAACCCCCGGAACAGGGCGCCGAGCGATTACCTCCTATTCGGAACTGCAAAGAGAACCGTCTCAGTGTCATCCACGTAGGCGTGTTCGAGCTAAAATCTGAATCCGAGATCCAACGATTTCAGAAATCCACATGTCTCGACACCCCCGGAAGGCTTCGCCTTCCTCCAGGCTCCTGAGGATTCGAACGCTGTAGTCTCTACTCTCTGCAACTCGGTTGCCCGGACTGGACACACTGCTGTTTGCTGCTGCCGAATCCAGGTTGGTCACAGGTGATCCGTCATAAAGTCGGCGTCACCCTTTCACCGCTTGCCAGCAAACCTCTTCAGACAGCTCATTTGTAACCTGCTTCTTCCTGCAGAGATCGGACAGAATCGCCAGCGGAATTACACCCCTGTTGACGACGAATTGCCCGGGTTGATAGGAAGAACGGGTAGAAATCAATTCCCGCTGTGCGATAGGATCTGAAGTCTTTGTGGCGGCGTGGGAACAGCACTGCCTGAGGCGATCGCTTCAATCTCGTTTGCCGAGAGAACCCTGCCATAGATTCTTACATCGGTGATCGATCCGTCCAACCAGCCGTTATTGGGATAGTGATCGCCATCGTCCAACGTGGCAGTTCCTCCGTGCGTCCAACAACCAATCCCGATCCATCGCTGCGGAGTCTTATTCACTGTCAAGTTAGTCACGCCCGGGACGATCATGTTTCCGAAGTTCGTGCCATTGAAGTAACCGTTTACTAGAAGGCATGTGCCGGAATTGGTCTGCTGGACTGTAACCGCGTAGTGGTGCCAGCCACCAGAGTTACCGTAGGTCGCGGAATAATCCTCCGGCCAAGTCAGCCTGGAAGTGCTCTCCGACATCCCGCCGTTCGTCACGACCATGAACCGGGTGTTCCCGTAGGTACTGCTGTAGTATCTGCCAAAATGCCAACAGCCCGGGGTGTCAACGCCGCAGTCAAGAAAGGTGGCATTGTGGTCCATCGACATGGTGTTGGTGACAGACGTGTCGTATTCGCCCCAGAAGCAAATACTGGCAGAGGTAAGGTTGGATAAGGTCCCAATGTTTGTGATTGCCGCATACTGGCCTGTGCGATAGTTGTTCGTATTTCCCGGAGGATACAGCGTAATCGGCAATTGCGTGAAGTGCGCAGCGTAGCCGCCGTTTACCCCTGCAACACGTGTCGGCCAGTTTGTCGGCGTCGCAGAAAAGCCGAATCGCATGGCGTCATGGCCGTTGCCGCTGCGATCCAGGATGCGGTCCGCGTTGACGAAATTGTCATCGCAACTCAAATAGAGCAAAAGGCCGCTGTTTGCTGACCCCCCTGGAGGGTCCCCCTGAGGCTCCGATTGCACCACGCCGATGTCCCAGGAACCGTTCGCTCCGCGCACATGCCCATAAATGTCCACATTGATGTCCGGCAGGTTCAGGTAGGACAAGTCCTTACCCCTGCCCCGAAGCGCAGTGTCATTTGCCGCGGGCCGGAAGTCACCATTTCGGTAATCCATGAACGTTGGAACTTTGGAGTTGTTATGGGTCCAGATTGTAGCGGCGTTTATGCCCTCGGCGGTGTTGGTCGCGTAGTTGCCGTACTGGCTCTTGTTCGGACTCCCGGACAGGTTGTTGTAATCGAACTCGACATCTGCCTGTGCCCAGAAGCAGTTGCTTTGGTATCCCGGCCCGTTGGTCCCCTTAATCGAGACCAGGGTGGCGGAATTGGTCGCCCACCAAATGCAGTTGTTGTCAATAACAACCGCTTGCAGCGTCAAGTTGGTCACATCACCCTTGCTAAAGCCAAGCCCATTAGCCGCCGAACAGGCAATCGTGTTGTTTACGCAGACGATATTGGACCAGCAAGAACTCGTCCTGTTGTTTCCGGTAAGATGATTATCCCAAACAAAACCGACCGTGGTGTCGTTCATCGCCCCGAACTGATAGCACAGGTTCCCGTACACTAAGTAGTTGTTGCAGTTCGTGGGCGACCCGCTCATGCCAAAATCCGGTCCTGAATAGAACTGGTTCCGCATGATGGAGTTCTTTACGTTGAAGATGATGTTGTTGTAAATCTTTACGTAGGGACCCTGAATCTGGCAGCCGTCGGGGTGGCCCGAAAGACAGCGCGCGTTGGAAATGATGTTGTTGTGAACCGTCATTCCAAAACAGTAAGCCTCAACCCCGTCGTCTCCGAATTGGTCCAGCCAGCAGTGGTGCACGGTGAAGAGGTCCCACGTTATCGCCCCACCGGTGGCGCTTGAGACATGCACAGCATCCTCATAAACGTGGTGGATGTAGCAGTATGCAACAATGTTACTATAAACTGGCGAGCCTCCTACCTGATTTACAAGCACACCGAAGCCGCTAGTGTCATTCGTTGAACTCATGTCCAACCACAGGAATTCCATACCAACCGGACCTACGCCTGTGTAAGTAACACAGCTTCCGCCATCGGTTGGAGCAATGAACCAATTGATATTGTTAGTGATCATTGGGACATTCACTGTATTGGTGATCCACGTTGCGGCATAGGTGTCGCTCTTGGCCCCGTTCAGCGTGACGTAGTTCTGTGCGCAGCTTATTCTGCCGGCAAGAATGACGGGGGAGTTGTGGCCGGCCTCCTGAGAAGCTCTTATGACGATATTCTGTCCAGCGGTCCCGGAGGCTCCAATCGTGAAGTGCTCGAAATAAGTGCCGCCTGATATGTAGATGGTGTCGCCGGGGGCAACGGAGCGCCAATTTATCGCTCCAAGAGTGGTCCAGCCATTCACCCAGGTGGTTCCACTATTTGCGCCCTGTGCGGTCTGGTCAACGTACCAATTAACCGCTGACGCGGACGGAGCCAACAGCGCCGCAGCCACAAACCAGGTACGCACTGAAATTTTACAATTCTCGTTCATATCCCTTGAGCATTATGATCACCTTCCGGCGTCGCTCACCAGGGTTTTCCTTGGGCTGAGCTCAGAGCGGCAGACGGCTGGCTTGAGGGGGCAGCACACTGCTTGCCACAATGCATAAGTTACTATGCGATAGTGACTTACATCTGTTGTTCTCGAGGAATCCGCGGCAAAACGCACGCAAGAGATGTCCAATTCCCGTGCTCAAGAGGCTTGTGTTGGGACAGTGAGTGTCGCGTGCTCAACCCGACAGGTGCCCCTGCGGGCTGAGCGGGGGCGGGAGCACAAGTCAGAAGCTGCTAATTTTATGTCGAAGGAGCAAAGTGAATCGACGCCAAGGCAAGCCGCCAAGAGGGATCACCGCGAGCGCCAGGGGCGCGAACTGCGTTGCCATTACGGACTCGGATTCCATATCAATCCCGCACGAGCGGCTTTTGCAGGCCCAGGCACCACTTGGTTATCGTCACGTACTTGCGCCTGGAGCCGACGGAATCGGTGCCAGGGCTTCGCGAGCGCACGCAATTCGCGAATTCCCACCCGAGCAGCAGGGCAAGGCGAGTCTGCGCGCCGACGAAGGCGACCGCACGGTAAGCGGCACTTCCAAGTTTTCCGTAGTGTTTCCGCATGAACTTGGAGAAGGACTCGCACATCATCAGGGCGGAGAAAGCGCCCGGCGCTTTGTCACTGGCGCCGCCACCCGCGTGGAGGATTTCCGCCTCGGCGAGGTAAAAGAGTTTCCAGCCGGCATGGGTGATCCGATGGCAGAGATCCACATCCTCGCAATACATGAAGAAGCGCTCGTCAAAAGGCCCAACCTGATCGAGCACCGCGCGCCGGACCATTAAACACGCCCCGAACAGCTTTCTGACCTCACCACTCTCTTCCGGGTTGTGGCAAGGAAAAACTGAAGGCAGCCGATCATACTTCCGCCGAGAAACAGCCAGGAATTTCACCGATTCGGTAAGGGGCGACGGAAACCACTGAAGCCCGAGCTGTTGAATGGAGCCTGAAACGTCCCGAATCTTGCACCCCAAGCCGCCCACAGAGGGGTTGGCCTTCATGAATTCGACCATATTCCCGAGCGCCTGGCCTTTGATCTCAGTGTCGGGATTCAGAAATAGAACGAGCGGGCTTTTGGCATGGAGCAGGCCGAGATTGTTTGCCCGGGCAAACCCGAGGTTTCCGCCGGAGTTGATGAGGGTGGCGCGCGGGAAACTCCGGGCCACCATCTCCGCCGAACCGTCAGATGACCTGTTGTCAACCACAATGGTTTCGACCGCGCCCTGCGGGCTGCCGGTCTCGATTGAGCGCAAGCAGTTGTGCAGGAAATCTTTCGTGTTCCAGTTGACGATGATAACGGAAAGGTCCACAGCTCGCCTGACTATTGCGCTGAAACGCCTGCCCGCTGATCCAGCCATAGTTTCTGTGTGAGCAGGCGCTGGAAGAATTCCACTTCGCGGCCGCGGTACTGGTTGGCCGATTTCTGGAATGGATCGGTTCCAAGGATGCGCACAAAGAGGTCTCTGGCCGTTTCGTTCTTTCTGGCCCAGAGGGAGTGAACCTTGGGGCTGTGGCGGAGGTAATATGCCCAGTTCGGCCACGATCCGCGGGTCGCCATTCGCGGCGAGAGGTTCCGGTTGATTCTGTTCCTTAAGGCCGAAAGATAGCGATGAAAACAATGCCTCCCCCATGAGGCAGTGACTGGCGCTCCGGTTCCGCAGTCCGGAATTTGGCACACCTCCTCTTTGCAGAGGATGAGCACCATCTTCTTGAAAATGGAGGCGTTAAGCTTGTAGCGGGACGGCATCTTCTGGTAGGTATCGATAATGTCGTTATCCACGATAGGCAGGTACCAGGGAATGACCCGCTGAGGTATCACCCTTTGGGCCAGGTCGGCTTCATACGCGAGGGGGAAAGTTCTCTTTTGTTGAATATGAAGCCAGTCTTGATCGGACCTCGGCTCCTTGCGGGCTTCCGGAAAGAGCGCGTGCAGCCTGGCCTGCACGTTCTTACTGTGGACAGTCTCAGCCCAGTAGCAGGTTCGATAAAAGTCAAAGCCGAAGCCAGCCAATTCTTCGCTGCGTGTGAACTTCCGTTCGACCGTGTTCAAGGCGAGCCCTTTTAGCAGGTAGTCGCAGTAGCAACCGGTTAGCAGATTTTTGATGCCCAGCCGTGAAAGGTGCTCACGAATGCCCAGATAATGGTTGCTGGCGATATTGCCCATGCCGGCAGAGATTCGAACGCCCAAGTCCGCGGAGTTCCCATAGTATTCAAAATCGCGCTGAAACGGGATGAATTCGACACCGCAAGCTTTCGCGATGTCTTTGGCGGTTTGAAATTCGATGTTTTCTTCGTCGAACAGGTTGAAGGTCAGAATTCGCTCGGGGTACCTGATCGCCGAGAGAATGCCCCGGGAATCCAAGCCGCCGCTCAGTCCAATGGCCACTGGCCCCAGAAGAGGCAGCGTCCGCCTGTTGACGGCGTTTCGGAATGCGTCCGCAAGCTGCTCGGCCAATGCTGCTTCTGAGGCGTTAGGGTCGATTTTGAAATCGAATTGGAAGTACTGGCGTTTGGATTCATACTTAGGGGCGCCGTTGCGCACGTCAATGGTATGAACGCAGCCCGTATCGAGTGCTCGGACTCTCTGATAATTCGTGTAGGGGAATGTGAGACGCCCCGTTATCAGGAATTCCGCCAGGGAGGTGGTGTCCAGGTTCTGGTCCTCTCCGAGGACGGAGGCGAGAGCGTCCGGGTGCGAGCTGAGAACCAATGCGTTATCCAGGGGCTCTCGGCGGTAGGCCAAAAACATGCCGCAACGGTCCGTAACGACGTAGCACTTGCCGGACTCCTGATCGTGGATGAGAACGATGTAGTTTCCATTCAGGGAATGCATCGCCTCGATCCCGCGCGTCTGATATAGCCCGAGAATAGCCTTGCTCGCGATGCCGCCGCTGCCCTCCGTGCGCTGTGCTTTATCCCATTCGCTTTCGTCCAAGGCGATGCGGCCACAAATGGCCACCAGAATCTTCCCGTCTGGCGAGCGACATGGGCCCCAAAGCCGCGGCTCATCCTGAGAGCTCAGCAGCAGGGCGAACCCGGGTTCCTCGATCAAGGTGACGTGCATGTCATCGAAGAACTTCAGGCACGCCTCGGCCTGCGCCATCCTACGATGCACCCGGGGACGAAAATCCAGCAAGAAGTCTCCCATTTAGCCAAAGGTCTTGGAACGTTTGCTTCGCCGTGCCCGCCGGCGCTCAAGGCTCGGGTTGACGAAAAATGGGCGGGTCCCAAAGGCTTTGCCTAAAAAGGAGACGGTTCATCTGCTGGCGGCGGACGTATCGGATCAGGGCCTTGTCTTCGACGCGCGGGGCGCGCTTGAGGTAGCCAACAAGAAAGCCGGAGAGGAGACCAACTGCGGCGGTCCCGTAGGGTTTTTCAAGGAGCCTTTTCATGCACTTGAGCAGCATGAAGAGAGGGTGGTAGCCGCTGATGTAGTTGGCACGCCCGTTTTTGACCCAGTTTCTCCAGGCACCGTCGGCTGCACCAGTGGGTTTGAGCTGGAGCATTTTTAGGTCATTGAAGGAGCAGGTTTTCCAGCCGAGCATGTTGGCCTTCACTTCGTCCAAGGTGTCCCAACCAGTGGCCGGGACGAGGCCCCCGATGGCGTCCCAGGCGGCCCGCCGGTAGATCTTGGTGGCGCCCCGCACGTGAAAATGTGGGTCCTTCGGGGAATCGTCCACCTCTGACCCGTTAATAGTGACATAGACTCTCCCACCTGCCACTCCGAGCCTGGGATCAGCGTGGAATCGTGCCAGGCACTCCTCAAAATAACGATCACCAAAAGAGACATCGCCGTCCAGCTTTACCAAGAACTCCCAAGGTTGCGAATTGACCAACTTGTACCCGTCGTAAAAGGCCTCGACGACACCCCCGCCTTGTTTTCGAAAGCCACGATCTACGCGATGCACGACCTTAATCCAGGGACGCTCCCTGGCCGTCGATTCAATGATTTGACCCGTATTGTCAGTCGAGCCATCGTTGACCAGAATCCACTGGCGAGGCTGCAGGGTCTGGCGCAGGACGGAGTCGATCGTCTGCGGCAGGTGTTGTCCCTCGTTCCGCACTGGGGTGATGATTACGTAACCGGTTTCCATGCGGTCGGTTCAGTTGCGGGTCGTATCCGGTTTTTTGATAGGAAAACCGTTCCCTCGCCGAGCAGGACAAAATCGCCCCTGAGCGCTTTTGACCAGCACTTGGGGCGTAGCGAGCCAATCGTAGCTGCCGTCGAGCTTAGCGGCCAGGAACGCGGCATCGTCCAATGCGTTAACGGGTAGTCGACTGAGTTGGTAGGGGTCATCCCCGAGTTGCACCCGGCCCAGTCCCGTCGTAGTGCAGCAGGTGTAGCCGGTTTCGCCGAGTAGTTCGCTGAATACACGCGCGAAGGAGCGGTCGGGCTGCGGGAAAGCGTACGGATAACAAAAGGCGGTGATCGGTTCGGCGAGCTGCTGTTCGATTTCAGATTTTGAATTGGAGACTTCAGACCTGATCTCCGGCCAATCGAGTTCCACGAGCTTCGGGTGGCTAACCGTGTGAGAGCCGAACTCGAGGCCCGATTTCCGCAGCTCGCGGACCTCGTTCCAAGTGAGGAACTGGTCAGGGCGTGATTGGTGAATGGCGAATGGCGAATGGGGCGGAACCTTGAACGTCGAACCGTCGCACCTTGAACCTTGAATGTGTTGGCAGCCGCCGATAAAAGCGGTCGGCAAGAACATCGTTGCGGTGAAATTGTGTTCTTGCAGGACCGGAAAGGCCTCAGTGTAAAAGTTGCGGAAGCCGTCGTCGAAGGTGATGACCACCGGCCTAGCGAGCGAGGAGGATTGAGGTTTGAGGTCTGAGTTATGAGTTCGGGCGGCAGAACGAAGTGCGGAAACGAGCTGGTCCAGGGTGAGCGTCCGGTAGCCGTGGTCGGCGAGGAATTGCATGTGCTGGCGGAAAACCGACGGGCTGGTGTTTACCCTGTAATAGGGCGAGACGCCGGGTTCCGGGTCGTCCGTGATGCTGTGATACATCAAGATGGGCACAGCCCATTTTGAGTTGAGGGGCTGAGGAGTTGAGGAGGGGAAAAGCCGCAGAGCGCGCCGGCACGGCTGAACTAGGTTCAAGGTTATGAAGCGGTCGAGGCGCACGGTTCAAATGCGGAGTGTCCCGACAGGTCGGGATTTCACTCCGCGCGGAGTGCGGACGCCGGAGGCCGGAGGCCGGCGCTACTTTCTGACGCAAAGATCATCCACGAGTTTAAGATAATCGCCCTTGCGGGAATCCCAATTGTTGCGGGCGGCGTATTCGGAACCGTGCAGCACCATGCGGCGGCGCAGGTCCTGGTCTCGGAAGACCTGGATCACGGCCTCGGCGAGGGCGTCGGCGTTGCCGGATTCAAAGAACCGGACCACGGAGTCGTCGAAATAGTACCGGTCAATTTTCGTGTTGGAGATCACAACGGGAACTCCGAGGGACATGAATTCCATGGTCTTGGTGCTGTAGGCCTCGTTGCCAAAGGAATCCGCGCGCTTGGGGACGACGCCCAGGTCGGCGTTGGCCATGACCTCAGCGATCTGGCTTACGGGGAGCGGGTCAAAGAAACGGACGCTGCCGTTCAGGCCGAGTTGGTCGGAGAGGACCACCAATTCGTCTTTCTTGTCGCCGTCGCCATAGATATGGAATTCGACGTTGGACAGTTCGGCGCTGACTCGCTGGAAGGCGCGGAGCGCAACGTCCAGGCCCTGGTGCCACTGGAGGCCGCCGGGAAACAGGATGATGAGCTTGCCATCGTTGCGGGCGCGCGGGCGCGGCCGGAATATCGTCGGATCCACGTGGTTGATGAAGACCGAGCACTTGCCGTATGAACCGGTCCGGGCGGCGTATCTGTCGAGCCAGAGGTGATTGGAAATAATGACGTGGTCGGCAAACCTGGCGGAGGCGCGTTCAGCCCACTTCAGCATGGTTATCGGCGCGGAGTCTTGCCGCGCGCCGAACTTGCTGGCATAGAATTCCGGGACGATGTCGTGGATGTCGAGGATGACCTTGGCGCCTCCAAGCTTAGGATACAACGCGGCGAAAACCAGGAAATCCGGCACGTTGTGGATGTGAAGCAGGTCGTAGGGTTTGCGGGCGTGCCGGCGGGCGACCCAGACCGAGGAAACAAACAGGAAGCGCAGCACCGGCAGAAGGAAGGACAGTTTGGACTTCTCATTCTTGCCGAAGCGCGGCTGGAGGCGGACTAGGTTTACATTGCCGACTTTCTCCCGTACCGAATGCCCCGGGGCTCCCTGCAAGGCGACCACGTCCACGTAGTCCCCCCGCTCGGCCAAGGCCTCGGCATATCGTTTCACCCGGGCGTCGGACAGGTAATGGGAATAGGTGACCATGCAGATGCGCCGGGGCTTGGGGCGGGGCTGCAGACGGTGTTGGGCGACCAGGCCGGCCACTTGGCGCGGCAACGCGTGCCAGCAGGCGCCGGAGTAGGTGGAACGGATGTATTGGAGGAGTTCCGCGTAGAATGCGGCCGGATATTCCCATGCCACCTGGCTGGCTCCGTTCATGGCCATATAGTCCGGGTGCGTGTCCAACAGCGCCATGCCGCCGTGCCTCGCTATCCAGTCCAGCTTCTGGAACCAGATGTCCGGGTGGCGCTCCCCCAGCAGCAGGAACAGGGTCGAGTCCTGGACCAGGGTATAGGGGAGTTCCACGTAGCCGCCTGAATGGCTGATAGTTGAGGGTTGAGGGTTGACGGCGGACTCGGCGCTTCTTGGGACCCAGAAGGGGAAGATGGTGTGCTGGCCGTTGGGGTGAGGCTCGAAGGGGTCGGTGTCGAAGGTCGAGGCGTCGTACTGGATGTTCAGGTCGTGCAGCCAGTCCAGGTTGTGGAGCATGAAGGCGGCGCGAAAGCCGACGGCGCCCCAGTCTTTCAGGTAGTGGTTGATGCGGACGGCGCCTCGGACAAAGGATTCACGGTCGCGGAAGAGCTTGCCGTCGTGGTGAAGGTCGTGGACGCCGACTTCGAAGCCGTTGGCCGTCAACTCCTCCCGGAGCTCACGCGAAACCCGGGCCCCGTGCTCGGGAACAAAATTGAACGACGAGCGGAAGCCCAGTTTCAGCTCGAGTTCCATCAGTTGGCGGCATTTGTCCAGGCCGGCCTGTCCCTCGACATCGTGGGTGAGGACGAGGGCGAATTGCTTGCCCTCGGGCCAGCCGGGCCAGCCCTCGGGTGGCCGCTCGGAACCGGGCAAAATGGGCCAGACATCCCCGACCTGCTCGCGCTTGCGGAGGGCGAACCAGCGCCGAATCGCCAGCCGGGCGGACAAAGGAACCAACGGCTTGATGTTGTAGTAGAGGCGGGTGCGAAGCACGGTCGTGAATCAGTTACGAGGTTACAAAGGTTACCTGGTTACATGGGTGAAACGCTGGCGGGGGTGCTGAAGCGTGGCCGCGTTGAACCGTTGAACCATTTTCGGCGGAGAGGGGCCGGCTAAAGCGCCTGGGAATTGACCCGCTGCTGAGGGCTGAAGGCCCGAACCATGGCCTGGCCTTCCGCAGCAAAGCCGCTTGTTCCTGGCGACTCCAGGAGCAAAAACACCGGCAAATTTCCCAATACAGCCAATACAGCCAATGGACCATTTGGCCTCCCGCCCAAAACGTGCTAAAGCTATCACCCGGTGAATGCCAAACTGACAGCGCCGCTTCGGTTCGGGCCCGGCCAGGAGCCGGTTCCTGCCCGCTGCAAAGGGCGCGGCAGCGGTTCTTGCAGATATTTCCGCTTATTTCCAGTTAAGCGGAACGACCTCAACAGTTACAGCATCCAAACGTGGTCCGTCGCCTGCGGTCCGGGGTCTGTGGTCCACGATTAGAGTTCCTGCAGGAGGCGGCGGGGGACGTAAGTGCGGCCTTTGTTCAGGACGACGCCGACGTTAGCCCCGGATTCGGCCAGCATCGAGCTGGCGCGCTTGACGACCTGGCGGTCCGTCTTCTCGGATTCGACGACCATCAGGACCATGTCCATGAACCGGGCCAGGCGGGGCGTCATGCTGATCTGGCTGATGGGCGGCATGTCGAAAATAATGTAGTCGTAATCGCTGGCCTTGAGCCGGGGCACCAGGTGCTTGAAACGTTTGGGCAGGGCTTGGGGCAGCCTGTCGTTGCCCGTCGCTTCCGTGGCGACGTAAAGGTTGTCCTGGACAAGGGCGCCGCCCCGCTTGTCGGCCTCCAGGGCGTCATCCAGCCCGCAGGCAAGGTCGCCTTGGTAGAACTGGTGAGCGGCGCCCTGCTGGTTCATTTCCACCAACAGCACGTTCCCATCCCCGGTTTCCGAGAGAGAGGCGGCCAGGCCGGCGGCGATGGTGGTGACGCCTGCGCCTTCCAAGCAGCTCGTCAACGCCACCAGTTTGGGTTTGTGGGTGAGGTTCTTGACCTCGAAGAAGGTGATCAGACGGTCGCGCAAGGCTTCGTAGAATGGCCGCATCTTGTGCCTGGGGTCCCAAGGGGCGATTTCGGTGGAAGAACTGGCAACCAAGGAACCAGGGCGCGAAGGGGGTGAGTTCGCTGAGGCTAATGGCGAGGTCTGGCTGCCGTTTTCCTCTAAACCAACCGAAGGCGGCGACGAGGCGGAAGGGGCGCTCGCAACGTCCGGAGGCGCTCCATTGTTTCCATTGCCTGTTTGGGCGGCAGGCGGGACGCCCGCCCCACTTGCGTTTTGTGGAAGCAGGGGGACCTTCCTTGCGATTCCCAGAAGCCGAGACTTGCCATTGAGGCCCATGCGGGGGATGGAAATATAGAGAGGCAGGCCGAGCCTGGCCTCGACCTCGATGGGGCGTTTGAGCGACGGGTCGAGATAAAGCTCGATCACAAACGCCAGGGCAAAGGCGGCGCCGATGCTGCCAAAGAGGAGCAGCGCAATTACCTTCATCAGTTTCGAAGCATCACGTAACGCCGGAGAGGCCGTCTGGATGGGGATGATATTGGAGCTTCTGCCGGCGCCCAACTGCTCGTCGGCACGGAGTTCGTCCAGGGCCTTCTGGAAATAGTCGTACTGCGCCTGCTGGACTTGCTTGGACAATTCCAGTTCGGTGATGGCCCCTTCGGCCGCTGTCAAAGAGCCAAATTCCTTGCGGATTCTGTCGAGCTGGTTGGTGAGCACCATAATCTTGCTTTCGAGGCCAGGGACCTTGGCGGCGTCGGCAATCAGTTCCATGCGCGGGCCGAGGTTGAGGGCAGCCGCCGGCGGGAGGGCAATGCCTCTCGGCTCTTCGACTTTCACCGCCGCCAGAGCCGGGATTTCGTCCTCGAGCTTTTTCTTGCGCTTTTCGGCCTCGCCAATTTGTTCCGCGACGCCCTTGACCAACCGGTTTTCAGGGGTGAACTGGAGCCGGAGTTCCTGTTCTCGTCTGCCCAGGCTCTCCAGCAGGCCGCAGACCCTTTTGTATTCGGCCAGCTTTTCAGAAGGCACGGGGGCCGGAGCGTTGGTTGCCGCCGCCGAGTTGGTTGCGGCGGAGCCGGTGGAAACTCCTGCGAGGGTGGCGGCGGACTCCGAGTTGGTGGGGAAGGCTTTGGCCATAGCGTTGACCTCGGCCTGGCGCTCCGCCAACTGGGCATCCGCCTCCAAAATCGCCCCCTGGATTTTGGCCATCTGGTCGGCGTAGGTCTTTTTAGTGTCCTCGAGCGAGAGGATACCGGCCTTTTCTTTGGCTTTCCGCAGGTCTTCCCGGGTGGCGGAGAGGCGGGAGCGGAGCTCGTCCCTCTGGCGGGTCAGGTACTCGTCGTAGAGGCCGACGGCGCGGTGAATCTCCGCCTGGCGGTTGAGGTAGGTGTCGATGAGTTGCTTGAGGACGGGCTGGACCACGCCAGCATCCCCGTGCTTGAAGACGACGTGAATCACATCGGTCTTCTTAGCCACTTCCGGCAACAGGCCCTGCTGGATGGCCATGGTGGCCCGCGTGAGATTGGTCTTGCCGCCAAGCTTGGCCAGCAAGTCCGGCGGCAGGGTCGCGGCGACTTGTTGCGCCAGGTCGAGGCTGGTCAGGATTTCCACCTCGTTATTGACCACGGTTTCGCCGCCGCGCTCGCTGGGCACTTTGATCTTGTCGGGCTCATTCGCCGCGCCCTGGGCCGGGGCTTTCGTATCGACGATGTACTTGACAAAGAGCCTGGCCTCCGACTGATAAGGCAGGGGCCAGAAGAAATAGAGGGCAACGGCGCCGGCGATGCCGGCGGCCGAAATCAGCGCAATTTTCCACTTGTGCCGGAAAACGACGTAGAGGATATCGCCCAGACTCATTCCCGCGGGCGGAGCGGCTGCTAGTTTCTCATTCATGGCTTGTTTTCGTCATGCGGACGTTGAGACCTTCAAATGTAAGAGCGTTGAAGCGTTGAAGGGGCGGTGATCGCAAATTGGAGGTCCACCATCGGCCGCCAAGGGATCAGTTAAGCGGTCAAGACAGATGGGGATACAGCGCCTGGCCAGCCAGCCGCAGCAGGAGACCGGGCAGGCAGCGAAACAGGCTGTTGAGCGGGCCCTCGGCGCGGTCCTTGTCCGCAACAAAGGCCTGCTTCGGAAAGTCGTACTTATAATACTCGAGCCGCTCCTCGCGGGCCCCGAAGCCGAGCTTGAACCGCCGCAAGCCAGCGTCGGCCAGGCTTGTCCGGCCCAGGTGCAAAGTCGCGAACCCGTCGGCGGCATACCGCTTGATGGCCTCCCACATCAAGAGATTGTTCGGCCGCGCAACTTGAAACTCATAATCTGAGGCTCCAAACTTGTAGAGGGCCTGCCGGCCACTGTGAAAAAAGACCGCGGCCGCCACCGGCCTGTCCTGGAGCCGCACGGTCTCGACCACCCCAAGGCCCTGGCCGAGCACGTGGCGGGCGATGTTCTCGAAGAACCGAAACGGCTGCGGCGGCACCCCGTGCCGCTGGCGTGTCCGGCAGTGGAGGGCGTAAAAGGTCCGCACCGACTCCGGGCGGTTTGTGAATTCGACCTTTAACCCAGCGGCCTCCGCCTTCCTGACGCCCCGCCGCGCGGCGGCATCGCACCCCTGAAAAAGAGCCTCTGGTCCGCGCTCAAGGTCGATCCGATGGCCGTAAAATGCCAGGGATGGCGGCGCCTTCAGCCACCCGTAGCTGCTGCTCCGGCACTCGAGATAGCGCCACCTGCGTTGGCGGCCACACTCCAGGGCCGACTCATACAGCATCCGTGGCGGGTGGTCTCGGGTGCCGAGCGGAGGGCAGAAGTCGGTAAAGGGAAGCGACACCCCGCGACGGCCGGTCCAGGGGCTGGCGACTTCCATGAGCGGCAGGAGCTCTTCCAGTTGGCCATCGGCGAAACGGCACAGATAGAAGGGGCGATGCCCGTAGGTATCCTGAAGCACGCGTGCCCAGGCCGCCAGGTGAAAAAATGAACCGCCAGGATGCGCGGCCACCACCGAATCCCACCCCGGATATTGCAACGGGTCGAGCGTGACCGGTTGCTCGAGCCGGCCCAAAGGCGTCGTTCGCTGCGTGTTAACCCCCGTGTCGGGCATGGCCTTAAGCCACGCATTCCTGCGGTATGCGGCTCTGGACGCAGGCCCTCAATTGCTCAGCCGCGGTGCGGATTTGGTCGCTGGTCAACTCCGGATACATCGGCAGGGAGAGGAACTGCTCGGCACACCGCTCAGCCACCGGGAACGATCCTTTGCCGTAGCCCAGGCCGCGGTAGGCCTCCTGCAGGTGAACCGGGATCGGATAATGAATGGCACAGGCGATGCCTTTGGCGGCCATTTCCCGGAGCACCCGGTCGCGGTGTTTCACCCTGACGGCGTAAATGTGATAGACGTGCTGGCGGTGCGGGGCGACCAAGGGCGTGACAATCTCCTCCGTGTCCCCGAGCAGCTCATCATAGAGCCGGGCATGCGCCCTCCGCCTGGAGTTGGCAACATCGAGCAACTTGAGCTTGACCCTGAGGACGGCCCCCTGAATGCCATCCATCCTGGCGTTCCAGCCAATAAGCGAGTGGAAGTACTTGCGCGCTTGCCCATGATCCCGGAGCACCGTGATCTTCGCGCTCAGTTCCCGATCATTGGTAACGACTGCGCCCGCCTCGCCGAAAGCCCCCAGGTTCTTGCCCGGATAGAAACTGAAACATCCGGCCACGCCCAGGGTGCCGGCCTTCTTGCCCCTGTAGAGGGCGCCATGGGCCTGGCAGGCATCCTCGACCACCGGGATGCCGAGCCTGCGGCCAATCTCCAGTATGGCATCCATATCGGCCGTCTGACCGAACAGGTGAACTGGGAGGATGGCTTTGGTCCTGGGCGTGATAGCCCGTTCAAGCTGGCTGGGATCGAGGGTGTAGGTCCGCTCGTCGCAATCGACAAACACCGGGCGGGCCCCGCAGAAGCTGATCGCCTCGGCCGTAGCCATGAACGTGTTCGGCACGGTGATGACTTCGTCCCCAGGACCGACGCCCAGGGCCAGCAAGGTCAGCCAAAGGGCGTCCGTGCCGCTGCCGACTCCGGCAGCAAAGCCGGCGCCGCAATAGGCGGCGAAATCCCGCTCAAAGGCGGCCACGAATGGGCCCCCGGCAAACGCCGCGCTGTCGATGACTTCCGCGATGGCGCTGTCGAGTTGCTCACCGATTGGTTGATGGTGTGCCTTGAGATCAAGAAACGGTATGTTCATAAACCTATTCTCGGGGCAACAGCTTGATGACCCGGGCGGGATTGCCGGCCACAACGGCCAGGGGTGGAACATCCTTGGTGACCACGCTGCCCGCCCCGACCATGGCCCGCTCCCCCACGGTTATGCCGCAGAGGAGGATTGCCCCCGAACCGATCGAGGCCCCGCGCTTGACGTAAGTCCGAATGCATTGCCAGTCGGCCTCATTCTGGAGCTGGCCGTTGCCATTCGTCGCGCGGGGATAACGATCGTTAATAAAAGTGACATTGTGGCCCACGAATACCTCGTCCTCTAAAATGACGCCTTCACAAATAAAAGTGTGGCTCGAGATTTTGCAGCGGTTGCCGATCTTCGCCCCTTTCTGAATTTCCACGAAAGTTCCAATCTTCACGTCCTCGCCGATCTCGCACCCGTAAAGGTTCGCAAAGCCGTAGAGGCGAACCCCACGGCCCAGTTTCACGTCCGGGGCGATTTGCTGATAGCACTGAGTCAAGGCAGCCATAAAGCCAGGTTCAGTTTGGTCAGGCGGCGACCATGCTTTGGCGCGGCCGGTTGGCAACGGTCTTCTTGTAGCGCCTGGCCGTGGCGTACTTGGCCCGCCCGTTCCCGTTGCCCCCGCTGGACGCCAAGGCCTGAGCGAGAGCGCCATCCAGGAATTGAACCGGATTGCCGTCTTGCCTCAGGGAGGCCGAACTGGCCTCCAGAACCTTGACCACTTCCAGCCCCCGCGTCCCGCTGCTGAGGGGCGTCTGGCCGGTCTGGATGCATTCCAGGAAGTGCTGGCACTCCACCTTCAACGGTTCTTCCTGTTTGATATGGGGAGCGTACATGTCCCCGTAATGGTAGGCATACTGAAATTCGGCGAAGGTGTCGTAGTGCGGAGGCCTTTCCACCCGCGCATCGAAGATTCTGATCTTCTCCAGCGGCGCAACATCATCGTAAACGATCATCCGCTTGCTGCCCACGATGGTCATCTCCCGGATCTTCCTGGGATCAAGCCAACTGCTGTGCACGATGGCGGAGCGGTTCTTCGGAAACGACACGTGCATCAAAGTCACATCCTCCACCCCCGGCGTGATGTGAGCGCTGCCGCGACAAGTGACACAGACCGGCGGCTCTCCCATGACATAGAGAATGATGGAGAGATCGTGCGGAGCTAGATCCCAGGCCACATTGATGTCCTTCTGATACAACCCCAGGTTGAGACGCCGGGCGGAGATGTAACGAATCTCCCCAATGTCGCCCCAGTCCACGATTTCCTTAATCTTCCTGACGGCCTGCGAATACAGGAAGGTGTGGCCGACCATGAGCACCAGCCCCTTCCGGTTGGCGATGTTGATTAACTCCTCGCACTCGCTTGAGGAGGCGGCCATGGGCTTTTCAATCAGCGTGTGTTTGCCCGCCAAAAGGCTCGCCTTGGCCATCGGGTAGTGCAAGTTCACGCCGGTGGCTATCGCCACTGCATCCAGGCCGGCCCCGTTGAGCATGTTGCGGAAGTCCCCTTCCCCTTTCACTTCCGGGTACAAGGACGTGAGGTGCTTGAGCCGCTCCTCACTCAGATCGCACATCGTTTTCAAACTGCAATCCGGGAGCGACCTGAAGTTCCGCACCAGGTTCGGCCCCCAGTACCCACAGCCTACGACTCCGACTTTGACTTGTTTGGACATATAACTCCCTCCTGTTTCAGATTACATCCTAATCTATTCTTGAAGCTTCTGGAAACCTGTTTTCATGGCCGCGGCGGGCAGGACGTATCCGGGGCGATGCCCTGGGCGACCGGAGCGCCGACGGTCCCCCGCCTTCGGCGCGCGTTATAAACCTCGGCGAGCAAGGCTGGGATCGTTTTTAAGATGATTTTCAGGTCCAGCAGCAGCGATCTGTTTCGCACGTAGCAAAGGTCGAGGTCCATCATTTGCTCGAACGTAGTTCGGTTCTTGCCATTGACTTGCCACAGCCCGGTCAGGCCCGGCAGCGTCCCGAAGCGGCCCCAATGCCTTGGCTGGTAATGTTCGCACTCGTAAGGCACACAGGGCCGAGGCCCCACCAAACTCATCTCGCCGCGGAGGACGTTGAGAACCTGGGGCAATTCATCCAAACCGAGGGACCGCAGCCATAACCCCCCCGGAATAAGGCGCGAGTCGCCCCGCTCGTCCAGTTTTGTCATGGGCCGATCCGAGGTCATCAAATGAGTTAAATGTCCCTGGTGAATGTCGGTGTCGGCGTTGACCACCATGGTTCGGAATTTGAAGCAGATAAACCGCCTGCCCCGGTAGCCGATGCGTTCCTGCTTGAAAAGGGCTGGCCCCGGGGAGACAACCCTAATCGCCAGCGCAACCAGGCAGCTCAATGGGAGCACCACGGGCGCAGCCGCCAGGATGCACAGCACATCGAGCACCCGTTTCCATCGCGGAACGCCGTTGTCCCGATACAGGCTATCCGGCTTGGGAGGGTGATCCTGGCAATTGAGATTCATGCCGGAGGAGGGTGCCTGCAAGCTTAAGAAATGAGATTGGGGGGCCGGGTGCGCCGCCACTCCTTCAAGCAACGAGGGCCGGTCGAAGAATAACCGAGACGACTCCGGCCTCGGCAGAGAACGGTTAACCACAGAGCTCCCGACCAGCGGTGGTATTTAGGAAGGATCGAGGGACGCGCCGGTATAATGCTCCGCACTTGCTGGCCTGCCACTGCTTTGCCAACTTTCCTGCCCTGCTCCCCTTAGCCACTTGCGCGGAAAAACCCACGGCCCACGACAACTCTCGCGCTGTCCATGCGCAGATCCCGATCTTCACTCCCAGTATATTCACAAATCCCTCCGCCTTGTCTGTCGTGGCCAACTTGGATTCTCTTGTCGTGCCGCCACACGACACGGATGTACCGGATAACACGACAGCAGGTAATGGATTAACCTTGTAGCAACCATCCCCCCCGAAGTCCAGCGCCGCCGCCCTGCACCCGCCAGCCTCAATTCGGCTGCCCCAGCCACATTTGCTGGCCAGCCGCCTCGCTCATATTCCAGCGAATGGCCGCCTGGAGCAACTCACCCGCGTCGTTCAAACTCATCTTCTCTTTGATGCGAGCCCGATACGTCTCCACCGTGCTCACGTCAATGTGGAGCTGGCTGGCAATGCGAGCCGTGCTCCGGCCACTGCCGATGAGCTCAAAAATCTCCAACTCCCGCTCCGACAACCGGTCCACTGGCCCTCCCCGGCCGGCCCGGTCCGGGCGAGCCACCCGGGAGGCGATCTGCGCTGCCGCTCGCTCACTCCAGTAAATCTCCCCGCCCAAGATCCGCCGCACCGCGTCCAGCACCTTGGTGGCGGCCTCCTGCTTGGAAATGTAGCCGCTCGCCCCGGCTCGGACGACCCGTTCCGCATAGAGCGATTCGTCGTGGATGGACAGCACCAGGACCAGGGTCTTGGGATGGTGTTCGCGGATGTCCTTGACCAGTTCCAGCCCGTTCGAGCTTTTCAGTCCCAGATCCACGATGGCCAGGTTTGGTTGCGTGGCGGCGATGGCCGCCAAGGCGCCTTCTCGGTCCTCGGCCTCACCGCACACCACCAGGTCGCCTTCCCCAGCAATGGTGTGGCGTAATCCCTGACGGACTAACGGATGATCGTCCACCAACAAAACTCGGACCCGCTTGTTTTGGATTGCCCGTGCCATAAGTTCACGCAGTTCACGAACGACAATTTTTCCCGAAAACCAACAGAACTACACGGGGCCATATTAGAGAAATAATCCGAAAGCGCAAGGTTTTTTTTGGGAAATTTGGAGGCGGCCTCGTAAGCGGCGGATCAGCCCTCATAGCGGCAGCGCGCGGGCCCTCCTCCTGTCCCTCACGAGAACCGAGCGGCACGGCAGCCTGTAGCGGGCCGGCTGACGGCGATAGACCGCCGGGAACGCGCTCAGGCCGCAGGCGGGGAAAGCAGACCGCTAGCGCCCACGGCGGCAAACCCCACTGGCCATCTTCCTCCGCCTTGGCCTGCGCCTCCCCCTCGAGCGTCACCATTGCCGATGGCGATAAACCACGCCGGCCATCTTCCAGCCGATGGCCGCTTGCAGGAGTTCCACGCCGCTCTTCAAATCCATTTTTCTTTTGATGCGCGAGCGGTAGGTCTCAACGGTGCTCGAGCCGATGTGGAGAAAGGCGGCAATTTGCTCCGTGCTCGCCCCTTTGCCGACTAACTCGAAAATCTCCAATTCGCGCTCCGACAACAAGTCGACCGGCCGGCCTTTTTTGAGGGTGCCGACAGCGCGGGCGACCTTAGAGGCCACGTTGGCGGCCACTTTTTCGCTCCAGTAAATCTCACCCCCCAGGATCTTGCGCACCGCCTCCAGCACTTTCGTAGTGGCCTCTTCCTTTGAAATGTAGCCGCACGCCCCGGCGCGAATGACCCGTTCCGCGTACAGTGATTCATCGTACATGGACAAGACCAGGATCCGAATCTTGGGATACCGCCTGTGGATGTTTCTGATGAGCTCTAAACCTTCAGAATCTCTTAAGGCCAAATCTGTAATGACCAGGTGTGGCTTGGAGGCCGCAATGGCCGCCAAAGCTCCTACCCGATCATCGGCTTCGCCGCACACCGCCAAGCCATGTTCGCGGAGAATCAGGTCCCGTAAGGCGATGCGAACCAGTGGATGATCATCCACCAGAAGGATGCGAACCCTGTCCTGTCGGCTTAATCGCGTCATAGAACCTCTCCGCCCTCATGTTTCCACCCAAGAGAAAACAGGGGGACTTCTTCAATCCTCTTGAACCACTTTGGTGAACAGGCCTGGAGCCTTAGAAGTCGCCTCCGTAAGCCGCGCGAACGTTTTCCCGGCGAGGGCTGGCCATCGCCGGCATGAGGTCTGCCATGCACCGGTTCTCGCAAACCAGTGAGTTGCGATCTACCTCCGCCAGGGTGGTCCGCCCGAGAAAATCAAGCAGAATCTGGACCCGCTGTTTCGAGGGCAGAACCCGCACCACGATGCCGCAAAACCCAAGAAACGGGCCCTCGGCCACGGCAACCTCCGCCCCGGCACAAAGACGATCTTCAACGAACATCGGGTCTTCCGTCGCAAAGCACTCTTTCAATTCTTCGATCACCCCATCCGGCACCGTGGCGATTCTCTGGCCGAAACGCACCAGGCTGCTGATGCCTGACGCATAACGCACCTCATCCAGACAATCGGCGCTGGGGCACTGCACAAAAATGTAGCAGGGGAAGACCGGTTCAATCACCCGCACGACTCCACGGCGGGTCGCTCGCTCCATGCGTAGGCGCGGGTGGAACACCTCCAAACCGAGGTGCCGGCTCAGGCTCATCGCGGCGAGGCGCTCGTGCTTGGGTTTTGTCCGCGCACAATACCACACCGGGTTAATAAACGCGCTTGCTGAAAGCCAGTTTCTCATTGTCACTCCAATCTGCCATGGACCATCAGTACACTTGCCCCCGGCTTGCGGATCGTCGCTGCCCTGGTCCTTATATCCCGGCCCATTACCACATCACTGTAATGAATTGCACGATGGCCTGTAACAGCGGCGCCTGCCGGCCAAAGCCCCCCGCCAAAGACCAGTTACCCGCCGCCTCCCGGCAAAAAGACAAGGAGGACCGCGAAGATGCAAGTACAAGGCTCCGCACTTGTTGGCTCTCCACTGCTTTGCCAACCTTCGGCCCCTGCTCCCCGGAATCGCTTTCGCGCAAAGTCCTCCCCCTCACGACAACGCTCGCGCTGTCCAAACGCCGATTCCGATCTTTGCCTCTCACTATAGGCAAAATGCCTCGGCCTTGTCTGTCGTGGCCCACTTGGATTTTGTTGTGGCGCCCCCGCCCGACACGGCTGTACCGGATAACACGACAGCAAGTACTGGCTCAACCCTCCGACCCTCCGCTCCGCCCCGAAGTCCGGCGCCGCCGCCGAACCCAATCAGGGCCCCCACCTTGCCCCCGCCAGCCTCAATTGGACCGCTCCAGCCACACTTGCTGGCCAGCCGCCTTGCTCACATGCCAACGGATGGCCGCCTGGAGCAACTCACCCGTGCCGTTCAAACCCATCTTCTCTTTGATGCGAGCCCGATACGTCTCCACCGTGCTCACGTCAATGTGGAGCTGGCCGGCAATACGAGCCGTGCTCCAGCCACTGCCGATAAGCTCAAAAATCTCCAACTCCCGGTCCGACAACCGGTTCAGCGGCCCTCCCCGGCCGGCCCGGCCCGGGCGAGCCACCCGGGAGGCGATCTGCGCTGCCGCTCGCTCGCTCCAGTAAATCTCCCCGCCCAAGATCCGCCGCACCGCGTCCAGCACCTTGGTGGCGGCCTCCTGCTTGGAAATGTAGCCGCTCGCCCCGGCCTGAATGGCACGTTCCGCATAGAGCGATTCGTCGTGCATGGACAGCACCAGCACAAACGTCCTGGGGTGGCGTTTGTGAATGTCCTTGATTAGTTCCAGACCGCTTGAGTTCTTCAGGCTCAGATCCACAATCACCAGGTTTGGTTGCGTCGCGGCGATGGCCGCCAGCGCGCCTGCTCGGTCCTCGGCCTCACCGCACACTACCAGGTCGCGCTCTCCAGCAATCGTGTGGCGTAATCCCTGACGGACCAACGGATGATCATCCACCAACAGGACCCGGACCCGCTTGTTGTTAGCCGAGTGCGCCATCATACGTCATATGCGAGGTCGAATCACGCTCGCTACCTTAACACCTTCAGGGGAACGGATTCAATCCGGGGCGAAACTGGAAATGGTCCAGGGGACCCACCGGGGGTTGCGCCGGCATTACTGCCCTCCTCCGGCTGGGCCGCATGCGCCGAGGCCGTTGGCTTATCGGCACAAGCTCCTGGGAAAACGGCAGGAGACCTTTGTTCCCCCTGACTGGCCCCTTTGGATGCTCAACTCGCCCCCAATGATATCCGCACGGTGCCGCATCATCTCCAAGCCCAGGCCGGCTCCCGGGGCCTGGCCGACATCGATGCCGATCCCATCATCCGCGATGCACAGGCACGCTGTGTCCGCCAGGACAGTAAGCGAAATGACAATCTGTCTGGGCCGGGCGTGCTTGACGGCATTGTGCACGGCTTCCGAGGCGATTCGATAAAGATGTGCGGCTGCGACGGGATCGCTGACCGAAAGGCAGTCTGGACATTCGGCAACGCAACTGACACGGAAATCGTGATTCGTCTTGTGGGCCAAATCCTGCAACGCCGCTGCCAACCCTTCCCTGGCCACATGCGAAAGGCTAAGTCCCCGCGCCAGGCTGCGAGCCTCCGCAATCCCGTTATTGATTTGCGTCAGGATCTTGGCGGCGACCGCGGCCTCGGGCCGTGACTGCGCCGCCAGGTCCTGTCTGAGCAGATTACACGCCATGGCAGTGCTAAAGAGTTGCTGGCACAGCCCGTCGTGAATATCCTGTCCGATTCGGCGCTGTTCGCGCTCGCTGACTTCCAGGATCGCATGCTCCAAGCGCTTGCGCTCCGTGAT
This sequence comes from Verrucomicrobiota bacterium, assembly GCA_049518415.1. Classification (GTDB taxonomy): domain Bacteria; phylum Verrucomicrobiota; class Verrucomicrobiia; order Limisphaerales; family UBA8199; genus CAVQND01. The sequence continues at coordinate 69,115 of JBEKRX010000006.1, forward strand.
ATCATTGTTCAGGACCAACAAATGCAGTTCACCGCCGCTGACAAACGCAGCCATCTGACAATCCAGCCAAACCTCCTTACCCGCGCCAGTCACATAATGGATTTGGCCCCGATGCGCCTGCCGGCGGCGCAAGGTCTGCTCCGCCATCTTTAGCAGCCCGCAGTTTTCCCACGTGACAATTTCCCGGAAGTTCTGCGCCAGCAACTGTTCCCGGCTGGCGTTTACAATCTCCCCCATGGCTTCGTTGGCGAAAACACATCGGCCGGAGGCGAGGTAAGCAGCGATGCCCACCGAAGAGCCCTTCAGAATTGCCTGGTTCAGTTCCAGCGTGTCGGCCAGGCGTTGCTGGGTATTTTTCTGATCGGTGATATCCTGGTTGGTGCCCTCGTAGTACTGCACCGCGCCGCTCTCATCGCGAACCGCGCGGGCGTTCATGCTAACCCAAAGCTTGCTCCCGTCCTTGTGGTACACTTCCAGCTCAAAGCGCCGCACCTGTCCCTGGGTTTCCACCAACCGTTTGAACTCTTGCCATCTCTCTGGGGCGACATGAAGCTGCCGCTCCACATCGGTGACGCTGGACGTTAATTGTTCGGCGGTTTGGTAGCCCAACATGCGAGCCAAGGCGGGATTGGCGCTGAGGATGCGACCCTCGGGCGTCGTCTGGAAAATCCCCTCGGAGGCGTTCTCGTAGATGCCGCGATACTTGGCTTCCGCTTCCCGCAAGGCGTCGGCCATTTTGATTCGCTGCAACGCATTGCCACAATGGTCGGCCAGGGTTCGGAGGACCCGCAAATCCTCCTGCGAATAGGCTCGGGGCACATAGCTTTGAAGGGACAGAATGCCAACCACGGCCCCGCTCGAATGAATCGGCACATACATCATCGAAGCTGAGCGGCGATTGACCCCGCCCGACAAAACCGGAGCCGCCGGAACAGCAGCGGTGTCCTCCCGGTCTATCAACTGCGCTCCCCCCTCCAAGATCAGGCGCATCAGCGGGCTGGGCTCCAGCGTCGAACTCGCGGGCCGAATTGGCTGCCGCTGGCCCTCCAGGGTGTCAAAGGTCAGGACCGGGATGATTTTGTCCTCCGCTGGCGAATACAAATGGACATAGCCGGCATCCCAGCCGAAGAGTTCCTGGGCGACTTCCAGGATAATGCCGGCGGCCCCCTCGGGCGCAATCGCCGCGCTCAGGCGATACCCCAAGAGCGAGAAAAAAGTGCTCTGCCTCTCCGCCCGCTTGCGCTCGGTAAGGTCGCGCGCTACGCCGACTATTTCGATGGGTTGGCCGTGCGCGCCCCGCAACACCGCGGCGCTCAACTCCACCGGCAGACAAGTGCCATTCTTTCTGAGCCCTGTGGCCTCAAGGTTTCGTACGCTGCCGGTTCGCAGCACCGTCCCAAGGCCGGCCCGGAGCCGTTCCTGCGCCTCCGCTGGGACCAGGTCGAAGAGGCTTTTCCCCAGCAACTCCCCCGCCTCAGCATAGCCCAGCATCGCCACCGTCTGCGAGTTGATACCCAGAAACCGGCCTTCCAGGTCAATCAGGCCGACGGCCTCGGGCAGGATTTCGACCAACTGCCGGTAATGTTGTTCGCTGGCCCGCAGCGCCACGGTGGTATCCCGGAGACGTAAGATCGTTCGAATCCGGGCCAGGAACTCATTCAACTCCACCGGTTTGGTGACGTAATCATCCGCCCCGATTTCCAGTCCGTCAACCTTGTGGGCGGTGCTCGTCGCCTCCCCGGAAACCAAAACCACGAACACGTCCGCCAACGCCCCATCCGCCTTGATGCGCCGACAGACCTCAATCCCGCTCAGATCCGGCAGTCTCACATCCAGCAGCACCAAGTCCGGGCGCCGCTCCCGTGTCAACTGCAGCCCCTGCTGGCCGGTGGCGGCCTCCCAAACCTCGTAGCCGCTCGTGCACAGGATTTGGGAAAGAAGCTGCCGGATGGCCGGATCGTCATCCACCACGAGTATGCTGGCCGTCTTGTTCATGCTTAACGCTTTCCTGGTCCATGTCTCATAACAGGCTCCCCCCCAGGATGCCAATACTGAAATAATGCAGAACCAGACCGAAACGTGCCTTATCCAAGTTCGGGTCACAAGTCCCCCGGCATACGCCCCGTTGCCGGTCCGCTCTCCCCTCAACCACCTGCCCGATCCCAAAATCCGTTGGAAATGATCGCGGTTAGACCGCCAAACCGGATTCGGGTTTCTTGGATTCCTCCCGCCGGCGGTATTGGCCGGAGGCCTGCTCGAGCAAGGCCCTTTCCTCGGCGGTCAGGCTGTCGACTCCCTGGCCCGAGATTTTTTCGAGGATGGCGTCGACTTCCAGGTCTTGCTGCCTGTATTGGGGCGGGCTGGTTTTGCGGCGGCGGCGGGTGAAGAAGGCCGAGAGCGGCAGGCCCAGCGAATTAAACCACAGATAGACCAGGAGCAGAATCGCGCCGCCCAGGACCAGGAGAAAGACTTCCCAATGGGCGCGGACCAGCCGGGGGCGGAGCGCGGCGGTAATGAGCAGGCCCACGATGGCGCCCCCGAGGTGCGCATCGTGCCCGATGTTGTCCTTGTTCCGCTTCAACCCGTAAAACGACAGCAGCATGAAGCCGGGGGCGTAAATCCAGGCGGGAATCGAGAGCTGGCTGATAAAGAGCGGAGTGATCCGGCCTCCGGGAAACCTGAGGATGAAGGCGAAGATGATGCCGCACACGCCCCCGGACGCGCCATAGGCCCGGTAATCATGGTGGCGGTGGACGTAAAGTGAAAGCAGGTTGCCGCCGATGACAGCGCCAAAGTAAATCAGCAGAAACTGCCCCTGGCCCAAGGAAACCTCCAGCACGCTGCCGAAGGCATACAGGCTGATCAGGTTCAACAGCAAATGCTCCCAGCCGGCGTGCAAAAAGGCGGGGCTGAGCAGGCGGTAATATTCCTTCCGGGCCAGAATGCGCTCCGGACTAAAGATGAACTTCTCCTCCAGCCGGGGGTTTTGGAATTGGAGGAAAGAAACCACCCCCGTCAGCAGGAGGAGCAAGGAAGTGCACGGTGCCAGTGGCTCGTTCATCGGTTAGGCGTCTGATGGGTGAAGCCGGCCAATCGGTCCAACAGGACCTCGATGTCCTGGTCCACCAGCAACGTTTCCAGGTGCTGCGGTTTCAAAAAGCGTTGCCCCCGCATGTGGGCGAGAAACTCGAGCAGCGAGTCATAAAACCCCGAGACGTTGAGCAGTCCGACCGGCTTATGATGCAACCCGAGCTGGAGCCAGGTGAAAACTTCGAAAAGCTCTTCCATGGTCCCGACCCCGCCGGGCAGCGCCAGGAAGGCCTCCGCCAGGTCCGCCATTTTCCGCTTCCGCTCGTGCATCGAGTCCACGGGAATTAGCGAACTAATACCGTGGTGCGCTACTTCGCGGTCGATCATCTTGCGCGGAATAACGCCGATGACTTCCCCTCGGGCGGCCAACACCGCATCCGCCAAAACCCCCATCAGCCCGATCTTCCCGCCGCCATACACCAGCGTCAGCCCGCGCCCCGCCAGCACGGTCCCGCACCGCCGAGCGGCAGCGGAGTATTGCGGCAGCGCCCCGAGACTGGAACCACAAAAAATGCAGACTCGCTTCATGGAGACTGAACAACCGTGGCGAGTGACGAGTGACAAAAGCCCGGCCTATGCCCGCACGCGGTATAGCCATGTAACCGTGCAACCTTGTAAGCTTGTAAGCTTGTAACCTCTTTAACTCGTTTAACGGCTCAAATTTCGTTCCATTCCCCCGGCACGGGCACAGGATAGCGCCCCTGGGCATCGGCCTGAATGGGAGGCGGGCTGTCCGGGGTGAGTTGGTCGATATTCGGGCAAAACTGGAAATTCGAGGCCAGCATTTCGTCCCAGGTGATCAGGCGGCCCGTATGCACGGCGGCGCGGCCCATGAGATCGGCCAGGTTCGACCTGGCGGCGCGCCCGGCTTCGTTGTGGGGCAGGTCTTTGCGGATCGCCTGGAGCAGGGCGTTCCACTCGGCCTGCCAGGGGGTGAAGTCTTCCTTGGGCGCGCGCCAGGCGATGTTGTCCGGGGTGCAACGCTGGTCCTTGTAGGTGTGGACGGTGCCGAGGTGGTGCGGGCCGGAGAATTGGGCGGCGCACTGCGTGCCATGGATGTAGGTGGCGAACTCCTCGTGGCATTTGCCAAGCCAGCGCACCACGTCGAGGGCCTTGGTCCCATCGGCAAAGGTCCACTCGATCGTGAAGGAATCGAGGTTCTGGCTGCAATCGGCGCTGTTGGCCGCCCGGCCGCCGATGCCGTGCGCCGTCACCGGCCAGGCGTCTTTGATCCAGCACAGCTCATCGATTTGGTGGATGTTCATCTCCGCGAAAAGTCCGCCCGAGACCCAGAGGAAATGGACAAAATTGCGAATCTGCCAATACAAGTCTTTTTCATTGGGCGGACGCCGGCCCAGGGGCCCGACCGGCTGCATCCGGTAGGCGCGAATGAGCTGCACCTGGCCAAGCTCGCCCTGGCGGATGCGCTGGATGAGTTCCTGGCGGTTGCGCGAGTGTCTGCACTGGAGGCCGGCGGCAATCTTGAGGTTCTTCTTGGCGGCGGCCTCCCCCGCCTTGAGCACCCGCCGCAAGCCCACCGCATCCGGCGCGAAGGATTTCTCCATGAAGACGTTCACCCCCTTTTCGACGGCGTATTCGAGTTGCCCGGGGCGGAACCCCGAGTAGCCGGTGAGCATGGCGACATCGCCCGGGCGCAGGCAATCGATGGCCTGGCGGCAGGCCGCGAAGCCCACGAACCGCCGGTCCGGCGGCACCTCGACGCGCTCCGGAAATCTTTCGGACAGCGCCTGCAAGGCGTTTTCCAATCGGTTGGCGAAGAGGTCGGCCATGGCCACCAGCTTGACCGGCCCGTGGGGCGAGTCGAAGGCGTCGGCCACCGCGCCGCTGCCGCGCCCGCCGCAGCCAATCAGCGCCAGGCGAATCGTGTTGTCTTCGCCGGCGTGGACCCAGGGCAGGCTGAGGCCCGCCAGGGCCGAGGTGGCGGCGGCCGCGCCGCTGCGGCCGAGAAACTGGCGCCGGGAGAGAGCGCGCGCTGGTTCGGGCGAAGGGCTGGCGGGTTCATTTGGTGAGGTCGTTTGCATGGCACAATTCTTGGCATTTGAGCTGGTTGGCCGAGCTCACTTGGTCGCGCTGTGCTTATACGCCCCCACCTCCGGCGCCTCGGGATTGACTTCCGGGCCGAAGTAGCGGAGGCAGACGAGGGGTTCGGTTTCACTGGCGTTTTCAAACGTCACGCCGGCCCGGGCGCCGTCCTCAGTGCAGAAGTATTCGTCCTCGGTCAGTTCGGTGAAGCGGATGAGTTTGGGGCTGTTGAGGGGCTGGCGGTTGATTTTGCCGACGCCCTGGACGCAAATCAGGCCGTAGGCGCCGTGGTCTTTGACGGTGCATTGAGCGCGGGGTTCGACGGTGAGTTCTTTGGCGGAGAACAGTTGTTGGCGGTTGATCTTGCCATAGACAATCCAGCGGTCCAGGTAGCCCTCCTTGCGGGTGTCGGCCACGGGGACGGGTTCGAGGTAGTGGTGGTCTTTGAAGTTGGGGTCCACATTGGCCTCCCAGTCGAGCTGGTCCACGATGAAGTCGATGTCCTTGTGCTTGCTCTTGGGCATGTCCTTGACCAGGAGGCCCCAGGGGACATAGCGGCCTTCGACCATGCTTTGGTACATGCCGAAGACGTCGCTGCCCCATTGCGGTTCGTAGGTGCAGAGGGAGCCGGGGGCATGGAGGATGCACGGGCCGACGAGCCAACCGGTGCCGGGTTTGAGCCGATAGGCCTTGGAGAGGTCGAGGATGCCGTTGTCGCCCTTGTTCCAGTCCTGGAGGCACTTCCGCACCTGGGCTTTGGTGGTGCCGGGCTCCAGGCCGAAGAAAGTGTATGGAAAGTTGTTGCCCACATTGTTCTGTTGCGGCGGGAAATAGTAAGCCTCCGGCTTGCCGTCCTGGCCGACGAGTTTGGCCTCCCTGGCGTTTTGGTGCATGTGATGCGGAATCGGCCCCATGTTGTCGAAGAACTTCGAATAGACCGGCCAGCGGGCATATTTTTTCCAGATGACCTTGCCGACGAGGGTGGGGCCGGCGTCTTGGACGGCCTGGCGGAGGGTGAAGCGTTCCTGGCCGGCCACGCAATAGCTCAGGCCCTCGTCGGGGACGCGGCCTTCATTGGCGGCCTCGGTGGTGGAGGCGAACCAGCGCTCGTCAATCCCGCCGCGATCGGCGCCGTAAGCGTAGGTGTCCTCGGGATGCAGCTTGATGCGCAGGCCCGGCTGGAGGAAGGAGCGGGGCACCCAATTGGGCGCCAGCCGCAGCAGGCCGCCCGTGCGCGACAGTTCTGCTTCAACCCTGGACTTGGTGTTGCCTTTGACGGTTTTGAGTGAGGTTACGGTGTTCATGCTCGATTCTGTGTTTTGCCGAATTGCGTTCGCCGCCGTCCGCTCTGGCAGGCCGAGGCCCCGAGCGGAACTTTCGCGGCTGCAACGGTTGCAGATTTGGGCCGCCCTGGCAAGTGTTCGTTGACGGCGGCCAGGAGCTGCAACCCAAGCACCAGGTTGGCCCGTAGGGTTATCGCGCGGTGGCGCTGGACAGGGAGGGCAACCGCCTAAAGTTCTTGACCGGCAAAACTCGTCGTAATCAGGTCAAGTTCCGCTGCGATTGCGAAAGTGCGCTCAGCCGGCGTTTCTTTTAGGTGAATTGAGAATTGAGAATTGAAAAACGATCATTGGTTATTGAGGAATGCCCGCGGCTGACGCCGCATGTACTTGCGGATCGGCGGTGGTCTTTCGCTGCGCGAATTGGCCAGGTCGTGGACGCCCTGCCCGACACTCAATGACCAATGACCAATACTCAATGCTCAATGAACCCCTCCAGGCAATCTCGATTCCAGCGGTGGTCTGAGGCGCAGCCTTTCTAACTCTCAGGAGCAACTTGACTGACCCGCACTGCGGGAAGTTCCAGGCCCGGAAAGAATTTGGGCGTGCATTCGGGGCAGAGGCCATGGCTAAACTTGGCGTCGGAATGCTCGGTGATGTAGGTCTCGACCCGTTGCCAGAAGCCTTGGTCGTCGCGGATTTTCTTGCAGGAAGCGCAGATGGGAATCAAGCCGCTCAAGGTTTGGACGCTGGCCAGGGCTTCGCGCAGTTGGGCAATCAAGAGCTCGCGCTCGGCCTGGGCGCGTTGGCGTTCGGCGATTTCGGTTTCGAGCCGCTCGTTGGTGTGGCGGAGCACGCGGGTGCGTTCTTGCACCAGGGTTTCCAGGTGGTCCAACTGTCGCTTAGCCTCCTGGTGCAGGCGCCATTTCTCGGTCAAGGCGGCGGCCAACTGCAAGACTTCGACCGGCTCGAATGGTTTTTTCAAAATGAGGAGGCGATCGGAGCGGCCCAGCCTGGCCATCATCTGCTCCCAGGAATAATCCGAGTAAGCGGTGCAGATCACGATTTGGAGGTCTGGCTCGGCCTGCCAGATGCGGGCGGTGGTTTCGATGCCGTCCCAGCCCGGCGGCATGCGCACATCCACAAAGGCCAGGGCATAGGGACGCCCCCCGCGGAGGGCCTTTTCTGCCAGGTTCAGTCCCTCCTGGCCTTGATAGGCCGAATCGATCTCGAAGGGGAGCCGTTGTGGAGGCGCGGCGGTGGAATCAAAGAGCACGGCCTCCGCCTCGTCCAGTGCATTGTTCTCGGACTGGGCCGGGCAAAGGATTTTGCGAAAACTATCATGGATCGCGCGGTTATCATCAATGACGAGAATGCGGAGGTTGGTTTTCATGGCCCGGGGTTTCAAGGGGTGCCGGCCATGGGCTGGCAAGGGAGTTCGAGGACAAAGGTGGCGCCTTTGCCCGGGCCGTCGCTGTGGACACTCAAGGCGCCGCCCATTCTTGTGGCGGCCAGGGCCCCATTGTGCAAACCAAAGCCGTGTCCTTGCTTGCGGGTGGTAAAGCCAAGCTCGAAGATGCGCGTCAGATTCTCTGCCGGGATGCCAATGCCGTTGTCAATGACGGACACCTTCACCCGGTCGTTGCCCAGGGCCTCGGTCCGCAGGACAAGGCGCTTTTCCAAAGGGGCGGCCCCCTCCAGGGCATACTTGGCATTGCTGATCAGGTTTACCAGGATCTGCAAAACCCCCTGCCTTTCGACCGCCACCACCTCTGGCACCCGGGCGTATTGACGGATAACGTGGACCTGGTGGCGCTCCATGCCGGCGGCATTGATGCGCAAGGCGTGTTCTATCAACTCGGCCAGCGGCTGAAGTTCCGGCACCTCGGAAATTCTCGCATAGCCCTGCTGCAGCGCCACAATGTCCTTGATGTGCTCGATGTTGTCTCGGAGCGCCGCCAACTCTTCCAGCATCTCCGTCTGCTCTTTTACCAGCCGGGCCGCCAGGTTCGACAAGTAGTCCGGCAACTGCTTGGCCTTGGGATGGTCGGCGAAAAAGCCGGGCAAGTTGCCGGCGTGCGCCTGCAGGAGGGCGGCGGCCTTGGCCAGGTTCGGCGCCTTGGAATTGCGGAGTTTATCGGCCATGAGGGAACCGGAGACGTTGACGCTGCTGAGCACATTGCCGACGTTGTGCAGCACACTGGTGGCCACCTCTGCCATGCCGGCTTGCCGGGCGGCATCCAAGAGTTGGCGCTGCAAGGGTTTGAGCTCCGCTTCCGCCCGCTTGCGCTGGGTGATGTCCCGCTGGCTGGCGACGAAGTGCGTGACGGCGCCGTTGGAGTGGCGGATGGGAGCAATCACCCACTCCATCTCCAAGGGCGTGCCGTCTTTGCGGTAGGCGCTGACTTCGCCGCGGAACACCTCGCCGCGCGCCAGATTTGGGAGCAGGCGGCCGAGGGTCTTTTGGTCTGAGCCCGGCCCCAGGAGAAACCATGGTGTTTTCCCCAGGACTTCAGCGGCGGTGTAACCTCTCATCTTCGTGAAGGCGGGGTTGACGAAGAGAATCTTCGAATCCAGCGGGTCCAGTCCCGCCTCCGTGATCACGATGGACTCGGCCGATTGTTCCACGGCGGAGCCGAGCAGCCGCAGCGACTCCTCGGCGCGCTTGCGCTCGGTAATGTCGCGCGCCGCCGCCAGCACGTGTCTGTGCCCGCCGCACTCCAGCAGGTTCAAACGGACTTCCACCGGAAAGGTGGTTCCATCCTTTCGCCGGTGGAGGCCTTCCACGGTCACCTTTTCGCCGCGAGCTACCCTGGCCGTCACGGCGGAGCGGACGGTGGGCGGCACAGCGACCTCAAAGTCCGACAGCGACAGGTGCAAGAGTTCCTCGCGCGTGTAACCCAGGCTTTCACAGGCCGCCTGGTTGGCGTCCACGAACCGGCCCTCCGGTTCGAGCACGATCAGGGCGTCGGCCACCCTTTCGAACAGAGCGCGGAAACGCTCTTCGCTCCGCCGCAGCGACTCCTCGGCGCGCTTGCGCTCGGTAATGTCGTGGAAGAGGCCCACGTTGCACGGCCTGTCGTCAACGGTGATTCTGAAGGTGTTGATATCCGCATGGAGCACTGAACCGTCTTTCCTGAGACACGGAATGTCCGTCAAAAGAGTCTTCTCTCCGCGGACTCGCGCTTCGAAGTCCGCTACGGCGCTTTGCAGGGCATCCTTCGGGTGAATGTCCGCCACGCCCATGGTTCGCAATTCATCCTCGGTATATCCGAGCATTCGGCACAGGGCCGGATTCGCGTATGTAAACGTCTTTGTTTCAATGTCGGCAATCAGGATGCCACCGGCACTTTCGTTAAAAAGCGCGCGGTATCTGGCCTCCGACTCCTGCAGCGCCTTCGTCGCCCGCTTGCGCTCGGTGGTGTCGCGGAAGAAGCCCACGTTGCACGGCCTGTCGTCAACAGTGATTCTGGCCGAGTTGATATCCGCATGGAGCACTGAACCGTCTTTCCTGAGACACGGAATGTCCGTCGCAAGAGTCTTGTCTCCGCGGGCTTGGGCTTCGAACTCCGCTACGACGCTTTGCAGGGCATCCTTCGGGTGAATGTCCGCCACGCCCATGGTTCGCAATTCATCCTCCGTATATCCGAGCATTCGACACAGGGCCGGATTCGCGTATTTAAACGTCTTTGTTTCAATGTCGGCAATCAGGATGCCATCGGGACTTTCGTCAAAGAGTGCGCGGTATTTGGCCTCCGACTCCCGCAGGGCCTGCTCCGCCCGCTCCGCCCGCTGGCGCTCGAGGACTTCGGCTGAGAGAGCGGCGGTGCGCTGCTGCACCCGCGCCTCCAACTGCTTCTGGTCCTCGCGCAAGGCCTCCACGGCCCGGGAGCGTTCTGCCAGGGTCTGGCTTAAAGCGCAGCGCCCGCGGCGCAGGCGCTGGATGACGGCCCCACAGGTCCAAAAGCTCAACCCCAATCCCGCCAGCCCGCCCAGGAGGCTGAGCCGGAGCCGCCGCCACTCGAACTGGGACTGGTGGGCGGCCGCGACCTGGCTGGCCAGCAGCCCCATCGAGCCGGACACGCCGTCGCTGACGGCGCGTTCCAGGTCCTCGTATTCCCGGCTCGAGAGCACCGCTCGCGCCTCGTCCAGCCGGCCCTGGCGTGCCAGCGCAAGCGCCCGGTGCTCCGGTTCGGCCGATTCGAGGTTGGCCGTATCTGTCTGGCTCAGACCTCGGGCGATGGCTTCATCGGTTTGCATCCGCCGGGCGGCCTTGATGGCGGCGTCCAACTCTGGCTCAAACCGGCGGTAGCGTTCCTCCCACGCTCGGTCACCGGTGGCGGCCGCCATGCGGGCGGACATGGTCAACACCTCGTCCAGGTGCAGGATGACGCCGCGCAGTTCGGCAAAGCGCACGCAGCGCTGTTGGGCGGCGATGATGCAGCGGCAGGCGCGCAACTCGCCCCAGGCCAGCCACACGCAGAAGCTGGCGGTCAGGACCAGCGCCCCGCCCAGCGGCCAGGCCGGGAGGCGGACCTTCGGGCCCAAGACCCGATTCTCTATCGCGCTCATGCCAAGTTCTCCTTTGCGCTCTGGTTCATCTCATCCCCCCCACCCGGGGGCAAACGAGCGGCTATGGCTCATCCAGGCAGTGCCGCACGGTCTCGATGATCGTGCGGGACGAACACGGTTTTTGGAGGAAGCAGCCTTTGAACCGCCGCGCATAATCCGGCTTCCCGCCGACAACCTCGGCGCTGTAGCCACTCATGAAGATGACCTTGAGTTGGGGCTTTTGTTCGTGCAACTGCTCGGCCAGCTCGCGGCCAGTGATGCTGTCGGGCATGATGATGTCCGTCAGCAGCAAGTCGATTTCGGGCGCGTGCGAGCGCCAGATGTCCTGGGCCTCGAGGCCGGAAGCCGCCGGCCAGACGCGGTAACCAAAGATCTCGAGCAGACGTTCGGTCATCCTGCGCACGGCAAAGTCATCCTCCACCAGCAGGATCGTTTCGCGGCCGCCGGGCAGGTCCGCCTCCACCGAAGGGGCCGCCGCCCCCTGGACCGGGGGCGGGACGGCGGGGACAAAGAGGTTGAAGGTGGAGCCGGCGCCGAGCTGGCTGGCGACCTCGATCCAGCCCTGGTGCTGCTTGACAATGCCATAAACCACGGCCAGACCCAGGCCGGTGCCTTGGCCCGCTTCCTTGGTGGTGAAGAACGGCTCGAAGATGTGCGGCAAGTGCTGCGGGGCGATGCCGGTGCCGGTATCGCGCACCGCCAGCCGGACAAATTCCCCCGCGCGCGCTTCCGGGCGGGTGCCTGCCTGGGCCGCGTCGAGGGTGAGCAACTCGGTCGTGATGCTCAGCTTGCCGCCGTGCGGCATGGCGTCGCGGGCGTTGACCACCAGGTTCAGGAGCACTTGCTCGAGCATGCCGATGTCGGCCTCGACGAAGGGGGAGGGGGTGCTGTAAGTGCATTGCAGGCGGATGTTCTCGCCGATGATCCGGGCCAGCATCTTGGTGAGATTGGCGATGAGCTCATTGAGGTTGAGCGGCTGGGCTTGCATCACCTGCTTGCGGCTGAAGGCCAGGAGCTGGCGGGTGAGGTTGGCGGCGCGTTCGGCCGCCGCCACGATTTGTCTCAGCGAGTCGCACACGGCGTGCGGGAGCTGCTCGGGCGCCATCAGGGAGATTTCTGCGTTGCCGCGTATCACCACCAGCAGGTTGTTGAAGTCGTGGGCCACGCCGCCGGCCAGTTGGCCGATGGCCTCCATCTTCTGGGCGTGGCGCAACTGGGCCTGGAGCAAGGCCTCGTGGGAGACGTCGCGTTTGACGGCGACATAGTTGATGATCTGGCCGGTGACGTCGCGGATGGGGGTGATGCTGACGTCCTCTTCGTAGAGGGCGCCGTCTTTGCGCTGGTTGACCAGGTGGCCGTGCCAGACCTGGCCTTGCAGCAGGGCGCCCCACATTCGGGCGTAGAAGGCCCGGTCCTGCTTGCCGCTCTTGAGGAGGCGTGGGTTTTGGCCCAAAGCTTCCTGGCGGCTGTAGCCGGTGACTTTTTCGAAAGCCGGGTTGACATAGAGAATGGCGCCCTGGACATCGGTGATGACGATGGCCTCGGCGGCCTGCTCGACGGCCGCGGCCAGACGACGCTGGACTTCCTCGAGGGCCTTGCGCGCGGTGATGTCCTCGGCAATGCCCACCAGGCGCTGGAATTGCCCGGCGGCGTTGCGAATGGGAAACCCGCGGTCGCGGATCCAGCGGAGCGAGCCGTCGGGCCGCACAATGCGATACTCGATTTCGAATTCCTCCGGCTGAGCGAGCTGTTTTTGCTCCAGATTGGCGAGCACGAACCTCCGGTCGGCCGGATGCACGGCCTCAAAGAAAGAGCCGGGCTGCGCGTAGAGGCTGGCGGGCGTGCGGCCCCAGACTCGCTCGTAGGCGGGACTGACATAGAGCATCCGGTTCAACTCCGCGTTGCTCATCCAGAAGACACACTCGATATTCTCCGCCATCTGGCGGAAGCGCTCCTCGCTTTCGCGCAAGGCCGCCTCGGCCCGGTTCTTGGCGCGCCGCAGTTCAGCCTCGTGCAGGGCCCGCCGCACGGCCGCGGGCAAACGCGTCAGGCGGCCCTTGAGCACATAATCGGTCGCACCCGACTTCAGGCTCTCCACGGCCCGCTCCTCGCCAATGGTGCCGGAAACAAAGAGGAACGGGACCTCGGGGCGCATTTGGTGGGCGGCGGTCAGGGCCAGGGCGCCGCTATAGGAGGGGAGCGTGAAGTCCGAGAGAATCAGTTCAACGCTGGCTTGCTCCAGCGCGCGCTCGAATCCTTTTTGCGTTTCGGCGTAGGTAAATTCGCAAGCCAGGCCGTCTGCCGCCAGCGCCTCGGCGACCAGTTCCCGATCACGCAGGTTGTCCTCGAGATACAGAATGCGAAGGGGTGTTTGCATGCTTATCAACTGGCTGCTTCAACGTGTTGGCGGAGGCGCATGAGGCGGATCAGCGCCCGTGCAAAAACAAATTCCGATTTTCTCCAACCCGGAGGGTTGGTAGAAAGTAGCCGGTGGTCGTTCAGGGTAAAGGGGGAACGACCACCGGGAAGGGCGCCCTCTGGCGGTCGCACCCTGGAGGGGTGCCAGAGAATAATGCTGGAATTACGCCTCGCCTCCGGAACTTGTTTTTGCATGAACCCTCAGGAATTGGTTTTCGGCAAAGAGAAATAAAAAGTGGCGCCCCCATCCACCTTGCCTTCGGCCCAGGTGCGCCCGCCGTGGCGGGCGATAATGCGGCGGACATTGGCTAGGCCGATGCCCGTGCCTTCGAACTCGTCGTCCAAATGCAGCCGCTGGAACACCCCGAAGAGTTTGTCCGCGTAGGCCATGTCGAAACCGACGCCATTGTCGCGGACGAGAATCACCACTTCCGTGGCCGTCTCCTGGGCGCAGCCGATCTCAATCACCGCCGGGTCGCGCGGGCGGGTGAATTTGAGGGCGTTGGAAAGGAGGTTGATGAAGACCTGGCGGAGCATGGGCGGATCGGCCTGGACCTGGGGCAGCGGACCTTTCTGCCAGCGGATGCGCCGGCCTTTGATGTGCGACTCAAGTTGCTCGATAGTTCCCTCGACCACCCGGAGCAAGTCCACCGGCTCTGGCTTCATGCCGGCCCCGCCCAGGCGGGAGAAAACGAGCAAATCCTCAATCAGCCGGCCCATCTGTTTGGCGGAATCGGCGATTTGCTCCAGGTAGTGCCAGTTCTTCACGGAGAGGGCAAGGCCGGCGGAGTTGCTGAGCAAGGCGACAAACCCGCTGAGGTGCTGCAAGGGCGCGCGCAGGTCGTGGGAGACTGAAACGGAGAAGGCCTCCAGTTCCTCGTTGGCGGCTTCCAGTCGCGCGGTGCGCTCGATCACCCTTTGGTCCAATTCCCTGTTATGTCGCTGGATTTCGTTCTCGGCCTGCTGGTGCTCGCGTTGTCGGAGCTCGGCCGCCAACTGGTGACGTTCGATGGCATAGCGGATGGAGCGGCCCAGCAGCTTGTCGTGGCCCGGCTCCTTGACCAGGTAATCCTGGGCGCCTGCTTTGAGGGCTCGCACCCCCAGGGCCTCATCACTCAGGCCCGTCAGGACGAGGATCGGCGCCTCGGGAGCGCCGGCGTGCATGGCCGCCAAGGTTTCCATCCCTTGGCTGTCGGGCAGCCCCAGGTCCAGCAGGATCACGTCAAGGTGGTTGGCCTGGACGGCGCCCAGCGCGGCGCTCAGCGATTCCACGCGCGTCAGAACGAACGGCACTCTTAGACTCAGCGCCAGGGCTTCGCGGACCAGCAGCGCATCGGTGGGGCTGTCCTCGACCATCAGAATCTCGAGCGGGCGCAAGGGGGTCAAGGGGGTCATAGTCCTGGTCAGTTCTGGTGAGTTAGCGCGAGTCATAGCCTGTGGGGATGGTGAAATAAAAAACCGAGCCGCGGCCCGCAGTGTTGCTGGAGCAATTGCACCCAAGCTGCCACCGCCCGGAGCGGTTCCTGGAGGTCGTGCGAGGCCACGTAGGTAAACTGCTCCAGGTCCGCGTTCGAGCGCGCTAATTCCTCGGCCGTGTGCCGTTGATTCGTCTCGGCGCATTCCTTGTCGGTGAGGTCGGCGCAAATCCCGACCCATTCCCGGACGGAACCGTCGGCTTTGAGCACCGGCACGCCCCGCCAGGCAAAGTGGCGGTAGGCGCCATCCTGCCGGCGGACCCGGAATTCCATGTCACAAACCGCGCGGGCCGCCACCGCCTGCGACCAGGCGGCCGCGGCCCGGTCGCGGTCCTCCGGGTGCAGTGCGCGCGCCCAGCCCCCGCCCTTTACTTCGGCCGCGGTCTGTCCCGTGAAGGCCCGCCAAGCCGCCGTGTCGCTGGCCTCGCCTTGGGCGTTGGTGGTCCACACCATCTGCCCCGTCGCCACGACCAGCGCGCGGTAGCGTTGCTCACTCTGGCGCAAGGCTTGTTCTGCCCGCTGGCGGGCGGTGACATCGCGGGCGGCGGCAAACACGCCGAGCACCTCGCCTTTCTCATTGTGCTCGTGTACCTGGATCCTCAGTTTTCTGGTTTTGCAGTTCCAGAGGTCAGGCGGTTCGCGCGGCGGGCGGGCCGGGTGGCGGTCAAGGCGTTCCGCAATCGAGGAGCCCGAATCTGCTGACGCGGGGTTCATTTGAGGTGTTCCCTGGTGAGGCACAGGCCCCGTTTGCGGCCTCAATCCCACGGGACCACGCGCCCCGTTCGGCCAGGCCCGGCGGGGAAATGCCCCGCGCAAGGCGGCACCTCCGCTCGGGGGTGCAAGACCCCTGGTGATAACCAACTTTCTTTGCACAAGCCGTCGCTCGAGACGGTCAGACAGGTTCAACAGCTTGTTGACTCAGTGGCGGCGCGCAACGTGCCAACAAGGCCGCAATCGTTACGCAGCGTAAAGGTTCAAACCACCCCTAAGCACAGGAGTATAACCGGTCCGGGGGCAGAAGACAATACGGTGAATACTGTATTTTGGATTCGGGGGTTTTTTGTAACCAGCGCCGGGCCGGCGCCGAGGGCAGACGGGCCGCGTGCGCTCCCCGCCGCGACGGCATACTGACGACTAAGGCTCGATCACCTCGAGACGGATCGCGTAACGGACCAGTTCGCTGACCGAGTGGAGACGGAGCTTGCGCATCAAGTTGGCCCGGTGGGTTTCCACCGTCTTGACGCTGACGCCCAGGGCCTGCGCGGTCTCTTTATTGCTCCTGCCCCCGGCCACCAGTTTGAGGACCTGGCGCTCGCGCGCGGTCAGTGCGCTGAGGGTGGCAGGGGGGTGCTCCGCGCCCGGCGGCGAAGCCAGAAACCCCCGCACCATGAGTTCGGCGACCGGCAAAGTGAAGAAGGGCTGCCGCCGGCTTAAGCTCTCGACGGCCGTCAGGAGGACGGTCGCGGCGTCGGTCTTGAGCACGTAACCATCCGCCCCGGCGGCCAGGACTTCTCGAATCAGTTGCTCCGAATGGCCCACCGTCAGGACCAACACCCGCGTCCGCGGCAGTTCCTTGCGAATCTGGCGGGTGGCCTCGAGCCCGTTGAGTTCCGGCAGGCTTAAATCCATCACGACCATATCGGGTTTGAGCTGGCGCGCCAACTCGACCACCTCGCGTCCAGAGGCGGCTTCGCCGCAGACGATCCAGTCCGGCCGCTGGGCCAGTAATGTTCTGAACCCCTGCCGGACGATTTCATGGTCGTCCGCAATGACGATTCGCAGTTGGCTCACACGTCCTTTTCCGAAGTGCGACCAAGGCCCGAATCATGGTTCCGGAGCTTCCGGCTTCAAGCGCCAGACAGTTCGCCGGTGCTGCAAAGCAGTTTCTCGCGAACTGACCCCAGTGGATGCGAGTCCTTGGCAACCAGCCCCTAATATAGCGGAGCCCTTGGGCAATGTAAACCATGAATTCGACAGATTTCGGAAACCGGGCGCATCCCGACACTGCCACCAATTCCACTCTGCCCGCGCGGAGCGCGGCATCCTTCCGCCCCGGAGGGCTTCCGCCCGCGCTCGGGGGGGTGTCAGGATGCCCGTTCGCTGTTCGCTGTTCGCCGTTCGCTTCTGAGGGCTTCCGCCCGCGCTCGGGGGCAGTGCCAGGATGCGCCCGAACTGACCCCGACCGGGAGATTAATGTAGTTTTGTGGCAGGTTTGCAGGTAAATTGGGCCGTGAATGACACCAGCCGGTGGCGGAGGTCGCTCCTGGCCGGAGTTGAAAGGCTGCCATGATGGGGGAGCAATTGAGCCAGCAACTGCACGAGCAAGAGACACGGGGCGCGCCGCTGACCCCGCCGGAGCGAGCGCAGTCAGATGAGTGGTATCTTGAGCAGAAGACAAAAGGTGGAGTATCACATCGCCCAGCTTGACAACGGACTGACCGTGGCCACGGCGGAGATGCCGCACATGAAGAGCGTGAGCCTTGGCTTGTGGCTGGGCATTGGCGCCCGCTACGAACCGGCCGCCCTGAGCGGGATATGCCATTTCATCGAGCATTTGCTCTTCAAGGGCACGAAGAAGCGTTCCGCCAGGCAAATTTCCCAGGCGGTCGAGGGTGTGGGCGGCTATCTCAATGCCTTCACCAGCGAGGAAACCACCTGTTACCATGCCCGGGCCGGTTGGGAGCGGTTCGACGAACTGCTGGACGTGTTGATGGACATGTTCCTGGCCTCGAAGTTCCTCCCGGCGGACATCGCCAAGGAGCGGGAAGTGATCAAAGACGAGATGGCGATGTACCTGGACGAACCGCAACACCAGGTCCAGGAACTGCTCAATGCCACGCTCTGGCCGAACCAGCCGCTGGGCCGGTCCATCACCGGCACGGAGCGGACCCTCGACGCCATGGCGCGCCGGCACCTGGTGGGCTATCTCCGCCACAATTTCGTGGCCGCCAGCGCGCTGGTGGTCGCCACCGGAAAGCTCAAGCATCGCCACGCCGCCCGGGCGGTCGCCCGCTATGGCCGGGATTTCCAGACCGGCCCCCGGCCGGCGTTCGCCCCCGCCCGCAACCAGCAGCAGGAGCCCAAAGTCCGCCTGTTCACCAAGCCGACGGAGCAAACCCAAATGGCCCTCGGTTTCCGGACCTGCTCGCGCCATGACCGGCGCCGCTACGCGCTGCGCCTGCTGAGCACCATCCTGGGCGAGAACATGAGTTCGCGGCTATTCCAGGTCGTGCGCGAAGACCGCGGCCTGGCCTATGCCATTTACAGCGCCCCGAGCTTCTTCCACGACACCGGGGACCTGACCATCTCGGCCGGCCTGGACACCGACAATTTGCCCAAGACACTCCGGCTGGTGCTGCGGGAGTTGCGCCGGCTCACCCAATCGCCGCCCAGCGCCGTCGAGTTGCGCCGCGCCCGCGATTACGTCATCGGCCAAATCGACCTGAGCCTGGAGAGCACGGACAACCAAATGAACTGGCTGGGCGAACAACTGCTGGGCTACGGCAGGATTTATCAGCCTGCCGCCCTCAAGCGCCGCTTGTCCGAGGTGACACCCGGAGAAATCCGGGCGGTCGCCAGCGACTTCTTCCGCCCGGAGGGGCTGAACCTGGCCCTGGTCAGCCCGTTGAAAGACCAGGACCGCGTGCGGAAATGGCTGCGGCTGGCACAGACATAATTCGCAATCTCGTGCTTGATTCGTTCGCGAGTGGAACCTATATTGGGCGCTTGATTGAAAGAAAGTTGATTGTTTTTATGCGACGCCCAAAAGGCAACAAGACCAAAAAGGCCGTGGCCAAGCGTTTTAAGATCACGGCCGGCGGGAAAGTGCTGGCTGCCAGCGCCGGCAAGCGGCACTTGCTGCAGGGCAAGAACCCCAAGCGCCGTCGCCGCCTGGGCGGCACGCAGGTGGTGGACCCGAGCGACGAGCACCGCATCCGGCAGAACCTGCCGTTCAGCCGCTGAGGCCGGCCTGAACTCTCGACTCTCAACTCTCAACTCTCAACCAATCCATGCGAGTTACCAACGCTGCCGCTTCCCGCAAACGCCGCACCCGGATGATTCGAGCGGCCAAGGGCTTCCGGATGCGCCGCTCCAAACTCTACCGCTACGCCTCCGATGCGATTGATCATGCCCGTCAATACGCCTACCGCGACCGCCGCACCAAAAAGCGCAACTTCCGCGCGCTGTGGCAGATCCGCATCAACGCCGCCGCCCGCGCCGCCGGCACGACCTACAGCCGGTTCATCGAGGGCCTCAAGGCCGCCAAGGTCGCCCTGGACCGCAAGGTCCTGGCGGACCTCGCGGCCACCGACACCGCGGCTTTCAGCGAACTGGTCAAAGTCGCCCAGGACGCGTTGAAGGCCAAAGCCGGCAAGGCTTGACATTGCCAATTGCCAATTGCCGATTGGTCACGGGCGACCCACAACCGGTCCGCCCGTTCTTGTTTTCGGGCCTCGGATTTAAGATTGCTTATGGCCGGATTGATCGACCAAATTGAATCGCTGAGACGAGCGGCGCTGGCGGAACTGCGCGCGGCGCCGGACCTGGCGGCGCTCGAGCAGGCGCGCGTCAGTTTCCTCGGCTTGCACGGCCAGTTGACCGCGCTCATGAAGCAACTGGGCGCCCTGCCCAAAGAGGCCAAGCCGGCCGCCGGCAAAGCGGTTAACGCGGCCAAGCTCGAGCTGGAGACCGCCCTGGCCCAGCGCCGCGGCGAACTGGAAGTGCAGGCCGCCCGGCCCAAGGAGCAGACCGATTTCACGCTGCCCGGGCGCCGGCGGGCGCTGGGCCAGCTCCACCCGCTCACGCAGGTGACCGAGGAGATCGTGCGCAGCTTTCGCAAGGTTGGGTTCGCGGTCGCCGACGGCCCGGAGGTCGAGGACGAGTATCATTGTTTCGACGCGTTGAACACCCCAGCCGACCACCCGGCGCGCGACATGCAGGATACCTTCTACCTGGCGGCCAGCGCGGCGGCGGGCGCCCCTGCGCCGGCCCAGGCGGCCCCGGCCTTGCGGCTGCTCCTCCGCACGCACACTTCCCCGGTGCAAATCCGGGTCATGGCCAGGCAGCCGCCGCCGGTGCGCATCATCGTGCCCGGCCGGGTGTATCGGCGCGACAACGCCGATGCGACGCACAATCCCACGTTCCACCAGGTCGAGGGGCTTTACGTGGACCGCCAGGTGACGGTGGGGGATCTCAAGGGCACGGTCGAGTTTGTGTTCAAGGAACTGATGGGCTCGGAAACGCGCATTCGTTTCCGGCCGCATTACTTCAGCTATACCGAGCCGAGCTTTGAAATCGACTTCAGCAGTGCGCTGACGCGCCGGATGGGCAAGGAATGGCTGGAAATCGCCGGCTGCGGCATGGTGCATCCGCAGGTCTTTGAAAACGTCGGCTATGACCCTGAGGTCTGGACCGGCTGGGCCTTCGGTTTCGGCATCGAGCGCATCGCCATGATCCGCTACGGCATCAATGACATCCGGCTCTTTTACGAGAACGACGTGCGCTTCTTGAGGCAGTTTTGACGGAAATGAAAGTCACACTCAATTGGCTCAAACAATACGTGGATTTTGACTGGTCGCCGGAGGAACTGGCCGAGCGGCTGACGATGCTCGGCATCGAGGTCGAAGGCGTCCAAAAGCTCGGCGGCGAGTATGAAGGCATTGTCGTGGCCCAGGTGGTCACGCGCGAAAAGCACCCGAACGCCGACAAGCTCTCGGTGTGCCGGGTCAACGACGGCAAGGGGGAGCGCCAAATCGTGTGCGGCGCCCAGAATTTCAAGGCGGGCGACAAAGTGCCGCTCATCCTGCCCGGCTACAGCCTGCCCGCCAGGCCCGGCGAAGAGCCGTTCACCATCAAGGTCGGCAAGCTCCGCGGCGTCGAATCCCAGGGCATGATGTGTTCGCCCAAGGAACTTGGATTGTCCGACGATGCGGACGGCCTGCTCGTCCTCCGTGAGGACGCCCAGCTCGGCCGGCCTTTGGCCGAGCACCTCGGCCGCGCCGGGAGCGACGTGGTCTATGACCTGGAGATCACCCCAAACCGGCCCGACCTCAACAGCGTCATTGGCATCGCCCGCGAGGTCAGCGCCGCCACTGGCAACGCCCTGCGCCTGCCCGAGGTCAGGAGCCGGGAGTCAGGAGTCAGAGTTGAGGATTTGGTGGCCGTGCGCCTGGAGGACCCCGAGCTCTGTCCGCGCTATACCGCGCGCGTGATTCGCGGCGTGAAGATCGGCCCCAGCCCGGATTGGTTGAAGCGCGCGCTGGAAAAGGTCGGCGTCCGCAGCATCAGCAACGTGGTGGATGTCACCAACTATGTGATGCTGGAGGCCGGCCAGCCGCTGCACGCGTTCGATTACCACCTGCTGGCCAAGGCCGGCCCCGACGCCAGGCCCACCATCGTCGTCCGCCGGGCTGCGGCAGGGGAAAAGTTCGTGACGCTCGACGGCCAGGAGCGGAGGCTCACCAGCCGGATGCTGCTCATCGGGGACGAAACCAAGGCGGTGGCCCTGGCCGGCATCATGGGCGGCCAAAACAGCGAAATCAACCTCCACACGGTGGAGGTGTTGATTGAAAGCGCCTATTTCAAGCCGCAGAACATCCGGCACACGTCCAAGCAACTGGATTTGCGCACGGAATCTGCCTACCGCTTCGAGCGCGGCGGGGACATCGGCATCTGCGACTGGGCCAGCCAGCGCGCGGCGCGGTTGATCCTCGAGACGGCGGGCGGCGACCTGGCCCAGGGCGTCGTGGACGCTTATCCCAAGCCGGTCGAGCCTGGCCAAATCAGGCTCCGCCACCACAAGGTCAACGAACTGCTCGGGATCAATCTGCGCCCGGAAGCGATGGAGGGTTACCTGGGCCAGCTTGGGTTGAAAGCGGTTGGCCGCAAACCGCGCCCCGTGGGCGCGGAACCAGCCGCGCCCGCCCCGGTAACCTTCCGCATCCCGACTTTCCGCGTCGATCTCAAACGCGAGGTGGACCTGATCGAGGAGGTCGCCCGCCTTTATGGCGTGGACAGAATCCCTGCCACGCCGCCGCGCGGCGCCACTGGCGCGAATGTTTTTGACGCCGTGCATGACGAACTGGCCGAGGCCCGGCGTATCCTGACCGGGCTGGGCTTGTCCGAGGCCCAAGGCCAGACGCTGATCTCAGAGACGGCCGCCAAACTGGTGGCGGGCGAGGCGCTCGTCCCGCTGGCCAACCCGCTGAGCAGCGACATGAATGTCCTGCGGCCCAGCCTGCTGCCGGGCCTGCTGGAGGCCCTCCGGCACAATCTCAGCCACAAGAATAACGAGGCCGCCCTCTTCGAGGTCGGCCGGGTCTTCACTGCCGCAGTGGGGCAGGCGTCCCCGCCTGCCGGTCCAGTGGGCCAGGCCTCCCCGCCTGCCGGTCCAGTGGGCCAGGCGTCCCCGCCTGCCGGTCCAGTAGGGCAGGCGTCCCCGCCTGCCGGTCCGGCGGGCGTCTCGCCCGGCGGAGTTCGGGAACAACGCCGGCTCGGCCTCGCCCTGACCGGCCAGCGCAACCCGCCGTTCTGGGGCGGCGAAAACCGCGAAGCCAGATTCGACCTCTACGACCTGAAAGGTCTGCTGGAGGAATTCCTCGAGCAGTTTGGTCTGCGCGGCGTTAGCTATGCTCGCCGCCCTGAGAGCACGGCGCTGTTTGTCGAATCGGCTACGGTTGAGCTTGGCAAATCCCAATTGGGCGAACTGGGCCAACTGCTCCCGTCGCTGGCCAAAGGCTATGACTTGCGGGATGCCGTGCTGCTGGCCGAGTTGAACCTCGACCTGCTGCTCGCCCGGCGCAACACGGTTAAATCGTTCAAGCCGCTCCCGGCGTTCCCCTCCATCCGCCGCGACGTCGCCATGGTGGTGCCTGAAGCCACGACCCACGACGCGGTGCTGCAGGTGGTGAAGCAGGCCAAACCGGCAAACCTCGAATCGGTGGAGCTGTTCGACGTGTTCCGCGGCCAGAACGTTCCGGCCGGCCAGAAGAGCATGGCCTACGCCTTCACCTACCGCAGTCCGGAACGGACGCTGACGGACGCGGAAGTCAAAGCCGCCCACGAAAGACTGGTGGCCCAGTTCAAGGAGCGCCTGCAAGCCGTGGTGCGGGAGTAATCGCGACGGTCAGGCGTGGGGCGTGATTGGGAGAGAGCCCTGGTTCGGAGATGCGCCCAAGGTAAAGGGGCGCATCCCGACACTGCCACCAATTCCACTCTACCCGCGCGCAACGCGGCATTCTTCCGCCCTGTAGGGGCAGAACATACCAGCCCAGGGCAAGGCCCGGCCCGCTCCGAGCGGGACGGGCCGCCGCCCTGAGTAAAGTGGGAAAACGAATCACCCCCCTCCCATCCCGCCTTGGCGGGATGGGAGGGGGGAAGGGGGGAGGGCTTCCGCCCGCGCTCGGGGGCAGTGTCAGGATCCGCCCAAGGTAGCGTAGGGTCCGTTAGACCTTGACTCCTGGCGGAGGGGATTTGACAATGGCGTTGTGCAAGCTCCAGGCATTTTTCATATCAAGCGAACCAGCCGGCGTATCGAAGGGGCGGTCCTGGCGGCCGGCCGGCTCGGGTTGGCGGTGGGCATTGTGTGCGTTGGTTTCCAGGCGGCGGCCCAGGACTTGGCCTCGTTCGAGAAGCGGCTGACACAACAGCGGTTGGCCAACGGCCTTACGTTCCTCATCTATGAGCGTTCGGAAGCGCCGGTGGTCTCGTTCTTTACCTATGTCGATGTCGGGGCGGCCCAGGAGGTGCCCGGCATCACCGGGCTGGCCCACATGTTCGAGCACATGGCGTTCAAGGGAACCACGCGCATCGGCACGACCGACTACGCGGCCGAGAAGGTGGTTCTGGAGCGGATCGACCGGGCCTACCAGGCCTACGACCAGGAACGGCGCAAGGTGGGCGGGCCGAATCCCGAGAAGGTCAAGGCCCTTGAGAAGACCTGGAAGGACGCCCAGGAGCAGGCCGACCAATACATCGTGAAGAATGAGTTTGGCGAGATCGTTGAGCGGGAGGGAGGGGTCGGCCTGAATGCCTCGACCAGTTCGGACGCGACGGTTTATTTCTACTCGCTGCCGGCGAACAAGGTCGAGTTGTGGGCCTACCTGGAAACAGAGCGGTTCCTGGCGCCGGTGTTCCGGGAATTTTACAAGGAGCGTGACGTGGTGATGGAGGAGCGGCGGCTGCGCACGGAGAGCCAGCCGGTTGGCCGCCTGATCGAGCAATTCGCCGCCACGGCCTTCACCGCCCACCCTTACAAGCAGCCGGTGGTCGGCTACATGAGCGACCTGATGTCGTTTTCGCGCGAAGATGCCGAGCAATTCCACAAAACCTACTATGTGCCCGGCAACATTTACATTGCCATCGTCGGCCAGATCAAGGCGCGGGAGGTCCTCCCGGTGCTGGAACGCTATTTTGGCCGGCTCCCCGCGGCTCCGCCGCCGCCGCCGGTGCGCACCATCGAGCCGAACCAGATCGCCGAGCGCGAAGTCCGCATGCCGGACAAGTCGCAGCCGATCTATGTCGAGGGCTACCATAAACCGGCCGCCACCGACCCCGAGGAAGCCGTCTATGATGCGATCTCGGACCTGCTTTCCAACGGCCGGACCGCGCGGCTATACCGCAGTCTGGTGCGGGACAAAAAGATCGCGGCGATGGCCGGGGCCTTCCCCGGGTTCCCCGGCACCAAGTACCCGAACGAGATGATTTTCTATGCTGTCCCCAGCCCTGGACACGGCAACGAGGAAGTGCAGAAGGCCTTGCGGGAGGAGATTGACAAGCTGAAGCAGGAACTGGTGACGGAGGACGAACTGAAGATGGTCAAGACCCGCGCCAAGGCGGAGCTGATCCACGGCCTGGCCAGCAACAGCGGCCTGGCGGGCGCCCTGGCGCGCAACCAGGCCCTCTTCGGAGATTGGCGGGAACTGTTTCACTCGGTGGAGAAGATTGATAAGGTGAGCCGGGAGGACATTCAGCGCATCGCCCGGCGCACTTTTGTCTTCACCAACCGCACGGTGGCGATGATTGTCAACCAGAACCCTGCGCCGACGGCAAACTAGAAGTGGAATTGGAGACGACCTCATGAAAACCAGAATCCCCCCTTTGCTGCTCGCGGCCGCCCTGGGGACCGTGTGCGCGCTTTGCGGCTCCGCCCAGGTGAACAACTATCGCGAGCTCAAATACCCCGCGCTGCCCGAGTTCAAGATTCCCAAACCGACGGTTTTTACCCTTAAGAACGGCTTGCAGGTTTTCCTGATGGAAGATCACGAACTGCCTTTGATTGAGGTCTCGGCCCGCATCCGCACCGGGTCGAATTACGAGCCGGCCGACAAAGTCGGCCTGGCCAGCCTCATGGGGGCGGTCCAGCGCTCCGGCGGGACCCTCCGCCAGACCGGGGACGAGATCGACGATTTCCTCGCCGCCCGCGCCGCTTCCATCGAAACCAGCATCGAGAATGACTCGGGCTTAGCCAGCCTGGACTGTCTGAAGCAGGACTTTGACGAGGTGTTCAAAGTCTTCGGCGAAATCCTGCGCGCGCCCGCCTTTGCCCAGGACAAGTTGGACGTGGCCAAGGTGGCTGAAAACACCGGGATCGCCCGGCGGAATGACGAGGTGGGCGCCATCGCCTCGCGCGAAATCGCCCGCCTGGTCTATGGCCCCGACTCGCCGCTGGCGCGCAATACCGAGTACGCCACGATCAAGGCCGTCACTCGCGACGACCTGGTCGCCTGGCATAAACAATACTACCAGCCGAACAATATTCTCCTGGGCGTCTGCGGTGACTTTGAGGCCGCGGAGATGAAGCAAAAGTGCGAGGCGGTCTTTGGCGACTGGCCCGCGGGGCGGGCCTTGGTCGCGCCGGGCGTGCCGTACCGGGAGCAACCCGCGCCGGGCTGCTACTTCATCGAGAAATCCGATGTCAATCAGGCGAACATTGTCTTCGGCCAGCTCGGCATCCAAATGCGGAATCCGGATTACTTTCCGGTGCAGGTGCTGAACGAGGTGCTGGGCGGCGGCTTTGCCAGCCGGCTCTTCAGCAACGTCCGCTCGAAAAAGGGATTGGCCTACGGTGTCTATGGTTCCCTCGGCGCCGGCTTCCACGAGCCCGGGTTGTTCCGCGCCGGGTTGCAGACCAAATCCGCCACCACGCTCAAGGCCATCGAGGCGGTCAGGGCGGAGATCACCGGCATCATCGAAAACCCGCCCTCGGAGGCCGAGCTCAAGCAGGCCAAGGACTCCATCCTTAATTCGTTCATCTTCCATTATGACAGCAAGGCCAAGGTCCTCGCGCAGCAGATGACCTACGCTTTCTACGGCCTGCCCGCCGATTTCCTGGAACAATACCGGGCCAACATCGAGAAGGTCACCAGCGCCGATGTCGCGCGTGTGGCCAAGCAATATATCCACCCGGACCAGCTTGCCCTCCTGGTCGTGGGCAAAGCGGCGGACTTCGATGGGCCCCTGGCCAAACTGGGGAAAGTGACCCCGGTGGACATCACCATTCCCCCGCCGCCCGACACGGCTCCGAAAGCCGAGGCGAGCGCCGCCAGCCTCGAGGCCGGAAAACAGGCCTGGGCCAAAGTGGTCAAAGCCCTGGGCGGCGAGGCGCTCAAGCGGACCGAGGCCATTAAGACCGGTGGCAGCTTGGGGCTGAAGATGGGCGACCAAACCATGGCGCTCAAGCACAACACGATTATCGCCTTCCCCGACCGAGTGCGGCAGGTGCTCAGCAGCCCGATGGGGGAGCAGACGGTGGTGATCAACGGCCAAGAGGGTTTCCTGCTGAGCGGGGGGAATGTCCAGCCGCTGCCCGCCGAGGCCCTGGAGGAGCAAACCAAGGAGCAGCGCCGCAACCTGCTTTATCTCTTGCACTTCTACGACGATCCCTCCCTGCAAATGCTTGCCGCCGGCCAGGAGCCGGTGGAGGGCGCCAATTGCCAGGTTCTCGCCGTCTCCTTTAAAGGCGTGGAATGCCGGCTATGGGTCGCGCCCGACGGCAAGGTGGCCAAGCAATCTTACCAGGGCGCTCATCCCATCACCCGCGTCCCGGGGCTGGTCGAGAATCTCCTCTCCGACTACCGCGCCGAAGGACCGCTGCTGATGCCGCATCAAATCTCGCGGCGCGTGGATGGCCAGGAGGTCATGACGGTCACGCTCGATGCCATCGAAGTGAACCCGAAACTGGACCCCGAGGCCTTCAAAAAGCCGGCGCAGTAACTGCGACGAGTTTGAGCAGAAGGATCTGCGCGAAAGAAACGCCATGACACTCGGCATCTACACCCTAGACCAGAGCATTGAAAGTTGCTCAGGCCTCACCGAGCTTTCGCCCTTGCAGTACACTGTGATTCCGAGAGCGTATGAGGGCGAGCGCATTTTCAAAGCGCCGGACTCGGTCATCGATGGCCGCACCTGGGCAATTTTCCTGTCGGCACTTCCAAATGGCAAAATTTACAAGATTGCCGCCCAGTTCATTTCGGACGAACAAAAGTCGGTGGACGATGCGTTTTCCAGCACTTACTCTCACTACGAGCGGCAGTTCGGGCGTTACAACGAGGTTACCCAATCCGGAGCCTGCAGGTGGGATCAGCCTTTCGGCAATTTGATCCTGGGCAAGAGCACCCTCCCAGGCCTACATTGCGTCAATTGCATTGCAACATCCGATTCAAGACCGGCGTTGACTGAAAAGCCTCGTAAAACTGCGAGGGATAAAATGCGGGTGAAATTGTCCGAGAACATCCAGGTGGGCGATAGCGTGTTCACGGTTACGACGACCACCAGAGGCCTCTTCATGACCACCAAGCCGCACTCCGTGGTGATTCCTTACCGGCTGCACGGCAAACGCACAGCGAGCCTCGGACTCCTGGTCAAGTACACGACCTGCGATCCAGAAGTGCTAGAGGCTTGGCACGAGGTGTTGTGTCAGAAAGTGCAGAGCGGGATGTTCGACGTCATGGTCCAGGGCGCGCGTACGGGTGACTTCCCATTCGAGGAAGACGAGATGGATCTCGCGCCGTATCTAATGGCATTCCGCTGCCCGTAAAACGCCATTGGACAAACCCCAGGCTGCGCGTAATGTAACCTCATGACTTCTCTAGCCAAAGCGCCCTCCAGCCACATGGCCGAGGATATCGCCGGACGCATCACCGCCTCCCAGAACCTGCTGCTTCATCTCGTCGAGAGCGAGGCTGACCGCAGGCCAGCCGAGGCGCCCCCAAATCGTTGGAAACGTCAGCGAGCGGAGCGCAGGTACGATTCATTTCCACATGCCTTCACCAAGCTCGAATTGACGGTTGAAGCTCCCTGCGGCCTGACCCTGGAGTTAGAGACCAACCTCCCCGAGGGGAATTCGACCAGCGGAGCCCAGTGTAGGGTGGGCGTTTTTCGCCTGGAGCGCCACGAGAACTCCAGGAAGCTTCAAGACCATCTGTTCGTGCCGGCCGCCACCGGGCAGGGTCCCGTCTCATGGCAGCGCCGGGACGGAACCACTTACACCCCTCAGCAGCTTTGCGACTTTGCGTTCGAGCAACTCCGCGAGCACGCCGAGCGATGCTGTCCGTCAGCACGTCCTGGAGAACTCACAGCGGCTCAAGGAGTCAGGCTTGACGGAGCTGGAGTTGGCCCGGCGCCGCAGGGGCGACCCGGTGGAGGTGTCCATCACCCTGCGGCCGCGGCAAGAGACGACGATGACGCTGTCTTTGATCGCCGAACGGCTGCGGATGGGGATAAAGACGCACCTACCGCACCTCCTTTATTGGCAGGGCGCCCAGAGAAAGAAAAGCGGTGAGTGAGCTGATGCTGAGACGTGACCCCTTTCCGGGGCAACCGCGGTGAGCATCGACGCGATCATTTCGCAAGCGCGCGAGGTTTTGCCCGAGGCGTTCACAGACCGTCCGCCCGGGCGGGCTCCCAGAGTCGCCGCCGCAGAGGTTGAGGGAGCGCGGCCCCTGGAACATCAACTGCAAGAACTGGAGGCGGACACAGAACCTTTTGAGATACATGTCGACTCAGATCCGCTGGTACGCTCGGTGGGGGAGGCAATTAACTTCGGGCTTCCGCCCCTGCCTTATAACCTGGAGGACTTTTCGGACGCGGACCACGAGGCAGCGTCTGAAGCCGAGGCGGTCCACCGCGAGGTCGGCTTTGACGCACTCGCGGTTTACGAACCGTTCCACGCGGTACGGCCTGCGGCCAGGTGGGGAATTTTCTACCGTCAGGATGGCCTCCGCGGGTTCGCACTGCTACTGATGCGGGACGCAGGGCTTGGTACGAGGGAAGCTCGCAGGGTTGCAGTGGAGCTTCTCCGGGCTCACGAACGTTACCATTTCCGCTTCGAGCTGGGGGCCCTCCACGATGAACTTGCTCTCGGAAAACCGCTCTACAGCAAGTATGCGCTGCAGGTGTACGAGAAGGTGCTCTTCACCTCGCAATGCTTCGAGGAGTCCCTCGCTAACCGAGCGGTGACGCTTGTGCGGTTTGGAGACCCGCACCTTCCCCACGAGGACATCAAAAGGTTTGTGAGCGAATTTTGTACCAATAGTCCGCCCGGATACTGCGACTTCAACAGAGACCCGAAGGAAATGAAAGAGAGCCTGCTCGGACAGCTTAAAACAGCGTCTGCGTCGTCCCGGGTAGGCGGCTCTGAGGCCGATTGGCTTGCCAACTGGACTCGGTACCTATGCCCCGAATATATCGTGCCGGGTGCGAGCCTCCCGATCGGCAGGCTTCTCAAGTGCAAGCTCAGCGGTCGCATCTGGATTATTCACCAAAATGACCCGGACCCTTGGCCGAGCAGGCCACATGCGCACGAGTACAGTCGCCGCGAGAAGCTGAGCTTGAGCACAGGCGAGATATTTTCCATCCCAGCTCGAACCCCGCGCGGAAGACTGCGCCCTGCAGAGCTGGCGGATCTGCGGGGGGAAATCGCTCGCAGGCGCCCTGATTTGGCGCTGCCGCAGCTTTCCGTCTGAGCAAGCCCTCGCGAACCGAAAACCACCACGCAACTCCTGGAAATCGTTAGGAAGGTCGCCTTGGTGCTGCCGGCTGCGCCCGGGAGCCTGAGCGAACAGGGACCGCATCTATACTTTCCTGCATTTGCTTCTGAATCGCGGCTATTTCCAGACGCAATTCCGGACTTCGTTCCATTCCCCAGCCAAAGCGGCTCAGCGCCTGGGCTACGGCCGCATATCCCACTCCCCCGGCCAACCGCCCGAACTCAGCCAACGACAGTCGCCCCGCCCCGCCAGCCCAACCCCCACCCCTCGATTTCCTCGCCCCGGCCGCGCCTGGCCCAGGGCAGGCGCGCCGTTAAGTGGAAATAACCGGAAACAACTGAAAAAACCGCCGGCGCGTGCGTGGAAACGGGCAGGAACCGGTTCCTGGCCGGGCGCGAAGCGAAGCGGCACTGTCAGTTTGGCACTCACCGCCTGCCGGCTATAGCGCCTTTTGCGCGGGATGCCAAAGGCTCCATTGGCTGTATTGGCTGTATTGGCCGTGTTGGCTGGATTGCTGAACCCGGACACTAACGGGTAGCCCGCGGCCAGGCTGCATTGGCTGGATTGGCTGGATTGGCTGTATTGGCCATTTTGCGGCTGTTTATGCTCCCGAGGCCGCAGCCACGAAGCGGCTTTGGCGCGGAAAGTCGGGCGATGCTTTGGGCTTTCAGCCCGCAGCGGCGCCGCTGACGGGAGCCGGTGGGCCGCTGACCCTTAAGGAGTTGAGGCGGAGTTTGTTTGTGTAAATCCTTGATGATAAATGGCGCACCCAGCAGGAGTTGAACCTGCAGCCTTCTGATCCGTAGTCAGAAGAAGGCTCGATTTCCTTCGGGAAAACGCGTGTTTTCTGGGCAAAAACTGAAGTGCGGCACCCTGCGGGATACTGCGGGAATAAATGCGGAGGGTAAAAACAGGGTAAATCTCGGCCTCTGGCTGGATGCTACTTTTGCTTCGCAAGGAATGCGAGAAACCGCGAAAAGCTGCCCGTTGGCTCTGGATTCCTGCGCCAGGCAGCCGGCTTGGCGACCGGCGCAGTGGTTTTAGGAGAACTGCCCCAAACCACGCCCGGCGCCGGGCCGTCCGGGGCTCCCGGTTGCCGACGATAAAGCTGGGGCCTCACGAGGTCACCCGGTTGATCCTCGGCGGCAATCCCATTAGTTGAACGATCAGGTCGGCGAAAACACGGCGATGGTGAGAGAGATTTGCGCGCGCAGGGGCTAGCGATGGCGAGGGTGGGCTTTTCTGGACGTTCCGGGAGTGGCGTCTGGCGGTGCCCGGCCCATCCGTTTTGCCATGTCCGGAGACACCAGCACTCCATTCGACAGCCGCACGGTTGTGAACGTAACCGCTAGACGCAGGAAGAAGGCAGCTGGCGGGAGGCGTTCAGCCTTTCTGATTTTGCCTTTTCTTTAGGCGAACTACCGGCAAACTGTCGGCCGAGAAACGCAAATGAAAACACAACTCGCCATCCTCGGAATTGTCCTCCTGACCAATGGCAATCACGTTCAAGGCCAAGACTGGAAGGCGTGCGAGGGCCCACTGAAGACGCGCTGGGCTAAGGATGTCTCGCCCGGGAACGCGCTCCCGGAATATCCACGGATGCAAATGGTCCGCCAAGACTGGCTGAACCTCAACGGCCTGTGGGACCTCAAGCTCGCCGACGGCACCGGCGCGAAGATCCTCGTGCCGTACCCGGTCGAGTCGGCGCTATCGGGCGTGATGAAACACAGCGACCGGCTGACCTACCGGCGTGCGTTCGAGGTGCCCAAGGAATGGGGTCACAAGCGGGTGCTGCTGCATTTCGGCGCGGTGGATTGGGAGGCGAAGGTGTCTGTCAACGGCAAAGAACTCGGGACGCATCGTGGCGGCTATGACGGGTTCAGCTTCGACATCACCGACTCGCTCACGGCATCCGGCCCGCAGGAACTGACGGTTACGGTATTCGATCCAACCGACGCGGGCCAGCAGCCGCACGGCAAGCAAGTGCTCAAACCGGGCGGCATCATGTATACGCCTTGTTCCGGCATTTGGCAGACGGTTTGGCTGGAGCCGGTGTCCGAGGCTGGAATCGAATCGCTCCAAATCACGCCTGACCTGGATGGAGGTACGGTGCGGGTGAAAGTCAACGCGCGCTTCCATGGCCCCATCGAAGAAGCCGTCAGAGTCGTCGCCGTGGCGTTGGAAGCCGGCAAGGAGGTTGCGCGCGTCAAAGGCGAACCTGGTGAGGAATTGAGGCTGCCGATTGCCAATCCCCACTTGTGGTCGCCGGACGACCCGTTCCTGTACGACTTGAGGATCGAAATGGGGCAGGATGCTGTCACCAGCTACTTCGGCATGCGCAAGATCGCCATCGCCAAGGACGACGCGGGGGTCAACCGCCTCATGCTCAATGGCAAGTTTGTCTTCCAAGTCGGTCCGCTGGACCAGGGGTTCTGGCCCGATGGCATCTACACGGCGCCGACGGACGAGGCGTTGAGGTTTGACGTCGAGAGCACGAAGAAGCTCGGCATGAACTGCACCCGTAAACACGTCAAGGTCGAGCCGGACCGCTGGTATTACTGGTGCGACAAGCTTGGCCTGCTGGTCTGGCAGGACATGGCCGCCGGCGGCAACGGCAACGCCGAGGCGAAGAAGCAGTTTGAAGTGGAGTTGAAGAGGCTGATCGAGGGCCGCTGGACGCATCCCTCGATCATCATGTGGGTCGTGTTCAACGAAGGCTGGGGCCAGTACGACACCGAGCGACTGACCGCCTGGGTGAAGAGAATGGACCCGAGCCGGCTCGTCAATAATGCGAGTGGGTGGACCGATCAGAAATGCGGCGACGTCATCGACATGCACAACTATCCCGGTCCGGGCTCGCCGAAGCCGGAGGCGACCCGCGCCGCCGTGCTGGGCGAATTTGGCGGGCTTGGGTTGGGTGTGGATGGTCACACCTGGACTAAGCAAACGTGGGGTTATAGAGGCATGTCCAGCCGGGAAGAACTCACGCGAAGCTACGTCAAGCTGCTGACCAAAGCGTGGGCGCTGAAGGACAACCCCGGTCTCTGCGCCGTCATCTACACGCAGATCACCGACGTCGAAAGCGAGTGCAACGGGCTGCTCACCTACGATCGCGAGGTCGTCAAGGTGGACCTCCAACGCGCGGCCGATGCCAATCGCGGCAACCTTCTACCTCCGGCCGAGGTCAACGCCATCGTCCCTACGTCGCAGCAGAATGGTGTTCGTTGGCGTTATGTCATCGAGAAACCGGCCGGCGACTGGCTCCAACCGGGCTTCGACGACTCGGCATGGAAGGAGGGTTTGGGGGGCTTCGGCACCAAGGGGACGCCCGGCGCGATCGTTCGCACCGAATGGAAGAACGACGACATTTGGCTGCGGCGCTCGTTCGAATGGCCGGCCGGGAAGATTGAGAACCCG
This sequence comes from Verrucomicrobiota bacterium, assembly GCA_049518415.1. Lineage (GTDB taxonomy): Bacteria > Verrucomicrobiota > Verrucomicrobiia > Limisphaerales > UBA8199 > CAVQND01. The sequence goes on from JBEKRX010000006.1 coordinate 102,397, forward strand.
TACCTGCTCGTGCACCACGATGAGGACGTCGAGGTTTACATCAACGGTGTGCTCGCCGGCAAGGCAGGTGGCTACATCACCGATTACGAAGAAATGCCGCTGACGCCCGAGGGCCGCACCGCGCTCAGACCCGGCAAGAACGTCTTCGCCGTCCACTGCCACCAGACTCAAGGCGGCCAGTACATTGATGTGGGCATCATCAGCCTGATCGAGAAGCCGCAGCGCTAAACCCACGTGCGTGGCATCAAGGAAGGAGCGGGACACCATGAACTCCACGCAACCCAGCCCTGGCATGAGACACCACAAACTGGCATTCATACTGGCGACGGCCGCGCTGTTCGCAACACAGGGGTTGGCGGCGATCAAGGATTACGGGCTAAGAGATTATGTTTCCGTCTCGAAGGATCTGCCCCATGCCGAAAGCGAGCCCTGGAAGCTGGTCTGCACGACCCCCTACAACTGCCATTTTCAACCGTGGATCGAAGTCGACGCTCCGGAAGGCAAAGTGATCCGCTTCAACTCGAGCAATCCACTGGTGCTCTACCTGACCAAAACCGAGACCTGCAAGACAGGCTCCGGCAATCAGGCCTACGAGGCGAAAAACTGGGTGAGCGGTGAAGGGGCCATTTACACGATCCCGGCAGGCGTCACCGTAAAAGCCGTCAAGTACCGCGAGACGGGTTACGACACCACGTTCGCCGGCTCGTTTGAGTGCAACGACAACGATTATAACATCCTCTGGAAAAAGGCGGCCAGGACCGCCTACGTCTGCATGAGGGACCATTTCTATGATTGCCCAGACCGGGAGCGGGTCGGGTTCTGGGGCCGCCCAGAATAGGCGTAGTGCAGCCCAAGGGACGGCAGCCAGGAATCTCCTCTGCGGGTTGGCGCTGCTGGTCGCTCCCGGCCTGAGCGCCGGCGCCGAACCGCAGGCCATTGGGGGCCGGTCGCCAATTCCCGAGCCTTATGCTTACGTCAGCACTGGCAGCTTCAGCGCCCCGGCCGTGCCGGAGTCACCGGACCCGCTGGTCGCCTACCGCTGGCCTAACCCCAAGGCGACCGACGCGTTGGAGATTTACCTGATCAAACCCAAAGCGGTTTCCACCGATAAACCGGCGTCCTTCGGCAATCTGCCATCCTTGACCGGCGCCGCCCCCCCAGACGTGGCCGTCAAGGACGAAGGGTCGATTCTGCTGGATTTCGGGGTCGAGAGCGGCGCTTGGGTGGAATTTGACAGTCCCGACTGCCCGGGCGGGGTGGAGATGAGCATCAGTGAATACAACGAACCCGCGCCTCACAAAACCAGGGCCCCGGTTAAATATGGCGATACCTACCGGCTCGAACTGAACCCGGAGCTTTACGACGGGGTGCGTTTCGCCTGGATCCATGTGAAATCGCCGGCCCGTCCCTGGCATATCACGGGCCTTCGCGCCGTGTGCCAGGTCAAGCCGACCAACTATGCAGGCAGTTTTTCCTGCAACGACCCCTTGCTGACCCGCGTCTGGTATATGTCCGCCTATGGCGTGAAGGCATCTCTCTGTAGGGATTACTTCGGCTCCATCCTTATGGACCGCGGCGACCGCATTTCCTGGACGGGCGACGCCCACCCTGCGCAAGCCGCGGCCCTGGTGGCCTTCGGCAATGTCGAGTTCATCCGCAAGAACCTCGACAACACTGCGGGACAAAACAACGGAATCAAGAGCTATGCGTTGTACTGGGTGTTGAGCCTCCTTGACTATTACAACTACACCGGCGACGCGGCTACGATGTCCAAATATATCACCAACGCGTGCGCCAAGCTCGATGATGCTTATCGCGTTTTTGGGACCAATCCTAACCTCAGATTCTACGGCTGGGACGAACGGCTTTGCGCCGGATTTGAAATCTGGTTCCGGCCCTGCCCCGAGGCGCAGAATGCGTACCAAATGCTTTCGATCCGGGCCTGGCGCGACTTCGCCACCGCCATGGGCATGCTCGGGCGCACGGATTTACGCGACCAGTACAGCAGTTATGCCAATTCCAAGATGGCCGACCTGAGAAGAACTCCCGCCTGGTATTCCAACTTCGGTCTCCACGCCGCGGCCGACGCCGTGACCACCGGGCTCCTGACCGGCGGTGAGCCGGATGCCCTATTTGACAGCCAATTCCGCGATCGGGTCAATCGTCTTTCGCTTTCACCCTTTAACCAGTATTTCATCCTGCAGGCCCTGGCCCGGATGGGCAAGTACGACGACGCGTTGTCGGCGGTCAGGGATCTTTGGGGCGGCATGGTGAGGTATGGAGGGACGACGACTTTCGAGGTGTATCGGCCGTCGTGGAATGCCGCTATCGGTCCGAATGATGCCGTGCCTAATTCCCAGAGTGGAATCGTCAGCCTTTGCCATCCCTGGGGCGCTGGCGTGGTAAAATGGTTGAATGAAGAGGTCCTCGGCATCGTCCCCTCCTCGCCCGGCTTCAAAACCTATGATGTCGTTCCCCATCTGGGGAGAACCCTCACCAAAGTGTCCGGGGCAACCCCGACGCCCTTCGGAGAAATCCGGGCCAGATTTGATGTCGCCTCGGGCGCCTGCTCCGTGGTGCCGCCGGCCGGCACCCTGGGACGGATCGGCGTGCCCAAGATCGAGAAGACCATTACGCGGATATTGATGAACGGCCAGCTTGCCTGGGACGGCCACTATCACCCCGTCCCCGGGCTGGGAGGGGCCAGCCAGGACGCCGGATTTGTTTATTTCACCGCCGTGCAACCTGGCGCTTACGCCATCTCCGTAGAGTACCGAGGACAAACGCCTGTCTATGACGAACCGCTGGAAGAGTATGCCGCCCGCTTCATAAAACAGGATGTCACCACCAGCGGGAATTGGGGCGGTGCTTATGGCAAGGAAGGGTACGTCCTCTGCAACTACAACCCCAAAGGTGGTGATGTGAAGTCCCTGCCCCCGTACGTTACCTCGTTGGACTATTACCGGGCGTTTCCCAAATCCGGTTTGCCCGATAGGACGGCCTGGGCTTCAGGGACCTCGGATCGGCGGGCGCTCGCGCCCGCACCCGACAACGGAGCCCCACGAAACGCCGCCTGCATGTCGAACAGCGACCAGACCATGACCCTCACCATTGGCATTGACGGGCCCCGGGATTATCACGTGGCACTTTACTTTGTGGATTGGGACAACCAGGGCCGCCGTGAGGCGGTGGAGATGTTCGACGCCAACACGTTGAACCTGATTGCTCCCGTCAAGATTGTGGGTGGCTTTGGCGCCGGCAAATATCTCGTGTACTCCTATAACAAATCCGCCAAGTTCAGGTTTAACAAAGTCCGGGGCGACAGCGTGACATTGAGCGGGATATTCTTTGATCCTAAGCCGTGACCATTCAATACGACCACAGAGAGACAATGAGCATGAAAATTCTAATGGCTGCGACGCTACTCCTCGCGCTGGGCGCCACTTCCGTGAATCCGGCTCGGCGACTTCTCCCGGATGAGTTTCCGCAAGGCGTGGAGCGGGACTGTGCGCGTGGAAGAAGCCGTCCCGGGGGGCTACCTCTGTGTTGCCCTCAACGGCCGCCATGGCGTTGAGGGCGCCTATGCCGCTCTCCGCACCGCCGGCGGTCGTCTCATCGGCGCCCCCGACCGCGCCACCTCCTATCCCAGCAACCCCTGGGAATTCCCCAACTGCAAGCGGGACCGCAACTACACCTATTACTTTCCGCTCTCCTCGCAGATGGTGGGACAGGACCTGGAAGTTCTGGTCCTGGGCACCGCCGGCTGTGAGGACCATCTCCAGCCGGAAGTGTGGCAAACCGCGCGCACCACGCCTTTCAGCCAATGGTTGCTGGAGTTGAAATGACGCCTGCCCTTAATACCCTTAGTCTATAATTCCATGAAAACAAACGAGGTCGGATACGAAAACCAGGCGCCAGCCCGGATGGTTCACCGTGCTGCGGTCGGAGCGCCGCCGCTCTGTGCAAGCGGTGAAATGTCCAGGCCAGGTTGCAGCCGCGAGGCCCTTGCGGGGCAGAACACCCTGGCTTTCCGGAAGGCATTGAGGCTGATGCTGGCCTTTTCCGCCCTGGCGGGTTGCGGACTGACTCTGCCAGCCGCCGAAAGCGCCTCGCCCGCCAAACCCAACATCCTCATCATCCTCGTCGACGACATGGGCTTTTCGGACCTCGGCTGCTACGGCAGCGAGATCCCGACCCCAAACCTGGATAACCTCGCCGCTCACGGGTTGCGCTTCACCCAGTTCTACAACACCGCCCGCTGTTGTCCTTCGCGCGCGACCCTGCTGACGGGTCTCTACGCCCATCAGGCCGGCGTCGGGCATATGACCGAAGACAAGGGCCTGCCCGGCTACCGCGGCCGGCTCAATGACCGCTGCGTGACCATTGCCGAAGTGCTGCGCCCAGCCGGCTATTTCACCGCGATGACCGGCAAATGGCATGTGGGGCAGGAGCATGGCGTCGTGCCCTGGAAACGCGGCTTTGACCGCTGCCTGAATGCGCCTGCCGGCGGCTTCTACTACCCGGACGCGCCGCGGGCGGAACTCTACCTCGACGGACGCAAGCTCGCCCTGGATGCGCCGGAACTGCCCAAGAACTGGTACACGACCGACTTGTGGACCGACTTCGGCATCCGGTTCATTGACGAGGCTCTGGCGGCGAAGAAGCCCTTTTTCCTCTATTTAGCTCACAATGCCCCGCACTTCCCGCTCCAGGCGCCTCAGGAGGAGATCGCCATGTTCCGCGGGAAATACTTGCTCGGCTGGGACAAGCTTCGTGAGCAGCGCCACGCAAAGCAGATCGCCTTAGGGATCGTGGATAAATCGTGGCCGCTGTCACCCCGGCCTCCGGAGGTCAAACCGTGGGATTCGCTTGCGCCCGCTGACCAGGACCGTTTCGACCATATCATGGCGATCTATGCCGCCTGTGTCGCCCACATGGACACCGCCGTGGGACGGCTGGTGGCCGCCCTCCGGCAGCGGGGTGCGCTCGACAACACCCTCATCCTGTTCATGAGCGACAACGGCGGCAACGCCGAGAGCGGGCCGAATGGCCGCGCTGAGGGCAGCCCCTTGGGCAGCGGGAAGTCCGACGTCTATTGCGGCCAATCCTGGGCCACGCTGGAGAATACCCCCTTGCGCCGGTACAAACACTTTAACCATGAGGGCGGCATTGCCACGCCCCTCATCGTCCACTGGCCGGCCGGCATCCGTGCCCGAGGCGAACTGCGTTCCCAACCCGGCCATCTCATCGACCTGATGCCTACTTGCGTCGATGTCGCGGGCGCCAAGTATCCCTCCAAGTTCAACGGCCAACCAATCCTGCCCCCCGAAGGCCGGAGCCTCCGCCCGGCCTTTGCCAACCAGCCCCTCGAGCGGAACGCTCTCTTTTGGGAGCACGAAGGCAATGCGGCGGCTCGCGTGGGTCCGTGGAAAATCGTCCGCCTGGGCCGCGACGGCCCCTGGGAGCTTTACAACCTCGAAACCGACCGCACCGAGTTGCATAATCTCGCTGACACACAGCCCGACCGCGTGAAGGAGCTGGCCGCCAAATGGGAAGCCTGGGCCGAACGCGCCCAGGTGAAACCCTTCCCGTCCGCCAATCCGCAAGGGAAGCAGGGCAAGGGCAAGAAAGCTGGCAAGTGAGATCAAAAGAGAACCGTGCCGACATCAGCCACGTCGCCGGCACCTCCATCTTCTGGAGCAGCTTGTTCCACATGGAATCGCCCCAGGCAAACGAGTGGAAAAGGAACATGGTTATCCCGATTCTGCTGCCCGCTGACCCCGGCGAGCACAACCAGTCGTCCTCCGCCCTCCGGCACCGAGGCCATGCCTACCACCTGGCGCCAGGACGAGGGATCAACGGCGACGGGCGCAGCGAAACGCATATCCCCGTCCTCGGCTGTCCATTTCCCTTCCGATGTCTGCCAGCGGGCCGTCAACTAGGCTGCGCCCGAACCGCTCTGCCGGACTTTGGCGCAGAGAAGATACCGCCGGCCTGGCTCCACTTTCATGGTTTGGACGAAGCCGCCGTGCTCAATACCGCTCATGCAGGCTGAGCCCGGCTTCGCAGCGCCCACGCCCGGATCATGGCTGAATGAACCATGCGACTCCTTCTCATCCTGCCAATGACCCCAGGATTCCGGCTGGCCATCCTTACCCGCCGTAAAATCCCCGCTTAAGAGGAGGTTGGTCAGAGTGCCCTCAGAGCGCAACTCCTTGAGCTTGTGCCGCGCCGCCTCCGCTGGGTCCTTGGTGTTCAACAAGGCGAACTCGATCTCCGGTGGAAAGGCGGCACGCTCCAGTCGGCGGAAGTCCGCAATCGCAAGCCGGCCACGTGCAAAGTGCGTTACGGAGCGAGAAAGGCCGAGTTTTCATTTTCCGTGAAAATCGAAGGACAAGAAGCCCCCGTTTATGTGGCCAAAGTCGCCCCCGCTGATCCCGCGCTCCGCTGGAAGGCCATGGACGACAAGGCCCACTCGGCCGATTATTTCGAGAGGGCCTCTTTTGCCTATTTCGATATGCAAGGGCCCGTCAACGTAACGGTGACCTGCCCGAAAGCCATTCAATCCGTCAAGGTCCTTCCCTCCTCTCTGAAGATTAGTCCGACCGTGCAGGGGAGGAGCCTGAGCTTGAGCTTGGCAGAACCGAGCCACCTGACCCTGGAAGTGAACGGTGACTGGGTCGGGACGCTGCACCTTTTCGCCAATCCGCCGGAGACCGATGTCCCCAAGCCGGCCGACCCGGATGTCGTCTGTTTCGGGCCTGGTATCCACGAAGTCAGCCACCTGGTGGTGACCAACAACCAGACGGTTTATGTGGCCGGAGGGGCGGTCGTGCGCGGCGTGATCCGGCCGGAGGAGCCGTTTCAGGTCAGCAGCTACAGTGGCCTGCGCACCTACTCTCCCACGTTTGTGCTCCGGGGCGAACACATCCGGTTTCGCGGCCGCGGAATCGTCGATGGGAGCCTCTGCACGACCCACGCACGGCACTTGGTGCAGGTGCAGGGCAAGGACATTCTCCTGGAAGGGGTGATCTTGCGCGATTCGAGCACATGGACCATCCCGATTCGCCGCTCGGAACGCGTGACGGTCAGGAACGTGAAGCTGCTGGGCTACCGCGCCAATTCGGACGGCATCGATGTCTGCAACAGCCGGGAGGTAACGGTCGAAGACTGTTTCATCCGCACCCTGGACGACCTGGTGGTGGTCAAGACGGACAAGGGACAGGGGGAGGTGCGCCACATCGTGGCCCGGAATTGCGTGCTGTGGAACGAGGTCGCCCACGCCCTGAGCATCGGCGCCGAACTGAGGGAGAACGTGGACGACGTGCTCTTCTCCAACTGCGACGTGATTCACGACAAGGGACGGGAGTGGACGTTGCGGGTGTATCATTGTGATTCGGCGCGCGTTTGACGAGTTCGAGTCGCGCGCCGCCACTCTGGGTGAGGCGGTCGCTCATCACGCCGGGGCCACCGCGTCGGAGACGGACCGTGCCGTGTCGTCGTTGCAGGGCGAACTGGCGCGGCTCGAGTCGCTCGCCCGCCTTCGCGTTGCCTTCGAACCGATCCGCCCCTTGGTCCAATCGGGGCCTGTGCCACGCACCAGTCTCGTCGTCGGGTTCGCCAGTTCGATGGAGAAAGTCCTGCCGCGCGGCGCGCCGATTTCCGCCACGGCCACCAATCGCGTTCAAGTGACCCTCGCGCGCAATGAAAAGGAAAGTTTCCAGGTGCTGGTGCTGCCGTGCGAAGGCCCCCTCCGCGAGGTGCGGGTGCGCGTCGGCAGCCTGCGTTCGGCCAGCGGCGCGGAGTTCCTCTCGACCAATGTCAGCCCCGTGCCGGTCGTGGCGCCGCACCACATCAACGAGGAGAGCAAAACGAGGGACCGAAGAGGTTGTTTCATAATATTCAGATCCTGGTTTTCAACTAAGCGCACATGCTGGCCTATGGGTCGCCGCAACACCCTGCCCCGGCGGCGCAGCCGAGGCGAACTTCAGTTGACTGGCAAAATCCGCGCAAGCCTCCGTTTTTGCAGCCCCACGCACTGGACGCCTCCGGGCCGTGCCGCCGTAGCGGCAGCCGTCCCTGGCTGCCAGTGAACGCGGGCGCCGGCCGCGGGTTCCAACCCGAGCTCCGCATTCCTTGGCTGCTGCCGGTTCGGTGTGGGCCAGCTCCCGGATTTCAACTTCGCTTTTTCAGACTAACCTGTCGGATGGCGTTGCGAACACGACCTCGAAACCAACTGCCGCTCCCGCGCCTCACGGCCAGCGCAGCCGGTAGAAACGACCGGGATAATTCGTCCACTGGGCATCGCTGAAATAGGACGAGTCGCCGGTGAGGGTGTTGGTTTGCAGCGGAGACCAGGTGGGGTTGGCCAGATTGGTGCTGGCCTCTATCACGATGACCAAGTTGCTGCTCCCGGTGATGCTGAATCCAAATTGATTGGCCCGCACGCCAAAGCTGGCGGGCTGGACCTGCGGATTCCACAGCACGGTTGGACGGTTGGCAAAGAATGGACCCCAGCCACTTGTGCCAGGCAAATAATAGACGGTTACGTTGGTGTCATTAAGGAATATCGACAGACCAAACCTCGGGGCGCTGCCCTCAAAATACACTCCCTGCAGGCTGGCGCAGTATTCGAACGCCCAGTCCCCTATGTTGCTAACGCTGCTGGGTATCGTGACGCTGGTCAGACTGCCACACAAAGAGAACGCATAACCCCCGATGTTGGTGACGCTGTTGGGGATCGTGTAAGTTCCAACTCTGCCCCCCGGGTATGCAATGAGCGTGGCTTGGTTCTTGTCCAACAACACTCCATTCACACTGCTATAGACGGAATTGAGCGCATCCACCATGATCGAGGTCAGACTGCTGCAGGCGTCGAACCCATCCTCTCCTATGCTTGTTACGCTGCTGGGTATCGTGACATTGGTCAGGCTGCTGCAGCCAACGAACGCAAAGTGTCCAATGCTGGTAACACTGTTGGGTATCGTGACGCTTGTCAAGCTGATGCAATACAGGAACGCATCGTCCCCGATGCGTGTTACGCTGCTGGGTATCGTGACGTTCGTCAGGCTTAAGCAGTATTCGAACGTATAGTCTGCGATGTTGGTGATACTGCTGGGGATGGTGACGCTGCTCAGGATCCTGCATGAGCCGAACGCATGCTGGCCGATGCTGGTGACGCTATGTGGAATTGTGACGCTGGGCAGGCTGGTGCACCCATTGAACGCAGCGACCCCGATGCTGCTGACGCTGTTGCCGATCGTGACATTCGTCAAGCTGCTGCAGCCCGAGAACGCATTTTCCCCGATGCTGGTGACGCTATTGGGAATTGTGACGCTGGGCAGGCTGGTGCATAATTCGAACGCATAGCGTCCGACATTGGTGACGCTGTCGGGGATCGTGACACTGCTCAGGCTCGAGATTTCATAAAACGCCCAGTCCCCGATGCTGGTGACTGGCAAGCCATTGATCGTGCTGGGGATGGTCACCGCACCGCCAGGACCGGTGTATCCCGTGATGGTGATTGCGCCGTTGTTGACCGTGTAGCTGAACTGAGCTTGCGCCACGGCGGGCAGCGTCAACAGCAAGAGCAACGGCAGCAGCTTCGTGGCGCAGGCGGTTCCTAAGCGCCCGGCCATCGTCTTCGGGCAAGTGATTCTCGGAATGAGGGTTTGTGTTTTCATAGTTTTCGACCTGGTGGAGTTGATAGGTGACGGAGGTTGCTCTTTGACGCGCCGCCTCCATTGAAGCTGCGCGGGTGAGGGAGAATTGATTGCTGGTCGCGCTCATGTTAAAAGACGCTTCTGACCGAGGAGCGCACCCATTTGGTCCTGAACGCTTGTCCAGTTGCTTTGGGATTTCCCCGTTTCTGGACGAGAGAAAGGACCCATGCGTGTAACGGACAGGGGGGTCAAGCGCAGAATTTTGCTATGCAATCTGGGGTGGTGAGTAGTCGATACATGCTCGCCCGAAGCCGATCCCGCAATTCCCGCTGCCAATTCCATAACCAAATGGCTCCCGAACAAAACCGCCACGAAACCAGCAAGCCCTAACGGTCGCTTGCTGTTCTCTAACCTGTGATCGCACCATTTCATCGCAAAGCGAAGGAAATGTCGAGAAAAATATTCGCTCTCTTACACTTCTTGTTCCTGTGATGACAAGCGATGTTTCATCGCAATCCGTAAGGCACAATCTCCTCAAGGACGTGTTCAACGGCGACATCGGCCAGATTGTGAAAATTGACCCGGTCGAGCGCAGGGTCATCATCCGCTTCGACCAGCGCGACGAAGACGTGGAAGCTCAACCTGCCGTGGCTTCGAGCATCTTAGCCGGCCCGGCTTCTTCTGGTGGTTGAGGACGGTTTACCACCAGCGTCGGATTGTCCGGGGGCGATTGGCACCGCAAAATGCGTGGTTCTTGATGGAGCGGCCAAGGAGCCACTGACCGGTTAGACCTCAGCCCCCTCGGGTCGACGGAGGAACCCTGCTGCGATTTGTTCCTGTAGATGGTGAGAGACGCACTGCCGCACTTTACGGCCAAAGAAAACTTAAGTTTCTTACTCATGGCACGGAAGAACGGGGGAATGCCGCTCCACCAAGGCAGAAAAATTCAGAAATCCTTCAGAAATCGGACTTTGAAAACTCATAAAAACGCATAAGCGCCTGATTCTCAGGCGCTTAGAGTGGTGGAGGCGGCGGGAGTTGAACCCGCGTCCTTGGCAGATCTGCCAGCCGCGACTACATGCTTAGTCAGGAGAGAGTTTTCTGCCGTGCGATCGCGGCCTGACACCGAGTCGCCCGGCCTAGCCCGCAGGAAAAGAGTTTCGGCTGATGGCGCGCAGGCGCCGCAACCAGCCTAACCTGCTGTGGCGTTCTGCCGGCCTAGCAGGTGTC
>JBEKRX010000007.1:0-106001 GCA_049518415.1 Verrucomicrobiota bacterium
AAACCACTGACTGGAGAGCCGGATGCGGGAAATCCGCCTGTCCGGTTCGGAGGGAGGGGTGGCGCTAACCCCGCCATCCCTACCCCTATGAATAATGTTGGAATTACGCCTCGCCTTCGGAAGTTGTTTTTGCATGAACCCTTAGAGTTCTTGACCGGCAAAACTATCAGGTCAAGTCTCGCTGTGATTGCAAGAGTGCGCCGGACCGGCGCTGCTTTTAGGTGAATTGCAAATTGAGGATTGAAAAACCATCGTTGGTTATTGAAGAATGCCCGTCCCGCCACGCGGGACCAAATGAACTTTCGGACTGCGGACTCAATGACCAATGCTCAATACTCAATTCTCAATGAATACCGATTCCGAATCGGAACTCGATTCCAGGGCTGGTCTGAGCCGCAGCCTCACTAATGATATGACCAACACGGCCCTGAAGCTGTCCCGGGCCTCGCTCGCCCTGCTGACCGACCTGTACGAATTGACCATGGCCTGCGCCTATTGGAAATCAGGCATGGCCGACACGGAGGCGGCGTTCCACCTCTCATTCCGCCAACCGCCGTTTGCGGGCGGATTTACCGTCGCCTGCGGGCTGGGGACGACCATCGAATACCTGCGCGAGTTCCGGTTCACGGAGTCGGACCTGGCTTACCTGCGGACAATTACGGGCCGGGACCAGCAACCGCTGTTTGAGCGGGCTTTCCTGGACTGGCTGGGCGAGCTGCGGCTGGCCTGCGACGTGGAGGCGCTCCCGGAGGGGACGGTGGTGTTTCCGCACGAGCCGCTCGTGCGGGTGGAGGGGCCTATTGCGCAGGCGCAAATCCTGGAGACGGCGCTGCTCAATTTCATGAATTTTCAGTCGCTCATCGCCACCAAAGCGGCGCGGGTATGCCTGGCGGCGCAAGGGGAACCGGTGATCGAGTTTGGGCTGCGCCGGGCCCAAGGCATCGATGGCGGCCTGACGGCCAGCCGGGCGGCCTACGTGGGGGGTTGCGCGGGCACCTCGAATCTGCTGGCGGGCAAGCTGTACGGCATCCCTGTGGCCGGCACACACGCCCACAGTTGGGTGATGGCCTTCGACACCGAGTTGGAGGCCTTCGCGGCCTACGCCAGAGCCCTGCCCAACAACTGCATTTTCCTGGTGGATACCTACAATTCCCTGGCGGGCGTCGGGCATGCGGTTGAAATTGGCCGACGGCTGCGGCAGCAGGGCCACGACTTGGCCGGCATCCGCCTGGATTCCGGCGACCTCGCGCACCTGAGCATCCAAGCCCGGAAAATCCTGGACGACGCCGGCTTTGCCGGGGCCGTGATTGTCGGTAGCAACGACTTGGACGAACACCTCATCGATAGCCTCAAGGAACAAAAGGCGAAGATCAACGTTTGGGGCGTCGGCACCAGGCTGGTCACGGGCTACGATGATCCGGCGCTCGGGGGCGTTTATAAGCTCTCGGCCATCCGCCGGCCCGACGGCGCCTGGGAGCCTAAACTCAAGCTTTCCGAGCAGGCCGCCAAGGTCACCAACCCGGGCCTCCTGCAAGTGCGCCGTTTCCGCTCCGCTGCCCAATTCATCGGCGACGCCATCTACGACAGCAGCCGTCCGGTGCCGGGCCGCTTCACGATCGTCGTCCCGCTGGACCCCAGCCGCCGCCGGCACTTTGCGCCGGAAACTCCCGGCGAGGACCTGCTGGTGCCCATTTTTCGGCGCGGCCAACTGGTCTATCCGCCTCCCGCCCTGGCGGCCATACGCGCCCGGGTGCAGCAGCAACTGGCCATGCTCCCGTCCGCCATCAAGCGCTCCCGCAACCCGCGCCAATACCCCGCCGGGCTCGAACTGGGATTGCACCGCTTAAAGACCAAACTCATCCTCCAGGCGCGCGCGGCCAGGGTTCGCCGCCAGGGACGCGGGGAATAAGATGCCGACCTGTCGGGACCGCGTCCCATTTGAATAAAGTCGCCGAGAAGTCGGGGGCTGACTACGATTTGGACCGGCGTGGCAGGCGACCTGATTTTTTACCAGTTCAGCCGCTCGAAGGTTGAGCGCGGCGATTTCAGTCACTTCCTCGGCCTGTTCGCGCCGGACAAGCTGCCCACCGGTCGTCCGCGGGCAGGATGCCCGCGCCACGCTGATTCTTACCACCAGAAGACCGGGTCGCCCGAGGGCACTGTCCGCACCTTGAGCAATTCGAATTTGCGCCACTCGACATGGCCGTCGAGCCGGCCCTGGTTTCCGCCGGTGGGGAAGGAGCCCTTAAGGTGCGGGCTCGTGTGGGGCTTGAAATAACCGCCCGGCACGGAAGTGAAATTGTAGGTAAAGCGCCGGCTCTCATTGTCCTGGCCGGGCAGAGAGAGTGTCGCATCGGCGATGAGCACACGCTCGGTGATGAGCGGCGTCACAGATAATGGGCCGATCTGAATGGGTTGGGGGTAGATCTTGGTGTTCTGGTTGGAGGTAGCCAGCGTAGCCGTGTTGGGCAGGGTCATGGCATAACCGAGCACGTGGTAGCTGTTGGAGGCGTAGTTCCAAAGCGCCCACCAGTCGGCCTCGCTGAACCTGGGCGAGGTTCCCGGGCAATAATAGGTCTTATACTGCGTGCCGCTCTGGAGCAGCATGTTGCCCACGTCCCACGGCAGGTCCCATACCCAGTAGCCCTGCGACCCCATCTGCGTCGCTTGGTGGACGGGCAAGTTGTCTTTATTGTCGCTGGCGTACATGATCAGGCCGAGGGTGAACTGTTTCTGGTTATTCATGCACTGCGTGCGCTTGGCCTTTTCCTTGGCCTGCGTCAAAGCGGGCAGGAGCATCGCCGCCAGAATGGCAATGATGGCAATCACCACCAGCAATTCAATCAAAGTGAAGGCGAGGCGAGGTCCGGTGGCGGGGCGAGGGGCGGGCAGGCGCCATGACGCCCAGGCGCCCCGCCGACATAGGCGGCTTGTTTCCATAGAGCCTTCGGTTGACATGCTTAAGTTTTTGCCTTCCGCCACCGCGAGCAGGGCCGGAGCGGCAGGCTGGGGCCCGCCCAGGCCCCAATCGACCCGGCGCGGTCCCTTTGAGCCCGCCGCTAATGCGCCAGCCGGAAGAACGAGGTTGCGTTGGTCATCGGCAGGGTGACGGTAGTGTATAACCCGCTGGGGACCGGCGAGGCAAGGACCGGTTGCCAATTCGGGGGGCTTAGCCGCAGGGTGGATTGCAGCGACACCCCGCTCGCCGGCAGCCAGCGCAGAATGATATTGTCGCCGGAGGTGCTGACCAGCAGCGGTTCGGAGGCCGTGTCGAGCATGAAGTTGTCAAACTGGACAGTGACACTGGCGCCGCTGTCGAATCCTCCCGCCAGGAGGCCAACCTGCATCGGCACGCCCGCGAAACGCGCCACCGCGTAGGTTGTGTCGGCAGGACACGGCGCCCAAGGGTCGGTCGCGTTCAGCCTTTGGTAGAAGGAGAAATTTGTGCCATTGTGCCTGACGAAAAGGAGCCAGTAGTTCGCGTCTCCTGGATCGGACTGCGTGCTTCGGGTGGTGTTGTTGACCGGGAGAGTCAGACGGGCGTAGGTGCCGATGCCGAACTCGTCAAAGCGGGTCCAGGAGACCCAAGCCTCGTTGGTTCCATTGTCGAAAGCCGCCCCGAGATTTCCGTGCGTGTCAAGCCCGTAGGCGCGGGCCAGGAGACCAGGGTTATTGTAGTTCACCACGTCGAAGGAATTGAGGTGCACCGCGGCTTGAAAGTCCCCCGGCACATATTTGAAGAGGAAAAAGCCGTCATTCTGGCCAAACTCCCAGCCGACGTTCACACTGGTGACGGTGAGGACGTTGTTGCTGGTCATATCCGCGTCCGCCACGCTCACGGCCGCGAACGGGTCTGAGACGAACACTGTTCCGGGGATGTCGCCCGGGTGCTCATAGACTCCGTCCCACGACGTGCCGGTCACGCCGTCGGCCAGATAGACGTGGTTTACACCGAAGTTGTCGGTGAAGCCTGGGGGACGGACTGTGGCGAGGAAGGTGTTGGTGAAGTTCAGGTAGCTGGCGGTAATGGTGGCCGAGCCGTTCGTCAGCCCGGTCAACACGCCGTTGGTCGCTACGATCACAGTCGGGTCGCTGGAGGCGAGGGTGGCCAGGCTGCTGATGTCGCCGCTACCGCCGCCGCTGTAAATCCCTTGCACCACGGGCAGTCCAACCCCGCCCATGGGAACTCCATTTCCGGGCAGGGTGGCGCTGATGGCCACGAGCGTGCCGGCGGCGAGGCTGCCCACGGCAGTGGTTTGCTGATTGAAAACCTTGGTGCTGCCCGACCCGGAGTAGGAGTAAACGGCAGCATAGTAAACCCTCCCTGGGGTCAGGCCGGTCACGGTCACGTTGGTGCCCACGGCGCGATAGACCACGTAATTGCCGCTGCCCAGGTCCGTCCCGAAGCCAAAACGGGAGTCGGCCGTTGACAGGAAACCGAAGTAAGGTTGGGCGGAGACTGGGGCGCCCGAGCGCATGATGACCATGCTCGTGGCCTGGCTGCCATCGCTGTTGGTCCCCGCAACCCAGGTCAGGTTCATCGAGACGTTGTCGGGGTTGAGCGTGATGGTCAGCCCGGAAGCCGCCGACGGCGGCGGGCCACCCGAGATGTTGCTGGCATCGAGCATGAAACTATCGAACTGCCCGGTGCCGGAGGCTCCGGTGAACATGGCCTCACAAAGGCCCACCTGCAGCGGCACCCCGTTGGCCATAGCCGGATGGACGACGGGTCCAATCGATTGAGGCTGCCAGGGGTCCGTCGCGGCAGCCCGCCTGTAGAAATTGAAGTTGGTCCCGTCGGTCCGGGTCATCAGGAGCCAGAAGTCAGACGTGGCGCCGTCGAACATCGGATACTCGGTGTCAGCACCGGCAATGGCAGTACGGGCTTCGGTGGAATCGCTGAATTCCTCGAACTCGGCCCAGTTGACCCAGTTTTCCGAGCCGCCGAGCGGGGCGCCACCAGGGTCGGCGGCGCGGGCCATGAGGCCGGCGAACTGGTAGTTCACTTTTTGCAGGGAGCTCATGTGCACTGCAACTTGGAAATCACCCGGCACAACCTTGAACAACAAGAAGCCGTCGTCGCCCGCGCCGGCCCAGGACGTGCTCTTGGCGGTGACGGTGAGGACGTTGTTGGCGGAGACGTTCGCATCCGCGACCGTGGTGACCCCCTTGCCGTCGCCTCCGTCATTTCCACCCGGAATATCTCCGAAGCCCAGGTAGAGCCCATCCCACGTGGAGCCGGGCAGACCGTTGGCGGCATAGTCGTGGTTGGCGCCGAAATTATCCGTGTACGCAGGGGCGCGCACGGAAACGAGCTGGCCCCCGTGGACGCCGGCGTAGGAGGCGGTGATGGTGGCTGACCCATTGGCGAGCCCTGTCAGCACTCCCGCTTGAGCGATGATGACCGTTGGGTCGCTCGAGGTCCAGATGGTAGTTGGGTCGGCGCTAACGTCGTAGGAATCTCCGCTGCTGTAACTTGCGATGAGCTTTGCGGCCGCGAGCCCGCCCGCGGGGATGTTGGTTGGAGAGAGCGTGAAGCTCACGCCTGTGAGCGTGCCCGGACCAGGAGCGCTATTAGTGGCGGGGCTGGCGGTGTTGTAAACCGTCGAGGAGCCGGAACCGGCAAACGAGAAAACGGCGGCCTGATAGGTGTTGTTGCTGCCGCCCAGGCCGCTGACGGTCACACTATTGCCCGTGCCCACGTACACGACGTGGTTGCCGGCGCTGCCCAGAAGGCTGGCGGCAGCGGCGAAGTTGGTGTCGCCCGCATAGACAAATCCATAGGCAGGCTGCCCCGTGATGGGCTTGTTCGCCCGCATCACGACCAGGCTGCCGGCACTGCCGGCCCCGGCCGTCCAGGAGAGGGTGATTGAGCCGCTGGGGTTCGGGGCCGGGAAGGTCAAGCCCGAGGGCGGCCCCGGGGGCGCGCCCAAGCCTACATTGGGGCCGCTGAGCTCGAAGTCGGTAAAGTACACCTGGGGGGAGTTGCCGGTAAACACCGCCTGCTGAATCCCCACCTGCATCGGCACGCCGTCCAGGTCGCCGCGCGTGAAACTCGTCCTGAGACTCCAGGCATCGGCTTGGTTGGTTTTGTCATAGAAGGTGAAAGTATCCCCAACTCTGGAAATCCTGAAATAGCGCGTGCTGTTAGTGTCGCTGTCGTCTCCGGGGTAGTCGATCTCGGTGTCAGCACCGTTGGTCGCATAGCGGACTGAGTCGCCGATGCTAAACTCCTGGAAGCGGGTGAGGTTCATCCAGTTTTCCGCGGCGTTCGTGCCCGAGGGATTGAACGGGCCACCCGAAGGATAATTGGCGGCACGGACCAGCAGCCCCGAGAACGTGTAATTCTGAGGATCAAACGGAGGGCTGTTTTCCACTGAGACATCAAAATCACCGGCTACCATTTTGTACAAAAAGAAGCCGTCGTCACCGGCGCCCGCCCAGCTCGTGGCGGTGGATTGGACCGTCAAGAAGCCGGGAAAGCTCAGGTTCGCATTGGCCACCAGGGTGGCTCCGGCCCCATCGCCACCGTCGTTTCCGCCAGATATGTCGCCGAAGCCGAGGTAAACGCCGTCCCAATTCGGGTCACCCAAGATGCCTTGGGCAACATAGTCGTGGGAGACGTCGAAGTTGTTGGTGATGGATCCTGCCTGGATGGACAGGCTCAACGGCAGGAACAACAGCGCGCGGATGAGCGCTTTTGGGTTCGGTACGAGTTTCATAGGTTTGACTGAGCGGGATCGGTGCTAGGGATTAGGCCCAGCGCCGATGCCACGGATAAAGGATCGCCGAGGCTGGCTACCGGTTGATCATAGAAATTCAACCTCGGCAACCTAGAACTTTCCCCTATCGTGTCAAGAGGAATTTTGGATTTATGATACTTGCCTGTCTAAGAACAATCCGGTCCCTTCCTCAATACGAAAGTCAGATTAGAATTACGGCTCTATGGCAGAATCTGTGGGTCAAAATGGCACATCCCAAGGGCAGGCAGGAAATGCCGCCACCCGAGCGCAACACTGCATTGGCCACATCGGCTCCATTGGCCACATCGGCTCCATTGGCCACCTGCATTGGCTCCATTGGCTGCATTGGCCACATTGGCCATTTTGTCCAAAAAACTGGCCGCGCCGCGGCTTAAAAAACAATCCCACACCTCAGCACAACGCTTCGTCGCTCTCCTCGGCGCAGCCAAGGGCCTCCCTGGTCCCGCTGAGGGCTTGTCTTTGGCCCCGCGGGCCTTATCATCCAAAGCCATGAGTTTCACCCGCAGCGCTCTGCTCTGCTTTGCTGCGTTCCCGTCAAAAAAACTGGAACCAACATGTTGCTCTTAAATAATTCCGGCCCGTTTGTTGGTGGCGGCTCCGGGAGCAAGAAACACCTGGTGGCCGAGCTCAACGGCACGCAACTGCGCTATGAATTGCGCAACCAGCTCTACCTGGTCGACCTCGACACTGCGGGCTGCCGGCTGGCAGTCGAGGGTTTTAGCGTGCGCCACGTGCTGTGCGATTTGCAGCCCGGGGTCGCCTACACCCTGCGGCAGGATGGCCGCCGGGTCGGCTCTTTCCGGGCTGACGCGGCGGGCCGCATCGGGTTCAACCGCACCCTGGAGCCGTCGAAGGAGCAACGGTTTGAGTTGGCCGGCCAGTGAACGCCAGCCCGGAGATTTCTCAGCGCTGGGACGCCCCAACGCTTAAGGAACGTTGACAGGCCGGCGTTTCTTCCGAATTTTGGAGCTATGTCGGAATTGCTTTGGTATGTGGCCCACGTGCGACCGCGGCGGGAGAAGAAACTGGTCGAATATTGCGAGCGGCAGGGTTTTGCGGCGACGCTGCCCTGTTACCCATCGCGGCACAGGTACCGCGGGAAAATCGTCGTCTTTTGCAAGCCGCTTTTCCCGGGTTATGTCTTTGTTCATCTGGAAGCCAGCCAGAAAGAAGCGGTCCGCCGCAACGATCATGTGGCGAATCTGCTGCATGTGTTCGACCAGGAGACCTTCCAGCGGCAACTGGCGGACATTCTGTTGGCGCTGGAGACGAATCTCGGGGTGCGCCTGGCGCCCTCGATTGGCGAGGGCATGCGCGTGCGCATCCGGGCCGGACCCCTCCAGGGCATCGAGGGGTGGGTGGAACATCGTTACGGCATGACGACGGTGTTGCTGCGGCTGGATTTCATCAGCCAGGCGGCGGCTGTCAAGCTGGACGCGGACCTCCTGGAACTGATTTAGAGTCTGTCCCGCCAGGGGCGGTCTGCGAGCCTGCCGGAAAAGCAGATTCGCCAGTCGGAAGGCCACCGGGCACTGCTGCCCTCCAGCCAGGAGGCAAATTCGGCCACCATGTAACAATGTAATTCCTGTAACCTTTGCAACTCTAAATTTCCCGGATTGACCTCCGGGCCGATTCCTGTCTGAATGCAGGCCCAAAAAAATGGACACGGACATCAAAGCGGCAAAGACCGCAGTCATCGGACTGGGGTATGTGGGGTTGCCTTTGTCAATTCAGTTCGCCCGGTGCGGCGTCACCGTCTTGGGCCTGGATATCGACACGGCCAAGGTGGAAGCCCTCAACCAGGGCAAGAGCTACATCAAGCACATCCCGCCCGAGGCGGTGGCCGAGGCCGTCAATTCCGGAAACTTCTCCGCGACCAGCGATTTCAGCCGCATTGGCGAGGTGCGCTCGCTCATCATCTGCGTGCCGACCCCGCTCAACAAAAACCGGGAGCCGGACATCTCCTACATCCTGGCTACGGGCAGAATGGTCGCGCCGCATCTTCAGAAAGGCGCCCTCGTCGTGCTGGAATCCACCACTTATCCCGGCACCACCGATCAAGACCTGCGCGAGGTGCTCGAAGTCGGGTCCGGCCTCGCCGCCGGCCGTGATTTCCACCTGGCCTTCTCACCCGAACGCGAAGACCCGGGCAACCCCGAGAGCAAGGTGGCGCTCATCCCCAAGGTCGTCGGCGGCTACACCCCGGCCTGCCTGGAACGGGCGGTCGCGCTCTATTCCCAGGCCGTCCAGACGGTGGTCCCGGTCTCCTCCTGCCGCGTGGCGGAAGCGACGAAGTTGCTCGAGAACACCTTCCGCAGTGTCAACATCGCCCTGGTCAACGAACTCAAGGTGGTTTACACCGCCATGGGCTTGGACGTGTGGGAAGTCATCAACGCCGCCAAAACCAAGCCGTTTGGCTTCATGCCCTTCTATCCCGGGCCGGGCCTGGGCGGTCACTGCATCCCGATCGACCCTTTCTACCTCACCTGGAAGGCCCGCGAGTATGGCCAGCATACCCGGTTCATCGAATTGGCCGGCGAAATCAACACCGCCATGCCCGCCTACGTCGTCCATCGCGTCGCCGATGCGCTCAACGACCGGCAGCAGGCCCTCAAAGGCAGCTCGATTCTCCTCCTCGGCCTCGCCTACAAGCCCAATGTCGATGACGAACGTGAATCGCCCAGCTACGTGCTGATGGACCTGCTCCAAGCGCGCGGCGCCAGGCTCGCCTACTACGATCCCTTCGTCCCAGTCATCAAGCCCACCCGCGAACACAGTTGCTGGGCCGGCACCAAATCCGTCGCCTGGGACCCGCAAACCATCGCCGCTTTCGATTTGGTCCTCATCGCCACCAACCATGCCTGCATCAATTACCGCGAACTGGCCGGGTGGGCCGAGTGCATCGTGGACACGCGCAACGCCATGAACGGCATCCCCACCCGCCCCGGCCAGGTGTGGAAAGCGTGACCCGGCCATGAGCGGTGAAATGAGTTAAGCAATTTAAACAAGTTGAAGCCTGGCAGCTTCAAAAGCCGAAGACCCAGGCGCCCCACGCGCTGGTTCGGCTTCCACGCTTGGCGGTTGCTCAGATGCCCAGGTTCGACAGCGTGTTGCTGAGGGCATTGACGATCTGAACGAGCCGGGGATGGGACTCTTTGAAACCGGCGGTCGAAGAAGCCAGCCCCTCGAGCGAGAGCTTGAGCAACTGGGGGTCCGGCTCGGCGCGCGTGGCCTCGTGGGCGGAGAGTTGGGTGAAACCTGCAATGCTCTGGGCCTGGTCGCCATGCGTCTTGGACAATTCGGCCACCTCCGCCTTGAGCGTGGCCAGCAGTTGCAGCAGTTCCCGCCGCCGGTCTTCCTTGATCGCCTCGGCGTTCTGGATGCGGGCTTCAATCTTTCCGATGGTGTCCTCGAGCATGGCCAAATCCGGTTGCCGTTCCAAGATAGCGCCCCGCCGCCTTTGGGCAAGAAAAAGAGCGCGCCCGCTCACCCCTTCACCAACGGCTCGACCGCCTTCCAGATGGCGTCCCTGAGCTCTTCGACTTTGCCCACCCCCTCGAGGCACTTCACGCGCTGAGGTTCGGCGGCCGCGATGGCCTGGTAGCCCTGGGCCACGCGCTGGAAAAAGCTGCCATCGGCCTCCTCCATCCGGTCCCGGAGGAAGGCCATGGTGGCCTGGCGGGCCAGCAGGCGCGTCGCGCTGACCTCCGGCGGCACCAGCAGCAGCAGCGTCAAGTCCGGCCGCGTCTCGCCGACCGCAAAGTCGATGACCGCTTTGACCACCTGCAAATCCAGTCCTCGCCCGTGCCCCTGGTAAGCCGTGGTCGAGTCGTAAAAGCGGTCGCACAAGACAATTTCGCCCCTGGCTAGGGCCGGGCGAATGACCTCGCGGACGAGTTGGGCGCGGCTGGCGTTCATCAGGAGCAGTTCTGCCTCGGCGGTCATGGCGTAGCCGGCCGCACTGTGCTTGAGCGTGTGCCGGATTTCCTCGCCCGTCGGCGTGCCGCCCGGCTCCCGCGCCGTCCGCACGCTGTGCCCCTGCCGGCGCAAACGCTCCGCCAGCAAAGACAACTGGGTCGTTTTCCCGCTGCCTTCCGTGCCTTCAAAGGTGATCAAAAGACCTTTCATACTTGTCGCCGCCGGCGTGAGGCGGCCCCGCTTTCCGAGCCTACATCTTTTTCACCCTCACCCCTTTGGGCGTATCTTCGCTAATCCATCCCTTGGCCTTCAACTGGTGGCGGAGGGCGTCGGCGCGCTGGAAGTCTTTCGTCTGGCGGGCCGCCTGGCGGGCCTCGAGCAGGGCCTGGATCTCGGCGGGCACTTCCACTTCCGCCGGCGCGCCCACGCCCAGCACGGTGTCCAGTCTTTCCCAGGCGGCCAGGGCCGAAGCCGCCGCCCTGGCGTCCAGCGTCTTGTCCCCAAGCCGGCGGTTGGTCTCGCGGACCCAGGCAAACACGGCGCCCCAGGCGCCGGAAATATTCAAGTCCTCGTCCAGTGCGCCGGCAAACTCGTCCAGGAGGGCCGGCGTGGCCGGGGCCTTCAGGTTGCCGGCCAGTTCGCGCACTTTGGTCAGGCACTCGTCCAGGCGCGCCAGCGCTGCCCGCGCCCCTTGCAGGCCTTCCAAGGTGAAATTGAAGGTCTCGCGGTAGTGCGCGGTCAGCAGCAGACAACGGATTTCGCGCCCGGTGAAGCCCTTGCCTAGCAGGTCGCGCAAGGTGAAGAAATTGCCGAGCGACTTGCTCATCTTTTTTCCTTCCACGAGCAGGTGGGCGCCGTGCAGCCAGTATTTCACGAAAGGCTGTCCGGGCGGCTGGCCCCCCGCCCCTTCACTCTGCGCAATCTCGTCCTCGTGATGCGGAAAGATGAGGTCCTCGCCCCCAAGGTGCAGATCAAAGCCGGGGCCCAGCAAGGCCATGCTCATGGCGCTGCATTCGATGTGCCAGCCGGGCCGGCCCTCGCCCCACGGGCTGGGCCAGAACACATTCCCGTCCTCCGGCGCGCGCGCCTTCCAGAGCGCGAAGTCCGCCACCGCTTCCTTGGCGTATTCATCGCTGCGCACGCGCACGCCCACCCGCAGTTCGTCAAAATTGAGGTTCACCAACTGCCCGTAGCGCCAGCCGCCGCCCCGGTAGTTCTCGATGCTGAAATAGACCGAGCCGTCCGGGGCCTGGTAGGCCAGGCCGCGCGCCATCAGCTTCTCGATCAGGGCAATGATCTGCGGCATGTGCTCCGTCGCCCGCGGCGCCTGGTGGGGCGCCCGGCAGTTGAGGGTCTTGAGGTCCTCGAAGAACGCTGCCTCGAACTTGCCGGTAAACTCCCGCAGCGGGGTGTTGGTCTCGCCGATGCGCTTGATGATCTTGTCGTCCACGTCGGTGATGTTCATCACGTGCTGGACGGCGTAGCCTTTGAACTGGAGATACCGCCTCACCAGGTCCCCGAAGATGAACGTCCGCCAATTCCCAATGTGCGCATAGTCATAAACCGTCGGCCCGCAGCAGTACATCCCCACCCTCCGCCCGGCGGGGTCGAGTGGAACGAACTCCTGCACCGAGCGGGAGAGCGTATTGAAGAATCTCAAAGCCATACACCAGTGGGAAAAGATGGAGCACGGCAAAGGCAAAGGAAAGGGCAAAGTCCCGGCCAAATCTCCTCGGCGCGGAGCCCCGCTTTCAGGGCGGCTGGGACAGGCTCCGGCGGCGCTGCTGACCAGGCGCCTTGGCCCGGAGTTGGGTTGCGCCCACGCCGCGCTGAGCCCTGAATTGACTTGTGCATTGACCTTGCCGCGGCAGGTCAGTTTACTGGCCCGATGCGCGTGTTGCTTCCGGTCGTGTTGCTGCTGGCGCTGCTGGTTTGGGGTTGCGCCCGGGAGAAGCTCATTTTGCCCCCGGCCGCCAACGCGTCGGTGGTCCGGAGCGGAAACCAGAGACTGATCGTCACGCCGGAAACCGCGCTGGTGGGCCGGGTGGTCAAGGTCAATTTAGCGGGGCGGTTTGTGGTGCTCAATTACCCCGGCGGCCGCCTCCCGGCCTTGGAACAGCGCCTCAGCTTGTACCGTCAGGGCCTCAAAGTGGGCGAAGTCAGGATTGCAGGCCCGCAATATGACGACAATACGGTGGCGGATGTCGT
This sequence comes from Verrucomicrobiota bacterium, assembly GCA_049518415.1. GTDB lineage: Bacteria > Verrucomicrobiota > Verrucomicrobiia > Limisphaerales > UBA8199 > CAVQND01. Next base: position 12,891 of record JBEKRX010000007.1, read on the forward strand.
GGAGGGTGAGGCCGCCCTGGGCGACGCCGCGCGCAGCCAGTAAGGGCCCTAGCCTTCGGACTTGCTCTGGGCGCCGCCGATGGGTTCGGTCATGGGTTTGGCGGTTTTGGGCAAAACCTGCTTCTGATAAGGGGAGTGGAGATTGAAGTAAATGCCGCAAAGGGGGCGCGGGCCGTCGTTCTGGCTGAGGATGACGGTGATTTGTTTGTCGAGGGCGATGCCGTGGCGAAGCTGGGGCCCGCGGTTTTCATAGGCCTTGATGGCCTTGTTCAGAAGGGAAATCAGCGACGCTTGAAAATCTTCGGGGGTCTTGTCGAGGCAGATGATGTACTTGTCGTACGCCGCCATTGCTTCCGCGATTTCCGGCCTGAAGGTTTCTGCTGTCACGGAGTTGAGAATAAAGGCCCCCGGGGCAAAAGTGAAGCCAAAAGTAAAGCCAGCTTCATTCTTCGCCGGGCAGTTGCTGGCCGGCCCCGGGATACAGGTGGCGGTAATCCACGGCCTGCACGCCGACAATGGCGGCCACGCCCAGCACATCGTGCGCATTGGAGCCGCGCGAGACGTCGGCGGCGGGCCGGTCCAGTCCCAGGAGGATTTGGCCGTAGGCGTTGGCGCGCGAGATATGGCGCACCAGTTTGCTGGCGATGTTGCCGGAATTGAGGTCCGGGAAAATCAACACGTTGGCCCGCCCGGCGAGTTTGCCCTCCGGCAGTTTGCGGGCGGCGATGTCCGGCGCCAAGGCCGTGTCCACCTGCAATTCGCCGTCGAAATCGGCCTCCAGCAGCTTTTCCCGCGCCTGTTTCTCGGCCAGGGCGGCGGCGGCCCGCACCCGGCCGGCGGACGGATGCATCGAGCTGCCCTTGGTCGAGAAGGAAAGCAGCGCCACCCGGGGGCGGACCCCGAGCAAATGGCGGGCCAGTTGGGCGGTGGAAACCGCAATCTCCGCGAGTTGCTCGACCGTCGGGTCCGGAATGACCCCGCAGTCAGCCATGAATAACACCCCGTTCTCGCCGAACCGCGAGTCTTCCAGCTCCATGACCATGCAACTGGAAGCGGTGGTGGTCTGCGGGGCGACCTTGATGATCTGAAAGAGCGGTCGCAGCACGCTGCCGCTGCTCTGGTTGGCGCCGGCGACAAAGCCATCCGCCTGGTGCATCGCCACCATCATGGCCCCGAAGTAATTGGGCTGGAGCATCGCCTCCCGAGCTTCAAAGCCCTTGAGCCCCTTGGCCCGCCGCAGGGCCTCGAAGCGGCGGACGAAATTATCCAAATCCTCGCTCTCCGCAGGGTTGATGATGCGGATGCCTTCCAAGGAGATGTTCAAGGCGGCGGCGATTTCTTTGATCCTCGTGCGGTCGCCCAAAAGGAGCGGCGCGCCCAGGCGCAACGAATAGTATTGCCGGGCGGCCTGGAGCACGCGCGGCTCGGTGCCTTCCGGCAAGACGATCCGCTTCGGGTGTCGCTGCAGTTTCTCGATCACGCTGCCAATGAATCGCATGGTGCTTTAAGTAACTCACCGCCCAGGAAACTGCAACTGGCAAACGGGTCTGGAGACTTCTGCCCGCCGCGGCAATCGGCTAAGCTGTCCCCCGATGAATGCTCTCATCCTCGTTGACTTGCAGAACGATTTCGTTCCTGGCGGCGCGCTGCCGGTGCCGGGAGGCGACTTGGTGTTGCCCCTGGCCAACCGGTTGCAGGCGCGCTTCGACCTGGTGGTGGCCACGCAGGACTGGCACCCGGCCAGCCATGGCAGCTTCGCCGCCAATCACCCCGGCAAACAACCCGGCGACGTCGTTGACCTCAACGGCCTGTCCCAGGTCCTTTGGCCGGTCCATTGCGTCCAGGGCACGCCGGGCGCCGCTTTGGCGCGCGGGTTGGACTCCCGCCGCATCGTCCGGGTCTTTCAGAAAGGGACCGACCCGGCGGTCGATAGCTACAGCGGCTTCTTTGATAACGTTCATCGCCGAGCGACGGGCCTGGGCGACTTCTTGCAAGGGCGCAAGGTGAGCGAGGTCTTCGTGGCGGGCCTGGCTACGGATTATTGCGTCAAATTCACCGCGCTGGACGCGGTGGCCCTGGGCTTCAAGACTCATTTCCTCCAGGAGGCCTCCCGCGGCGTGAATCTCAAGCCCGGCGACGCGGCCCGGGCGATCGCGGAGATGAAGCAAGCAGGCGTGACCGTCTGGCGCCGCGGTGATAGGCTCCCGGAGAAATGAACGACCAACCAATCCTCCAGTGGGAAGGCAAGTTCCTTCGCGTCATCAAGTGCGGGCGGTGGGAATATGTCGAGCGTGTGGGGACCACCGGGGCGGTGGCCATTGTGGCCGTGACGGACGATGCCCGGCTGGTGCTCACCGAGCAGTATCGCATCCCCGTCGGCCAGCGCGTCATCGAACTCCCGGCCGGCCTGGCGGGCGATGTGCCCGACCAGGCAACCGAGGCCTTCGCCCAAGCCGCCCGCCGCGAGTTGCTCGAGGAAACCGGCTACGAGGCGGCGGAGTTGCGCCCGCTGACTTCCGGCCCGCCTTCGGCCGGCCTGGCTTCGGAAATCGTGACGTTTTTCCAGGCGACCGGTCTGCGGCGAGTCGCCGCCGGTGGCGGAGCTGACCAGGAAGAAATCCAGGTCCATGCAGTGCCGCTCCGCCGTGTGGACCAATGGCTCAGGGAGAGAATCCAGCAAGGAGTCCTGGTGGACCCGAAAGTCTATGCGGGGCTTTACCTGGCCGCCAAAACGCCCGCCCTTTGGCGGGGGAGCGTCGCCTGTGGTGAGCATCAGCGGGGTAATTGATGGTGGCCGTTTAAACGGCGGCCGGGCCAGTTTTTTGGAAAAAATCGCCAATGTGGCCAATGCAGCCAATGTAGCCAATGCAGTGCGGCGCTTAGGTTGCAGGATGTGGCCAATGCAGGCAACGGGGCCAACGTCGCCAACGCGGTGTGTTGCGGCAGGTGGCGGCCGCGCCGCGGCGCGACGCCGCCGTGCTTCTATGGCCTGGTTTATTTGCCACTGATTCTCTTGCCCTAGAATCGTCTGGGAGAGGGGTCTGACGGCAACGGTGGGGCCAGCAAGCGCTTTCCAGATGATTGGGGGAGCAGAGCGGCCGTCGCTCACGAGCCGTGAGGAAAATCGGCTCTCTTTCGCGCCAACTCGTCTCCGGCGAGATCCGTGACCGTAGCCACGTAACGGTGTAGTCCGAGAAAGGCGGACTGGTCTTCGGGGCAAAAGCGGCCAAGAAGTGGGCAGGCGCGTACCGCCTGTGGGGCCAAGCCCATCTCAAAAAAACGGCTGCTCACGCCGCCGCCGGGTCGCGCCATACTCCCGCCCATGAACCCGCGCAGAGGACGGAGTTTGGAGCGCCGGCCCGCCGGCCGTCGGGCCGCGCGCTGGGCTGCGGCTAGGGCCGGCCTGGCCGTGGACGGAATCTTCTACTGGATGAAGATCGGCCGCTGGCTCCAGACGCAGATGAAGGAGGTTGTCGAGTTCGAAAAAGAGCTTGCAGGAAGGGGAACCTGGTGCTGCAATCTTCCGAATGATATGAACGCCACGCAAGAAGGCTCAGAACGCCGGTACCGGCGTGGGGCCATCGCCTCATGGCAGTACAGTTCGGTTTACGGGTACCACGGCTACATCCGTCCGGACCAGCCATACCCGGATGGGCGCATGATTTTGGTGAACACGCATTCGCTTCGAAATCCCGGCGCCCAGGTGAAAGCGGGCGATCCCGTGTTGTTCGCTACGCAGAAGACGCCGCGCGGCGACTTAGCCACCGACGTTTACATTGTTTTTGGCGACTCCCCGGAGGCAGCGGAGGTCGAAGGAAGGGCGGTCGGCACTGTCAGAGATCTGCACTTTGACCGAGGTTTCGGGATACTGGAGTTGGAAGATGGCAGGACAGCGATGTTTCATTTCTCTGATCTCGAAGATCCCAGCAAGCCGCCCTATCAGGGCGGTTTGGTTAGTGCTCGCTTGTTTGAGCGCCAGACGCTCAACCGTTTTACTGGACAACGGGAGGCTCGGCTCGGAGCCGCCGAATTGCGCACCTGCCACGTCGAAAAGCCTACCGAATTTACAGCACACCCTGATGTGGCACTTCACCAGCAGGCACAAGGGCTTCTCGCCAAAGCGCTTCTCGCCAGGGAGGAAGGGCGCCTGGATGACGCAGCACAAATCTATGAGCAAGGACTGAACAGTTGTCCCGCCTCGGTAGTGTTCCTGAGCTACGCCGCAATGGAGAAGGCCGATCGGCATGACCCAGAGAAAGCGCTGGGGATTCTCGAGCGAGGAATCAAACGCTACCCCAAGAATCCGAAGCTGCACGAGGATGCCGGCCTCCTCGCTGCCTCTACAAAGCAGTCCACCAAGGCACTTCAGCTTCTGGAAAAGGCGCTTCAATTATCGCGAGAGCCGGGCCAAGGTGGGGAGAAGGGCGTTCTGCTCGCCCTCGCTCGAACAAGCTACAGATTGGGCGATGCCTCCTCGCTCCAAAAGGCCGTTTTTTATTTCGAGACAGCGGAGCGGGCATTTGGAGAACGTGGATTGCCCTCCCAACGCGACGTCTTGGCTTTGAACCTTGCTCGTTTGCGCACTCAACAGCAGCGGGGCGCTCTAGCAGCGAGGTTCTTCGAGGATGCTGGATTCCACATCGTGCGTGCGGAGACGCAAAAAGGCTCAACTGTATCCGGGGATATTGTGGTCAAAGCCTCCGGCGTCGAGTTCACGGAGAGCTACGGTCTCTCTTCCCTGTTGCTTGTGCGCTGCATGTTTCAGGCCGAGGTCGGGATGCCAGAGCTTCGAAACTTGGACAACAAGCTACGAACCTGCCGGGAGTCGCAGATCGCCGATAGCGAGGTCGCGCTTCTGGTAGTCGAGTCGTTGACGCCGGACATCGAACGCATCCTGTACAGCCGAATCGCAAACCGGCGGGAGCACTTGCCCGCCATCGTTCCGATCTCACAGGAGGAGATGGAGGGTTCACCTGACAAGGTCGGTGCGCTCCGATCTGCTCTCGACAAGTGGTTGTTTAAGCGCGATCTGTTCGCCGTAAACGCTCCCGTCTTTGGCGCCCGTTTCTTCGGGCGGATCAATCCCATTGCGGAGATTCGGGACGCGATCTCCGCGAGCAAGCCAATCGGCATTTTCGGGCTTCGGAAAGTCGGTAAGACTTCGATCCTGCACGAAATCGAACGCCGTTCTTTGGAGTCGGGGGACATTGTCCTCTACATGGACCTGCTGGCACTACCCGAAGACGTAACTGATACGCGATGGCTGTACTGGGACTTGGGAACACAACTGCGTGCGAAAAGCCAGCACTTGGTCGATGCGAATTTCCAGTGGCGACTCGGGGGCGTGTTCGCTGACTACCTGGCCATACCCGCAGATTTTCCGGTCGCGACTGCTTTCGATTCAGACCTGAAGCGGGTGTTGAGCGTCATTGAGAACGCGACCATCACGCCGCGCCCCAAGGTAGTGTTAATGCTTGACGAAATCGAACGGCTGTTGCCGACGCGCCTCGGCGAGCCGGGATTTCGCGGGTTCTTTGGTTTCTTCAGCTACTTTCGAGGCGTGTCGCAGCAGACCGAGGATTTCACAATGATCGTGACGGCCGCCAATCCAGGCATCCAAGAGGCCGCGCAGTTCGAGGGCCGGGACAATCCGGTTTTCAACTACTTCAAGGAGGTTTACCTGAAGTTCTTCGAAGCGGCGGAGTGCGAGCAGATGATCACCCAATTGGGCCGAGGAATGGGTATCGGTTTCGAGGGTTGTGCCTGCGAACTGGTTTATTCTCTCACCGGTGGGCATCCGTTCATCGCCCGGCGATTGTGCAGCTTCCTGGCAGAGAAGTACTCCGACCGCCCTCTGCGCCTCACCGACAACATGATGATGGCCGCCATGGACGACTACCTGGATCTTCGGGCTGACGCAGACTTCAATGAGATTTTCGAGAGGCTCTCGAGGGATTATCCCGAAGAGCGTGAAGTCTGCCTGGAATTGGCCCGAGAAGACGGCCCGGTGTCGATTACAGGTCTGACGGATAAACGGAAAGGAATCCGACCTCTGCTGCGGCACTTGATCGGCTACCAACTCGCCCGGGCCGACGCCTCGCAGGTGACGCTATCCATGGAGTTGATGAGGCGCTGGTTGAGAAGGAACTACCTCAGCGATGACGCCATGCCCGCAGCTTGAGTGCTTTGGGCGCGAGTCCGTTTGCGAGCGGCTGGTTCGCGCGGAGCATGAGGACGGAGCGGCCTTTTTGTTTGGCGGGCCGTTGGCCGGAAAGAGAACTGTTCTTTGGCGTGTTCACAAAGTACTAGCTGCGAAGAGCGTCCGCAATGAGGATTCAGCCGCGCCCGTCGTCTCCGTTTTTGCAGAGTTGCGCGAGCTTGGCGATGACTTCAGTCCGCTGGGTTTCTACCAACTGCTGGCGCAGAAGGCGGTCAATGCCGTGACTGGCCGGTTGGCGAGAACCGCATCGCCTCCAAGACTGACCTCTGCAATCGACGGCTACGACGGATTCCTTCGGTTCCTTGGCGATCTCCAAGAATCCTGTGGAGACTGCGAACCCAAGCTTTATTTCCTTCTGAGCGACTGCAAGCGAATCACCTGCTTCCCAAGGGGCTTTCAAGACAATCTAGTGCATCTGCTTTGGGGGAGGCACGGCGCTTCTGGCAGAGTGGCCATAGCGTTTTCGGGCGCGCAAGAATTGCACTCTTTTTTCCTGGACCCAACCACCGCGCTCAGGATGCGCTCGGCGGAGGTGAATCTGGAGAATTTGGGCGAATCCGCAGTGGCCGAAATGGCCTCTGCGCTGGGGGTCAAGGGGCAGAAAGAGGTGCTGGCTGACGTCTTGGAAATCACCGGCGGGCATGCGGGGCTCTCGTGGTTGCTGTTGAAGCGACTCGCATCGACGGCTGTTCATCAGAGCGGGTTGGTCAGAGGGGCAATCGCTGAGTTCTGCTCGGACAAGCAACACGTGATGAGACGATGGCACGACGGGCTGTCCCCCGAGGCGAAATCCTTGGCGACGCTCCTGGCTCGTGGAGCGCCATTAAGCAGATCGTCAGCGGCCAGCGCGCTGCGTGCAGCCGGCTATGATCCTGCCTTGAATATCCGGGCCTTCAACGAATTGGTCTTCACTGGAATGGCGGTGCGAGACGGTGCGAGCCTGAGAAAAGTGGGAAGGATTTTCTGGGACTTCTTAACGACCGTGCAAGCTGGTGTACCGACTGGCGCTAGCCGTGCACCTGCACCCGGCAGCCGTTTCGTGTTCAAGCGAGTGGGCCATTCTTGGTGGTTTCGCTTCGACGGCGAGGACTACGGAAGCGCTCACAAGGAACTGGACGGCTTCCGGTACATCGCCTGCCTGCTTGGACGAAAGACGACGCCAACACATTGCGCTGAGCTAAAACTCAAGTGCAAGCAACCGCCGGATGACACAGCGCGGGACCAACTGGAACAGTTGCTGAACGATGTCGAGCAAGGGTACGGCCCTAAACAGAAATACGCCAGCAAGCGAACCAAGACGGATTGGCACGAGGCCATCGAGCAGGTTGACGAGCTAATTGCCGAAGCAAGGGAGGCGGGTGACCCTGAGAAGGCGGAGAGGTTGGAAGACCAGAAGGAGCGACTGGAAAAGGAGCGAAGCAAGCAGATCGGATTGGGCGGTCGGCTCAGGGCGGAGACGGCTCAGGAGATGTTGGAAGACAGAACCCGAAAGGCCGTCGGCAAGGCGATGAAGGAAGCGATTGCCTATCTGAAGACGAACTGCCCCAAACTCGGGGAACATCTCGAACACGACACCCAAGGCATCGAGTGCTTCTCAAGCTGGCCTCAATACCGAGGGCGGCACGATTGGGACACTGAGGAGGTTGCTACCCGCTAGGTAGCAAATCGGTAGCGAAAACCAGCATCACGCGTAGCGCCACACTGGGTGGATGGCAATGACGCCATCCAGAACAGAAAGGCAAAACGCATGATGCTGAAAAACAACATGCCAAATTCGCTCCCGTGCGGGAGCGGGCTTCTGATGAAATCCGGTCCTGCCCGCGAGAGTGGGGCTACGCTCTATTCGAATCTCGCAGACGGCAAGACGATTGCCGTCTCACAGGCCGTGGTTTCAACCACGGGTTCACGCGACTTCTGCCTGACGACCGTGCTGGGCAACGCCGCGCTTCCGAAGGTGCTCGTTCCTCACCGGTCGTTCGTCATCACCCACGCGCCGGTCAACGGCGAAGTGGTTTTCATTGGCGACTTGGTTTTCGGGGAGGGACCCCTCCCGCGCGCCAACATCGCCTGGCCAGCCTCGAACGGCAGCGCAGCCGGCACGACCCGTGCCAAGGCGCTTCCGCCGCTTCCGCCGACGCCGCCGCGATTCGACAGCCGTGGGAACCACGGGTTCCCCACGGGGACGGTCATCCGGGTGCGCGACGGTTACGCCGTCATCCAGCAAGACAGCGCGGGGCGCACCTTGCTGGGGCTTCGTTCGCAGTTCACCGACACGCGCGACATGTTCGTCGGTCGTCGGGTGACCTTCCAGGTCGCTTCCTCTCAGGGCAAGACGCTCGCCATCGGCATCCGCAGCGCCCGCTAACCAGCCGAAACCGGGGCTGGCTTCGGCCCGCCCCACAACCTTGAAATCATCGCATGAAACTCCACCTCAGAGAAATCATTGACTGGCTCAAAGCCGACGGTGCCCACCAACCGCCCGCGTCGGGTGGCCAGTCTGGCGCAGCCGCCATCTACCCGCCACCCGAGGAATGCCAACTCCAGGCTTCGAAGGCGGTGCATTCGCTCGACATCACCAACAAAGCTTACGGCCTCAACCTCATCCCGGACGATGAGTATCGCCGAAACCTCACTCACGATCTCGCAACCTTCCTGGCGAACGGGAACCTCCGCAAGGTCTCGTTGGAACTCATCGCGTCCAACCGGACGATCCTCGCGGAGCAGGTGATCCACTTCAGCAACGGCGCGAAGGCCGGCAAGTTTGGCGGCGTGGACGGCACGGTGATGCCGGTCGTCCCCAAAGAGCGCGTGGGCGACCGCCGCATGATGGTCTATCACCACAGCAGCGACCACTCAGCGTATCGCGCGCACCTGAAGTTCAACTGGACCCCAGGCGAAGAGTTGGCCCGCCAGCGCGGTGACAGCTTCGAGTGCAACCAAGCGAAGAAGACCGGTGGGCGGCAGCGTGACGAGGTCTTCGTGAGTGCCTCGCTCCGCGAGGAACTCGTCATCACCAATACTGGCGACCGGTACGGCTTCTGCGACGTGCCCGCCCGCAAGCTCAGCGGCGTCTTCCTCCACAGGAAGCACGTGGAAGGAAGTCGGCTGCCGCGTGTCGGCGAGCACTGGACCGGCGTGCTGGTGCAGTTGCCCGCTGGCTTCCAAGTCCGGGCGGTTCGGCCCATCTGAACCCGCTGCGGCGGGCGGGGCCACCCCGCCCGCCGTTTTCCTGAGAAAGATCCCATGAGAATGAACACGACTCGCTTCTTCGAGTTTTCGCCCAGTGGGCGCAATCGTTGCCGGCACGTCGCGGACAAGCCGTTCCACGTGCTGCTGCCAAATCAAAGGCTGCATTGCCCGTCGGGGCGAATGTTATCGAAGGCTCTGCCGACAATCACCGACCTCGCCCCGCTGCGGGGCGCCCGCGTGGCCCTTGTTGCTGATGACGACAACATCCGAATTTCCACCCAGCGCCACAGACGGCGCTTCAGCTACCGCACGTTGCTGGAACGCATGGGCAAGGAAGCCCGCGTGGTGGCGGCGCTCGCCGTCGTCACCGCGGTGCCGGGTGACCAGGGCCGGCAGCATTACCTGGAAACCCGTGGGTGGCGGACGCTGGTGCTGCCGCGCGAGATGTGCGCCGGGGTGAACGGCCTCCGTCTCCGCTCCAACGCGGACCTGGACTTGTGCTTGGAAGTCGGATGCTGGCTCGCAGCGGTGTCGTTCGACGTGCTGGCGGTTGTGAGCGGCGACGGTGACTTGTGCGTCAGCATTGCTCGCGCGGCGGCCCGGCACCGGCCCGATGTCCGCGTCGTAACGCTGGCCATTCCCAGCAGCGCCAGCCAGCAGCTTCGGACCCGGCGCGATTTGTTCCACGCGCACGTGGCCTTGGGCCGCGACCTGACGCGGCCGTTCGACCGTGAACTGTGAACCCGTGAACCGAAAGGAAAAGCCATGTGTGACTACAACACCCTCAGCAAGGCAACGGTGCAAGCGCTGCCCGCTCCTCTAACGAACTTGCGGCAGTACCTCGGCCCGCCGGCCCACAGGAAATTGCTGCAGGCCATCACAAGCGGTCATGCGCGTCCCGGTCACGATCTATACGACGGCAGCCCGCTGCCGCCCGGCAGCCTCGTGCGCGGCCACTACATGTCGCCCGCCAACTTCCAACGCGCGGTGGCCCGCATGAGCACGGAGCCTCAGCGCTGCCAGTGGTGCGGCGGCACGCTGCCGCCCGACCTCGTGCGCCAGCATCAGGAACCGCACAATGAGCGCGAGGAGATCGTCCATCACTTCCACTCGGATTGTTGGAGGGCTCGCTTGGTCGCGGTCGCAGCCATCTTCGGCCACGTACGGCCAGAGCAACTGCTGGCCCGACACGTCAGCCACTTACGGATGCTGACCTTGCGCAAGACGGTCACGTGGACGGTGCAGAGGGTATTCACGGCGAACATGCGCTCCCGGAGCCGCAACCACCGGAGGTGGCGTGGATGAAACTGTGGCGGCAGTTCCAGTGGGTTTGGCGGCGGCAGTCTGCTTCGCCACCACGTCCGTTTCGTAACGGCGAACGACGGCGCTGGCGTGGGAGCGGTGGCTTCCATCGGCGCCGCCTGCCGCCGCGTCCTGTAGCCAGGCGGCCATTGCTCGGCTTGCGCCGGTTGTTTGCCCACGCGTCAAGCCCGCTGCTGGTGCGTGGGACAGCCGTCTGCTGGCATGGCACGCCGTCCGCACAGAACGCGGCGAGCATCGTGCGGCACGGCTTTATGACAGGGCACGGCAACGGGCTGGCGGACGGTGTTTACTTTTCACAGAACGTCGCGACTGCGAAAACGTACGCGGGGAACAGTGGCGTCTTGATCAAGTGCCGGGTGCGTTTAGGCAAAACATGCGTTTGGGATGGGCACATGCAGCAGCGATTCTCGCAGTGGTGCCAGGCGCGGGGCGTCACGCCGGACAACAGCGGGAAGACGGCATACCTGCTGCGCCACGGCTTCGACACGATGCAATCCGGTGGCGTGCTTGTGGTCTTGTCCCCGCAATATGCGAACGCTGCGGCGTGGAAGCGGAGGGATCGCCGAATCCGTGTCCTCTCTGTCCATCGCGTTGCGGATGACCGGAGGATCCATGTCTAGCTCGAATCGAATTTGGAGAATCGTATTCCGACTTGCACGTTGGTTGACGTCGATCATGTTGCTCCTGATACTCGCGCCGCTCCTTCTCTTGCTGGCCATCGCCATTATTATCCTTGTCCCAAAGGGACGAGTATGGGGCACTTTCTGGGGAACGGCTCTTGGCAACGCGGCGACGGGGCTGTGGCACAAAATTTTCGGGCCGCCTGTGGTCCGGCTCCATAGCCCACGTTTTCGCAACGTTGGCAGCCGCAGCGGTCGACTCAACCACTGCCGTAACTGAACCTGCTAATCTCGAATCCACACGTTCCGGCTGAAATGCCGCCTCCATGCGCTCAGCGGTTGCCGGAGCCCACCGCTGGTTACCAGTGTAGCCGGTTTTGCGGGCTCTATACGCGGAGTAGAGCGGCACGGTGGAGCCGGTGCCGCGCCGGGACCGCCACCCGGCGGAGCACCCCATTGGCCACATTGGCCGGATTGGCCACATTGGCTGCATTGGCCACATTGGCTGCATTGGCTACCTGCATTGGCTGCATTGGCTGCATTGGCTGGATTGGCCACATTGGCCATTTTTGCCAAAAAACCGGCGGCGGCTGGCTGGGGGTCCCAGGGCGAGAGGCCGCGCGCGGCGGAGGCAGGAGGCGAGGGGGAATGCCGAGAAAGTCGGGGAACACGGAACCCGCTGCGACAAAGCTGGGCTGCGCCCTTGCCCTGAATAGTCACGCAAAATCCTATGCAGGAGTTGCAGGAGGCAATACACTGGGCGGGACTGGACATTATGCGTGCTAACCTTATGCGCAGAGATTCGGACCCGCTGGAGGGGGATTGGAGAAAAGCGACTCTGCTCGCCTGGCTGTTGCTGGGCGGCTGGGTGGGCGCGGCCTCGGCCGGGACTCCGCCGCCGGTGAGCCTGGCCAACCCGTTGCAGGGCACGGATTCCGGATTGAGGTTTTCCCATGGGAACGAGTACCCGGCCATCGCGCTGCCGTTCCCCATGAATACCTGGGCGCCCTATACCCAGCCGGCCCGAGACTCCTTCTATTACCAATACCGCCAGCCCAAAATCCGCGGCCTCCGCCAGACGCACCAGCCGAGCCCGTGGATCAACGATTACGCCGTGTTCGCCCTCATGCCGGTCTTCGGCAAGCTGGCCGTCAAAGAGGATGAACGGGCGTCGGACTTCCGGCACGAGGAGGAGACCGCCCAGCCGTCTTATTACCGCGTCCGCCTGGCTACCTGGAAGGCGACCGCCGAAGTCACTCCCACCGAGCGCTGCGCCTGCTTCCGCTTCACCTTCGAGGAGCCGGGCGAGGCCTACATCGTGCTGGACGCCTTCCCGGGCGGCTCGTCGGTCGAGGTCGTCCCCGCCGAAAACAAAATCGTCGGCCTCAGCCGTTATAACCATGGGGGTGTGCCGGCCGGTTTCGCCAACTATTTCGTGATCGTTTTCGACCGTCCGTTCGCGGCCCACGGCGTCTGGTCGCCGGAGGGGGTCAAACCGGGCGAGACGCGGCTGGAGGGCAAGCAGGCGGGCGGCTATGTGAAGTTCGATACCAGCAACCGCCGCGTGGTCGGGTGCCGGGTCGGCTCCTCGTTCATCAGCCTGGAACAGGCCCGGCGCAACCTGGAGCGTGAGATTGGGAACGCGGATTTTGAGACCGTCCGCCGCCGTGCCGAAGACCGCTGGAACGAGGTCTTGAATCGCGCTCGGATTGAAGGCGGCACCGAAGACCAGCGGCGCACGTTTTATTGCGCGCTCTACCGCAGCATCGTTTATCCGCACCGGTTCTATGAATTGAATGAGCGCGGGCGCCCGGTCTATTTCAGCCCCTACGACGGCCAAGTGCACGAGGGCGTGCTTTACACCGACACGGGCTTCTGGGACACGTTCCGGGCGGCGCATCCGCTTTACAACCTGCTGTTCCCCGAGGTGAGCGCGGAGCTCCTCCAAGGGCTGCTCAATGCTTATGCGCAGAGCGGCTGGCTGCCGGCGTGGTCCAGCCCCGGCCACCGCCCCTGCATGATCGGCAATCATGCCTTCTCACTCCTGGCCGACGGCTGGGTCAAAGGCATCCGCAGCTTTGACGCCGACCAGGCGGTCACCGCCATGGTGCATGACGCCAACACGCAGGGGCCAAACCACTGCCGTTCCATTGGCCGGGACGGGGCCGACTACTACAAAAGGCTTGGCTACGTGCCCTACTCGAACGTGCGCGGCGAGCCCAGCGTCGAAGAGGCGGCCGCCAAGACCCTGGAGTACGCCTATGATGATTTCTGCCTGGCCCAGCTCGCCCGGGCCATCGGGCGCAAGGGCGAGGCGGAGGAGTTCTACCGCAAGGCCAGGAATTATGAGAACCTCTTCGACGCCGGGACCGGGTTCATGCGGGGCCGCAAGGCCGACGGCTCCTGGTGCGAGCCGTTCGACCCGACCGAATGGGGCGGCCCATTCACCGAGGGCTGCGCCTGGCACTGGACCTGGAGCGTCTTCCATGACATCCCGGGCCTGATCAAGCTCATGGGCGGCGAAGGAGCCTTCGCCGACAAACTCGATGCGGTGTTTAGCTCCCCGAACACCTTCAAGGTGGGCACCTACCGGGGCACCATTCACGAGATGACCGAGATGGTCGCGCTGGACCTGGGCCAATATGCCCACGGCAACGAACCTATTCACCACCTGATCTACCTCTATGATTATGTCGGCCAGCCCTGGAAGACCCAATCCCGCATCCGCCTGGCGATGAACAAACTCTACCAGGCCACCCCGGACGGCCTCTGCGGCGATGAGGACACCGGCCAGATGTCGGCCTGGTATGTGCTGAGCGCGCTGGGCCTTTACGCCGTCTGTCCGGGCGACACCAACTACGTCATCGGCAGCCCGCTGTTCGACCGCGCCACGCTGCGCCTCGCTAATAACAAGACGTTCAGCATCGTCGCCAAGTACAACGGGACCCAGCATCCTTACATCCACGCGGCCACGCTGAATGGGGAGCCGTTCAACCGGACTTACCTCTCGCACCAGGAAATCGTGGCGGGCGGCGAACTGGCCTTCGAGATGGCCTCGGCGCCGGATTACAAATGGGCGGCCGGGCCGGGGGGCCGTCCGCCGGCGGGGATGCCGAGTGAGTCCGAGCGGGCCAAAGGCGGCGAGTGATCGGGCCGCACCGGCCGGGGCGGGGTGCTTGACCGGCGAAAGTCGTTGTAACTATTCAGGCAGCCGCCGACGTTAGTCGGCGCATTATTCGTCTTCGGGAAGATCAGAGCCGACTGACGTCGGCTGCTACGTGTAGTATGGAGTGCCCGACCAGATGCAGCGTGCCAGCGCCTTCCCACCCGAATTGGGTGAATTGAGAATTGAGGATTGAAAAACGATCGTTGGTTATTGAAGAATGCCCGCTGATGACGCCCAATGAGCTTTCGGACCGGCTGTGGTGTTTCGCTGCGCGAATCGGCAAGGTCGTGGACGCCCTGCCCGACACGCGCCTTGGCCGGCATGTGCGAAGACCTGCGTGCCCGCTGCGGACTCAATGACCAATAAGCAATGCTCAATGCTCAATCCTCAATAAGCCTCTCTGGGCAGGCTCGATTCCAGAAATGTCTGAGGCGCAGCCTCGCCAGTAGTATGCAGACCTGCGGCTCGAGACCCGGATTTGGATCCCGCTCTTTCAGGGCCTGGAACGCACCGGCCCAGGCGCTTGAAGCAAGGAGCGGGGACGGAGGGGAGCATCCTGACACTTCCACCGAGCGCGGGCGGAAGCCCTCCCCCCTTCCCCCCTCCCATGCGCTCGGAGCGCATGGGAGGGGGGTGATCCGTTTTTCCACCTTACCCAGGGCGGCGGCCCGTCCCGCTCGGAGCGGGACGGGCCTTGCCCTGGGCTACTGTCTTACCGCCCCTCCGGGGCGGAAGGATGCCGCGCTGCGCGCGGGTAGAGTGGAATTGGTGGCAGTGCCGAGATGCGCCCGGGCCGGGGCCCGGGTTTACTTTGGACCTCGGAGCTTGAGTCATGGCCACCATTAGCCCCCCAGCGCGACCCGCAGCCCCCGGCTCGCCAGCGGCTAACGGTCCTGCTTATCGCGGCCCGTTCGCGATCATGACCATCCTCTTTTTTATGTGGGGGTTTATGAACGTCTGGAATGATATCCTCATCCCCCGCTTCAAAGAGGCCTTCGGCCTCAATTATTTTCAGGCGATGCTGGTGCAACTCGCTTTCTTCGGCGCTTATTCGATGGGCGGGCTGATCTATTACCTGACTTCCATGTATTCCGGCGACCCGATTAACCGGCTGGGCTACAAACGGGGCGTGATTATCGGGCTGCTCGTCGCCGCTGCCGGCAGCGCCTTGCTCTTCCCCGCCGCGAGCATGGCCGTTTATCCGTTCATCCTGGGCGCCCTGTTCATTATCGGTTTGGGCCTGGCCATGTTGCAGATTGCCGCCAATCCCTACGTGACCATCCTGGGCCCGGAGCGGACCGCTTCCAGCCGGCTGAACCTCTCCCAGGCCTTCAACTCGTTCGGCACCACCATCGGTCCGCTGATTGGCGGCTGGTTGATCTTTACCGTGTTCACCCGTCCGGGGGCGCACGGAGCCGACTCGGTCAAGATCCCGTACTTGGGCTTCGCCGCGGCCTACGTCCTGCTGGCCGTACTCTTCACCTTTGCCCAGGTCCCCAATTTCACGAACAAGGAGCAAATCGTCCGTGGTCTCGGGGCGCTCAAGTACCCGCACACGGTTTTGGGCATGGTCGCCATCTTCATGTATGTCGGGGGCGAAATCTCGACCGGGAGCATCATGGTCAACTTCCTGGGCACGGAGAGGCTGGGCCGTATCCCCAAGGAAATCGCCAGCGGGTACCTGGCGTTTTATTGGGGCGGGCTGATGATCGGGCGGTTCATGGGGGCGTTTGCCTTGAGCGACATGCGCAAGTCGCTCAAGCAGACCCTGGTGGTGGCCGTGCCGCTGGCGGCCTTCCTGGTGATCCTGGCCTTGCCCGCCGTTGGCCAGACGCTGCACCTGGGTTGGGACCGGGCGGCGCAACTGTGCAGCCTGCCCAACGCCCTGCGTTACGGCGTGTTCCTGGCCGTGCTGCTCGTGGCGTTCCTCCTGGGCCAGGCGAGCCCGCAGCGGATGTTGGCGCTATTCAGCGGCGTCATCCTGGCCCTGATGCTCACTGGCATCCTCAGCGCCGGCGAGACGGCCAAATGGGCCATCCTGTGCGTGGGCCTGTTCTGCTCCGTGATGTGGTCCAACATCTTCTCCCTGGCCATCGAGGGCCTCGGCCCGCTCAAAAGCCAGGCCTCCTCCCTGCTGGTGGTGGCGATTCTGGGCGGCGCTCTCCTCCCGCCGACCCAGGGCAAGGTGGCCGACTATTGCGGCGTCCAGTTCTCGTTCGTGGTGCCCATGGTCGCCTTTGCGTATATCGCGTTTTACGGGCTTTACGGCTATCGCGCCGGGCGGCGTTAGGAGCCGTCATTTGGCCGCGATGGGATTGTTCCACTTCAGGAATTTGCTATACATTGGGCGGCGCGCCCCATAAAATCCCGCCCGTTGACCACCAACAGCCAAACCTAGAACCGAATCCGCAATCGTATGCGAACACTCCCGATCTTCCTCGCCTTTTTCCTCATGGGTCTGGCCGATGCCATGGGACCCAGTGCTGACAAGATCAAGAGGGCCTACCAAATCAGCGACGTGATGTCCACGTTGCTCCCGTTCGTGGTCTTCATTGCCTTTGCCATCTTCAGCGTGCCTGGGGGTTTATTGGCGGCGCGGATCGGCAAGAAGAAGTTGTTGCTGCTTGGCTTGGGGATCAACGCGGCGGCGCTGGTGATCCCGTCGCTCACGGCGCCCGCCTTTGCGGTGCTGCTGGGTTGCATCTTCCTGCTGGGCGTGGGCACCACCTTCCTCCAGGTCGCGGGCAATCCCATTATGCGGGACGTCAGTGCCCCAGGGGCTTATAGCCGCAACCTGAGCTTTGCCCAGGGCGTTAAGGGCATCGGCAGCACCGCCGCGACCTACATCCTGACTGCCATTTCGGCCCTCGCCTTTTTCAAGAGTATGGATTGGCGAGGCGCCTTCCCTGTGTTCTGCATCTTGATGGCCCTGGCCTTCGTCTCGGTGGCCCTGTTGAAAGTCAAGGAAACCAAAGCCGACAAACCGCCCAGCATCGTCACCAGCCTGGACCTGCTCAAGGAACCCATCTTTCTGCTGGCGGTAGTGGGTATTTTCCTCTACGTCGGCGCCGAGTCCTCGATGGGTCGTTTTCTCAAGCCCACTTTGCTGGGCTTTGGCCTGGATGAGCAGACCGCCATCAAGTACGGTCCGACCCTTTTCTTTCTCCTGCTGACCATAGGCCGTCTGCTGGGCGGCGTGGTGCTCATCTTCATGAGCCCGCGCAACTGCTTCCGCCTATCTGCTTGCCTGGGCCTGGTCGGCGGTGTCGCCCTGATGGCCGGCTCCAATCCGCTGGCCTTCGTGGGCATTGTGGCCGCCGGCCTGGGCTTCGCGAACATCTGGCCCATGCTCTTCTCGATCACGGTCGAGGAGCGGCCCGAGCGGGCTAATGAACTGAGCGGTCTCATGTGCATGGCCATCTCCGGCGGGGCCCTCATCCCCTTGCTGATGGCCGGGTTGAGGGACGCGGGCTGGACGTCCATGTCCTTTGTCGTCCCGGTAGCCTGCTTCGCCTACCTCTTCCTGCTCTCGCTTAAGGGCGGCCGGAAACCGGCTGCTCCGGCCCCGCAGCCCAGCCCGCCAGCCGCCAAGACCTGAGTGCTCGGACCAGGCGCGGACGTGGCACCTGTGCCCTCGGAAGAGCGGGCCAGGAGCCGCCCAAGCCGCAAGGGGCGCCGATAGCCAATAGCTAATAGCCAATCGCCAATCACCGAGCGCCAATCGCCGAGCACCAATCGCCAATCGCCAATCGTCAATCGTCAATCACCAATCGCCAATCACCGCTACAACATGAAAACCAAGACCGACTCGCGCATCGTCATGACCCTCGACGCGGGCGGAACGAACTTCCGCTTCTCCGCCATCCAAGGCAACCAACCGGTGACCCAAACCGTGATCATGCCTTCCCAGGGCGACCACCTCGAGCTCTGCCTGGCGAACATCGTCGAGGGCTTCACGCGCATCTGCCAGGCTTCTCCCAAACCGCCCGTGGCCATCAGTTTCGCCTTCCCCGGGCCGGCCGATTATCCCAACGGGATCATCGGCGACCTGGGCAACCTGCCCGGTTTCCGTGGCGGCGTGGCCCTGGGGCCAATGCTCGAAAAGCAGTTCGGCATCCCGGTGTTTCTTAACAATGACGGCGACCTTTTCGTGTATGGCGAGGCCATCGCGGGTTTCCTGCCCTATGTCAACCAACTTCTCAAGAAAGCCGGCAGCCCCAAACGCTACAAGAACCTCTTCGGCGTCACCCTCGGCACCGGGTTCGGCGGCGGCATTGCCCGCGACGGCGAACTGTTCCTGGGGGACAACTCGATGGCCGGCGAGGTCTGGCTGCTCCGCAACAAGCTCCAGTGGGAAACGAACGCCGAAGAAGGCGCCAGCATCCGCGCCGTCCGGCGCACCTATGCCGAACAGGCTGGCCTGCCCGTCGAGGAAGCCCCCGAGCCGAAAGCCATCTTCGCCATCGGCCAGGGCAAGCAACCGGGCAACCGGCAGGCCGCGCGCGAGGCCTTCCGCCGGCTCGGCGAAGTGGTGGGCGACGCCATGGCGCAGGCCTTGACACTGGTCGACGGCCTGGCCGTCATCGGCGGCGGGGTTTCGGGTTCCTGGCCCTTGTTCCTGCCGGCGCTAGTGGCTGAGCTCAACAGCACCTACACCGCGCCCGGCGGCAGCCAGTTCCGCCGCCTGGTCCAGGTGGCCTTCAACCTCCAGGATGCCGCGCAACGCAAGAAGTTCCTCAAGGGTCAAACGCGTGAAATCACCGTGCCCGGCAGCCAGCGCAAACTGAAATACGACGCGCTGGCGCGCATCGGGGTCGGCATTTCCCGCCTCGGCACCAGCCAAGCCGTGGCCATCGGCGCCTACGCCTTTGCCCTGCGCAAACTCGAGCAGAAGTAACCAGGCAGCCTTGTTATGAACCGACGACAGTTTATCCGCGACACCTCGCTCCTCACCTCGACCGTCCTGCTCAGTGCCGCCACCGCCGCGGCAGCCGACCCGGCCTTCCCGGTCGTCCGCACGCCCGAGGCCAAGCGGAAGTTCAAGAGCCCAGCCGTCGAACGCGCGATCCAGCGCATCAAATCCTCGATTGGCAACCAGGAGTTGGCCTGGCTGTTCGAGAACTGTTTCCCGAACACCCTCGATACGACGGTGGATTTCGAGGTCGTGGATGGCCGGCCGGACACGTATGTCATCACGGGCGACATCGAGGCGATGTGGCTGCGCGACAGCACGGCCCAGGTTTGGCCCTATCTCCCCTTGATGAAGGAAGACCCAAAGCTCCAGCAACTGCTGGCCGGCGTCATCAACCGCCAGACCCGTTGCATCCTCAAGGACCCCTACGCCAATGCCTTCTACAAGGACGAAACCAAGGTCAGCGATTGGAAGAGCGATCGCACGGAAATGAAACCTGGCGTGCATGAGCGCAAATGGGAAATTGATTCCCTCTGCTACCCCATCCGCCTGGCCTATCATTACTGGAAGAGCACCGGCGACACCGCGCCGCTCGACGCCGCCTGGCGCGAGGCGGTCACCAAGACCCTCCAGACCTTCCGCCAGCAGCAGCGCAAGGCCGGCAAAGGCCCCTACCGCTTCCTGCGCCGCACCGAGACGCAAACCGACACCCTGGCCGGCGGCGGCTATGGCCAACCAGCCCAGCCGGTCGGCCTGATCTGCTCCATGTTCCGTCCCAGCGACGATGCGACGCTCTTCCCGTTCCTGGTCCCGTCGAATTTCTTCGCCGTGGTCAGTCTCCGCCAGGGGGCCGAGATGCTCGAGCAAATCCATCACGACCAGGACACCGCCGCGCAGTGCCGCGCCCTGGCCGCCGAGGTCGAGCAGGCGCTCCGCCGACATGCCGTGGTCAACCACGACCAGTTCGGCCCGGTCTATGCCTACGAAGTCGATGCCTTCGGCAATTTCTACTGCATCGATGACGGCAACGTCCCCAGCCTCCTTTCCTTGCCCTACCTCGGCGCCGTCAAGCCCGACGACCAGCTCTATCTCAACACGCGCCGCCTGGTGCTGTCCGCGGGCAACCCCTATTACTGCAAAGGCAAGGCCGCCGAAGGCCCCGGCGGTCCGCATGTCGGCCTGGATATGATCTGGCCGCTGGGCCTGATTGTGCAGGGTCTGACCAGTGCCGACGACTCGGAGGTCCGGCACTGCCTGACCACCCTGCAAAAGACCCACGCCGGCACCGGCTTCATGCACGAAGCCTTCCACAAGGACGACCCGAAGAAATTCACCCGTTCCTGGTTCGCCTGGGCCAACACCATCTTCGGCGAGTTCCTCCTCAAGACCTTCAAAGAACGGCCGCACTTGCTGGATTAGCGAAATCGGTTGGGCGAGGCTCCCGCCGAGCCCACGCTCTGCCGCCTCCCGCCGAGCTGGACCTCGGCGCGCCCTGCCTGTCCGCGAAAATTAGCTTGCGCTGCCAGGCCGAAGCGGGCTTAGATAGCCGGCGAAGGCAGGAAGGCGGCCCGCAGCCTGGAGCGCGTGCCGGCTGGCCTGCTGCGTTGAAACCAAACTGAAACCAAGCACTTATGAAAAACAAAATCCTGTTCGCCCTGTTGACCCTGGCGGCCGGCTCGCTGCTCGCGGCGGAGACCACCCCCAAGGATGACCTCACCGCCGCCGCCAAGAAGCTGGCCGAGCAAAGCTATAGCTGGAAAACCACAACTGAAATGGCCAATTTCTCAAACACCTCCGAGGGCAAGGCCGATAAAGACGGCTTGGTCTGGCTCTCGATGACCTTCGGCGACAACACGACGGAGGCCTACCTGAAAGGCGAGAAGAACGAGAAAGGCGCCGTGAAACGACCCGACCAGGACTGGCAGTCGCTGGCGGAACTGGCCGCCGCCGGTAGTGGCGGGCAGGGGCGAGGCGGGTTCATGGGGCGCATGTTTAGAAACTTCAAGGCGCCGGCGGCCCAAATCGAGGACCTCGTGGGCAAGACCAAAGAGATTAAAAAGGACGGGGACGCCTACGCCGCCGACCTGACCGAGGCCGGGGCGAAGGACCTGCTCTCGTTTGGCGGACGGCGCGGTGCCAATGCTCCCGAGCCCACGAATGCCAAAGGCTCGGTCAAGGTCTGGCTCAAAGACGGCCTCCCCTCCAAGTACGAACTCAAGCTGCAAGGCACGATCAACTTCAACGGCGAAGACCGCGACATCAACCGCACCCAAACCATCGAGGTCAAAGACATCGGCAAGACCAAGCTGGAAGTTCCCGAAGAAGCGAAGAAAAAGCTCTCCTGAGGGGCTCCGGTTTCGTTCTCGGCAGGGCGCCTGACTAGAGTCAGGAACCTGTCAAACGAGCCGCCGGGAACGTTGCCTTCCCCGCATGAGCGCCTCGGCGCTGAGTTCACGAAAACTCTCGGTTTTTGACACCTTCTGCCTGGGCGTCAATGCCATCATCGGGTCGGGCATTTTTATTTTTCCCGGCCGCCTGGCGCAGGAAGCCGGGCCGGCTTCGATCCTGGCCTTCGGCGTCTGCGGCCTGCTGCTGGTCTTTGTAGCGCTGTGCTATGCCGAAATGGGGAGCATGTTCGGCCAGAGCGGCGGCCCATACGTTTATGCCAAGGAAGCCTTCGGACCCTGGCTCGGTTTCGGCGTCGGGTGGATTTCCTGGGTGACCTCCGTGTTCAGTTGGGCGGCCGTGGCCAACGCGGTCAGTTCGAACCTGGGCTACTTTCACCCGCTTTTTAACCAGGCTTTTGCGGTCAAGAGCGTCGCCGCCCTGCTGGTCCTGGGTTTTGGCCTGGTCAATTACCGCGGCATCAAGCTCGGGGCCTGGACGGTCGATTTCTTCACCTTGGCCAAGCTGGTTCCGTTGCTCCTGTTTGTGGCCGTCGGGCTGTTCTTCATCGCCCCGGCCAATTACCGGCCCTTTTGGCACGCCGGGACCGGGACGTTCGGCTACGCGGTGTTTCTTTCGCTGTGGACGTTGCAGGGGTTCGAAGTCACGCCCTTTCCCTCGGGCGAATCCCTGCATCCGCAAAAGGCGGTGCCGATCGCCGCGGTGGGCTCCCTGGTCTGCACGGCCCTGCTCTATGTGCTGATCCAGACCGTGGCGGTGGGGGTGTATCCCGGCCTGGCGGGCGCCGGCGCCAAACCGCTGGCCGAGGCCGCGGCCCGGTTTATGGGCCCGGGCGGAGGGAGCCTCATGGCCTTGGCCGCGGTCATCTCGATGCTCGGGTATAACGCCGGCAATGCCCTGGGCGCTCCCCGGCTCCTCTGCGCGTTGGCCGAAGACCGCCATCTGCCGCCCCGGCTGGCCGCCCCGCACCCGCGCTTCAACACCCCCTCGGCCGCCATTCTCATCACCAGCGGCCTGACCGCCGCCGCCGCCTTGTTTCTGAGCTTCCAGAGCCTGGTTGAACTGGCGAACCTGACGGTCGTTCTGCAATACGTGGCCACGTGCAGCGCGCTGCTCTGGCTGCGGCGCCGGCGGCCCGAGGCGCCGCGGCTGTTCCGGGTGCCCGCCGGCGTGCCCGTGGCCCTCGCCGGGTGCGCGGTCTCGCTCTGGCTGGCCAGGCAGGTGCAACCAGCCGCCTTCCTCCTCGCCGGCGCCGTCGTTGGCCTGGGATTCATTTGTCTGGCCGTTTTCCGCCGGGCGAGCGGCGGGAGCCTTCCCCAGCCGCGCTGAGCCAAGCGCTCCGCGCTGCTTAGCGGGCCATTGGAAATGGATTCGAGTTTGCCCCGCCAGTTCCTGACGGGATAGCCTCATGGCCATGAGCAACAGTGACCGATTCAAGGCCCGGATGGGCACCCGGCTGACCCGGGCGCCGCAGCAGGTGAGCCGGGCGTGCGGGTTGGCGTTGCTGGCGGCTTGGCTGGCCGGTTGTGCCTCCGTGCCTTCCCAGCCGCAGCCTTTCAGCTTCGTGCAGATGTGCGACCCGCAAATCGGCTTGACCGACTACGCGGCAGAACTCGCCCGCTTCCGCCGGGCGGTGGAGCAGATTAATCAGTTGCGACCGGATTTTGTCGTCATCTGCGGGGATCTGGTGGAGGGGGCCAGCCGGGAGTCCTTCGCCGATTTCAATGCCGCGAAGGCCGGCCTGCGCGTGCCGTGTTATTGCGCCCCGGGCAACCGCGACCTGGGCGAGGCCCCGACGCTCCAATCGCTGCGGTTTTACCGGGAGTCCATCGGCAGGGACTACTATTCCTTTGAACACCAGGGCTGCGTCTTCATCATCGTCGATACCCAACTTTGGAAGGCCTATGTCGGGGAGGAATCTGAGAAGCAGGATGCGTGGTTGAAGCAGACGCTGGCGGCCGCCGCCAGGAAAGGCCGGCGCATCTTCGTCGTGGGGCACATTCCGCTCTTCGCCCGCACAGCGGAGGAGCCAAACGGCCACGACAATTTGCCCCTGGAAAAGCGCCGGGAGTTGTTAGCGCTCTTTGAGCGCCACGGCGTCCAGGTCCTGCTGGCTGGCCACACGCATCGCACCTTGGTCAGGGATTTCGACGGCATCCAAATGGTGACGGCGGAGACCACCAGCCTGAATTTGGACTTTCACCCGTTCGGTTTTCGGCTTTGGCACATCGGCGCAGCCCGGCCTTACCGCCACGAGTTCATCATGCTCAAGCTTGGCTCCAACAGCCGGAGCGACACGTTGAAACGTTGAAACGGTTCAGACCAGGCGGCCGCATTTTTTCACCCGGCGGCAAGCACCTTGGTTTTCATTCGGATTTCCCTCCGACTTCGGACTTCGCTCTTTCACCCCGGCCCTGGCTCTGCCACACTGGCGCGCATGCGTGAACGAATTGGCATACTGACAGGGGGCGGCGATTGTCCCGGGCTCAACGCGGTCATCCGGGCGGTGGTCAAAACCGCGACCAAACGGGGCTGGGAGACGATTGGCTTTCTGGGCGGCTATGAAGGCCTGCTGGAACCGCTCCGTTACCGGCCCCTGGATTACAAGGAAATGGACGCCCTCCTGTTCGTCGGCGGCACCATTCTGGGCACCACCAGCAAAGGCCACTTCGCCGCCAAGACCGGCCACGGCCAAGCCAACCAGATTCCGGCCGAGATTCTGGACCAGGCGAAGGCGAGTTTTCAAAAGCTGGGCCTGCGCGCCCTGGTTTGCGTGGGCGGCGACGGTTCCCTGAGCATTGCCCAGCAACTCTTCCAGCACGGCATCCCCATCGTGGGCGTCCCCAAGACCATCGACAACGACCTCCAAGCCACAGTCTGGACCTTCGGGTTTGACTCGGCCGTAGCCTGCGCCACCGATGCGCTCGACCGCCTGCGGACCACGGCTCAAAGCCACGACCGGGTGATGGTTCTGGAAGTCATGGGCCGCTACGTGGGGTGGATCGCCGTCCATGCGGGCATTTCCGGCGGCGGCGACGTCATCCTGATCCCCGAGATCCCCTTCCGTTACGAGCGAGTCTGCGAGAAGATCGCCGAACGGGAGCGCGAAGGCAAGCACTTCACGCTGGTCGTCGTCGCCGAAGGCGCCCGCGAGCAGGGCAAGGATTATGTCACCACCGCCAGCGCCGAGCCGCAGGGCGAAGCCCGGCTCGGCGGCGTGGGCGCGGTGGTGGCCGCCGAAATCCAAAAGCGCACCGGCAAGGAGACCCGCGTGTGCGTCCTGGGCCATTTGCAGCGCGGGGGCGCGCCCACCTCGTTTGACCGCCTGCTCTGCACCCGCTTTGGCGCCCACGCCGTCCGGCTCATTGCCGAGCAGCAATACGGCTACATGACGGCCTTCCGCCCCCCGGACACCGTCCCCGTGAGAATCTCCGACGCCATCGGCCGCCTCCGGACCGTTCCCCCCAACGGCGACATTGTCCAGACCGCCCGCGCCCTGGGGATCGGCTTCGGCGATTGAGACCGGAAGGGATGCTTTGGCTCATTTTCCCTTTTCTGCTTGAACCAGCCGGCAGCTTGAGCTAGCATTGGGGTTGTGGCCCTTGAGTACGACGCAGCGCGCCATTGACGGCGCCTTGGCGCGGCAGTTCGCGCGATGAAGGTAAGCTGGGCGGCGTGCCCGCGCACAAAGCGTCTGCCGCGGCCGCCGACTCTGACGAGTATCAGCATGGACGACACGCAACAAGTCCTCCACGAGCTTTTCAGCAATCCCACGGCCCTGCTATATATCGCCCTGGGGATGTTGGCCCTGTTCCTGGGCTTGTTGATTTTCGACCCCTTCCGGAGCCGCAAGCGCCATCGTCATCGCCGCCGTTTTGAGCCTCCGCCGCCCACCTTCCGGCAACGGCTCGTCAAGCCCTTCGCCCAAATCCGGGCAGTCTGGCGCGCCTTGTTCGACCTGGCCCGCCGCCGGGCGCGCCGCCGCGCCAGGGCCGAGCGCTTGGCCGAGCAGATGCGACGCTCCTCCAAGTAATTCCAATTCGCGTTGGAATAGGCGCCAGTTGGCCAACTGCGGGGTGATACCCCGTTCTTTTATCCTTTGGGGTAAACACCCCATTCACGGACGGGCTGGTTTTCCGTCAAGCTCTCAATGATGGCGCCCGGGCGCTTCCTTCCGAGGGATTCCTCATCCCGAACTCTCCTTCGCGTCCGGGCGCCGCATTCCCCGAGTGTCATCCGAGGTGCGCCGTCATCCGGCGAAATCCTTGAAAATCCTTTGACATCAGTCGCTCCGACCTTGTAGCCTTGGTTCGTGCGCGAGGGGGGGCGGGGGCTTTTCCCGCTGAGACGCCTCGCCTGGCGCTGGGCAGAGTAACGACGGTGCGCGGGCAAGTATGACCAACCGTAATGGCGCAGAAGCATCCCGGGGAGCAGGGAGCCAGGACGGCGCCAACCCGCTGCCGGCGCTGCCGCTGACCGTCCTGCACGTGGACGATGACCCTAATGACGTCGAATTGTTGCGGGCCGCGACCCACAAAGCCGATGTGCGGATCACCCTGCACAACGTCGAAGACGGCGACCAGGCAATGGCCTACCTGAGCGGCCAGGGCCTCTATGCCGACCGCGCACGCTACCAGTTGCCTGCCCTCATCCTGCTCGACCTCAAAATGCCTCGCACCACCGGCTTCGAAGTCCTCCAGTGGATTCGCCGGCAGCCGGCGCTGGGGGAGTTGCCGGTGGTGGTGTTGTCGGGTTCTGAGCTCCCGGATGACATCCAGCAGGCCTATGCCGTTGGGGCCAATTCCTACCTGATCAAACCACTCGGCTTCGAAGCCCTCGTCAGCCTGGTCAAGAACATCTCCTCCGTCTGGCTCACCGGCCGGCAGCCCCCGGCGGTGTAGCCGGCCGCTCATTGGAATTAGAGACTTAAACACACTATGAAAAGAACCTGCCTCCTTCTGGCAACCCTCGCCCTCGGCGGCTCGGTCTTCGCCGCGGAACTGGACTTCTCTTACGTCGACCTGGTCAAGCGGTTGACCGACCTGGAACATCTGGCTACCCTGCCGTCTCCCGGCGAGCAATGCGCCCAATGGTCCAGTTACGACCGCCATAGCCGCTACGACGAGGCGAGCGGCAAATACGTGGACTGGGACGCCAACGGCGATGGCGACGGCATCATCCGCAAGGAAGGCGACAAGCTCGTGCTGGCCGAAATGCAAGGTCCGGGCTGCCTTTGGCGCATCTGGTCGGCCCAGCCCAAGGAGGGGCATGTGCGCGTCTATCTGGACGGCGCCAGCCAACCGGCGGTCGACCTCCCGTTCATCGGCTATTTCGACCGCAAGCACGCCCCATTCACTCGCCCGGCCCTGGTCCACACCGTCGGCAGCGGCTGGAACAACTATACCCCCATTCCCTACCAGCAATCCTGCAAGATCGTGGCCGACCCCGCCTGGGGGCTCTACTACCATTTCACCTACTCGACCTTCCCCAAGGGCGCCAGGCTGCCCACCTTTAAGCCGCCACTGGGGCCAGACGAGGAGGCCGCGCTCGACGCCGCCAACCGACTGCTGACCGCCTGCGGCCCGCAGGAAGCAACCGGCGGCGCCGCCCTCACTGGCCGCCTGTCGGGCGCCGAGCGCACCAGCCAGGGCCACCTCGACGGCCCAGCCGCCATCACCAGCATTCGCGTCAAAACCCAACTCCCCGCCGCGCCGGCCGACCTCGAGGCCTTGCGCTCGGTCGCGCTGGAGATTCGCTGGGACGGCGAGCCGGAGCCGAGCGTTTGGGCGCCCCTGGGCGACTTCTTCGGCACCGCTCCCGGCGCCAACCCTTACCGCTCCCTGCCGCTGGGCTTGACCCAGGACGGTGGCTGGTACTGCAACTGGTTCATGCCTTTCGCCAAGAGCGCCGAAGTCGTGTTCCGGCAAGAAGGCCAACTGCCGGTGAAGCTCGAGTTCCAGGTCGCTGCCAGGCCGTTGCCCGGCGACCCGGCGAAGTTCGGCCGTTTCCACGCCAAGTGGCACCGCGACGCCTTTCTGCCGGCGGAGCCCGAGCGGTGGATCGACTGGCCCATCCTGAAGACCGAAGGCCCGGGCCGCTTCGTCGGCGTGATGCTGCATATCTGGAACCCGCGCGGCGGCTGGTGGGGCGAAGGCGACGAGAAATTCTTTGTGGATGGCGAGAAATTCCCTTCCACCTTCGGCACCGGTTCGGAGGACTATTTCGGTTATGCCTGGAGCGATCCGGCCCTGTTCCAGAACGCCTTTCATAACCAGACCCATAACGACGGGAACAACAAGGGCCATGTCTCGGTCAACCGCTGGCACATCCCCGATAGCGTGCCCTTCCAAAAGTCCTTCGAGGGCTGCATCGAGAAATACTATGCCAACCAGCGCCCCACGCTCTACGCGGCCATGGCCTACTGGTACCAGGCGCCGGGCGCCAGAGACCCGTACCCGCCCGTGCCGCTGAGCGAACGCATCGGCTACTGGACGCCCATCCAGACCCTCAAAGTCCAAGGCGCCCTCGAAGGCGAGCGCCTGAAGGTCCTGGCCAAGACCGGCGGCAATCCCCAGGAGCAGGATATGACGGGTTTCGCCGGTCAATGGAGCAATGACGCTCATCTCTGGTGGATCGAGGCCCGCCCCGGCGACCGGCTCGACCTGGCGTTGCCGGTGAGCAAGGCCGGCCGCTACCAGTTGAGCGCGCAACTGACCAAAGCGCCCGATTACGGCATCGTGCAACTCTATTTGGACGGCCAAAAGCTCGGCGGCCAACTCGACCTCTACCACCCCTCGGTCGTGCCCACCGGTCCCCTGGCCCTGGGCACTCTCGACCTGACCGCCGGCGAGCACAAACTCACCCTCGAAATCGTCGGCGCCAACCAAAAGGCCGTCCAGGCCTACATGGTCGGCCTGGATTACGTGAAGCTCGACCCGGTCCCGTGAGGCCAGCTTATCGCACGGCCGCCTCCTCGATCACGAGGTCCCCTTTATCCGCATCGAGGGTCGCGCGCACTCCCAGCGGCAGCGTGGCGTTGTAGCGGCTGTGTCCGAAAGGCAGGCCCAGGACCACGGGCACTTGGAGCGGGAGCAGCCGCTCTTTGAACACATCGTCCAGGCTTTGGCGGTATTCCTTGGTCTGCCTGGCTTTGGGGTCCTGGCAGTTCCTGTTGATGCCGATGGCGATGCCGGCCACCTGCTGCAACAGGCCGGCATTCAGCAATTGCGTCAACATCCGGTCGAAGCAGTACGGGGCCTCGTCCAGGTCTTCGAAGAAAAGAATCCTCTTTCTAAAGGAGGGCCGATAGGGGGTGCCCAGGGTGGCGCAGAGGAGGCAGAGGTTGCCGCCGACCAATGCCCCGCAAGCCCGGCCGCCCCGGAGGATCGAAACCGTTCTCTTGGGATAGCCCTGGCAGATGCTCCCGGCGGGCACGGGCTGCATCAGGGTCCTCAAGAAACTCTGC
The DNA here is from genome assembly GCA_049518415.1 of Verrucomicrobiota bacterium. Lineage (GTDB taxonomy): Bacteria > Verrucomicrobiota > Verrucomicrobiia > Limisphaerales > UBA8199 > CAVQND01. Next base: position 42,192 of record JBEKRX010000007.1, read on the forward strand.
CGCGTGAAGTCCGGCAAATGCTCTTTGACGAAATCCGAGTTCACCATCGGCCCGTGAAAGGAGACGAGATTTGATTTCTGCAAGAGGGCGCAATGCAGCGAGGTGATGTCGCTGTAGCCGACGAATATCTTGGGGTGGGCGCCCAGCGCCGCGTAATCCAGCAGTGGCAGAAGCCGGGACGAGCCGTAGCCGCCCCGCACGCACAGAATGGCCTTCACCCTGGGGTCGCGGAACATCTTCATCAGGTCGGCCGCCCGCTCCCGGTCGCTGCCGGCCAGAAAACCGCGGCGTTGGCGGACGTGGCCGGCCAGTTTGGCCTGGAAGCCGAGCCGCTCCAGGGCGCCGACCGAGCGGTCGATGGTCTGCGGGTCGGGCGGCGGGCTGGCCGGCGCGACGATGCCGATCGTGTCGCCGTAATTCAGGTGGCCGGGTATGATGGGCATGGGTCGGTTGTGCCGCCGGGGAGCCAGTTGTTCAAGCAAAAAGGAATGTTCCGGCTGGCCTTTTGGCTCGCGCCGCTTAAGCTCCTGCCCCGGATTGCGCCGGTGCGCAACGCCAATCACGCATACTTATGAAACAACCGATTCTGAAATGGGCGGCCTCGGCGGCCAGCGGGTTGATCCTCGCCGGTTGCATCACGCATGAACAGACCGTCGTCCGCGACGCGGAGCGCGTCAAGGTCGAGTTTGAAAACGAAACGGCCGCCCGCATCTTTTACGAGGCGCTGAGCCGGGCGCCGGGTCACAAAGACCACGCCGAGAGCACGGCCAAGTTCGAAATCCCAGTCCTGTTCGAGTACCATCGGCACGTCGTGACCGGCTCCAATGTGGCCTTCAACCGGGCGGTCGAAATCTGCGACTCGAACAAGGACGGCAAGATTACCGAGCAGGAGGCGCGGATTTACGCGGAACAGGCGGGGAAGTAGGGTCACTTGACCGGTTCGAGGTCGAGCGCCCCGTTGATCTGGAGGACGACGGTCGAGGAGCTCGGGTCGGGCGGGGTGGCCGGCACCGAAATGGTCAGCCCCGCGGCGCCCTGCTCGAGGGCGAGTGAACCCTTCTGAGCGTCCGCCAGCAGCCAGGCCTTGCTCGCCTCGTTCTTGAGTCCGGGCACCAGCAGCTTGCCGTCGCTCGGCCAGGTGAAGACGTGCAGATAGAGCGTGGTCCCCTCGGGCGTGAGCTTTTTCGTGCACCGGCCCCAGGGCAGCCGCTGGAACGGGCTGGCCGTCGTGGCATAAACGGCCTCGCTGTTCACCTTCATCCACTTGCCGATCTGGGCCAGGCGCTCGATGCAGGCCTCGGGGAAGACGCCTTCGGCCGTCGGGCCAATGTTGAGCAGGTAGTTGCCGCCTTTGCTGGCGCAGTCAATCAGGTTGCGGATGAGGGTGGTGGAGGATTTCCAGTTTTGGTCGTGCTTGTTGTAGCCCCAGTGATTGTTCATGGTCATGCACGATTCCCAATCCACGCCCTGGCCAAAGCCGGTGGCGGGGATTTCCTGTTCGGGCGTGCCGTAATCGCCGCTGCGCTCCTTGCCCTGGTCCATGCCGGACATGCCCGCGCGGGCCTTGCCCACGCGGTTGTTGACGATGATGTCGGGCTGGAGGCTGCGGACGTAATCGTAGAGGTCAACGCCGCGCTCGTGAGTCCAAGGGCTTTCCCATTCGCCGTCGAACCAGAGGATGCCGAGCGGGCCGTAGCGGGTGAGCAGTTCCTTGAGTTGGCCCTTCATATAGGCGGTGTAGCGGTCCATGTCGGGCGTGCCGGTGGCCTTGTCGTTCCAGGCCCGGCGGGTGGCCCAATCCGGATGGTGCCAGTCCATGATGGAATAGTAGAAGCAGAGCTTGAGGCCGGCTGGTGGGCAGGCCTCGGCCAGTTCCTTGAGCGGGTCGCGCCCAAAGGGAGTGGACTTGATGCACCAATCGGTCAGGTCGGAGCGGAACATGCCGAAGCCGTCGTGGTGCTTGGAGGTAATGACGATATATTTCATGCCGGCATCCTTGGCCAGGCGCACCCACGCCGCGGCATCAAACTTCACCGGGTTGAACTGGCCCGCGAACTGCTCGTATTGCGAGACGGGCATCTTCGTCTCCTCCAGGAACCATTCGCCGTAATTGGTCTTGGCTTGCCACTCGCCGGCCGGCACCGCGTACACGCCCCAGTGCAGGAACAGGCCAAAACGCGCCTCGCGGAACCAGGCCAGGCGTTGATTGCGCGCCGCTTCGGATTCGGCGGCGCCAGCCAGGCCCGGCGCCAGCAGAAGGGACAGAACCACCAGCAGGGATGCGTTGAGGAGTCTGGAGGATTTCATAGATCGTATCTCAGGTTCGGTTATGTCCGCCAAGTCTAGCGCCGCGCGGGTGACAATTGCACGCACAATCGTCGGGACCGTGCCCCGCGTGGATGCGCGACTCCCTGGCCACCTGAAAACTTGCTTGTCAACAGCGCGGCGGACAGGAAGGTCGGCGCGCCGCCTTTCCTGACTCGCCACTCGGCGCTCGACACTTGGCCGGCATCCCGCCTAATATGCCCAAAACGTTTATGAGCACGACCAAGAACATCGAACAAGCTTACCAACTGGCCAAAGAACGCTATGCCCAACTGGGCGTGGACACCGACCAAGCCCTGGACCAACTGGCCGCCATTCCCATTTCCATCCATTGCTGGCAAGGGGACGACGTCGGCGGTTTCGAGAACGCCGGCCAGGCGCTGGGCGGGGGCCTGGCCGTGACCGGGAATTATCCCGGCAAGGCCCGGACCCCGCAGGAACTGCGCGGCGACTTCGAGAAGGCGCTTTCGCTCATCCCCGGCGCGCACCGGTTCAACCTCCATGCCTGCTACGCCGAAATGACCGGCCGGAAAGTGGAGCGCGACGCCCTGAGCGTGGACCAATTCCAGAACTGGATCGCCTGGGCCAAGGCGATCAACATCGGCATGGACTTCAACCAGACCTATTTCGCGCATTCCAAAGTCGTCGCCGGTTTCACGCTCAGCAGCCCGGACCAGGCTATCCGCCAATTCTGGATTGAGCACGGCATCCGCTGCCGCGAGGTTGGGGCCGCCATCGGCAAGGCCCTCGGCCAGACCTGCGTGACCAACCTCTGGATCCCCGACGGCATGAAAGACACGCCCGCCGACCGCCGGGGCCCGCGCGAGCGCCTGGCTCAGTCGCTCGACGCGGTCTTCAAGAAAAAGATCGATAAGAAATACAACCTCGATGCCGTCGAACCGAAACTTTTCGGCATCGGGGCGGAAAGCTACACGCCCGGCTCGCACGAGTTCTACCTCGGCTACGCGGTCAGCCGCCAGGTCCTGCTCACGCTCGACGCCGGCCATTACCACCCCACGGAGGGGATTGCGGACAAGATCTCCTCGGTGCTGTGTTTTCTGCCGGAGCTCGGTCTGCACGTCAGCCGTGGCGTCCGCTGGGACAGCGACCACGTGGTGACCCTGACGGACGATTTGCAGGCCATCGCCCAGGAAATCGTCTGGGGCGGGTACACCAAGCGGGTCCATATCGGCCTGGATTACTTCGACGCGAGCATTAACCGTGTGGCGGCGTGGGTCATCGGGGCGCGCAACATGGCCAAGGCGCTGCTGCTGGCCCTGGTGGCGCCCATCCAACAACTCAAGCAAGCCGAGGCGGCCGGCGATTACACCTCGCGCCTGGCGCTGATGGAAGAGGCCAAGGTCTTGCCGCTGGGCGCGGTGTGGGATTATTACTGCCAGAAGCTGGGGCGGCCGGTGGGGGAGGCCTGGCTGGCGGAAGTCAAGCAATACGAGAAAGACGTGCTTTCCAAGCGGCCATAGACCGTGGCGTTGCGACGCGTTCAACAGAAGAATATCGTCTATGAACGAAACCAATCCGATGGCAGCCATTCTCTTGTACGTGCTTGGGGGCTTGGCCGGGGCGGTCTTTTACCTCCCCTTCAAGAAGGTCAGGAACTGGGCTTGGGAGAGTTACTGGCTGGTTTATGCCGTGGCGGGTTTGGTGATTGTGCCCTGGTTGCTGGCGTTCCTGGTATCGCCCAAGGTATGCACGCTGCTGGCGCACACGGACCTCAAGACCCTGGCCCTGTGTTACCTCTTCGGGGCCATGTGGGGCGTGGGCGGGCTGACCTGGGGCTTGATGATCCGTTACCTGGGTTTCGGCTTGGGTCTGGCCGTGGGGTGCGGCCTGTGTGCCTCGGCGGGGACGTTGATTCCGCCGGTGTTCAAAGGGGAACTGGGCGGACTGCTCAAGCTCGCCTCGGGACAGGCGACGCTGTTGGGGGTGGTGGTAGCCTTGGTCGGCATCGTGATGGTCGGCATGGCCGGCATGTCCAAGGAGAAGGAATTGCCCGAGGCGGAAAAGAAAAAGGCAGTGGCGGAATTTGACTTCCGCAAGGGGATGTTGGTCGCCATTTTCTCCGGCGTGATGAGCGCGGGTATGGTCTTTGGCCTGGAGAGCGGCGGGACCCTTGAAAAGGCCGCGGTGAGTGCCGGCACCTCGCCCACCTGGAGAGGCATTCCGGTACTGGTCGTCGTCCTGCTCGGTGGCTTCACGGTCAACTTCATCTGGTGTCTTTACCTGAATCTCAAGCACCAGACGACCGGCGATTACAGCCGAAAAGACGCGCCGCTGGCGGCAAATTCCATCTTCGCCGCCCTGGCGGGTTTCCTTTGGTGTTTGCAGTTCATTACTTACAAAGTCGCCGACTCGAAGATCGGCGAGTTTGCCTTTGCCGGCTGGACCGTTTTCATGTCCAGCATGATCATCTTCAGCACGCTGCTGGGGGTGAGTTTGGGCGAATGGAAGGGCGTAAGCAGCCGGACGAAGTCACTGTTGGCCGCCAGTCTGGCTGTGCTCGTAGCCTCACTGCTCATCATTGGCTACGGAAACAAACTCAAGGCCGATGAGGCCAAACCCGCAAGGCCCAGTCCGCTCCTGGCCTGCTGCTCCTGCTCGGCTCCAGCGCCGTCGCCGGTTACAGCGGCAAACTCTCCCGCGAAAACCCCGCCTCCCCGGCCGTAACCAATTCACCGTGGCCGGCTTGAGGGCGGCTCTGGCCACCTTGCCAAACCACTCCGTTTTCGGCTGTTTTCGATGACAATTGCGACGACGAGGACAATTCCATGCCGGCATCCTGCCCAGGCGCCATGCTCGCCCCTCTCGACCCTCGACCCTCGACCCTCGACCCTCGACCCCGACCTTCATCCCTCAACCCTCAACCCTCAATTCTCTCATGTCTCAACGTGTTTATCTCGCCATTGACCTTGGCGCCGAAAGCGGCCGCGTGATGGCCGGCCTCTGGAACGGCAAGACGATTCAGCTCGAAGAAATTCATCGCTTCCCCAACGGCCCCGTCCACCTGGCCGGCTCCATGCGGTGGGACGTGATCCGGCTTTGGGCCGAGATTCAGAACGGCCTGGGGCTGGCGGCCAGGAAATACGGCCCAGCGATCGTGTCCGTGGGCGCCGATACCTGGGGCGTGGACTTCGTGCTGCTGAGCCGGCACGATGAAATGGTGGGCCAGCCCTACCATTACCGCGATGCGCGCACCAACGGGATGATGGAAAAGGCCTTCCAGCAGGTGCCGCGGGCGGAGATCTTCGCCCAAACGGGGCTGCAGTTCATGCAGCTCAACACCCTCTTCCAGTTGCTGGCCATCAAAGAAAACACCCCCGAACTCTTGACGGCGGCGGATTGCCTGCTGCTGATGCCGGACTTTGTCCATTGGGCGCTGTGCGGCTCGCGCGTCGTCGAGTTCACCAACGGCACGACCACGCAGTGCCTGCACCCGCTCACGCGCAACTGGGCCAGGGGCTTGTTGAAGAAATTCGGCCTCCCCACACGCATTTTTCCCAAAGTCGTCCCGCCCGGCACGGAATTGGGCGCCCTGCGGCCCGGCGTGGCGGAAAGGACGGGCCTGGGCAAGGTCAAAGTGGTCGCCCCGCCCACGCACGATACCGCCTCCGCCGTCGCCGGGGTGCCGACCGCCAACACGGGCCAGGCCAACTGGGCCTACCTCAGCTCCGGCACCTGGTCGTTGATGGGTGCCGAGGTGCCCCAGGCCTGCCTGTCCCCCCGCGCGCTCGAGATCAATATGACCAATGAAGGGGGCCTGGACGGCACTTACCGTTTGCTCAAGAACATTATGGGCCTCTGGCTGGTGCAGCAGTGCAAGCGTGCCTTCGACGCCCGCAGCCGGAAATACGAATACGGTGAGTTGGCGCAACTGGCCGGCCAGGCGCCCGCCCTCCGCGCGCTGGTCAATCCTGACGACTCGCGCTTCCTCAATCCGCCCGACATGCCCCAGGCCATCCAGGATTTCTGCGTCGAGACCAAACAGCCGGCCCCCAAGACCGAGGGCGAATTGGTGCGGTGCGCCTACGAAAGTCTGGCGCTCAAGTACCGGCAGGTACTGGGCTGGCTCGAGGAACTTACCGGCCAGCGCATCGAAGTCATTCACATCGTGGGCGGCGGCTCCCAAAGCGAGATGCTCAATCAATTCACCGCTGATGCCTGCCAGCGACCGGTGGTGGCTGGCCCGGTCGAAGCGACCGCCCTGGGCAACCTCCTCGTCCAGGTCCGTGCCAGCGGCGAACTGGCCTCGCTGGCCGAGATGCGCGAGGTCATCCGCCAGTCCAGCGAAGTCAAGCCCTGCCAGCCCGGCCCGGCCGCGCCCTGGGAAGAGGCCTCGGCCAGCTTCGCCGAGCTGCAGCAGCCTTAAGGGCTCGTGCAAAAATAAATTCCGAGATCTGGCTGCTTGGGTGGAGCGTGAAGCGTAAGAGCGTGGAGCGTGGCAAGTGCTCCGATGCCCTCACGCTCTATCCCGATTCGGAATCGGGACTCCACGCTCTGGACGCCAGGCGAAGGCAGTTTGTTAGAATTACGCCCAAAGCACCGAAGTTGTTTTTGCACGGGCGCCAAGCGGCGTGTTTCATTGCGGGGCGCAGCCGCCCCTGCGCGCGAAGGGGCGGGCGCAGCGCGGCCCCTCTTTTTTCACGTCCGCCGGCGCTGCCAAGGGCTCGCGAACGCGCCGGGAGAGCCAAACTCGTGCCAAGTTCTGCTTGTATTGCCGGCGCAGACGCTTACAATGAGGGCATGGCTCAGGGCCTACAACTGTCCCAGCGGTTGACCCAATCGCTGGTGCTGGCGCCGCAATTGCAGCAATCGCTGGCGCTCCTGCAGGCGCCGACGCTCGAACTCAAGGCCCTGGTCGAACAGGAACTGCAGCAGAACCCCTTGTTGGAAGAGGCCCCGGCGGCGGAAATGGAGCCGACGGAGAAAGAGGACCGCGAACCCGAAAAGCTGGCCGAGACCGCAGACCCCAGCGAACCGCCTGCGGACTTGAACCTGGACCCGGCCTCGGAAAAGAGCAGCGGCGAGCCGGTGGACGATTTCCAGGAGGAGTTCGAGCGCCTGGCGCAGCTCGACCAGGAATGGCGCGAGCATTTTGCCCAGACCAACCTGCCCTCCCGCCCTTCCGCCGAGGAGGAAGAAAGGCGGCAATTCATGTTCGATTCGCTCGTGGCCGACACTTCGCTCCAGGAGGTGCTGCTCGAGCAGGTCCGCCAGTCGGCCTTGCCGGCGGACAACTGGCCCGCCGCCGAGGTCATCATCGGCAACATTGACGATTACGGCTACCTGAAAGCGACGCTCGAGGAAGTGGCGGCGGCCACCGGCTTGCCGCCGGAACGGGTCCTGGAAGTGCTGAAGGTCATTCAGAGCTTCGAACCGCCTGGCGTCGGCGCCCGCGACCTGCGGGAATGCCTGATGCTCCAACTGGAGCGCATCGGCCAGCAGCGCACCCTCGACTACCGCATCATCAACGAATTCATGGACGCCTTGGGCAAGCGGCGCATCCCCGAAATCGCCCGCGGCACCGGCGCTTCCATCGACGAAGTCCAGACGGCCCTCGAGCGCATCGCCCGGCTGGAACCCCGCCCCGGCCGCGCTTTCCTGCCCGACGACCACCAATACATCCTGCCGGAGGTCTTCGTCCGCAAAAGCGGCGGCGATTTCGTCATCACCACCAACAACGAGTACATCCCGCACTTGCGCATCAGCAACACCTACAAGGACCTGATGGCCCAGGGCGGAAACTCGCCGGAGGTGCGCAACTATATCCGCGAGAAGATCCGCGCCGGCAAGTTCCTGATCAAGAGCCTGCACCAGCGCCAGCAGACCATCCTGAGCATCGCCAAGGAAGTCGTCCACCGCCAGCGCGACTTCATGGAAAAGGGCGTCGCCTGCCTCAGACCCCTGACCATGGTTCAAGTGGCCCAAGTCGTCGGCGTCCATGAAACCACCGTCAGCCGCGCCGTCTCCGGCAAATACATCCAGACCCCCCAGGGCATCTTCGAGATGAAGTACTTCTTCACCGCCGGCATCCAGACCGCCTCCGGCGATGGCCTCTCCAACACCAGCGTCAAGGACATGATTGCCGAAATCTTCAAAAAGGAAGACCCCACCAAACCCCTCTCCGACCAGGAAGTAGTCAAAATGCTCCAGGAAAAAGGCATCGTCATCGCCCGCCGCACCGTCGCCAAATACCGCACCGAACTCAACATCCTCCCCTCCAACCTGCGCAAGGTGTACTGAGCGCCGCCGGACCGGAAGTGCCCAAGGCCGAAGGCCTCGGGGGCCTGGGCGGCGCCGCCGGTAGTGGGGCAGGCGTCTCGCCTGCCACCAGCCGGCGGCGGGGCGCTAGAGCTCCTGACCGGCAAAGGTCGTTGGAATCGGGTCAAGTTTCGCTGCGGTTGCAATCCCGATTCGGAATCGGGACTTTTAGGTGAATTGAAAATTGAGGATTGAAAAACGGTCGTTGGTTATTGAAGAATGCCCGCCGATGACGCCCAATGAACTTTCGGACCGGCGGTGGTGTTTGGGTGCGCGAGTTGGCAGGGTCGTGGACGCCCTGCCCGACACGCGCCTGGGCCGTCATCTCCCGACTTGTCGGGAGTTGGCGCGCCGGGCCGGCGCGCCGGCCCTCCGCCCAATGAGGACGAGGCCCGGGTCGCGGAAAGCCGCGCTGACTTCGCCCACAAGCTCAATGTGGCTTTGCAGGAGTCGGTGGAGACCCGGGGTTGGCTCAAGTTCATCCTCCTGGCGCAATAGCTTCCCGCCCGACGCATTGAGGCCGTATTGGAGGAGTGCGGCCGACCGGGTCGCAGCCTCGGAAGACGGCTTTCCCCAGCGAGGGCCAGGCCCAAGACTTGCGTGGCCGCTGCGGGCTCGATCACCAATAACCAATACTCAATACTCAATTCGCAATGAATCCCGATTCCGAATCCCGATTCCGAATCGGGATTCCAGAGGTTGTCTGAGGCGCAGCCTCGCCAAGTTCCTTTGCGGCTAAGCCACATCCATCGAAAACCTATGCGCTCGATCACCCGTCGCCGATTCCTCGAAGACTCGATGCTGGCTGCCGCCGCCGCGGCGGCCGCGGCTCCGCCCCTGCCAGGGTGGGCCCACCAGGAGCAGAAGCCGGGCAGCCCCGGCAACCGGCTCCGCGTCGCCGTGCTCGGCTGCCGGGTTCGCGGCCGGCAACACGCGCAGGAACTTGGCCACCTGCCCGATTGCGAGATTGTTTATGTCTGCGACCCCGACCAGGAGTTGGTCAGTGAGTTGGCGGTGGCGGTGGAGAAACAACAAGGCAAGGCGCCAAAGGCCGTGCGGGACATGCGCCGCGTTTTCGACGACCGGGCGGTGGACGCGGTCTTCATTGCCACGCCCAACCATTGGCACGCGCTGGCGGCCGTCTGGGCGATGCAGGCGGGCAAGGATGTCTATGTGGAAAAGCCGGTCAGCCACAACCTCAGGGAAGGCCGCCGCATCGTGGAGGTGGCGCGCCGGACCGGGCGCCTCTGCCAGGGCGGCACGCAGAACCGGTCCAATCGGGCGCTGGCGGCGGCCATCGATTACCTTCGGCAAGGCAAGCTCGGCCAGGTGAGGCTGGCGCGGAGCATCGTCTATGGCCCGCGCGGTTCGATTGGCGGGCCCGGCGCCTACGAGATTCCGGCCCAGGTGGATTACAACCTCTGGGCCGGCCCGGCGCCCTTAAGCCCGCTCACCCGGCCCCAATTCCATTACGACTGGCACTGGTTCTGGGAAACCGGCAACGGCGAACTGGGCAACAACAACGTGCACTCGCTGGACATCTGCCGCTGGGGACTGGGCCTCACCGGACTGGGTTGCAGCGTGCTCAGTTACGGGGGGCGGCTGGGTTACCGCGACGCGGGCCAAACGCCTAATACGCAGGTCGTCATCTTCGATTTCGGCGACAAGACCATCATCTCGGAAACGCGCGGCCTCAAGAGCGCGCCGTTCCGGCCCGGCTTGAAGGACGGCTGGATTTTTGAAGGGAGCAACGGGTTCATCGCGGGCACCTCGCTGTTTGACCCGGCGGGGAAACTGGTCAGCACTTTCAGCGGGAAGGACGAGAGCCACTTTGCCAATTTCCTTAAAGCCGTCCGCAGCCGCAAACGGGAAGACCTCAACGCCGACATCCTGGAAGGCCATCTGTCGGCTGGCCTTTGTCACCTGGGCAACATCTCCTGGCGCCTTGGCCGGGCGGTCTCCCCGGCAGACCTCCGCCGGGAACTGGCCGAACTCAAGGTGCCGGAGAACGTGCTGGAAACTCTCGACCGCACCGAGCAGCACCTGCGGGACAACCAGGTGGACCTCGAGCAGACAAAACTGGTCCTCGGTCAACGGCTCCGCTTCGACGGGGCGGGGGAGGCCTTCCGTGACCTGCCCCAGGCTAATGCGGCTGATGCCTTGCTGACGCGCGAATATCGTCCGCCCTTTGTCCTGCCCGGGGCCTAGGCCGGCAGGCTCGAGCGCCGGGTGCGCTTGGCGGGAGGGAGAGCGAGGGTGACGGGAGGTTCTGTGCGCGAAGGATGAAGGCGGCTGCTGGGCAAGAGCCGGTGCGGGCGTGTGAGCGTCTCCTTTTTCATTTCTTCCGCCGCTATTTCCGGTAAGCTCTAAACGCAGCGAAGGCCAGCATGAGCGCGCGCCACAAACCAATGCGGACCCGCGGCGCCGATTGCCCGGCGGCGGAGGGATTTGGGAGGCGGCTCATCCGCCGTCCCGGTTTCCTTTGCCTGCTGCTGGGGCTGGCTACCCTGGCCGTGTATTGCCCCGTCGCCTGGAACGGTTTTGTCGATTATGACGACTCGGATTACGTCACGGCGAACGCGCCTGTCCAGAAGGGGTTGGCGTGGGCGACCGTGGTCTGGGCGTTTACGACCGGCCACGCCAGCAACTGGCACCCGCTGACCTGGCTTTCGCACGCCCTGGACTGCCAGCTTTTCGGCCAGCACGCCGGCCCGCAGCACCTGGTCAGTGTCGCTTTCCACCTGGCCAACAGCTTGCTGCTGTTTTTCGTGCTCCGGCGCATGACCGGCGCGGGGTGGCGCAGCCTGCTGGTCGCCGCCTTCTTCGCCCTGCATCCCTTGCATGTCGAATCCGTCGCCTGGGTTTCCGAACGCAAAGACGTGCTCAGCGCGTTCTTTTTCCTGCTCACGGTTGGGGCCTACGCGCTCTACGTTGAAGAATCACGCGCTGGGGACCGCGGGTTACGCGGCCCTGGTTCGTCGTCCTGGGGCCGTATTTCTCCTTGGTTCTACTACCTCCTTGCGCTCCTCCTTTTCGCCCTGGGCCTGATGAGCAAGCCGATGCTGGTGACGCTGCCTTTGGTGCTGCTGCTGCTCGACTATTGGCCGCTCCGGCGGCTCGGACGATTGCTCCCAGTTGCCGACGCCCTGGTTCAAAGTTCAAAGTTCGATGTTCCAAATCCTGCTCCCTTTTCCCAACCCTCGCGGCTGGGGCGCTTGGTTTTGGAGAAGCTCCCGTTCCTGGCCCTGAGCCTGGCTTCGAGCGTGGTCACCTTCCTGGTGCAGAGAAAGGGAGGGGCGGTCTCGACGGCTCTGCCGCTGGATGCGCGGGTCGCCAACGGGCTGATCTCCTATGCCCGCTACCTGGGGAAGACGCTCTGGCCGGCAAAGCTGTCGGTCCTCTATCCGCATCCGGGCCATTGGCCTTTGTGGCAGGTGATGGCCGCGGCCGGCCTGCTGGCGGTGATTTCTGCGGGCGTGCTCCTGGTGGCGCGGCAACGCCCCTGGCTGGTGGTGGGTTGGCTTTGGTTTTTGGGCATGTTGGTGCCGGTGATTGGCCTGGTCCAGGTCGGGATTCAATCCCTGGCCGATCGCTACATGTACCTGCCCCTGATCGGCCTGTTGGTCCTGCTGCTTTGGGGTCTGCCGGAATTGCTGCCGCCGGGGCGGCGGCGCCTCGGGGCTTTGGCTGGCGCTGTGGCCCTGGCCGCTTGTGCCGGGCTGACGGCGCGGCAAGTGCACTATTGGCGCGACAGCGAAGCCCTCTTCGGGCGCGCCGTCCAGGTCACGGATAAGAATTACCTCGCCTACAACAATCTCGGGTTTTATTTGTCGCACCAGGGCAGGGCCGCCGAGGCCATGGAGTATTACCGGCGCTCGCTGGAGATTAATCCGAATTACGAAGACGCCCTGAACAACCTCGGCTATGCGCTGGCCGGCCAGAAAAAATACGTCGAGGCCATTGGCTTTTACGAAGCCGCCTTGCGCGTCCGGCCCTTCCAGGCCGAGGTCCACAACAACCTCGGCAACGCCCTGTCCGAGGTCGGCAGGATCGACGAGGCCATCCAGCACTATTGGGTCACCCTCCGGGAGAAGCCTGACCATGCGGATGCCCACAACAACCTGGGCATCGCCCTGGCCATGCAAGACAAGCTCGACGAGGCCGTGCCCCATTTCCGCAAGGCCATCCGCTTCAAACCAAACGATGCGAGCGCGCACAGCAACCTCGGCAATGCCCTGGCGGTCCAGCACAAATTGGACGAGGCCATCAAGGAATACCAGGAAGCGCTGCGCCTTAAGCCCGAGGAAGCCCAGCCGCACAACAACCTCGGCAACGCCCTGGTCGGACAAGGCAAGCTGGACCAGGCCATCGGCCACTACCAGGAGGCCCTGCGCCTCAACGCCGACAACCCCGAGGCTCAGGCCAACCTCGCCTCCGCCCTAGCCGCGCAGGGCAACCTGCCGTCAGCCCTCGAGCATTACCAGGCCGCCTTGCGGCTGAACCCCAACAATCCCGAAACCCACTACCGCTTCGCCGAGGCGCTCCTCCGCCAGGGGCGGCGCCAAGAGGCCGCCGCCCATTTCGCCGCCGCCCTGCAGCTCCGACCGGGTTTCCCGGAAGCCAAGAGGCAACTGGAGGCGCTGACCGGGGCGCGTTAAGGGCTCGTGCAAGAATAAGTTCCGAGATCTGGCTGCTTGGGTGGAGCGTGAAGCGTGAGAGCGTGGAGCGTGACAAGTGCTCTGATGCCCCTCACGCTCTATCCCGATTCCGAATCGGGACTCCACGCTCTGGACGCCGGGCGAAGGCAGTTTGTTAGAATTACGCCCAAGGCACCCAGGTTATTTTTGCACGAGCCCTAAGCCGTGTCTATTGCCTTGCGCTGCCTGTTGGCCGGCGCCATAGCTTCCTGACCGCGCCATCTTCTCCCATCCCCGCTGCCAGGTTAAGCAGGTCGCGTTGGGCGCAGAAGGCCACGTCCTCACGCAATTCGGCCAGCGCCAGCAATCGCCGGCCGTTACGCGACCGCCCGAGGGCAGCCGCCAGGTCCCCGGCCTCCGCGCGGAACAAGCGGCGCGCCATCAGCGCCGAATCTGCCACCACGGCGTCGCGGCGCCGCGGCCAGAGCAAATCGCACAACGCCCCGGCACCCAGGGCATCTTCGTAAGAGGGCTCCTCCACGGTGCCGCCGCAGACCAGCAGCAGGCGCGGCGGGTTGGCTTTGGCCAGGAAATGGGCGGTGGCGCGCAGATTCAGAAAACTGCAAATCAAGACTTTCCTGGCCCCCGCGCAGGCCCGCAAGGCCCGGGTCCCGTTCGTGGTGGTCATGACAATCGTTTTTCCCTGCACCCTCTGGCGGGTGAATTCACGCGGGGAGTTGCCCAAATCAAAGGCGATGCCCCCGGTCAGCCTGGCCTGGATGCGCACGCCCTCGCGCTCGCCGGCCAGGAGCACCGCCGCCTGCTGCTGGCGCCGGCGCAGGGCTTCCGGGATGCTGGCTACCGGGACCACTGCTGCCGCGCCGTTGCTCAGCGCCATCGCCATGGTGCTCGTGGCCCGTAACACGTCAAACACCACGCAAATGGTCTGACTCAAGTCGCGCCGGCTTAAGGTCTCAAATTCAGCGGGCGAAAACATCACTTCAAACGTTGCCTTCATCTTCAAATCTCCTGGCGCCCGCGTTTTAACGCTTCGACGCTTCAACGCTTCAACGTCCTCCCCCCTCCGCCCTTGACCCTCATATAATGAAACAAATATTGTTGCGCGTACCCGCCATAGGGACCGAAGTGGGTGGCCGCAAACCGTTGCAGCCGGGCCAGGCTGGGCCGCCGGCGGGGAAAATAGAGTTGCCGCAAGGCCTTGAGCACCCACACGTCCATGGGGAAAGCGTCCTGGCAGCCATAAGCAAAGAGCAAAACGCAGTCGGCGATCTTCCGCCCGACTCCCGGCAATTGCATCAGCTCGGCCCGGGCGGTTTCGGCTGGCAATTCGCGCAGCCGGGCCAAATCGAATTGGCCGCCGGCCACCCTCTGCGCGGCCGCCAACAGGTAAGGCGCGCGGAAGCCCATCTTGCAGGCGCGCAACTCCGGTTCGCTCGCGCGCGCCAGACGGGCCGGGGGCGGAAACCCATAGGCGCGCCCGAAACCCGGCCCCGCCGGCAGCGGCTCGCCGTAACGCTCGCACAGGAGCCCGATGATTTGCCGGATTTGCACGATCTGCTTGGTGGAGGAGAGCAGGAATGAGGCCAGGCACTCCCAGGCATCCTGGCGCAAGAGCCGCAGGCCGCGGCACGCCGCGACCGCCGCGCGCAGCGGTGCCTCGTCCGGAAACGTCCGCAGCACCGCGCCGAGATTCAAGTCCGATTGCAGGTATTCTCTGAGCCAGCCCCACTCGGAAACCGGCTCGGCGGTTTGGGCCTCGAGGCCGCACCCATCTGAGCGCAGGCAAACCCAGTGGGTCCCGATCACCCCCACCCAACCCTGCTGGCTCCATTGCCAGCGAAAGGCCTGGCCGGAGGCCAGGGTGGCGGCCAGATCATAATCGGCCCCGGGAGAAATGCGGGTGTGGCAAGCCGGGAGCACTTGAGCCCGCTCCGGCCCTGGCAACCCCCCGAGCCCGTCCGATAACTCATCCGGTGTCATACGCGGACCCAATCTACAATTTACAGTCTGCAATTTTCAATTTGCAATTGCCCTGTCGCTTTGAGTGCGGCCCCGCCGCAAGAATCAGTGCTTGCCAGCGTGGCCGCCCCGGTTACAGTTGGACTGCGAATGAAAACGCCGCTGTCAGTGTCCAACCCGAGTCGTGAACCCGAAGGCCAAAGGCAGGTGCGCTCCTGCGGGCGCAGAACTCATTTAACCCTTTGGTTTCGCCGCGGCCGCTCTGTGGTTCCCTGCGCCTTTGGCTATTTCCTGGTCGCTGTCTCCGGGCTGCTCCTGGCTTGGCCCGGGGCGGCCGCCGAAACGGCGCCGGGGGAAAAGAGCGCGGGCGAGGCTGATGTGATCGCCCGGATTCGGGAGGAGGGCCTGGAACATTCGCAGGTGATGGAGACGCTGGGCTATTTGTGCGACGTCATCGGTCCGCGGCTGAGCGGCTCGCCCAATCTCAAGCGCGCGAACCAGTGGACGCGGGACCGGTTGGCGTGCTGGGGGCTGACGAACGCGCACTTGGAGGCCTGGGGGCCGTTCGGACGCGGTTGGTCGCTCAAACGGTTCTCGGCCCAGGTCATCGAGCCGCAAACCATCCCGCTGATCGGCTGCCCCAATGCCTGGTCGCCCGGCTTTGACCAGCCCCTGGTGGCGGAGGTGGTCTATCTGGACACCCAGACCGACACCGACTTGACGAACTACGCCGGCAAGCTCAAAGGCGCCATCGTGCTGGCCGGGCAGCCGCGCGAAGTCAGGCCGCGCTTTGAACCGCTGGCGGTCCGGATTAGTGAAACGAACCTGCTGCAGTTGGCCAACGCCGGCGTCGGCAATGCCATGCGCTACTCTTTTACCATGGGCAATCGCGGAGGGCCGCCGCGCGGCGCGCCGGCAGGCCGGTTTCGCAGCCCGATGAGGTCTCTCTCCTTCCTGGCCAAGGAAGGCGCCGCGCTGGTGGTCAACCCGAGCATGATGGGCGATGGGGGGACTTTCGTTGTGGCCGGCGCCTCTGCTCCCATGGGTGAGTCGGCCCGCACCAACTTCATGGCCAGCTTCCCGCGCGTCTGGGCGACCAACGCCCCGGCCATCCCGCCGCAGATCACGCTGGCCGCCGAAGATTACAACCGCCTGGTACACATGATTCAGAAAGGTGAGAAGCTGAAAATGGCGGTGGACCTCCAGGTCCAATTCCATGACGACGACCTGATGGTCTACAACACGCTCGCCGAAATCCCCGGTGGCGACCTGAAAGACGAGGTGGTGATGCTCGGCGGGCACCTGGACTCCTGGCACGCCGGGACCGGGGCGACGGACAACGGCGCCGGCGTGGCCGCGGCCATGGAAGCGGCGCGGATTCTGGCGGCTTTGAAGCTCCACCCGCGCCGCACGATCCGCGTGGCCCTGTGGAGCGGCGAGGAGCAGGGTCTGCTGGGGTCGCGCGCCTACGTGGCCAAACACTTCGGCTACTACACCAACCTCCCTGCCACCAGCCTCCCTGCCACCAACCTCACTGGCGTCCAGCCTCGCACGAATTATCACTTCGCCAGTTGGCACTACGCCACCAACCTCCCTGCCGAGACGACCCTCCGCTCCCCCAAGGATGCCGACAACGCCCGGCCCAGCCCCAGGCCGAGCGCCACCAATTCCGCGTCCGTGCGCACGCTTGTGCGCCTCAAGGAATATGAAAAGCTTTCCGCCTACTTCAACCTCGATAACGGCGCGGGCAAAATCCGCGGCGTCTATCTGCAGAGCAACGAAGCCGTGCGCCCCCTGTTCCGCGCCTGGCTGGAACCCTTCCGCGACCTGGGCGCGGAGACGCTAACCGTCTCCAATACCGGCGGCACCGACCATATCTCGTTCGACGACGTCGGGTTGCCCGCTTTCCAGTTCATCCAGGACCCCCTGGATTACGGGACCCGCACCCATCACACGAACGAGGACGTCCTGGATCGCATCCCGCCCGAGGACCTGAAACAGGCCTCTGTCATCCTTGCCGCCTTCGCCTACGACGCCGCCATGGCCAGCGAGAAGCTGCCCCGCAAACCGTCCGGCGGGCAGCGGCCGTAACGGGAACGATACCGCTCAGACGGAGGGCGGACGCCTCGTCCGCGCGTTCCGGTTGGGTTGCACCGGGCGGCGCCGGCGCCCACGCGGCTTAGGCTGCGGCCGCCGCGCTGAGCCGGCTTGTCTTTTCAGCCTGCCCCCTTATGCTGGCGCGATGAACAACAACAAGAGCACCTTCATCAAGGAGGACCCCTGGCGGATTTTTCGGATCATGGCGGAGTTTGTCGATTCCTTCGAGACGCTCGCCCAGGTGGGGCCGGGGGTGACCATTTTTGGTTCCGCCCGCCTGTCGCCCGGCGATGCTTACTACCGGGCGGCGGTGGAGTTGGCCAAGGGCCTGGCCAAACATGACCTGGCGGTCATTACCGGCGGCGGTCCCGGCATCATGGAGGCGGCCAACAAAGGCGCCGCCCTCGCCAAGGGGAAGTCGGTGGGCCTGAACATCCAGTTGCCGCGGGAGCAAAAAGAAAACCGCTTTGCCAACGTCCCGATCAATTTTCATTACTTTTTTGCGCGCAAGGTCTGTTTTGTGAAATACAGCATCGGTTTCGTTTTCATGCCCGGTGGGTTCGGCACGCTGGACGAGTTTTTCGAGATCCTGACGTTGGTGCAGACGCAGCGGATCCCCGCGTTCCCGCTCATCCTTTTCGGAGCCAAGCACTGGAAGGGGCTGCTCCGGTGGATGAAAGAGCATGTCGAGGGCGCCAACTACATCAGTCCGGGCGACCTCGAGCTCTTCAAGATCACCGACGACCCCCAGGAAGCCATCGCTCTCATCCTCGATTATGAGCGCCGCGTCGGCCCGCCCCAGGCGGTCCCCAAGGCCTTCGCGTAACGAAGTCGCCCGCGCTGGCACTGTCTCCCGGCGGGCATTGATTGGTCGAGCCGGACGACCAGGCTGAGCCGAAGCTCAGCCAGGCGGCCAGCGCCCGCCGCCGGCGCGCCGTGTTGCCCGACGGATCGGGACCGAAAACTCCCGCTGGTCTGAGGCCCGGTCCTCTAATCGAGAATCGTAACCACCCCGCGATGGCCATCCACCTGAAGGCGCTGGCCTGTTTTGATGAGCTTGGTTGCCGGGCCGACGTTCACGACCGCTGGCAGCCCATATTCGCGGGCCACGACACTGCCATGGCTCAACAGGCCGCCCACGTCCACGACGAGGCCTGCCGCAGCCAGGAAGTAGGGCGTCCAGCCCGGGTCGGTGTAGGGCGCCACCAGGATTTCCCCGGGCTGCACGCGGTTGGCAGCGTCGGCCTGGTCGATGACGCGCGCCCGGCCCGTGACGAGCCCTGGGCTGACCGCCAGGCCTTGGAGCGTTCGGGTCTGCGTGCCCGCCGCCACTGGCTCACACAGGTCGGGATCGTAGCGGCCCACGATCACTGGGGGTGGACTCAAAAGTCGGTCACGGGCGCAGGCAGCTTTGCGAGCGGCGATCACAGCCGCGACGTCGAACGTTGGCCGGCCGCAGAGGACCGGTCGCAGTTCCTCGAGGCGCAGGTAGAACACATCGTCGCGCTGGCGGAGCACCCTTCTTTCCACCAGTCGCCGTCCGGCTTCGCAGACTGCGCGGCGCAGGCAGGCCACCAGGCGGACGCCTGCGTTCTTGACGTTCTCCCGTTGAGCGAGGCCGCGCCGACTGAGGCGCACCAGGGAGGTGAAGAGCCAGCGCTGGAGCGGATTCCGCAGGCGCTGCCGACAAGCGGCCAACAAGGTCTCGCGTTCGCGGCGTTGCCGGGCTTGCACCGCCAGCGGATCGGAGGCCGCGTCGAACCGCAGGTAAACGCGCAGCATGTCCAGGACGAAGTCCGGCAGCTCCGACCAGCGGGGTTGGAAAATGTCCATGCCGCCGCGCGCCTGGTGGCCGTGGCAGGCCATGAAAGTCCGCCAGCGTGCCAGGAACTCAGGACCCTTCGGCAGGTTGGGCAGCTTGTTTTCGAGCACCGCAAAGGGGACGGGCTCCAGCAAGGCCTGCTTCAACTCAGGGTGCTGCCGTGCCCAAGCCGCGAGCCGCAGCAGTTCCAGTCCGTTCTCGGCGGAGCTCATGCCGGTGGCTCCGCCGAGGAGGCGGTTCGCCAGGCTCCTGTCGGTGTCCCCCAGCCACTTGCCGGCCAGGTGGAATACCGCCGTGCTGCCGCCGACGGCGCCGGCCGCCATCCAGATGGCGGCGGCCCAGGTGCGGTCCCCTTCGCCCAGAGCGCCCAAGCGCAGGAGCGCCAAGGGATGGTCGGCCAGTTGCTCATCAGACAGCCTGGCCGGTGACCTCCGAGCCAGGTCGCCGAACACTCGCTGGCCCCAGCGCTCGAGCAATCGTTGTTGGCGGATGAGACCCGGCAGGAGCCAACCGCTGAGCTTGACGAAGCGCCACAGCGTTTGCAGACCCAGGGAACCCCGGCTGCGCAGTGACCCGGGCGGGATGACCTGCTCCAGTCCACTGTGTAGCCCGCCGAAAGCAACCGTCACGTCCACTTGGATGGGACCGGCGACCTTTTGCACCAGTTCGATGATGGCGCGGACATTCATATAGGCTCGCCCGGCAATGAGGTCCACCAAGGGCCGGCGCCCGGTGTTCAGATCCAGCCGGCGCATGAGCGGGTAAAGGAAATCCTGGAGCAACACCTGCAGCAGCGACCACGACATGGGCGTGACCACGTCCGGGAGCGCTTCCACCACGTTGGCATTCGTCCAGACCTCCGGCTCCGCCGCTCGCGCCGGAGGCCACGCGGTGATCGGGCGCGACTGAAGCAAGAAAACCTGGCTGCCGCGCGCCGCCCATTCCATGTCTTGTGGCCTGCCGAAGAGCCGCTCGGCGTGGCGAGCCAACTCGCCGAGGCGGCGGATAATCGCGTCGTTGAAACACGGTTCGTGCGGTCGCGCTCCGTTGACATCACCCGCGTGGCTGGCGCCTGCTTCGTTGGGGACGGACCCAGCTTTCTTATGGGTTGAAGTTCGCTCGAGCACGCGCAGCGTCTCCTTGTCCAGCACCAGTCGGTCGGGGCTGACCCGCCCTGACACGAGGGCTTCGCCAAGGCCAGGCGCGCCTTCGATCACCATGCGCCGAGTGTCGCCGGTCAGCGGGTCTGCTGTGAAGATGACCCCGGACACCTCAGCCGGCACCATCTCCTGCACGACCACGGCCATCGCGGCGGCGCGGCATGGAATGCGGTTTTTCAAACGGTAGAAGACAGCGCGGTCGGTGAACAGGGAGACCCAACAGCGCCGCACGGCTGCCAACACCGCTTCGGAGCCGCGCACGTTCAGCAGGGAATCATGCTGCCCGGCAAACGACGCCTCCGGCAGGTCCTCAGCCGTGGCACTGGAGCGAACTGCCCACGCCATCTGTGGACCATGCTGCTCTACCGCCGCTCGAATCGCATCTTCCACGGGCCGAGGCAGCGCAGACGCACTAAGCCCTTGGCGCAAGGCGGCGGCAGCCTCCCGGATCTCACGCGCCGCTTCCGGCGCCAACTGCGCCAACCGCTCGAGCAGGCCAGTCGCTGTGCCGCTACCGTCGAGCCAGAGGCCAAAGGCCGCGGTAGTCACGCAGAATCCGCCGGGGACAGGCAAGCTGGCTCGCAGCATCTCGCCGAGGTTCGCCGCCTTGCCACCAGCCAGGGCTTGGTCCTGGCCGGTGAGTCGAGCCAGAGGCACCACCAAGGCGGCGGCGGCCGAGCGCTGAGCGCGGAATTCTGGAGGCGGCGTGCCGGACACGTTGGTTTCGACCAAGCCGGGGGAGATCCCTCACGGGCACGCTGCCGGGTCAACCCCGAGCTTGCTTCCAGGCGGCCGACCCAAAGCTGAGTCCCTTTGAAGTCACCACGGCCCGCCCGGACTTTTCACACCCAGGCAGCCCCGAAAACAATTCTCTGCAAGCCGAAATTGCGTGTGAGACAGCCGGGTTAGACCTGGCTTGCGGGTGCTTAGGTTTTCCGTTTTACGTTTCACAGCTTAGGTCTTAGGCTTCCATCAGCAGGCATGGACCTCCTCAAGTTCAAGCTGACGATCGCCTACGACGGCACCGGTTACGAAGGCTGGCAGGTGCAGAAGACCGGCACCGGCGTGCAGGCGAAGGTCGAGGCGGCGCTGGAGAAGCTGTTTCCCAGCCGTCCGTGCCTCCACAGTTCGAGCCGCACGGACACCGGCGTGCACGCCCTGGGCCTGGTGGCGCACTGCGAAGTGCCGCGGGCGGAATTCAAGCTGCCGGTCCGCAGGCTCGCGCTGGCCCTCAACGCCTGGCTGCCGGCCGCTATCCGCGTGCTCTCAGCCGCGCGCGCCCGGAAAGATTTCCACGCTCGTTTCGACGCCACCGGCAAACAGTACCGCTATTTCGTGTGGAACCACCCCGGGATGAACCCGTTGCTCCGCCACACCGCCTGGCATGTGCCGCGTCCGCTGGACCTGCGCGGGATGCGCCAGGCCGCCCCTCTCTTTGTCGGACGCCACGATTTCCAGTCTTTCGCCGCCAACCCCGGCTACCCCAGGCAATCCACCGTCCGCACCGTGTCGCGCTGCGACCTCAAGCGGAGCGGGCGGCTGCTGACGTTCACGATCGAGGGGGACGGTTTCCTCTACAAGATGTGCCGTGGCCTCGTCGGGACGCTGGTGCAAGTGGGCCTGGGGAAATTCCCGCCGGCGAGCATCAAAGAGATGCTGGCCAGGAGGGACCGGCGGGTGGCGGGCATGACTGCGCCGGCCCACGGGCTGGTGCTGTGGCAGGTGCGCTATGGGAGGAGACAGGGGAACAGAAAGAGAAGCCAGGCGCCTGGGGTCGGCCGTCTGCGCCGCCAGGAGTGAAGACCTGCCAGGGGATTTCACCCCGTCGTCCGGTTCGATCCCTCGGCCCTTGACCGCGCGCTGAATATGAACATTGTATTGGTTGAGCCGGAAATACCGCCGAACACGGGGAACGTGGCGCGGCTGTGCTCGGCCACGAACAGCCGGCTGCATCTCATCGAGCCGTTCGGCTTCAGGCTCGATGACGCGCAGCTCAAGCGGGCGGGAATGGACTATTGGCAGCACCTCGAGTGGCGGCGGTGGCCGAGCTGGGCGGCCTTCCAGGAACCGCTTCCCGCCCGCGCGCGGCTCTGGTTTGTTGAATCCGGGGGTCCAATCCGTTACACGGAGGCCCGCTTTGCGCCCGGGGATTACCTGGTTTTTGGACGGGAAACCGCCGGCCTGCCGAGGCCGCTGCTGGAAGCCAACCGCCAGCGTTGGCTGCGCATCCCCATGTTCCATCCCAAGGCCCGCTCGCTAAACTTGTCGAATTCCGTGGCTCTGGTGCTGTTTGAGGCGTTGCGCCAGCAAGGGTTCGAGGGGGAGTTTGGGAGGCCGCCTGCGTGAGGCGTGATGGAGGCTCCTTAGGTTTTCGTTTCACGCATCACGCATTACGCCTCAGGTGCACATCCGGACGGATAGTTATCCGGGAAATTCCGGTTTGGAGGGGAGTCCTCCCAGCATTCAGCCCATCACTCCCTCACTCCACCCCCTGACTCCTTTATCCTTGTCTTTCGCCTTGGGGTCTTTATCTATTCCTGGCGACACGAGTATGAGTTCACCCAAATCGATCCACCAGCTCCGCGCTGGAGTCATCGGCGCCGGCTTCATCGGCCCGGTCCATATTGAAGCGCTGCGCCGCCTCGGGGTCCAGGTGGCGGCGCTGTGCGACCTGCCGGAGCGCGTCCAGGGCGCCGCCGCCAGACTCGGCATTCCCCAGGTTTACGGCGATTACCGGGAACTGTTGCGCTCCCCTGAGATCGATGTGATTCACATCACCGCTCCGAACCGGTTCCATTGCGCGATGTCGCTGGGGGCCCTGGCCGCGGGCAAACACTGCATCTGCGAGAAACCGCTGGCGCTGGATACGCGGGAGACCGCGCAGATCCTCAAGCGGGCCAAAGAGGTCGCCACGGTCTTCGCGGTCAACTACAACGTGCGCTTTTACCCCGCGGTCCTGCAGCTTCGCCGGATGGTCGCGCGCGGCGAACTGGGCGACATCATTCACGTCAACGGCTCTTACCTCCAGGACTGGCTGTTCAAAGAGACCGATTACAACTGGCGGCTGCTGCCCGAGGAGGGCGGCCAACTCCGGGCGGTCGCCGACATCGGCACGCACTGGATGGACACCGTCGCCTTCATCCTGGGCGCCCGGATCACTTCCGTGTTTGCCGACCTGGCGACCTGGCACCACACCCGGCAGCGTCCGCTCGGGGAGGTGCCGACCTTCGCCGCCGCCGAGGCGGCCGTGAATTACGCCCCCTACCCGGTGCAGACCGAGGACTTCGCCAGCGTCCTGCTGCGTTTCAGCAACGGCGCCCGCGGCAACCTGGGGGTCTCGCAAGTCGCCGCCGGGCGGAAGAACTGCCTCCGCATCGAAATCTACGGTTCGAAGCAATCGGCCTGGTGGTGCTCGGAGGAACCGGAGGTGCTGCGTGGCGGCCACCGCGACCGGGCCAACGAGGTGGCCCTGCGCGGCACGCCGGTGTTCGGTCCGGACGCCGCGCCCTACAGCGACTACCCGGCCGGCCACGTGGAAGGCTTCCCCGACACGTTCAAGATGCTCTTCCGCGCGGTCTATGGCGCGATCGCGGGCGCGGCCGGCGACCGCCTGTTTGCCACCGCCGAGGACGGACACCAGGAAGTCGCGGTGTGCGAGGCCATCCTGCACAGCCATGAGAGCCAGGCCTGGGTCAAGGTCCGAAGTCCGAAGCCCGAGGTTTGAAGTTCGAAGCCGGGGGATGAAAAAAAATTGAAAGAAGAGATTGACAGTATGGCATTAATGCCATATAAAGTATGGCATGAAGATGACGATGCATATCGATGAGGAATTGCTGGCCCGGGTGATGGAAGCCACGGGCACGACCAGCAAGACCAAAGCGATCGACCTGGCGTTGAGAGAAATGGACAGAAAGGCCAAGTTGATTAAGCTGACCGCGGCCGGGCTGGGGCTGAGACCGGACGAGTTGAAGGACGCCGTCGATCCCGCCTACGACCTGGAGGCCGCGCGCCGCAGCGGAACCCCGACCACCTATGGCCGCAAGCCCCGTACTCGCCGATAGCAGCTATTACATCCGCCTGCTGCGCGAGGGCCGGGACCCGTTGCGGGCCCTGGCCCTGGCCGCCGCAACCCGGGACGTGGCCATCTGCGGCGTCGTGCGCTGCGAGGTGGGGCTCGCCCTGTGGCCGCCGAGCGTCCGCGAGCATTTCCAGGCCGC
The DNA here is from genome assembly GCA_049518415.1 of Verrucomicrobiota bacterium. GTDB lineage: Bacteria > Verrucomicrobiota > Verrucomicrobiia > Limisphaerales > UBA8199 > CAVQND01. Next base: position 66,706 of record JBEKRX010000007.1, read on the forward strand.
TTGGGACGTGATGATTAACGTTCCCACCGACGACCGCCTGTGGGCCGAAACGGAACAAACCCTCTGGGAACTGGATCGCCAGGGCGTCGTGCTGCCGCTGACGGACGTCTTGATCGCCTGCTGCGCCAAACGGATCGGAGCAGTGGTGCTGACCTATGACCATCATTTTTACGAAATCCCGGGCGTGCGCGCGACGGACAGACTGGAGACATGAATCGCCTTTCTCACCGTCGCGGTGCGCTGCGGGCCACGCCCTCCGGGCCACATGCCCTGGAGCGGGGGAATCGCCTCGGCCGTCGCTATCAACCATCAAACCTATAAGGATCAACCAACTCCCTTATGAAACTCGGATTCGTTTCGGCCATCCTGCCAGAACTAACGCTCGAACAGGTGCTCGCCTTCGCGCGGGAGGAAGGCTTTGCGTGCGTGGAAATCATGTGCTGGCCGGTGGGCCGGGCGGAGCGCCGGTTCGCCGGCGTCAGCCACATCGATGTGACCGGGTTCACGCCGGCGCGGGCCGAGGAGGTCAAGGGGCTTTGCGCCCAGTATGGCGTCAGCCTCTCGGCCCTGGGCTATTACCCCAACCCGCTGGACCCGGACCCGGAGCTTTCCAGGAAGGCGGTGGCGCACCTCAAGCAGGTCATCCTCGCCGCCGAGAGACTCGGGCTGAAAAACGTCAACACTTTCATCGGCCGGGATTGGACCAAGACGGTGGATGAGAACTGGCCGCGGTTTTTGAAGGTGTGGAAGCCGCTGATTGCCTTCGCCGAGGCGCACGGCCTCCGGATCGGCATTGAAAACTGTCCCATGTTCTTCACGCGCGACGAGTGGCCCGGGGGCAAAAACCTGGCGACGTGCCCCGTGATCTGGCGGCGGATGTTCAGCGACATTCCGTCGGACAGCTTCGGCCTGAATTACGACCCGTCGCATTTGGTGCTGCAGCACATGGACCCGCTGGGGCCGCTGCGCGAGTTCAAGGGCAAGCTGTTCCACCTGCACGCCAAGGACATGACGGTGGACTCGGCCCGCCTCAATGAAGTCGGCATCTTCGCCTTTCCCAAGGAGTGGCATACCCCGCGCATCCCCGGGCTGGGAGACATCCACTGGGGCCGGTTCATGGGGGCGCTCTACGAAATCGGCTACCACGGGCCGGTGTGCGTCGAGGTCGAGGACGACACATTTGGCGGGACGCTCTGGGGGCGAAAGCGGGCGCTCAAGGTAGCCGGGGGTGTTTTGCGGCCGTATTTCGGCTAAGGCCAAGGCCCGTTGCCGAGGAGACGAGTTGGCTGATAAGAGCTGTTGAAAACCTATGAAATACACTTACCAGGAACTGGCCGGGATGATCGATCACTCGCTCCTGCACCCGACGCTGACGGACCGGGAGCTGGAGGCGGGCTGCCGGCTGGCGGCCCAGTACGGCGTCGCCTCGGTGTGCCTCAAACCGTACTACGTCCGGCGCGCCGCCGAGTTGCTCAAGGGGACTGGCGTCGCGGTCGGGGCGGTGGTCGGTTTCCCGCATGGGGGCAGCGCCACCGAGGTCAAACGCTACGAGACCGAAATCGCCTGCCGCGACGGGGCCACGGAGATCGATATGGTCATCAACATCGGCAAAGCCCTGAGCGGGGATTGGGCGTATGTGGAAGGCGACCTTCGGGCGGTATGCGACGAGGCGCATCGGCGGAAGGCCAAGGTCAAAGTGATTTTCGAAAACGACTACTTGGCCCAGGGCGGCGCCGGTTTGAGCAGCGAGGAGTTCAAACGCCGGCTCTGCCAGGTGGCGGAACGCGCCGGGGCCGACTGGGTGAAGACTTCCACCGGCTACGGCTTCGTCAAGGGCGCGGACGGGAGGTACAGCTACCAAGGGGCCACCGAACCGGACCTGAGGTTGATGCGGGCGAGCGTGTCGGCCAGGGTGCAGGTCAAAGCCGCCGGGGGCGTGCGCGATTTGGAGGCTTTGATCCGCGTGCGCGAGCTGGGCGCCAGCCGGTGCGGCGCCTCGGCCACCGCCGCCATACTGGACGAATACAAGCGGCGCGCCGAGGCGGAGCAGGCCGGGGGGACGACTCCGGTCACTCAAGCCACGCCGGGCGCCGGAGGCTATTGAATAAGTCCGAAAGCAGGCCGAACTCCGAAATCCGAGCCAGGGCAAGCGGTGCCGGCGGCAATCCTTTGCGCCCATTGCAGCGCGCCCGAATCCCCTCGCCGCTCGAGCGCTCCCGCCCTCGGCCTTCGAGTATCTGCTTGACCAGGCGCACCGTTGTTTTCATTTTCCGCAGGTGCAGAAAATGAGTCTCATCCTAGGGCTGCTGGCGGCCTGGGTGGCGGGGGGTCGGGCGGGGGAGCCGGAGCGGTCGGTGGTGCAGATCATGACGTTCGCGCAGCAACCGGCGTGGGATAGCCCCTGGCGATTCGAGGCGGTGCGGCGGGTGGGCGGCTCGGGGTTTGTCATCAAAGGCAAACGGATCATGACCAACGCGCACGTGGTGAGCTGGGCGCGCGAGATCATCGTGCGCCGCTACCAGGACCCCCGCCCCTACCTGGCGGAGATGGAGTACGTCGGCCACGACTGCGACCTGGCGGTGCTCAAGGTGGCCGACGGGCGCTTCTTCGAGGACCTGGAGCCGCTGGAATTTGGCGAACTGCCGAAGGTGCGTTCGGCGGTGGTCACTTATGGCTATCCTGCGGGCGGGGAGCAAATCTCATACACGCGCGGCGTGGTTTCGCGGATCGAACTGGAACCCTACTCGCACATTGGCAACCGGCATTTGCTCAGCGCGCAGACCGATGCCGCCATTAACCCGGGCAACAGCGGCGGCCCCGTCATCCAGGACCAGCGGGTCGTGGGCGTGGCCTTTCAAGGCATACCGGGGCTGGAGAATACCGGTTTCTTCATTCCGCCGCCGGTGATCGAGCATTTTTTGAAGGACATCGAAGACCAGCATTACGACGGCGTTCCGCAGGCGGGCGTGCGCCTGGCCCAGCTCCAAAATCCGGCCTATCGGAGCCTGCTCAACCTGCCGGATGATGCCCGGGGCGCGCGGGTGGACGGCCTGCTGCCGATTCCCAGCAGCGAGAAGGTCCTGCAAGAGGAGGATGTCATTTTGCAGATCGGGTCGTTCCCCGTGGCCAGCGACGGCACGCTGCTTTACCAGGGCAATCGGGTCTCGGCGGCGCTGGCCTTTCAACTGGCCCAGGCCGGGCAGAGCGTGCCTTTGCAGATCTGGCGCGCCGGGCGGCAGCAGGAGGTTTCACTACCGGTCTTTCCGTACACCGGGGACCGTGCCGCCGGCTACCAGCACGATGCCCTGCCGCGCTACTTCGTCTATGGCGGGCTGGTCTTCACGCCCTTGAGTCTCGATTATCTAAGGACGCAGGGGCGTGGTGCGACCGATTCTGCCGCCGGCGAGCTGTACTACGAGCTCTACTACCGGCGGCACGAGACCCCGAAAACCGCCCGGCCGGAGCCGGTCGTCCTCGCCGCAGTGCTGGCCGATGCCGTCAATGCCAACGTGGCCATTCGCGGGCGGGCGCTGGTGGACCGGATTAACGGCCTGCGCATCGAGAAACTGGAGGATGTGGTCCGCGCCTTTGATAGCAACACCAACGCCCACGAGGTGATTGAGTTCCTGCCCAACCACGCGGTGGAGTGCCTGGAGCGCAGCCAAGCGGCCAAAGCCAACGCCGCCATTCTCAAGACCTACGGCCTCACCAAGGATCGCCGTCTATGAGCCGTCAGTTAATGGTTTTGGCAATAGATCGCCATTAGTCCCGAAGCTGGCCCGCGATTTCGCGGCGACCGGTTTCCCCCGCGCTGCTTCCACCTGCCGTTCCTGGCTCAGCGCGAGGTGCGCGAAGAGCAGCGCATGGTCAGCCTCGCAGCTCACGTGCGCCGCGCCACCCGCAGAACCAGGAAAGCGCCCAGGACAGACAGGATGGCGCTATAGGAGAACGCGACCGATATTCCGAAGGCGCTCCACAAGACCCCCACGAGCACACTTGACAGCAAATCCCCGATGCCATTCACAGTCGCCAAAGCGCCGAACGCCACCCCGTGATGCTCCTTGCTCACCAGTTCGGCGCAAAGCGAGTCCTCCAGGGTCTCTTCGAGCGCCACATTAGTTCCACCAAGGACGAAAATCAGCGCCAGCGTGGCAATGCTCGCCGGCAGCGCCAGGATGCATACAGCCATGACCGCGGCGAGCAGGTAACCCAAGGCCAGCAGCCGGTTCTTGGGAAAGCGGTCACCCAACCAGCCCCCGATGAACGCGAACGAGGCGTAAAAGACGTTATGCACCACATAGAGCGCCACGGCCGCACTGGCTGCCCCGGTCGGGCCGAGCGTCGGCGTCAGCCTTTGCGTCGCCAGCAGAATCAGCAGCGTATGAGCGAAGGCGCCCAGGCCAAAGCATCCCACGCCGAGCAGCATTTGCCGGTAAGCCCCAGGCAGGAGCCGCAATCGCTGGCCAAAGGAAATGTGCGGCACGGGAGCGCGTTGCTTTTCCTTAACCGCCAGGCCAATCAGCGCGGCGGCGGTGAGGCCCGGAATGAGTGTGAGGGCAAACAACGTCGAATAACGATGCCTCAAGGCCTGGAGCAGCACGAAAGCCGTGGCCGGCCCGACGATTGCCCCGAGCGTGTCCATCATCCGCTCGAAGCCGAAGGCCCGGCCATAGGTCTCTGGCGTCACGGCGGACGCCAGCAACGCCTTCCGCACGGGAGTCCGCACGCCGCGCCCCAGCCAGGCGCAGGCCCGCGCAATCAGGACCTGCCAGGCGGCGGAAGCCAACCCCAACGAAGCCGTGCCCAAGGCCGTGACCAGATAGCCGATAACGGCGATCGGTTTGCGGCGCTGCAATTTGTCCGTGTAATAGCCCGAGGCCAGCTTCGCAAAACTCGAAAGGCCATCGGACACTCCCTCAATCACTCCAAGCCACGCCGCGGCAACTCCCATCGTGGCCAGAAACGTCGGCAGGACCGCCGTGGCAATCTCATGCGACCAATCGCTGAAGAGCGACGCCAGCCCGATCCCCAGCACCGTGCGGTTTAGCCATCTTGGGCGCTGAGGTTGGTGGTTTGTATTCATGCAACCGGCATCCTTTCCCATTCCGCGAACTTGAGGAATGCTGGTCAGGGACCGCCGCGGTGGCAGTCGGCGCACTGGTCGCCGGGAGCCAGTTCGCCGCCCGGATGCTTGAAGGGCTGGCCATCGGCGGTCAATTGCAGCAGTTCCGCACCGCTGCCCTGGGCCAGGATGGTATGGCAGGCGCCGCAATCATTGGCCTTGATGGTCCTCGTACCGTCCTCGGTCTGGTGCCGGCCGTCATGGCAACGGAAACAGCCCCGCCAATTCTTGTGGCCGATGTTGTCAGGATAGACGCTCCAATTGGCCTTCATCGCCGGAAAGAAATTGTCGGCGTAAAGCTGCTGCACCGCAGGGATGGCTCACTCTCTCTGTTTGGGCGGTTCGAGAGTTCTGGCAAGCCCCCCCAAGATCGGCAGCCAAGGCGGGAGCGCCGTGTGAGTAGCGCGTGTTTCATTTCCCCAGGTTCACGGCGCGCAACCGGAGGGCGCTATTCACGTGCTGGCGCCGCTTAAAGCCATGAGTGCGGGCATCAGCCTGGACCTTTTTGATGTCTTCGATGATTCGGTTCAGATGAACGTAGATGAAATTCAATCCGGGCGTGATGCCCCAGTGGCCCAGCAATCTCGGTTTCACATGCTCGAGTTGCAGGGGTTTCTTGAGCAGCAGATTGTCATCCAGATGGATTTGGCCGACCGACAGGCAGTTGGCGGCTCGCCAATAGGCGTTCATCTCCCGCAGCCGATCGGGGGACAACGGTTCTTTGGCGAGGTTAGTCATTTTTGCCTGCATAATCATTCTCCTTTCCAACTGTGAGACCCAAAACGCGGCAGACGGTCTTTGCGATCATCCATTCCTCGTCCGTGCGAATGACTCGAACCGCGACACGGCTGGCGTCCCCGGAGATGACCCCGGCATTGGCCGCGTTTTGGTTTTCATCGATCTGGATGCCAAAAAATCCCAGTCCCTGGCAGACGCGCGCGCGGACTTTGGGGGCGTTCTCCCCGATGCCGCCGCTAAAAACCAGAGTGTCCAGGCCACCCAAGGCCGCCGCGAAGGCGCCGATCCATTTTTTCACTTGATAACAGAACAACGACACCGCCTCGGCGGCCCGGATGTCCTTGGTTTCGCGTTCCAGCAGGTCCCGCATGTCCGAACTGCTCTCGGAAACACCCAAGAGCCCGGATTGAAAATTGACCATCTCGTTCCAGTGCTTGGCGTCGAGGCGCTCGGTTCTGGCCAGGAACCAGACCAGGCCGGGGTCGAGATCGCCTGAGCGGGTGCTCATCGGCACGCCCGCCGTTGGGGTGAGGCCCATGCTGGTATCAATCGGTTTGCCCTCGCGCACTGCCGCCAGGCTGGCGCCGTTGCCGAGGTGCGCGAGGATCAGCCGGCCGCGCGCCACCTCTGGTCCAGCCAGGCGCGCGAGCTCCTCCAGGAGAAAGGCATACGACAAGCCGTGGAAACCGTAGCGTTGAACTCCCATGGCCTCGTATCGGCGCGGGAGCGGCAGCAGGCGCGCCACCCGAGGCAGATCCCGGTGGAATGCGGTATCAAAACAAGCAACCTGCGGCAGGCCGGGAAACCGCCGATGAAACGCCTCGGTCAGCAGAATTTCCTCCGGCAAATGCTCGGGGTCGAACGGTTCGAGTTGATGCAATTCCGCCACCAGCTCCGCCGTGATGCGCTGCGGTTCGCTGTATTTCGGTCCGCCATGCACCACCCGATGCCCCACGGCGGCCAACTCGCCGCGGCGGATTCGTTCCCCGAGCCAATCCATCAGCACGCCCACAGCCGCGGTGTGGTCGGGTGCAACTACCGGCCGGGAGAAGTTGTCGGCGGGGTTCGGACCTTTCACCAGGAACGCCGTTGCGGGCAGTCCAATGCGCTCAATCCTGCCGGCGAGAATCCGCCGCAATGAGCGGCCGGCCTCGAACAGCGCGAACTTGATGCTCGAGGAGCCGCCGTTGACCGTCAGGATGCATGGGTTAGCCGGTTTCATTGATTTCCAACGAGATAAGGTTCGACGCGCAGGGCTTCCCGGTCAAGATCATCGAGATAGGCCCGAACGGGTTGGCCGCCGTTCTGCCACCTTGAACTCACCTCTGCCAAAGGATTTGGCGCGCCTCCAGGGGAACCGCGACGCGGGGATCCTGAGGCAGGGCTCGAGGGGTATAGTCAGCGGCCGGACGGGTTGCCGGCACGCTCCCGCTATAGACGTAAGCGTTGACCGAGCCCGCCAGTTGCCGTTTGCGCCTCATTTCTTGTCGCACCGCGCTGTGGTGGTTGCTTCCGTCGGCATAGAGCTCCAGTCGCACTGCCTCAGGCTCGATTTCCTCAAGGAAAACCTGAACCTCAAAGGCGTGCTGCTGTCCGGCGGTTTCAATCTTCACCTGGCCAAAGCGCAGGCCCGCCCATTTCCGTTCCAGCGTGCGCTGCCAAGCGGCCAACTGCGCCCCAAAGGCGCCTCTATTGGCCGCGCGCTCCTGGTAGGCGGCCAAGGCTGGCAGGTAATATTTTTCAGTGTATTCGCGCACGCTACGATTGGCGGAGAAGCGCGGGGTCAGGCGCGCCATGCTTTCACGCATGCGCGCGACCCAGGCCGTGGGGATGCCATTTGGGTCACGGCTGTAAAAATCGGGGACCACCTCCTGTTCGAGCAGTTTGTAGAGCGCTTCGGCCTCGGCGGCATCCCATTGGGGATCGTCGCCGTGTTCCTGACCATCACCCAACGCCCAACCCACTTCCGGCGTGTAGGCTTCGGCCCACCAGCCGTCCAGCTCGGACAGGTTGAGGGCGCCATTGACGAGCACCTTCATGCCGCTGGTGCCACTGGCCTCCCAGGGGCGCCGGGGGGTGTTGAGCCAGACATCCACACCCTGCACCAGGTGCTCGGTCAGAAGCATGTCATAATCACTGAGGAAAATCGCATGAGGACGCACCGCGGGCTGGCGAATGAAACGGATCCATTCCTCGATGAGGGCCTGGCCCGCCTGGTCGGCCGGGTGGGCCTTGCCGGCGATGATGAGTTGCACCGGACGCTGCGCATTGGTCAGGAGCCGCAACAGCCGCGGCGGGTCGTGCAACAGGAGGTTCGGCCGTTTGTAGGCGGCAAAGCGCCGCGCGAAACCCAGCGTCAAGGCATTCGGATCGAATAGATGCCTGGCGCGGTCCACCGCTTCGGCGGCGGCGCCGGCGACGGCCAACTCCAGGTTCAATCGCTCCCGGGCGTATTCAATGAGCGACTTGCGGCTGGCGGCGCGCAGTTGCCACAACCGGGCGTCGGGCACGCGGCGGATGTCCTGCTCCAGGGTATCCTTGGTCCCCAGCCAGCGGTCCTTTCCACAGGCCTTGGTCCAAAGCTCGTCGGCTGCCTGGGAGTCCCAACTGGGCATGTGGACACCGTTGGTGACGTGACCGACCGGCACTTCGGCTTCCGGCCAGCGCGGAAACAAGGGCGCAAAAATGCGTCGGCTCACTTGCGCGTGCAAGCGGCTCACGCCGTTGACGGCCCCGCTGCCGCGGATGGCCAGATACGCCATGTTGAAACTCTCCGCCGGGTCATTTGGGTTCAGCCGGCCCAAGGCCAATAGCTCGCGGATGGTGATGCCGAGCCTCTGAGCGTAAGCGCCCAGATATTGCTCGATCAGGGCCGGAGCGAAGCGATCAAACCCGGCCGGCACCGCCGTATGGGTCGTGAAGAGGTTGCCCACGCGGGTGACCGCCAGGGCGGCCTCGAAGGGTTGCCCCGTCGCTTCCATGAAATGGCGGGCGCGTTCCAACACGGCGAAGGCGGCGTGCCCTTCATTGAGGTGACAGACCTGCGGCTGGATGCCGAGGGCGCGCAGCAGCCGCCAGCCCCCAATCCCCAGGGCCAGTTCCTGCTTCAGGCGCAGTTCGGGCCCGCCGCCGTAAAGCTCGCTGGTGATGCCGCGATGGGCCGGAAAGTTCGCCGCGTCGTTGCTATCCAGCAGGTAGAGTTTCACGCGGCCGACCTGCACCTGCCAGGCGCGCAACCAGACCGAGAAGCCCGGCAGCCTGACTTCCAACCGCAACCATTCTCCGTTCGGTTCGCGCAAAGGGGTGATGGGCAGTTGGCCGGGGTCGTTGTATGGGTAGAGGGCTTGCTGCACTCCGCCTTTGCCGATCACCTGGCGGAAATAGCCCTGCTGATAGAGCAGTCCCACACCGACGACCGGCACGCCCAGGTCGCTGGCGGCCTTGAGTTGGTCGCCCGCCACGTTGCCCAGCCCGCCGGAGTAGATAGGCAGCGCCTCGCTCAGCATGAATTCCATGCTGAAGTAAGCGACGCAGCTCAGGCGGGCCTGGGGATGGCTTTGTTGAAACCACGCCGGGGCCTCCGCCGCCTGGCGTTTAGCTCCCACGAGGTCCTCGACCTTTTTCCGGAAGCCCGGCTCGGCCAGCACCCGTTTCAGTTGGTCCCGCGACACCGTTTGCAGGACGACCCAGGGATTATGAGTCAGGACCCACAGCGCCGGATCAAGCTGGCGCCAGACTTCGTCGGCGCAGTGATTCCACGACCAGCGCATATCCAGCGCAAGTTCCGCCAGCGAATCGGAGCCTGCGACCTCGGTGGGTAGAAAACTGTACCGAGCGTTGCGGGCGCGCGTCTGTTTGCTCATGGTATTTCCTTTACCTTTGTCTGAGGTGCAAGCCCTGGCGGTTGTGGCGCAGCGGCCACCGCCTCGCTGACAATGGCTTGTGCTTCCTCCAGGATGCGCCGCAGATGATCCGCCCCCCGGAAGCTCTCGGCGTAAATTCTGTAGATATTCTCCGTCCCTGACGGACGGGCTGCGAACCATCCGTTCTCGGCGATCACCTTCAACCCGCCGATGGGCGCGCCATTGCCAGGTGCGCGGGTGAGGATGGACTTAATCCTTTCGCCGGCCAGGTCTGTCTGCCGGACCTGCTGCGGAGAAAGTCCCTTCAGAATTTCTTTTTGCTCCGCCGTGGCCGGAGCCTCGACGCGGTCATAAACAGGCTCACCAAATTCGCGGGTAAGCTCGCAATAAACTTCCCCGGGATCACGGCCCATCCCGGCCGTGATCTCGGCCGCGAGCAAAGCCAGCACAATGCCATCTTTGTCCGTCGTCCACACCCTGCCATCCCGGCGGACAAAAGCCGCCCCCGCGCTTTCTTCGCCGGCAAAGCCAAACGAGCCGTCCAGCAGACCATCCACGAACCACTTGAACCCGACCGGGACCTCGCAGAGCTTCCGCCCAAGCTTGGCCGTGACACGGTCAATCATCTGGCTGCTGACCAGGGTCTTGCCCACCGCCGCTTCCTGGCGCCAATGCGGCCGGCGCTGGAAAAGGTAGAAAATAGCGACCGAAAGGTAATGATTGGGGGGCAGCAAACCCGCGCTCCGGGTGACAATCCCGTGCCGGTCATGATCCGGATCGCAGGCGAAAGCAATCTGGAAGCGGTCCTTGAGGCCAATCAGCCGTTGCATGGCGTAAGGCGACGACGGGTCCATGCGGATTTGACCGTCCCAATCGACCGTCATAAAACCGAAGGTCGGATCGACCGTTTCATTGACCACGGTCAGGTTCAGCCCGTAGCGCTCGGCAATCCGGCCCCAGTAATGAACTCCGGCGCCGCCGAGCGGATCTACCCCCAGACTGATCCTCGCGCCACGAATGGTTTCCATGTCCATCACCTTGGCCAGTTCGCTCACATAGGCGGTGAGGTAATCATGTCGATGAGTTGTGGCGGCGCGCAGAGCCTTCTCGTAAGCGAGCCGCTTCACCCCATGAAGGGAGGCTTCCAGCAACTCGTTCGCTTTCGTCTCGATCCAGCCCGTGATCCCGGTCTCCGCCGGCCCGCCGTTGGGCGGGTTGTACTTGAAACCGCCATCCTGGGGCGGATTGTGCGAGGGCGTGATCACGATGCCATCGGCCAGGCCACGCTTGCGCCCACGGTTGTAGGTGAGAATCGCGTGGGAGATGGCCGGCGTCGGGGTATATTCATCGCCTTGGGCGAGCATCACTTCCACGCCGTTGGCGGCCAGCACCTCCAGGGCGCTGGCCAGGGCGGGCACCGAGAGCGCATGCGTGTCCAGGCCGAGAAACAGCGGGCCGTCGATCTGCTCCTGTTGGCGGTAGCGGCAAATCGCCTGGCTGATGGCCAGGATATGCTGTTCGTTGAAACCCCTCTCGAGTGAAGACCCGCGATGGCCGGAGGTGCCGAAGGCAACCCGCTGGGCCGGCACCGCGGGGTCGGGCACTTCGGCATAGTAAGCCGTGATGAGCCTGGGCACGTTGACCAGCGCGGACTGCTCGGCCGGTTTTCCTGCAAAGGGACTTACTTTCATTGAGGTGCTCCCCGATCTTGGGACAGAAATCGGCTCCCAATAAGCTATCGACCAATACAAGTAATCTTCATTTGAGAAAGGAAAACGGCGGGCCAAAAAGAGGCGCCTTTTCTCGCCGCTTTCCCCTCTCGTTGCTCTTATCATCTGTAATATCGCATCGCTGGGGTCCGATGCGCAAGACCCTGGTGCGGCCGTTGCCGCCCGAGGAACTGGCGCGCTTTGGGTTTTGGACAAAAAATGCCAATACAGCCAATACAGCAAACACGGCCAATAGAACTGGCGAGGCTGCGCCTCGGACGGCCTCTGGAAGCGGGCCTGCCCGTGGCGGGTGGAAGGCCGCCGCCGTGGGGCACTTGCGGAAAGTGCTTTACACCGTCCGCCTTCCAAACTACAGTCGAGCGACATTATTTTCGAGGCGGAATAGATTGGATTATTGGAAAGTATGGAAGCGAAAGCGAAAACGATTGGTGATTTCAAGTTGCACGAGCGGGACACCGGTTCGGCGGATGTGCAGATTGCGTTGCTGACGCAACGCATCAACCATCTGACCGAGCACTTACAGAAGAACAAGAAGGATCATAGTTCCCGGCGCGGCCTGCTGATGATGGTGGGCCAGCGCCGTCGTTTGTTGGACTACCTGCACAATACCGATTTGAACCGCTACCAGGCGATCACGAAGAAGCTTAAGCTGCGCAAGTAATTGCCGGCCAGGCGCTTGTCCTTTGGAGGGCTCACGCCCGGGGCAAGCCCGCCTGGGATGATTTCAGTTTGACTGGGCCGGCAAACGCGAACGGCCCAGCCTTTCACTTTAACGTTCGCGTAATAGAAAGCTCCGTTCCACTGAGAAATTTCATTCAGTCCCGAAAACTTTCGGGATTCACTGAAGTTCCTCGGTGGCAATGGAGGAAAAATCAATATCATGTCAGAAAATGCCACCGTCCCCGTGGGGGACAAACAAATCATTATTGAAACTGGAAAACTCGCCAAGCAGGCCGACGGCGCTGTCAGCGTTCAACTCGGCGAGACCATCGTCATTGTGGCCGCCGTGGGCGCCACCAAGGCCAAAGAGGGCCAGGAGTTTTTTCCGCTGACCGTCGATTACCGCGAAAAGGCGGCCGCGGCCGGCAAGTTCCCGGGCGGCTATTTCAAACGGGAAGGCCGCCCCACCGAGAAGGAAATCCTCACCTCCAGGCTCATTGACCGCCCCATCCGTCCGCTGTTCCCGCGCGGCTGGTACAGCGAGGTCCAAGTCCAGTGCATCGTGCTCAGCGCCGATGGGGAGAACGACCCGGACGTCCTGGCGGTACTGGGCGCTTCCGCCGCCTTGATGGTCAGCGATATTCCCTGGGACGGGCCCCTGGGGGCGGTCCGCGTTGGCCGCGTCAACGGCCAGTTCGTCGCCAACCCAACCCACAGCCAGATGGTCGAGAGCGACCTCGACCTGGTGTATGTCGGCAATGAAACCGACCTGGTCATGTTCGAAGGCTCGGCCAAGGAGGTCAGCGAGGCAGATTTCAACGCCGCCCTGCAGTTCGGCCAACAGGCGATTCAGCCGAGCGTGGCCGCGCAAAAGGAATTGGCGGCGCGGGCCGGCAAACCGAAACGGCAGGTCCGGCTGAACCTTGTGCCGGAGGAAATCCTCGCCGAGGCCAAGGCGCGGGCCGGGGAGCGCATCGTCACCGCCTTGCTCACCGAGGGCAAAGTCGCCCGCGAGACGGCCGTCACGGCGCTCACGGACGAGATCAGCCAGCAACTCGTCGAGAAGTTCGGGGCGGAAAAAGTCACCGACTTCGTGCTCAAAGATGCCTTCTACTACATCCAAAAAGAGGCGGTCCGCAGCTTGATCATGAACCAGGACAAGCGGCTGGACGGACGCGGTTTCGAGCAGGTCCGCCCCATCCACAGCGAGGTCGGGATTCTGCCCCGGGCCCACGGCTCGGCCCTGTTTCAGCGGGGCGAGACCCAGGCCGTTACCCTCTGCACCCTGGGCACCGGCGAGGACGCCCAGGAATTCGACGCCTACACCGGCGGCGCCAGCGAAAAGAAATTCATCCTCCACTACAATTTCCCGAACTTCTCGGTTGGCGAGACCGGCCGCATCGGCGGTCCGGGCCGGCGCGAGATTGGCCACGGGGCGCTGGCCGAGCGCTCGCTGGAAGCGATGGTGCCCACCGAGACCTATCCCTACTCCATCCGCATTACCAGTGAGATCATGGAGTCCAACGGTTCCACCTCGATGGCCACCGTCTGCGGGGGCTCGCTGGCCCTGATGGACGCAGGTGTGCCGATAGCGCGCCCGGTCGCCGGCGTCAGCATCGGCCTGTGCACCGACCTCGACGCCAAAGACCGGATCTCTCGTTACAAGCTCCTCACCGACATCATCGGCTGGGAAGATGCCTTTTGCGACATGGACTGCAAGATTGCCGGCACCGAAAAGGGCATCACCGGCTTCCAGCTTGACCTCAAGCTGCGCGGCGTCTCGCATCCCATCATGGCCGAGGCGGTGGCACGGGCGCACGCGGCGCGCCTGCTGATTTTGACCGAGATGGCCAAGACCCTGAGCGCTTCCCGCAAGGAGTTGAGCAAGTACGCCCCCCGCATCGAGACGCTCAAGATCAACCCGGAGAAGATTGGCGCCTTGATTGGCCCCGGCGGCAAGAACATCAAGAAGCTCGTCGAAGAATCCGGTTGCGAAATCAACATCGAAGATGACGGCACCGTGAACATCTATTCCGTGTCGGAAGATGGCATGAAGATTGCCCGCGAGGCCATTCTCGGCATGACCGCCGAGGCCGAGATCGGCAAGATTTATCGCGGCAAAGTCGTCACCATCAAGGAATTCGGCGCCTTCGTCGAATTCCTGCCCGCCAAAGACGGCCTGGTCCACATCAGTGAACTGGCCAATTTCCGCGTCAAACAGACCGAGGACATCGTCAAGCTGGGCGATGAGATCTGGGTCAAGTGCCTGGGGGTGGACGAAAAGGGCCGGGTGCGGCTCTCACGCAGAGCGGCCATGGCCGAGCGCGACCAGCAAATGTCCGGCCTGGCCGAGGGCGGCGAGCGCAGGGAGGAGGGCAATCCTGCCGAGCGGGGCGACCACCGCGGCGAGTCCGGCGAGCGCCCCCCCGAGCGCGGCGAGCGCCGTGACCGGGGTGAGCGCCCCGACCGTGGCGGACGCGGTGACCGGAGCGAGCGGGGTGACCGCGGCGGACGCGGCGACCGCGGTGAGCGCGGCGAGCGTGGCGACCGCGGTGAGCGGAGTCAGCCCCGCCAGGAACCGCCGCGCCAGGGTTAATCGCCCACGCGCGAATTGGAATTAGTCAGCAAGTATAAGCGACGGCGAGCAAGTTGCGCGGTTGGCGCCGGCGCACACCCCCTATGTTTCGACCGCATGGCCGATGCCCACAGCAATGGCTCAGTCAGCGCAGCTCTTGTATTTTGGCAGCCAACTGCAAGATGGGAACCACTTCACACCGCTGGTTGAGTGGGTAGGCCTGGGCGCCGGGGTAAACGACAAACAGGCGTTCGAGCTTCAGGTCATTCAAGGCGATATACATTGATTTGGTGGGCGTCGGGGCGTCCGCATACTTGAACTCGAAGCCAAACCGTTTGCCCTGGCGGATCACCAGGAGATCGAGTTCCGCCCCGCCGTGTGTGGCCCAGAAGAAGGCCTCCTGCGCACCAGTCCAGCGCAGCGCCTGTTCCAGGGCGAACCCTTCCCAGGAGGCGCCGAGCTTGGGATGGCCCTCCAGGGCAGCGAAGGAATCCAGGCCCAACAAGCAATGCACCAGCCCGGAGTCGCGCACATAGACCTTGGGCGCTTTGACCTGGCGTTTGCCGATGTTTTCAAACCACGGCGGCAACTGCCGCACCATGAAGGCGGAGGTCAGGAGGTCCAGATATCTGCGAGCCGTCGCCTCGGCCGAACCCAGTGAACGAGCGAAGTCCGCCGCATTCCACACCTGCCCGTGAAAATGCGCGACCATCGACCAAAACCGGCGCAACGTTGCCGCCGGCACGGTGGTGCCAAGTTGCGGAATGTCCCGCTCCAGGAAAGTGCGGCTGAAATCCTGCCGCCATTGGACGCTGGCCTGGTCCGAAGCCGCAAGGAACGAAAGCGGCAAACCCCCACGCCACCAGAGCCGGCGGAAATTGGACGCCCCGGTTTCGGCCAGGTCGAACCCGAAAAGGTCCACGAAAGAAACGCGACCGGCCAGCGATTCGGAAACTGCGCCAACCAGATGCGGCGAGGCGCTGCCCAGGATGAGAAAACGGGCCGGCAGCGGACGGCGGTCTGCCAGCACACGCAACAGCGTGAACAGTTCCGGCTTGCGCTGGATTTCATCAATGACCACAAGCCCCCTCAGCGGTCCCAGCGGGTGATGTCCCAAGCTTCCTGTAAAAACCAACTGGGTGCAGATTCCAAATGCACGCGTAAAAACAGAAAGCGAAAGACAAACATGAAACGCCAACTTCCCAGCCAAACCCTCGAAGAACAGTTTCTCAGTCCTGCCACACGGCAAGCACCCCTGTCTGAAAGCATCCGCCTGGGCGCTCAACTCATGCTTCAGAAAGCGGTCGAACTCGAAGTGACCGAGTTCCTGGGCCGCGACCACTACCAGCGGAGCGGGGACGGGGTTCTCCACGGGTATCGCAACGGCTACGAGGACAAACAAGTCCAGACCGCCGAAGGACCCCTGCATTTGAAAATGCCCCAAGTGCGCGACACCATTGAAGCCTTCGACAGCGTGTGGCTGCGGGCGCTGGTTCGGCGTAGTGACAAGCTGGCGGCCCTGATCCCGCAGCTCTACGTCAAGGGACTGTCAACGCGGGACATCGAGGCCGCCCTCACCGACACGCTGGAGGTGGAGGGGGTGAGCAAGAGCACGGTCAGCACGTTGTGCGGGCAATTAAAGAAGGACTTCGAGCAGTGGCAGGACCGGGATCTGACCGAACACAAGATTCTGTATCTGTTTTGCGATGGGATTTACCTGCGGCTGCGTCCGGAGGATGAGCGGGCGGCGGCGGTGCTGTGTGCTTACGGGATCCAGGAGGACGGCAGGAAAGTGCTCCTGCATCTGGCGGTGGGCGACAAGGAGAGCACCGTTTGCTGGAAGAGCTTCTTCCAGGACATAAAACAACGGGGACTGGCCGAACCGCTCCTGGCCATCATCGACGGGGACAGCGGGCTACGCAGAGCAGTCAGGGAGTGCTTTCCTGGCTCGTGGGTGCAGCGGTGTCAGGTGCATCGGATGCGCAACATCCTATGCAAGCTGCCGGAAAAGGCCCGGCCTGGGATCAAGAAGCTCCTGCACAAGGCATTCACGGCGCAGAGCCACAAAACGGGTCTGGAGCAAGCCCAAGCCGTCGTGGCGATGTATGAGCAGGATTATCCCGAGGCCATGAAATGCCTGGCGACCGATCTGGAGGAAGTCTTGACCGCGCTGCGCTTTCCTGAAAGCCATCGCAAACGCATCCGAACGACGAATTTATTGGAGCGATTATTTGGGGAAGGCCGTCGCCGGTCTAAAGTCGTCCCGCGGTTCATGAGTGAGCGTTCCGGCCTGAGTTTGTTATTCGCGGTGTTAGTGGACGCGTCTGCGAGCTGGCGTGGCGTCAGGGTGACTCCGTCGGCGAACCGTGAACTGGAGGTTCTCCGCCCGAACGCGAAGACCCGACAAGTTGTCCGACTGGCGGCGTAAGGGCCAGCGGTAGCTGTCGCCCGTGAAATCCCACCCGTTCGCTTTAAGAACCGGCTGTCGTTCTTCCTTGAGATTTCGGCCCAGCAGAGTAAAAACGTGGAATCTGCCTCCACGAGACGCTGGCTCGATTGATCAGCCAACGCCCCGCGTGCGGCGCCCGGTTCGGACTGGGCTGACAAACAGCCATCAACATTTATGAAAGCGCGAATCTCAAAGCTCATTGGATGCCTCTGCCTCCTGTTCCTCGCGGTCTGCGCGGTGACGCCACCGGCCTCGGCTCAACCCCGGCCCACTCTTGGGCTGCAATTCTCCTCAGGGCAGCCGACCCTGAGGCTGACCGGGGCGGTAGGGACCGTCTATTCGATTGAATACGCCACTGGCCTATCTCCCACGAATGTTTGGGTGGATCGAACGTTGGTGCAAGCAGAGGGTGGCGGCATTGTTTGGACGGATCCGTCGTCCCCCACGCCAGGCCAGCGGTTTTACCGAGCTGTATCCGTCCCCGCACCCGCCGACACCAACCTGGTGTTCATCCAGCCGGGGACGTTCACGATGGGCAGCCCGACCAACGAGGCTGAGGGGGGGTATGAGGCGCAGCATACGGTGACCATCAGCCGGGGATTTTGGATGGGGAAGTATTTGGTGACCCAAGGGGAGTATCTGGCGGTGGTGGGGAGCAATCCGAGCTTATTCCGTAACGGCGCAAATGCGTCCTTCGGGGGCACCGGGAGCACGATTACCAACGAACTGCTTCATCCGGTGGAGCAGGTGAGTTGGAATGATGCGACCGATTATTGCGCGTCGCGGACGCAGCGGGAGCGGGCGGGGGGTCTGATTCCGACGAATTATGTGTATCGGCTGCCGACGGAGGCGGAGTGGGAGTATGGGTGTCGGGCGGGGACGACGACGGCATTTTATCCGGGGAGCAGTCTGCATTCGGGACAGGCGAACTTCGACGGTCGCTACGAGTACGATGTGTCGGTGGGCACGATCTATAATCCGAGTGGGGTCTTCCTTGGGGTAACAACGCCGGTGGGGAGCTATGCCGCGAACCCATGGGGATTGTATGACATGATCGGGAATGTCTGGGAGTGGTGTCAGGACTGGTATGACGTTTATCCTCGCGGGAGTGTCATCGACCCGCAGGGACCTGCTTCGGGCTCGATGCGCGTGATCCGCGGCGGCGACTGGAACGACATCGCCTGGATCTGCCGCTCAGCGTACCGCGACGGCCCCCCGGGCCGCATCGAATTCCTCATCGGTTTCCGGGTTGTCCTGGCCCCAGGTCAGTGAGCCAGAGCGGAGCAGGCGAGGCGGAGCGAGGGACGAGCGAAGCCTGACTGCGGAGCGGGTGTGAGGAGGTCAACCGGGTAGGAATAAGAAAAGAAAAGCCCCGCGCAGCGGTCGCGAAATCTTCCGAGAACCGACGCCCCTGGCAATCTGAATGCAACTGAAGGTCTTGATTCTGCCGATTAAGAATCTCGGGGCTGCGGAGGCCGAGATGAACGGTTTTTTGCGTGGGCACCGGGTGCTGGCGGTGAAGAAGGAATTCGTGGCGGATGGGGAGGACTCCTTCTGGACCTCTTGCGTGGAGTACCTGGATGGCGGCGGAGCGGGCGGATTGGTTCCGGGCGGCAAGCTACCCAAGGTGGACTATAAAGAGGTGCTCAAGCCGGAGGAATTCGAGGTGTTCAGCCGGTTGCGCGACTGGCGCAAGGCCGTGGCCGAGAAGGAGGGTGTTCCGGTGTACGTGGTGTTGAGCAACGAGCAACTGGCCGACATGGTGCGTCGCGGGTTTCCAGCAAATCCCAGATGAAGGAGATCGAAGGCGTGGGCGAGGCGCGCATCGAGAAATACGGAGCGGCCCTGCTGGAGCGGCTGGCGTTCAACCCGGTGCCCGCGTGAAGCGCCACGGACACCTGCTGGCGGGCATCGCCGATCCGGACAACCTGCGGCTCGCGTTTTGGAAGGCGTCCAAAGGCAAGCGGGCTAAAGCGGATGGCCGGGCGTTTCGGGAGAATCTGGCCGCCAACCTGAGCGCGTTGCGGGCAGAGCTGCTGGCGGGCCGAGCGCGGGTGGGAGGCTATCATTACTTCACCATTTACGATCCCAAGGAGCGAACGATCTGCGCCGCCCAGTTCCGGGAGCGGGTGCTGCATCACCGGCTGATGAATGTCTGCGAGCCGGTGCTCGAACGGGCAGCGGTCTTTGACAGTTATGCCTGCCGCCGAGGCAAGCGGCAACTGGCGCGGTTCGGCGGGCCGAGTCCTACGCCCGGCGATACGGTTGGTTCCTGAAGCTGGACGTCCGCAAGTATTTCGACTCGGTTGACCACACCGTTCTGCGCAGACTCTTGCGACAGAAGTTCAAGGATGCGATGGTGCTCGCCTTGTTTGATCAGGTCTTGGCCAGCTACCAGACCGCGCCTAGTTCCGGCTTGCCCATCGGCAACTTGACCTCCCAGCATTTTGCGAAATTCCACCTGGCCCCGCTGGGCCCCTTCATCAAAGAGCACCTGCGGCGCGGGCCCTACGTGGGCTACATGGATGACTTCGTCGTGTGGGGTGAAAGCGGCACCGACCTCCGCGGTGTCTGGCGGGAGGGAGAAGCCTTCCTCGCGGCGGAGTTGCGTCTGGCCCTGAAGCCAAAGGTCGCCCTGAACCGGACGGCCTTTGGCATGGATTTTCTCGGCTATCGCGTCTTTCCGGAGGAACTGCGGCTGGCCCGGCGGAGCAAGCTGCGCTTTGCCCGCAAGTTCCGCCGGTATGAAGGTGAGTGGGTGGCCGGGCGGTGGATGGAGCTGCAGTTGCAACAGGGGATGCAGGCGCTGGTGGCGTTCACTGTGCCGGCTCGCAGCGGGCCCTGGCGGCGGCACGTGCTGCATCGATTTGGGGTGGTGGCCAACGGGCTCGAACCGCGTGATTCGCGGCGGCAACTGGAACAACAACGCCAGGAACTGCCGGTCAGCGAACCGCAACAACAACAACCCGGACAACAGGAACAACAACCTCGGTTTCCGGGTTCTGCGGGCCCCAGCTCATCCGGAGCGTTGGATGACGCTCAGGCTGACCCGGCCGCCATCCTGTCCCCAGAATGCGGTGTTCCGGGGCAAACCACGGTGGGACAAGGCCCGGTGCGAGTAGCGAAGCGGAATCTTCGCGAAAGTTCCGGGCCTTTGATGCCTCAAGGAGGTTAGACGCGCCCAACACCACCTGCATCTTCAGAACCTTTTTACAGGGACTTTTGGACTTGACCTTCCAGCGCGGACATCGGCTGGTCCAAGCGCGCCAGCGCGATCGGGTCTTCCAAATCGAAGAATTCATGGGGTGCGCTTTGGACAATTTGCCGTGCCAGGGTCGTTTTCCCTACCTGCCTGGGTCCGAGGATAGCGACCACGGGGTTGTTGGCGAGCTTCTGCTGGATTTCCTCTTGATAAGCGAGCCGTTTGATCACGAGCTTTAGACTATCATTGAAAATCGGAACGTAAACCACCGATTTTCCAGAACCGCCCAATCAGCCCTGTGACCAGCCCCCTTTGTGACCTTGGCTCTCAGTGGCTGCGCAGAATCAGCCGGTGGTCCACGCGGCGGGTCTGGTGGTGCTCCAGTGGCGGGAGGTCGGTCAGCGTCGGGGATTGGGTTTCGTTGAGGATGGTTTTCGCCAGGGCCTGGAGTGCGCGCCAGCGCGGCCAGTCCAGGTCGGGCGAGTGCGCGATCCGGCGCAAGAGGCTGCGCCACTCGATGATCACCCGGTCGATGTCCCCGGGGCCGAGCAGGTCGGTGACCCAGGCATGTCTGGCGGCCGGGTCCTGGTGGACCGAGGCGACGACTTGTTCGGCGCCGGCGCCGTATTTGGGCGGGACGCCGTTTTCGAGATAGCCGGGGATGGAGAGCAGGCCGAATTTCTCGCGGCACACCCGCCCCAGGCGGCCGCCCCAGCGGTTGGTGTCTTCGCCGCAGAAGCGGAAACCGGCATCGAGGTCGGCCAGGTCATAGACCAATTCATCCAACGGGTAACTTTCGTCCTCGAGGGCGGCGGCCAGCGCCAGGCCGTCGCCCTGGGAGAAGCAGCTCACCAGGCGCCCGCGCAAGGTCGGCGCGCCGGCCTGGTCCACCAGGCCGAGCCGCCGCCACAGCAGCGCGACGCCGGTGCCGGAGGGCAGCTCGCGGCAGACTGGCGCCAGGGAACACTGGGCGCAGTCCGGGGGCAGCACTTCGCGCTCCGGCGGCCGCCAGAGCGCAACGCCGTGACAGTCCACCGGCACGCGCAGGGTCAAGTCGGCCAGGCTTACCTGGGCCAGGATGCGCCGGGCCTGGTTTTGGAAACTCACAACCGGCGTCTTCTGCTGCGCCAGTTTTTGTTCGACCAGCGGGGCGAGCTTGTCTTTCCAGAGGGCCAGGGGCGCCTGGCGGCCGCTCCAATTGGTGAGCCGCCGAATCCACTTCGCGAGCATAATGCGCTCGCCGCCCAGCCGGTCCGCCAGCGTCATGGCCCGGCCATAGACCGGGCCGTGCTCGTCTTCGGAAAGTAGGCACAGGGTGCCCTGGCCGACTTTTTCCAACGCCGCCGGCTCGGAAAGCGCCGGCTTGAGTTCCCAATTGGCCGAGGGCGTCGTCTGGCCGATGGGCAGGATGCGGACCGCCCGGAGCGGCACCGGCACCGGCGCCGGATACGCTTGCCACTGGCCGCGGCTGTTGAGCATTTCGCGCAGCCGTTTTCGCACGTGCCGGGCCCGTTCCGCGTCGGTTTTCAGGCCGCAAGGGACGTTGGGGTGGCGCAAAGATTCCTCGACGCCCAGGCAGATGGGCTTGGTGGTGAAGAGGCGTTCCTGGGCCAGGACCGCCTGCCGGTAGGGGTCGCGGCCTTGCTGGGCAGCAGTGGCCATCAACCCGAGCAGCGCGGCCCAGTCCACAGCCCCGCTGCGCGAGAGGTGGCCGGGGTGGGCATCGAGCAGGCGCAGTTGGTTGGCGGTGATGAGCACGAAGCCGGTTTCGTCCAGGCCGCGCCGCCCGGCGCGGCCGAACATTTGCAGGATTTCGTCCGGTTTGAGGAGTTGTTCGGCCTCCTCCCGGCGGTAGGAATCGGCCGCCAGGGCGACGCTGCGCAGGGAGAAGTTGATGCCGGCCGCCAGGCCCATGGTGGCGACCACGACGCGAAGTTGGCCGGCCTTGGCCAGCGGTTCGATGACGCCCGCGCGCGCGCCGTAGCTCAAGCCGCTGTGGTGAAAGGCGACGCGGCCCTTGAGCAATTTGGCCAGGTGCTCACCGACTAAGAGTCTCTGCCTGGGGCTGAGCTGGAGGGGATGGGGCAGGGGCAATTGACGGGCCAGTTCGGCGGCCATGGACTCGGCGGCCTGGCGGCGCGGGGCGAAAATCAGGATCGGCCCCAAATCTTCCGCCAGGCCCTTGGCGACCAACTGGGGCCAGTAACCCCGAATCTCGCTCGGCAGGTGATAGCTCAGGTTGTTGGCCGGCACTTCCTCCAGGGGCACGGGGCGATGCTCATGGCGAATCAAGACGGCCTGGCGGCCGAGCCGTTGCAGCCATTTGACCACGTCCTGGGGGTTGGCGACGCTGCCGCTGAGCAGCAGCAACTGGGTTTGCCGCGGCGCCAGCGCCAGCGCCAACTCGTAATTCAAGCCCCGGTCCAGGTCGCTCAGCATCTGGTATTCGTCCACCACCAACAGGACCGGGCCGTCCCCTTGGAGCAGGCGGTTTTTCTGCGTCTCCAGCGTGGCCACCAGCACCGGCGCGCCGAGGTTCTCCGCCAGGTCGCCGGTGGCGATGCCGACATCCCAGCCGCGGGCGCGCCATTCGGCCAGCTTGTCGTTGGCCAGCGCGCGGGTCGGCACCGTGTAGATCGCCTGCCCACGGTTCTTGCCTTGGTTGGACCAGAGCTCGAAGATCAGCGTCTTGCCCGAACCGGTGGGCGCCTGAACGACCACGTCTTGGCCGTTACGCAAGGCGGCGACGGCCTGCTGTTGCCAGAGGTCGGGGACGGTGACCTGGTTCAGGGCGGGCCATTCCGCAAGTTGAGAGAAGGGGGACACGAACTTGATGAGGGTTAAACAAGTTAAAAGTGTTAAAGGAGCCAAATAAGTTATATCCGTTACCTGGGTCCGGGCGGCCACCAGCGGCTCGAACGCTGCCACGCAGCAAAGATAACCGCTTTTGGGAAAACTTGAAAATGAAAACCCAACCGGGTTGCGCTCTGGTGTCCTTTTCGCGCCCTGGGTCACGGCCTCTTCCAGAATCTGAAAGAGGTTTGACTTGAGTGGAGGGCAACCTTAGATTCCTCGCGCATGTCTGCGGCTGACACCAAAGTGGTTTCTGCGCCGATGACCGACCCGTTGAAGACTGAGCCGGCTTACTCCTGGAAAGAGATCATCGGTCCGGTGGAGCCTTTTCTCGAGGCGGTCGGGCAGCGGCTGGCGCAACAGGTCGAGGCCTTCGATCCCGCCATCACCCCGTACGCCGATTATGCCTTGAACGGGCAGGGCAAGCATTTGCGCCCGGCCCTGGTGGCCCTGACGGCCAATGCCCTGGGCGGCGCCAACGACGACCATGTGACGGTGGCGGTGATCATCGAGATGGTTCACCTGGCGACGCTGGCGCATGACGACGTGATCGATGAAGCGGAAATCCGGCGCAACCGGCTGACGCTGGCGGCAAACTGGGGCAACGACATCGCCGTGTTGTTTGGCGATTGCCTCTTTGCCCAGGCGCTCAAACTGGCGGCCAGCTTTCCGACCCCTGAGGTCTGCCGGGCGGTGGCGATGGCCACCCACACGGTTTGCTCCGGGGAAATCCTGCAGACCCAGCACCGCCGCGATTTTCACTTCACGCGGGAGAACTACTTCAAGGTGCTGGAGATGAAGACGGCGGAGTTGTTCGCCCTGTCCTGCGAGTTGAGCGCCTGCCTGAGCGGCTCCGGGCCGGAGTGGCGGCGCGCCGCGCGCCAGTTTGGCCTGGCCTTTGGCACCGCCTACCAGGTCTATGACGATTGCGTCGACCTCTTCGGTTCCGAAGCCGTGGCGGGCAAGTCGCTGGGCACTGACTTGGCCAAGGGGAAGCTGACGCTGCCGGTGCTCTTGCTCTGGGAACGGGCCAAGGCCGCGGACCGCGCCCGCCTCCAGAAGCTGGTCCGGGTTTGGCAGGCCGGTTCCATGAAGCCGATGGCCCAGTTGCTGGCCAAGCACGACACGCTCGGCGCTTCCCTGGAAATCATCCACCAGTACCTGGCCAAGGCCCGCCAAATCCCCCAGGCCTGGCCGCCCTCGCCCGGCCGGGCCGGTTTGCTGGCTTTGACCGAATACCTGGCTCGCCAGACCGATGCGCTGGGCGGCGCCTGAGAGCCGCCTATGATTATGACCGAGCCGGCGAGTCGCAAGGCAGGCAAGCAACCGGACGAACCCGCTGCGGCCTCTGCCCCCATGCCGGCCGACGACATGGACCAGGTCAAGCGGGCGCGCAAAGGCGACCTGGCTGCCTACGACGCACTGGTCCGGCGCTACCAGGAGCGCATCTATGCCACCATTTACCACATGACCGCCAATCACGAGGACGCCAATGACCTGGCGCAGGAGGCCTTCATCAAGGCCTTTCACGCCCTCAAGTCCTTCAAGGGCGGGTCCAGTTTCTACACCTGGGTCTATCGCATCGCCGTCAACAAGACCATCAACTTCCTCAAACAACGCAAGCACAAAGCCCAGTTGAGCCTGAACGACCTGGACTTGAACGCCGAGCATGATCCTGATTTAGTAGCCTTGATCTCGGAAAAGACTCCGCGCCGCGAAATCAGCCTGGCCGAGCTCCAGGAAAAATTGAACGCGGCCATGCAGAAATTGTCAGAACCCCATAGACTGGTAGTGACCTTGCATGATGTGCAAGGGTTGTCGCATGAAGAAATTGCGAAAATCATGGACTGCAATATCGGCACCGTGCGTTCCCGGCTGTTTTATGCCCGGCAGCAATTACAGGCCTACTTGTCGGATTATTTGAAGTAGTATGCATCCTGAACCGGAGAACTTCGAGCCCTTGCGCCGGCTGCTCGCCTGGAAACGCCATGAGCAGCCGCCGCCCGGTTTTTTCGACGACTTCTCCCGCCGCGTCATCGTGCGCATCAAGACCGGAGACCTCGGGGATGAGGCTGTGGGCGTGGGGCAATTGTTCTGGGAGGCCCCCTGGTTCCAGAGGTTCTGGACGGCGCTGGAGCGCAAGCCGGCGCTGGCCGGCGCTTTCGGCCTGAGCGTCTGCGGGCTGCTGCTCGCCGGGATCATTTGCTCCGTGGCCCCCAAGGAACCCGGCAGCCAGGATGTCCTCCATGGCACCCAATCCCTGCAGGCCATCGCCGCCCTGAGGGTGGCGGACCAGGCCCCGGTCTTCGTCTCCAGCACCAATGGCGTCATGCCTGAACCCCTGCAAAACTCTCTGTTCGAGCAGTTCAGAAACTCCCAGGTCCAGCCCCGGCTGGTCCGGGTGAGCGAACCGACCGTGGGGCCGTAAGGGCTGGCCGGTCACGCGTTGGAGGGCGCGGCGGGCCGTTGCGCTCAGGAGCCCACGCAGGCCGCCGGCGCTCCCCAAGACAATCATCGTTACGGCCTAATCCTCACGGTTGAAGACCAGGTTCATGCCTTCAACCGCGTTGATGGTGAGGCGGTCGCCTTCGACGGTGGCGGTCAATTCCTGTTGCCCGCCGCCGGACATGCTCAAGTGGTATTTCCCGCCCTGGTTGTCCCACTTGCCTTCGAGCGTCTGGGTGGCGAGCGACGGCGCGGCGCCGGCCGTGGGGAGCCGCAACTGGGGCACATTCTTCAAGCGGGCCTGGTGGTCGGTCATGGCCACGAAGCTGGTCTTCTCGAAAGCGGCGGTGAGGTAGCGCCGGAGCGCCTGCAATTCCTTGGCGGCCATATTGGGCTTGAGCCGGCGCGCTATGTTGACGACGGAATGGACGTCGAATTCCCAGCGGCCGAGGATTCTCTCACTGGCGTACTTGGGCGATTGGCCGGTCTCCAGGAAGATGCGCAGGTCCTTCATGTCCGGCGCCACCGTGTTCCACACCAACCGCGCCAGGCCGGGGTTCTTGAGCATCGAGTCAATCCTGGGATAATGGATCACGTCCATCAGCGGGGCCCGCCTCTGGCGCAGTTCGGCGAAATCCTTGTCGCTCCCTAAGTCCTTGAATTCGGGCATCTCCGCCAGGCCGAGGAAGGCGGGGTAACGGGACAGCCGGGCTTCGCTGAGCGGGTTGTTATAGATGATGCCGGCCAGGTCGGCGGCGTCGTACCATTCCTGGGGGAAGCGCTCCACCGCCCGCGCCACTTTGGCGAAGCCGGAGCTTTGCAGGCTCTGGCCGAACCGATTGAGCAGCTTGAGCGAGGTCGGGTCCTGGTCCGGCGAGGCCATTTGGAACGTCCAATAGCTCAAGACGTAGAACCCGAAGCAAAGGAGGATGAGGTAAGCGGTGGCATTGAGCAGGCCCAGGCACAGGCCGAGTCGGCGGTTGAGCCGCGCCCATAACACCGGGCGCAAATCGCCGGCGTGATACCTGTAATGGACGTCCACTTTTTGGTGCACCGGCAGGGCCGCGGCTTTGAAGATGATCGAGACCAGCACAAAGACGACCAACGGCCCCAGCAGCCAGAGCAGCGTCGGATTGTTCAAGCCCAGCGCCACCAGGACGGGCTGGAGGAGTTTGCCCAGCAGCGGCCCCAATAACGCGCCCACTACAATCCCCACAAAAGAAAACCCCACGCGGATGGCGCCTTGCCGGTAGCCCAGCGCGGCCAGCGCGGCCATCAGCACCAACGCAAGCAGCCAAATCATCATGACCTCAATTAAAATACTTTCGCCCCAAAAGACACGAACAAAAAAATGCGCCCGGCCGGCAGCGGGGCGTTTTTCCCGGTGTCAACTCCTGGCGCCGCCCCCGGCCAAAGTGCGCCGGACCGCCTCAACCACGTCCTGGAGGTCGGCGTCGGTCAGCTTGGGTGAGATCGGGAGGCTGACCGTCTGGCGGCCAATCCGCATTGCGTTCGGAAAATCTTCGGGCTTCCAGCCAAAGGCCTCCTGGTAAAAGGGGTGCTCGGGGATGCTCAAGTAGTGGACGCCCACGCCGATGCCCTGGGCGGTCATCGCCGTCAGGAAGGCATCCCGGCTGATGCTGGCGCTGGCCTGGTCAACCAAGATGGTGTAGAGGTGGTAGGCGTGTTTGGTGCCTGGTTCCGGAGCGGGCGGCAGCCCAATGGCCAGAGCCGCGAAGGCCTGGTTGTAATGCCTCCAGATTTGCTCTCGCCGCCGCCAGTAAGCCTCCACCCTTTTCACCTGGTGCAGGCCCAGGGCAGCCTGGATGTCCATCATGTTGTACTTGTAACCGCACTCCACCACCTGGTAGTGCTTGTAGCCGGCGTCGCCGAAGCGTTGCCAGGCGTCTTTGCTCAGCCCGTGCAGCGCCAGGATTTTGCAGCGGGCAGCCGCGGCCTCCGAGCGCGCCAGGATCATGCCCCCCTCCCCGGTCACGATGTTCTTGGTCACGTAAAAGCTGAAACAGCCGTAGTCGCCAAAAGTGCCCGCCGGCTTTCCCTGCCAGGCCGTCTCGATGGCGTGGGCACAGTCTTCGATCAGGATGAGGTTGTGCCCACGGGCCAGGTCGCACAACCGGTCCATCGCGCACGGGCGCCCGGCAAAGTGAACGGGGACAATCGCGCGGGTGCGCGGGGTAATTCTCCTTTCCACTTCCACGGGATCAATATTCATCGTGCCGGGCTGGATGTCCGCCAAAACCGGCGTCAGCCCCGCGTGGATGATGGCGTTGACCGTGGCGCAGAAAGTCATGGCCGTGGTGATCACCTCGTCACCCGGCCTTAATCCGGCGGCCAGCATGGCGACGTGCAAGGCGGCGGTGCAGGAACTGACCGCCACCGGGTGTCCCCAGCCCCCTTTGTGCGCGCAGAACTCCTGTTCAAACCGCGCCACCTTTGGGCCGGTCCCCAGCCACCCCGACCGGAGGGTCGCCTCGACCTCTTGAATTTCGGCCTCCTCAATGAGGGGCGAGCCAAAAATGAGGAAATTGTCCTTGGACCGAACGGGGCGGTTATTCATGTGGTTGCCTGAGGCTGGACCAGCGGCAGGCCGTTCCCGGTGGTCCAGCGCGTGACGCGATCGAGTTGCGGCGGGCTGGCGCCGGGCTTGACCTGGGCCTCTGCCAACGGGGCCATCAACGTGGCGAGGACCAGCCAGGCGCAGCGCGGTCGCTGGAGGGAGCGGCAAAACATGCGGCTCCATTGCTACCACGGAGCGGCGTTCAGGGAAACCCCAATCGTGCAGCGGCGCCGCGCCGAATCACTGGATGCGACCATCCCCGCGTCTCGCGAAGGATTTTGCACCGCCGCAATTTTACCGGGCGAAAACTGCGGGGCATTGCTTTAACCGATGTTCCCGCCAAGTTTATCGATTAACACTCCTGCGCGCCCCTGCGCTAGAATGCCCGCATGAAAACCAATCATCGTGCCCTGCGGGTTTACCGGGTTCGGCTTTGCACTGGTCGCCTGGCGCTCTTGCTCCTGGCCTCGACGGTGTTGTGGATGGCCTGCGGTTTCGGACGCCATTGCGCGCCGCAGTTGGCGACGCACGGCCCCGTCAACCAAGTATTGGATTTGACCGCCTGTTTCGCCGTCAAATAATTCTCAGCGCGGCGCAGCCAGTTTTTTGGCAAAAATGGCCAATGTGGCCAATCCAGCCAATGTGGCCAATGCAGTGTTGGGGCCGGTGGCGGCATTTGCTGCGCCGCCGGGCTTGTCTGGACGAAAAATCCATCGCCAGCTAGGGGAGCGTATTTATGAAACGGCCCACTTACTTGTTCCCATGCGACTTGGAATCAGGCGCCGCCAACACATAATCCAGCAAATCCGCCATCTCCTGCAAGGTGAGGCCCTGCTCGAGGCCCTCGGGCATCAGCGACCAGGATTGGGTCTGGCGGGATTGGATGTCTGCCAGGAGCCAGACCACGGCGCCGCCCGTGGGCTGGAGCAGCATGAGCGTCGAGGCGTTTTTTGCCGTCTCGCGGCCGAGCAGGCTCTCGCCTTCTCTGGTCTCGGCCAGACAGGTCGCGTAATCGGCCGCCACGTCCCGATTCGGTTCCAGGATGGCCGTCAGGGTGGCTTCCTTTCCCTGAATCCTGGCGGCGGCCAGCCCGGGACCGAAGGCGTGCCCCTCGCCGCCCAAGCGGTGGCAGGCCGCGCAACGCGCCAGGAAAATGTCATGGCCGCGGCTCACAGCGCCGGTCAAACGGAGTGCGGGCAGGAAGTGCTGAACCACCGCTGGCCGCGCCAGCGGGACCGGGCCGAAAAGCTGGATGGCTCGCTGGCTGATGGCCGGGTCGCGATGCGTGCGCAAGAGGTTGAGCTGCGTCGAAGACAGCTCGGCGCTGTTAATCCTCCCATGCTCCAGGGCCGCCAGCAACGCCCCGGCCCGGTCGCTGCGGGCCAGCAACGCCAGCATGGCCTCGTGCCGCAACGGGGGCGCCAACACCGGCCACACCCGAATCAGGTCGGCAGCGACGCGCGGCTCGAGGCACCGCCCCAGCGCGGCCAGCACGGCCGATTCCAGGAAGTAGGGCTCGGCCGGGCTGAGCAAGAGCCGCAGCCAATCGCTGGCATCGTTGTAATCCGATGGGCTCACGCCCAGCAAGCGGACCGCCTCGACGCGCAACGGCAATGGGGCGCGGTCATTGAGGGCCATGTTCAGGGCGCCATCGAAGAAGCGCTGCAGCCGCTTTTGCTTGTCCACCAGCCCAAGCGAACTGCCGGTGCGGTGCAGACCTTCCGCCAGCCCGGTCAGCAATGCATAAGGCGGCGGCGCTGCCGCCGGCGTCCAATCCACCAAATCCAGCGCCTGCGTCACATCCGCCAGCCGGCCTCTGACTCCGATCATCGTGGCCAGTTGCCCCAGGAACTGCTGGCCTGCGAGCGTGTTCTGGAAACGCGCATCACCCGCCAATTGGGCCAGGAATGGTCCCGCCCCTTCGCCCAGCGAACTGAGCACCGCGGCGCGAATCCCCGCGCTGTCCAGGTCGCCGGCCAGCAGGGCCGCCAGCACCAGGCCGCGGCCGGGCACGCGCAGTTCGCCCAGGCTCAACGCCAGTTGATAACGCACCCGGATGGACGGGTCCGCCGCCAGGGCGCGCAGTTGCTGCCAAAGTGCCCCGGACACCCTGGCGGACGCCGCGAGCTGTTCCGCCAACTGCACGGCGTGTTCGCGCACCCGTTCATCGCTGTCCTTCAAGGCCTTGAGCACCTGCGCCTCCCGGAGCGCGCCCAGGCCCTCCAGCGCGTGCAAGGCGCGCAGCCGCGCCAGCGGGAGCCTCGA
The DNA here is from genome assembly GCA_049518415.1 of Verrucomicrobiota bacterium. GTDB lineage: Bacteria > Verrucomicrobiota > Verrucomicrobiia > Limisphaerales > UBA8199 > CAVQND01. The sequence goes on from JBEKRX010000007.1 coordinate 97,186, forward strand.
CTTGTTGAGCATGTCGCTCAGCAGCGCCACCGCCCCCGGGTCCGCCAGCTCATACAAGAGCCGAGCCGCGGTGTCGCAGTGCCAGCCATTGGCCTGCGCCAGCAGCGCGACCAGGTCGTAGGTGCTCAGCCGGTCCAACTGCGGCGGCCGGGGCCGTCGGAACGGCTCCGGCACGATGCGATAGATGCGCCCGCTGTCATGGCCGGACCGCAGGTCCGCAATGTAAAGCGCCCCATCCGGGCCGTTGACGATCTGCATGGGCTGAAACAACTCGTCCTTCGAAACGAGGAATTCACTCTGCCGCTCGTCCCCCGGACGCTCGGCCGCCGTTTCCAGCCCGTGTTCGCGCAGCACGACCCGATGAATCACATGGGCCTCCGGGTCGGCAATAAAAACGTTGTCCAGGTAGTTTGAGGGAAAGGCGCTGCCGCGATAAACCACGCAACCGCGGGCCGCCCTCAGCCAGCCACTCGTGAGCGCGTTGGCGGGCGGCTCCCGGCCCCGGCCCGGCGGGAGGTCCGCCCGGCGGGCCCTCGAGGTTTCGCCCCCGGCGAAGCGAAAAATCGCCGTGGCCGGGCTGAGGACCTCCAGCAGTTCCGCTGGCGCCGGGAAGAACGGGTTGCGCGCCAGGTAACGCGGCTCTAACATCGGCCGCCGGAGCGGGCGAGTGAAATCGCAAAGGAATTTCCGCCCCTGACTGTCGAAGCTCAAGCCCGATTGGGCGAGACCGGCCTCGGGGAAAATTGCCAGCGTGCGCGGGTCGAACGCCAAGTCATTGTCCCCCAGCGCTACCGCCGGAATCTCGGCCGCGCTCAGCACGGACACCACGCCGCCCAGGCCGGCCGTCCCGCAGTGGATGCGGTTGTCCAGGCCCCAGTTGAAACTGTTCAGCAACGCCCGCGCCTGCGGCGTATTCGTCCGGCCGCCGAAACCGGTGAACACCACTTTGACCACGTCCGCCACGCCGTCCCCTTGGCTGTCCTTGAAATAGATGATCTGGGGCGTCGCCCCGACAAAGACGCCGCCGCCGTAGCAGGCCAGGGCCGAGGGCCAAGCCAGGTTGTCCGCATAGACCGTGCTGGTCTGGAAGACCCCGTCCTCATCCGGGTCCTCCAGCACGCGAATTCGGCCCAGGTGCGGATTCTCCTCGCGCCCCTCCGGGTAGTCACGCATCTCGGCCACGAACAACCGCCCCCGCTCATCGAACGCCAGCGCCACCGGCGCCGCCACCAGCGGCTCCGCCGCCGCCAACTCGACCCGAAAACCCGCCTTGACCTGGAACGAGGCGAGGGCATTGGTGGTTTCTGCCGCCGAAATTCGCGGCCGGGCCTTGGCTTCCTCTTTCGCCTCGGCCGACCCGCCGGCGCAGGCCAGGAAAAGCCAGAGCAACCACGCGCCGATGCGCGGGGCGAGGGGCGCCAAACGCGGCGCAGGCGCGGATTTCGCGTCTCGTCCCGCCTTCGGATTTCGGCCTTCGGATTTCGGATTTGAGCCGCCGGGCGTCGGCAGGCCTGCCGCCGGCGCTGTGCTGGACCGGGCTGCACCCGAGGGCCCAGTCGGATCACTCGCCCCTCGCCCCTCGCCCCTCGGCCTTCGGCGCCCGGCATTCGATACCCTGCTGCACATGCTCTAAGCATTGTCCAACTGGCGCCGAGGGGAAAGACCGAATTGCGCCGGCAGTGGGCTACTTTGGCTTGACAGGGGGTAGCGATGGGTGTACAGGCCCCGCGTGAATTTAAGAGGCCAGAGCGAGAAGGGAATGCCGGCAAACACGAGGTTTCTTTGGTGTTGAAAAAGAATTCTTTTTAGTTTAGACTGCTTGGGACTGATATGCCAATCGAGTTCCCAGATCTTGCGAACACGCACCTCGCGTGGATAACTGCGTGCGGAAAAGTGCTCTTGGCCGACCGGGAGCTCGTGAAGTGGATGAAGGGGGAGAAGGACAAAATCGCCCCTCTCACAACCTCACGCGGCGTTGCCTGCGTCAGGCTCATGCTTGGGGGCCGTTCAGGAAATCACGTTCACTTTGATGTGCTTTCGCCAGAAATGGTGTCGGAAAAGCTCAAGGGCGAGTCCAAATCCACATTGGACGACATTCAGAAATCGGTAAGTCCATTGGTGGGAAGGGAAGTTGACGTAAATTTGAGGGGCGGCTTTGAGACAAAGCTCCAAGAACTTCCAGACAGCGGAATAGTCCGCTCTTTGCGTTTCCAGACAAAAATAGGAAATGTCGCAATCAAGTTAGATGGGGCGATGCTCTCCATCGAAGGCGCCCCTGTTCAGAACATCTCCTGGCACGCGGGACGGAAGGACAATATTCGAATCACAGTTGAAGCTGAGTCGCTAAAAACAACGCTTTCTGAGAACTATTTAATTAGTTTAGTTGATACACTACAGCAAGCGTTCGCTGTTTTTGTGTTAGGAAAGGCATAAAATGAGTCGAAATAAACCGACAGTTTTAATCCGAAAATCCCTGGAATCTGATGATCCATACAAAGTGATTGAATGGTCCTCCGGGCGATGTAGTTTTGGTGAACACACCCCATGCGACGTCCGATCATTCTACCTCTTCGGCGGCCCGACTGAACCCGGCGGGCGGGCGAGCAGGACATTTGCTGAGAACTGGGCGGATCTGGTGCCTGAATTGGTCGCTAATGTCGTTTCTGTGGTTGCAGAGAGGAAAAAACGAGAGATTGAATTCAATCTTTTGCAGATAGCGTTCAGCGGGTTTGAGACGAGACTTCGTCGCCTGGAGTCGAGCCAAACAACAATTATTCCGATTGATAGCTTTACCCCTGAGCCATACGACCTTTTAAAGACAATCCTTGCCTCTGTCCGGTACGTTGAAGGCAGCTTTAGTGCTAGCTGGTTTGATGCGAACATTCACTCTTCCGGCGATAATGAGGAGGATGCTGTAAGTAATCTAAAAAGCCTTATTTTGGATTTTTTTGATCGCCTTTCAAATGAGCCAAAGGAAAGATTGGGGCCAGAACCAGCGCGACAACTGGCGGTTCTTAGCGAGTACCTCCAAAAGAGGCCGTGAAATTTCTTACGCAGGAGGACGCAACGGCAATCGCAGTTAAACTGCAAGCCAGATACGAGCGCGGGAGGAGGCACGATTTAGCTAGTTTCTGGCACAACGATAAACGCATTTTGTCATTCGGAATCCGGAGAGGCTCAGGAGAGCTTCCCCACGGCTTCATTCCTCGCTACATGAAAATATCGCAGAAAGAATGCCGATTGTTCAGACAATGTGATATTTCACTGCCACAATACATTGAAATTCTTAGGTCAAAGGGTGTCATAACTGATTAGTTATCGCCTTTTGATTTTCAAGTTCCACTGCCTACTTGCGGCGTGCGCGCCGTTTGGACCGTTTTGGAATCGGCTTTTCGGAAAGCTTGATCACATCCGCCAGTACTGACGCGGCAAGCTGGCTAGCGTCGCGTGGCCTCGGTTTCTTCGGCTTAACCATGCCCCAACATTCGCAGAACCGCCGTGCCAGAAAAAGCCAAAAACCGCCGTTTTCCCAAAGTAGCCCACTACCATTGCGCCCCCGCGCTTGACAGGGCGAACGGAAAGTGCTACGGGTCGCTCTATGGCAAAACAGATTTCTCGTCGCGGCTTTGTAAAGTCATCGCTGCTCGCGTCGGCGGCGCTGCCGCTGAGCCTGGGCGCGCCCAGCGCCGCCAAGCCCCAGGCCATCGTCAGCCCCGGCGGTTCGCCGGCCACGCCGGCGGAGCCCTTTCCGAAAGGCAAAATCGCCGGCCAGGAGTTCAGCCGCCTGATGATGGGCGGCAACCTCATCGGCGGCTGGTCGCACTCGCGGGACCTGGCATACGTCTCCCCGCTCATGCGGCACTACAACACCCCCGCCAAGATCCGGGAGACGCTCGAGTTGGGCGAAACTCAGGGCATCACCGCCATCAATTCCTGGGTGATGGACGACAACACGGACCTCTTCGAGCACTGGAAATCCGGCGGCAAGCTCAAGTGGTTTGCCCAGGCCCGCCCGGATGCTGCCGGGGGCTTCTCCCAAATTCAAAAGGCCATCGACCAGGGCGCCACGGGCATTCATCTGACCGGCGATGCGTGCGAGGGACTCCTCGACCAAGGCAAGTTCGAGAAGATCGCCCAGAGCGTGCAGTTCATCAGGTCGCAGAAGCGCATTGCCGGCGTCGCCGCCCACGACCTGCGGGTGATTGTCGCATGTGAAAAGGCCGGGCTGGATGTCGATTTCTATCAGAAGACACTGCACACGCTTGATTATTACACCGCGCCGCGCCCGGACGAAACGGGCGCCTTAGGGGCACATGACAATTCGTGGTGCCAGGACCCGCAGGCGGTCATCGACGTCTTTGCCAAGGTCAAGCAACCCTGGATCGCCTTCAAGATCCTGGCCGCCGGCGCCATTCATCCCCGCGCCGCCTTCCCCTTCGCCTTTAACGCCGGCGCCGACTTCATCCTGGTCGGCATGTTCGACTGGCAGATCGCTGAGGACGTCAAACTGGCCAAACACGTCCTCGCCGTCGTTGGCGGACCGAACTCGAAGCGAACCCGGCCGTGGTGAAGAAGTTATTCCTGCTGGACGGGATGGCTTTGGTTTATCGGGCGCACTTTGCCCTAATCAGCCGGCCGATCTTCACCTCGAAAGGGGTCAACACTTCCGCCCTCTTCGGGTTCACCCAGACCCTGCTCGACATCCTTAAGCACCAACAACCGACGCACCTTGCCGTCGCGTTCGACACGGCAGCGCCGACCCAGCGGCACGTCGCCTTCCCCCAGTACAAGGCGACCCGGCAGGCCATGCCTGAGGAGCTCAGCCAGGCGCTGCCGCACGTGGGCCGGATGCTCCAGGCCTTCCGCATCCCCGCGCTCGCCTGCGCGGGCTTCGAGGCCGACGACCTCATCGGCACCCTGGTCCGGCGCGCGGCAAAGGCAGGCTTTACCTCTTACATGGTCACCCTGGACAAAGACTTCGACCAGCTCGTCGATGCCAACACTTTCCTCTACAAACCGCCGCGCCTGGGGGACGCCGTCCAGGTCCTGGGCGTGCCGGAGATTCAGCAGCGCTGGGGCGTGCAACGCCCGGAGCAGGTCGTGGACGTGCTCGCCCTGATGGGCGACGCGTCGGACAACATCCCAGGCGTGCCGGGCATCGGCCCGAAGACGGCCCGCAAACTCATCGCCCAGTTCGGCGGCCTCGAGACCCTGCTGGCCCATGCCGGCGAATTGACCGGCCGGGTCAAAGATAGCCTCGAAAACAACCGCCAGCAGGCCCTCCTCTCCAAACAGTTGGCTACCATCGTCTGCGATGCCCCTTGCCCGGTGGATTTGGAGTCGTTGCGGGTGCAGCCGCCCGACGCGGAGAAGCTCAAAGGGTTGCTGGTGGAATTCGAGTTCAACTCGATTGGCCGCCGCCTGTTTGGCGAGGATTTCAAGGCGGGGCACGGTTTCCCGCCCGGCCCGCGAGCCGCCTCGGCGCCGGCGCCCAGCCGCCTGGCAAAACCGCCCGCCGAGGACCTGGTCCTCGTGGCCGAGGGCCAGGCGCCTGCCGCTGAGCCGAAACCGCCCGTGGCCGCCAACCTCAAGACCATCGCCGACGTGCCGCATGAATACCACCTGGCGGCCTCGCCCGCCCAACGCGCAGAGTTGGTCCGCGCCCTCCAGAGCAGGGATTCTTTCTGCCTGGACACCGAGACGACCAGCCTCGATCCCAAGGAGGCGCGCCTGGTCGGGCTCGCCTTCTCGTTCACCCCGCACACCGGTTACTACGTGCCCGTCCCGCAAGACGCCGCCGAGGCCCGGCGCATCCTCGACCAGTTCCGGCCGGTGCTCGAGTGCGACCGCCTCGAAAAAGTCGGCCACAACCTCAAGTTCGACCTGGCCGTGCTCAAGTGGCACGGCGTGGCCGTGCGCGGCAAGCTCTTCGATACCATGGTCGCCCACAGCCTCATCGAGCCGGACCAGCGGCATGGGATGGATTACCTCTCGGAGGTCTATCTCGGTTACACGCCCGTGCCGATTACCAAATTGATTGGGGAGAAAAAGACCGAACAACTCAACATGGCGGCTGTGCCGGTGGAAAAGGCGGCGGAATACTCCGCCGAGGACGCCGACGTGACCCTGCAACTGCGGGCCGCCCTCGAGCCGTTGCTGAGGGAAAAAGGCCAGGAGCGCGTCTTCTACCAAATCGAGGCGCCCCTCATCCCGGTGCTCGTGGACATGGAATACGAGGGGATTAAGGTCGACGCGGCGGCGCTGGCCGATTTCGCCACGCAACTGGCCAAGGAGATCGATGAGCAGGAACGCACCATCTGCCGCCTGGCCGGGACCACCTTCAACCTGAACTCCCCCAGGCAATTGGGCCAGGTCCTTTTCGACCTCCTGAAGATCGCCCCGCCGCCCAGGAAAACCAAGACCGGCCAATACGCCACCGACGAGCAAACCCTCGCCCTGCTGGCCCCCGACCATGAAATCGTCCGGCGGCTGCTCGAGCATCGCGCCGCCGCTAAGCTCAAATCCACCTACGCCGACGCCCTGCCCGCCGCCATCTGGCCCGCGACCCACCGCGTCCACACCACCTTCTACCAGGTGGTAACCACCACCGGCCGGCTCAATTCCCAAAACCCCAACCTCCAGAACATCCCCATCCGCACCGAGCGCGGCCAGGAAATCCGCAAGGCCTTCGTGCCGCGCAACGACGATTTCCGGCTGCTCTCGGCGGACTACTCCCAGATCGAACTGCGCATCATCGCCGCCCTGAGCCGCGAACCGGGCCTGCTGGAAGCCTTCAGCACCGGCGCGGACGTCCACACCGCCACCGCCGCCAGGGTCTATGGCCTCTCGCCGGAACTGGTCACCCCGGAAATGCGGCGCAAGGCCAAGATGGTTAACTACGCCATCGCCTACGGCATCTCCGCTTTCGGCCTGGCCCAGCGCCTCCGCATCCCCCGCGCCGAAGCCGCCGAAATCATCAACCACTACTTCAAGCAATTCCCCGGCATCCGCCGCTTCATGGACCGCACCATCGCCCTCGCCCGCAAGCACGGCTACGTCGAGACCGTCACCGGCCGCCGCCGCTACATCCGCGACATCAACTCCTTGAACAACACCGTCCGCGCCGCCGCCGAACGCAACGCCCTCAACGCTCCCATCCAGGGCACCGCCGCCGACATGATCAAAATCGCCATGATCAACATCCACCGCGAACTGGACCGCCGGCAGCTCCAGACCCGCATGTTGCTCCAGGTCCATGACGAACTCCTGTTCGACCTCTATGCGCCCGAGGAAAAGGAGACCCGCGCCCTGGTCGAAGACAAGATGCAGACCGCCATCGCCCTGGATGTCCCCATCGCCGTCGAAATCGGCGTGGGCGAAAACTGGCTCCAGGCGCATTAGGGTCAGTCGCGGAAATCGGAATGCATTGACAGGATTAACAGGATGGACAGGATGGAGAAAGTGAAGACCACGCGGGATGTTGACCGGGGCAGTATGATTGAATGCTCGTGAGACCTAAACTTGTACAATTTGAAATCCTGTAAATTCTGTTCATCCTGTCATTCAAATTATGCGGACTACTTATTTCCACTTAGCGGCCCGCTGCCTCGATGACCGTAAGCGGTAATCAGGGTGCGGGTGATTGACAGGGCGCAGCCGTTGCGCTATCCGGTGTCACAACGCTATGCGGCTGTTATGAAGACGAGCGCGTCAGCGAGCGAGCGGGCGGGCGAAACGCGCCCTTGCTGTGCTCGACGGGCCTTCACTTTGATCGAACTGCTGGTGGTTATTGCCATCATTGCCATTCTGGCCGCCCTGCTCTTGCCGGCCCTGAGCAAAGCAAAGGACAAGGGCAAATCGGCCCAATGCGTGAGCAATATCAGGCAGATGATCTTCGCCGGGAAGATCTACGGCGCGGACAACTCCTGGAAATTCCCCTGGACCTTCACCTTGGAGGGCAACCAGTTGAACCGAACTAATTGGTATGTGTACCTCCTGCCCTACCAGCAAAACCGCCAGGTGCTGCTCTGTCCGGTCCGGCCCCGGAAGGTGAACATCAGCACGACCGGCAGTCCTTTCCCCTACACCACCGAGGGTGAGGTGGAATATGCCTCGGACGGAACGTATGGCAATTACGCGGCCAACTTCCGCCTGGGCGGTTGCTGGTGGCCGGGCATTTGGGAAGTGCGCGGGCTGCGCGAGGACGCCGCGCGCAATCCGGCGCGGACGATCCACATTGTGGACGGCGGCACGGCCGCCAGGAACACCACGGACCCGCTCCAGTGCGTGACGCCGCAGTCGCCGCAAAAACCAGGGTGCTGGATTGTCCACGATGTCGCCAATGACAGCCCCTGCGTGGGGTGCGTGTCCGCGCTGAATGACCCGAACTGGGGCGGGCCGCTCCCCCGTCACAGCCAGCGCAGCAATAACGGTTTCGTGGACGGCCACGTGGAAGCCATGAAGGCCTCAAGATGGTACTGGGCCGGCACCACGTGGTTAGTGCCGGAGATTGGCGGCCAATAGCCGCCACGCGGGCGCGTGGGGCCCGTCTGCCGTGTTCGGTCCTCCGGTTGGGCGCAAGACGGAATTCTCCGGGGGCGGGATGGAACCGGCGCTGCTGGCGGGTTCCTGACGCCGAAGGCGTCGTTCATACCAGCCCGGGCAACGCCCTGGGTCAAACCGCCCCAAACCATGCAGAGCGCTGAAGGCGCGATTCATCTTGCTTATGAGGCAGGCCGTTGGCCTGCAACAGACTAAAGAATGTGCGGTGGACCCAGGGCGGCGGCCCGCCTGCGCTGCGCTCCGGCGGGCCTTGC
>JBEKRX010000008.1:0-99068 GCA_049518415.1 Verrucomicrobiota bacterium
CTGACGCAGAACGGTGAATTTTGACGCGGTTGGAATGTTTTGGTTTTTCATTTGCCTGCCTTGTGGCAGGTTTCCAGAAAATTCCAACCGTTTTTTTCACATTTCTATGGGATGGCAGTGGAATTCGCCCGCGGGTCTTGCGGGTAACCAACGTGATCAATCGTCGTCGCGCGCTGCCGCCAGATCACGCCGGCCTTGCCAGAGTCGAGGTCCAGGTCGAAAATCGCCGTGCGGCTGTAGATGACCCGACCGTCCGCCTGGGGATCGAACCGGAAGGTATCCACGAAGGCATGGTTGGCCAGTTCCCAGCGCAGCCTACCCTCGGGCGTGAACGAGCGGAGGACCAGGTTTGGAGAATCGAGAGGGAAACACGTGGCAGAGACTTCCTGAGCAAACCGTTCATGGCATGAGGTGACCTGCGGTGAAATCCTGCGCTAACTAACCTCCCAACTCCCGTTTGGCAGCCGAAGCGATACGGTCGATTTCGCGCGCCATCCCCTCGCCCAGGGGCTCGACCCTGTGCTTTGCGAGGATGTCCTTTACACGCGCCTGCACGCGCTCACTCATCGTGAGGCGTCCGCCGGTTGCCCAGGTTGCGTAAGCCTCCCGCGTCCAGGTGGCGTCGGGCAGCCAAAGTTCCTGGCGGTAATGCGCCAGCGTATGGTCTTCCGCCAGATAGTTGCCTCCAGGACCAACGGCCTGGATAACTTCCGTCGCAAGCTTCTCCGGCGTGACTTCGAAGCCCCGCACCATTCGCTTGACGTAGGCCATCGTTTCATCATCGGTTACGAGCCATTCCAAAGAGGCGCCGTGGTCCGTGCCGCAGATCCCCGCGTGACCGAAGGTATCCGCCCCCGCCAGAGCTCCCAGCATCAAGGTTGCTCCCTTCTCGATTCCCGCTTGCGCATCAAGGGTCTTCGCGTCGGTTAGGCCGACGTTGATATAAACTGGAAAACCGTAGAACCGGCCCATTTGTACCATCGCCACCGCCATGAGGCCCTGTTCCGGGGAGCCGAAAGAGCAGATGCTGGTGCGCGGGTCCATGATATGCGGGATGCCGCCATACATCATGGGTGTGCCCGGCCCGAGCACCTGGATGATCACAACACCCGCGAGGATCTCCGCATTCTCCTGCGCCAGGGTCCCTGCCAGGGTCCCGGGAGCGGTCCCGGAGGTCATCGCCATCGGACCGACGCTGACAGGCTGGCCGCTACGCACGTACTCGATCACCACATCCAGACCATCGCGCGGCATCTGCAAGGGGCTAATCGGCTCAAGGAAAGCCTCTGTCATTGGACGATGCCGCAGAGCCGCCTCGCCGCCTGCGATCGTACGATACATCTCCAGCACATAACGAGCCGCAGCACCGTTATAAACCCAAGTCCGCGTCGGCTTGCTCGATCCCTTCAACAGCTCCGCCGTCAGCACGACTTCCCGGAATTTCTCGCTGACCTCTTTGGGTTGCCCCATCGACCCGACAATCGTGAGATTCGGCAACGCGTCGCCCAGCTTGATGGCGGCCCGCGCGTCCTCCAGCGTCGCCGTCCGGTGCGCGTGCGTATCGCTGTCGATCCAGCCGTATTGCCCCGGGCTGGACATTTGATTTAGGTCGCCATGCCCAAACCGGGCGAGCCGGGTCGGGTTCCTGCCGTGGAGAATATACTGCTTGCCTGCTCGGGCGACACAGTCCATAACCAACTTCTCCGGAAAGCGGGCAATCGCGCAACCACGGTCAACCTTTGCCCCATTCTCACCCAGGATTCGCAGCACTTCCTCGTGGTGTATCCGAACGCCTGTGTTCCGAAGAATGCCCAGGCTGGCACCGTGGATGCCTTCGATTTCGTTGTCCGAAAGGACGCGGACCTGGATGCTTGCCATAATGCGAGGGTGCGATCTGAAGAAAACTCGTTTTGGGCCTCGGTTAGCCCCATCTCTCCGTTATCCGTTGGTTTAGTTGCCCCTCACACGGGGATCGGCCAGGGGAAAGTGGTTTCGATGCTGACTCGCCGGCCAGTTCTTGCCGACTCATGGCAGGCGTTCATCACCTCCAGCACATGCAAACCGTGTTCCGGAGTGATTAACGTAGGTTTGCCGGTTAAGAGCGCCTCTGCCACATAGGACGCGCCGCCGACCCAGTTGTATTTGCCCGGGTCCTTGCAGAACGTCTCGAGAACCGCTTCCCCCTGATACGCGACATCGACACCCGCCGGACCCCAGTCCCAACCCTGCATGTGCATCGATCCCTTCACGCCGGTTACGTCGATCGTGAAGAGTCGGCGCCCCTTGTATTCAGGACCAAACCTCTCCCCATCGAAATACACGAAGCCGGTTTGCACATGCGACAACACGCCGTTGCCATGATGCATGATCAGCATGGTATTCTCGTCGGCTTCCACTTTGACCTCGCCCTGGTCTTCCACCTTGCGGGTCGGGTTCAGGAGCGTTTCCATGCCGACGACTTCCTTCACCGGCCCGAGGAGTCCGGTGAAAGTGGTCACATTATACACGCCGAGATCGTAGAGGCTGCCGCCACCCTTCTGATAGAACCACCCGGACCAACCGGGACCGCCGTGGCCATAGGTGCCATGGGCGGCGGTCACCTTTCCGATCTTCCCGCTGGCCATCGTTTCGACCATGAACTTGAATTGCGGGCTGGTAACGCACGTGGGCGAGGGCCATAGATGCACGCCATTCCTTTTTGCGATGGCCAGCAGTTCCTTGGCCTGAGTCATCTCAGTGGCCATTGGCTTCTCGGACCAAACATGCCGTTTGGCCTCGAGCGCCTTCTTGTTGACGGGATAATGGGAGGGCATGGAGGTTGTATTGACCAACAGGTCAAAGGGCACGCCGGCCAGCAGTTCATCGATGTTGGGGTAAACGTTGGGCACGTGGAAACGCTGAGCCCGTTGCTTGGCGCGCTCCAGGATAATGTCACAAACCGCCACCACCTCGATGTGGGGATTCCCGGTGAGATTTGGCAGATACGACCCGGAGACGTTGCCGCACCCAATTTCAGCGACCCTGACCTTGCCCGTCAGCACGGGGACCGGCGTGGCTGCCTCGGCACCCGCCAGGACCGGGGCCACCCCGAAGGCGGCACCCAAGAAGGCGGTTTCTTTGATGAACTGACGACGGTCAATACTCTGGTTGGAACTCATAACTTTGTTAGTTTTGGGTTTTCGTGTTTCAGGGTCTTCGAAAGCCTGAGCAACTGGCCCGCTGCTCAGGGCAGGTCTTTAATGCGCACATTGCGATGGCGAACGGTTTTCCCGTCATTGTAATTCTGCAGACCGATGTAGCCCGAACGAGTGCGCTGCTTGGGATCGGTCCAGGTCATGATCTGCTCGCCGTTCATGCGCACCGTGTAGGTCTGACCCTGGCAAATGATCTCGTATTCGTTCCACTGGCCCAGGGGTTTTGTGTTCGCCCGGATGGAAGCCTGGAACGGGTAGATGGAACCCGTCCGCCAGGTCGGGTCTTTCGGTTCGGGATCGCCAATCTCCATCTCGTGACCTTGGTGCACGGCATTCCAGGGGTCATGGCCTGGATCTGGGAAACGCAGGAACACGCCCGAGTCCGCAATAGGCTGCTCCTGCATGAACTCGCCACGGAGAACAAAATTAGTGTATTGCCGGCCTGTGTACCACCATAAACCCATCCCGCCCACTCCGGTGGCGACACCGTTGGTGACATCGAAGTGCCCCGGTCCACATTGGCGCCAGGCCTTGAGCGCACCGTCGGAAAACAGCGAGACAAAACCCGCCTCAGCCGCGCCAGTGACTGCCGGGCTAGCGGCAGAATCCGCGGCTTGGGCCCGGGCCCAGGGGAGGACAGCGGCCAGAACGGTCAACATCGCGGAACCGGCAAATAAGGGTCTCATCTTCTGGTTGAGGATGGTGCGGTGGGCGCATTAACCCGGCTGAAAAGCAAATCCAGCAGCGCCAATTCGCAAATCCTGGGTGCAATGGCGTAACTGCCCCGACGGGGTTCGACTGCCTGGGTCGGCAACAGCACGTCCACCGCCTGGCCCAGCTCGCTCGCAGGTTCGTTGGTGATGCCGATGGTGCTCACTCCGGCCTCGCGCGCCATGGTCACAACCTGCACCGGGAAATGCGGCCCACCCGAGTGGGAGATCGCCAGCACCACCAGGCCGTCGACGGGGGGCGTAAACGCGAAGTTGGCCATCTGCTCGTTCAGCACCGGCAAAGCCTGCTTGCCCAAGGTGAACAGGATGTCCATCGCCACCAGGGCCACTCCGTACGAGGCCCCTTGCCCGGTCAGCACCACTCGCCTCGCGTCGCGGATCAGGTTCGCAGCCTTATCCACGGTCGCTCCCGCCGCGCGCAAACTGGCGAGAATGTCTTCGCGATAACAGTCGTGATGAGTTTCAGGCTCTTTGGTCGCGCCGTTGGTAAACTCACGCAAAACGTGATACTTCAAATCCTGGTAGCCGTCGTAACCAGCGGCGCGGCAGGCGCGCATCACCGTCGTGTCGCTCGTGCCACAGAACAGGGCCACCTCCCGCAAGCTCTGTTCGGCAACCAACCGGAGGTTGCGAATCAGCCGTCGCGTCACCGCCGCTTCACTCGGACGCATGTCTTTGAGCCGGCTTTGGAGTGAATCTTCGACATTCACGCAACCATGCTATGAAAACCTGTTGCAAACGCAACAGCAAAATGCTAAACGAAGGCGCACGATGACAACTGATCCAGTGCCGGTGCGCTTGGGCATCGCCGGATGCGGCAATGTTCTTGGCGCGTACATCACGCTCCTCGAACGGTTGCAGCGCAGGGGCCAGGCGCAGGTGGCCGCGCTGTGCGGCCGTGACCACCACCGCGCCGCCGCCCGGGCCGCGTGGCCCTCCGCGGACTTCCTCACCGACTACCATGCCTTGCTCTCGCGTCCGGATATTGACGCGGTTGTGGTGCTAACTCCCATGCCCGACCACGCGCCCGCCGCCAAAGCCGCGCTGCTTGCCGGCAAGCATGTTCTGGTGGAAAAGCCGATGGCCACTTCTCTCAAGGACGCCGGCGAGTTGGTCTCGCTGGCGCGCCAAACCGGGAAACATCTGGTCTGCGCGCCTTTTACCATTCTCAGCCCCACGTTTCAAACGATCGCGGCCCGGCTTCGGCGTAGAGATATTGGGCGGGTTGTCTCCGCCCGCGCGCGCTATGGCTGGGCCGGACCTGACTGGACAGAATGGTTCTATAAACCGGGAGGCGGCGCCTTGTTTGACCTGGGCGTTTACAGCCTCACGACCCTGACCGGGTGGCTTGGCCCCGTGCGCCGCGTCGCCGCCATGACCGGGGTGGCCATCCCGGAGCGAATCATCAAAGGCAAACCAACACGGGTCGAGGCGGACGATAACTCGCAGGTGCTGCTGGATTTCGGTGACTCTTGTTTTGCCGTCGTCACCACGGGCTTCACCATCCAGCAATACCGCGGCCCGGGAGTCGAACTCTTCGGTACGGAGGGAACGTTGAACCTGAAGGGTGACGATTGGGATCCGGACGGTTACGAGCTGTGGCAGAACTCGGCCGGTTGCTGGAAGTTGTTCAAGGAAGCGCATCCTGACTGGCCCTGGACCGACGGCCTGCGCCACCTGGTGGAATGTATTCACAGCCAAACTGACCCCCTGGTCACTCCGGAACACGCCTGCCACGTTCTCGAGGTGATGCTCCTGGCCCAAGCGGCGGGACGTGATGGCCGGATTCACAACCTCCAAAGCACTTTCACCCCGCCGATCTTCGAAGACACCGGCTCGACCGGTGCGGCACACCGCGTGCATGACCGCACCCGCTCCGGGGCGGAATAGGAGAATTGATGCCGCGCTGGCTAACTTACACGCTCGTGACCATGCTGCTTTGGGGCGGCTGGGGATTTGTGTCCAAGCCTCTGGCCGACAAGTTGTCTCCCTGGCAAATGCAGACCCTTTCGGCGCTGGGTCTGGTGCCGGTCATCGGCTTCCTGCTTTGCTCCAAGAGCCTTCGCCGCGGCACCAACGCCAAACGCGGTCTTTGGCTGGCGTTTGCCTCAGGCGTCATTGTCAGCCTCGGCAACGTGGCCTATTACCAAGCCTTGGCGGCTGGGGGCAAAGCCGCCGACGTGACCCCGCTGGCGGCGCTTTACCCGGTGGTCACCATCGCGCTTGCGATCCTTTTCCTGCGTGAACGCCTCAACAGCGTGCAAGCGATAGGCATCGCACTATCCCTGGCCGCCATGTACTTTTTCAACGTCGGCGCCGATTCCGGCTGGCTCACCCCCTGGTTGTTGGTCACCTTGATACCCATAGGGCTCTGGGGTATTGCCGCCCTGCTGCAAAAGTGCGCCGCCAATAATGCATCGAGCGAAATGGCCACCGCGGCTTTTCTTTTTGGAGGGTTGCCGCTATCGCTGCTCTCTCCACTATTTGTCTCGATGAGTTGGAGGCTGCCCGTGGCCACGTGTGCCCTTGCGCTGGCGGTGGGGTTGTTGTTCGGCTTTGGAAATCTGACTTTAATGTTCGCTTACAGCCTGGGCGGCAAGGCGTCCGTGGTGACGCCGATGGCCGGGCTTTATTCACTCGTCACGATTCCACTGGCGGTCCTGATACTGGGTGAAAAGGTGAGCGGGCGCGAGGGACTCGCGATTGCCCTGGCCCTCGGAGCCGCGATCGCGCTCTCTTGTGAGCATCCCGCACCGCCTCCTGGATCCTCTCCACCGTCCACCCACCTGTGAAAGCCAATGGTCAAAACCGCAAAAAAGAGCTAGCCTCTACGGACGTGTAAAACCAACTTAAGAAACGCATGAACAAGTCAATCTCATTATTAGGTGTGATCGCTGGGCTGGCGTTCCTTGGCGGCGTGTGGCTGCGCGCTCAACCCACCCAGTCCGCCACGCCGCCTGAGGCTCAGGGGAGCCAGCTCGCAATCGTATGGAGCAGTGGCGATCCGGAAGTGGCCCACCGCGTGTGCTTGATGTATTGCCAGAACGCGAAAAAGCAAAAATGGTTCGACCAGGTGGTTTTGGTTGTTTGGGGACCTTCAGCCCGGTTACTGGCTGCGGACAAAGACCTGCAAGCGAGGGTCAAGTCCATGATGCAGGACGGAGTTCAAGTTCAGGCCTGCGTGGCATGCGCCGATTCTTACGGCGTCTCGGAGCGTCTGCGCGGCCTCGGTATCGAAGTCAAGGGAATGGGGCGTCCCCTCACGGACATGCTTCAGCAGGGGTGGAAAGTGCTGACGTTCTAAATCCCGAATCCCCGGCGATAGCGTTTGCGGATTAAGGCCTGAGCTTCAGGAGCGTTTTTTGCCTGCATGCTGGCCGAGTCCCATTCGATGCGTTGCTGCAGGCGGACGGCGAGATTGCCGACGAGGAGGGCTTCGGTGAACGGTCCGGAATATGCGAAGCCAGCGTGGGCATCCGCAGGCTTTTTGTCTTTGCAGGCCTGGATCCATTCCGGGCGATGGCCAATGGAGCGGGGAATGGTTTTCGCGGGTGGGCGGAACGAATTATGGAGGTCCGCCGGGAAGAGCCTGGGGGGTCCAGACCAACCGCCGCACAGGATCGTGCCTTTGTCGCCCAGGAAGAGAATTCCGTTGTCGGGCAGCGCGAAATCCGCATCGATGTCCTTCGGGCGAGGCGGCAGCTTGCCGCCGTCGTACCAGACCAGTTTCCGGCTCGGCTGGGCGCCGCGCTGTGGGAATTGGAAGGTGATGATCTGCCAGGCGGGATAGCTTTCGGGACCCAGTCCGGAAACCCGGGCTTCCGCGGAGATCGGCGCCTCCAGGTCCAGAGCGTAGAAGGCCGGGTCCAGGTTATGCACGGCCATATCGCCGAGGGCGCCGGTGCCGAAATCAAACCACCCGCGCCAGGCGAATGGGTGGTAGGCCGGATGATAAGGGCGTTGCGGGGCACAGCCGAGCCAGAGGTCCCAATCCAGGTCGGCGGGAATGGGTGGTGTCTCGGTTGGACGCGAGGCCGGCTGTTTCCACCAGTTTCCGGGGCGGTCGGTCCAGCCGTGGACTTCGCGCACCGTGCCGATGGCGCCGGCCAGGATATATTCCCGGGTGAGGCGGATGCCTTCACCCGCGTGGCCGGCGTTGCCCATCTGGGTAACCAGCCCGGTTTCCCGGGCCAGCCTGGTCATGCCCCGGGCTTCCTCGATGGAATGGGCCATGGGTTTCTCGACATAGACATGCTTGCCGGCGCGCAAGGCGGCCATTGTGATCGGAGCGTGCATGTGATCCGGCGTGGCGATCATCACGGCCTCGATGTCTTTGCGGCGGTCGAGCATGACCCGGTAATCCTTGAAGCGCTCGGCCTTGGGGAACGCGTTGAAGGTGCCGGCAGCCTTGGCCCAATCGACATCGCAGAGCGCCACGATGTTTTCGCTTTTCATGTCGCTCAGCACGCCGCCACCCTGCCCGCCGATGCCGATGCCGGCGATGTTCAACTTCTGGCTCGGAGGCGTCAGCCCTTGACCCAACACATGTCGGGGAACGATTTGGAAGCCCGCCGTTACGGTGACCGCAGTCTCGAGGAAAGTACGTCGTTTCATTTGATGCCTGCCATTATAATTCCGCGACGATAACATCACCACTGATAAAGCCAGACATAGGTGCTGTATTCCGTGGGAGGCGGGTCGTGGAAAACTTTGTCGCCGATCTTCTCGCCGCAGCGGCAGGTCAGGCGCAGCCCGCTTTGGAAGAAGACCGGATCGTCCTCGTGGAAACGATACGCCGAAAACTCGTTCTCCTGCGGGTTGAAATGGGTCAATCCCGCCACTGGCGTGGCGTAACGGCCCCGGTTAAAATAGTAGGTGCCGAGAAAATAATCTTCGAGGCCCGACGAAAGCATAAGCGGCTCTTGGTTGCCGCCGATATAAGCCCGCATGCAAGCTTCCATGAAGCCCAGGTCTTTCCATTGGTCTTTCTTGCTTTTGCGCAGACCTCTTGCCGCCATGGTCACCTGGTAGAGCGCTCCGTTACCCGTCACGTTACAGAGGGCAAATTCCTCCAGCGGCTTGGCCGTAAAACTCTCCAGCTTGTACAGCTTTAGGCGCGCGGTGTCGGGCAACACCACGCCGCCTAGCGTCACCGGCAGATTCTCCGTGCCGCGGATGATCCACCAGAACTCCGGCGCGTCGGGGGCGGTCGGAGCGCGCTGGGCTGTGACGCGGATGCTCGTGCCGAAGGGAATCCGGTAGGTGTTATAGACGCTAGTGCCCGTGCCAAGCTTGCCGATGCGCGCCGTGCCCCAGGGCGCGAATTCGTCGCCAAAACCGATGCCGTGACCGAGGTAGAGTTCCATGTCGATCGAAGGCTTGGTCTCGCCATCCACGTAAATTCGAATGCGGGTTTTGTCGCAGTCCTTCCAGCCGCCGCCAAACCAGGCATGTGTCAGGCAGCCCTTGCCGTCGTGACGGAAGAGTTCTGCCTCGCTGTCGCCTTTGAGCGGACGCACCTCCTTGCCCATCGTGCCGAAGGTCTTGAGTTTGGATAAGTCCGTGGTCTGAGCCAGAGCCAATTGAGAGAATGCCAGCATAGCTGGCCAAAACCCGCCACTCAGTCTGTGCAATGTCCTGTATCTGAGTTTTATGGTGTTCATTTCTTTCAATTGGATCGAAAAGGCGGTCGATAGACGCGAAGCGCCGCGATGGGCGTCAGGTCACTGCCGGAAATCTCCAAGGTGTGGCGGGTGTTCGGCAAACCCTGGGCGAGTGTCACCGTGGTTTCAATCGCCGGGTTGGCCACGCCGGGCGAAACGAACTCATCGACAAAGCGAGGCTCCACTTTCCATTTCACAATAAACGTCTCTGGCACCGGGGTGATGCCGGCGAGACTGAGCGCATAGGACGCATTCCAATCGTTGGTTTCCAGGACGATGCGCCCGGAATCGGACACAAAGCGCGCGTCGTTGCGTCCAATGCCATCTGCGCCGGTCTTCGAGCCGGTCAGGGTGAAGCTGAAGAGTTTGTCTGATTGCCGGTCTTTCGCGACTGCGAGCGACCAGTCCTCAACCAGCAACGGCTGCTGCGAACCGATGGGCGCCAGGATCGGCCACTTGACCGGCCATTTGCCTTCGGGCTTGGTCACGGCGCGCGTGAAGCCGTAAAGCTCCGGCCACTCGGACGGTTTGCGTCCGTCAATTCGCACGATGGCGGGGGCGGCCTGACCGGGTCCGCAAATAACATCCAGGCGATTGCCTTCGAAGTCGAACCGCAGCTTGCCGTCCGTCCAGCGCAGGTCCTGGCCAACCTGGTAGGTCTTGACGCAATCCTCGGCGCGCGAGGGGCCGAGCTTGGGATCGTAGCGGAGGTAAGCATTCACGCACTGTGCCATGAACCACTCGCCGTGCGGGTTGAGATGCACGCCGTCGCGCAGCAGCGCCTTCGGCTCGAGCTTGTTCTCCGTCAGATAAGCCTTCCACAGGGCGCGCTGGTCACACAACTCGCAGCCGTATTTCTTGGCTAGGGACGGCAGCCAGTTGTGGTTCATAAAGGCGTCCCAGTGTTTGCCGGCGGGCGGCAGTTTCGCAGGGTCGGTTTCCTCAGTGAGGTCCGCTGGTTTGTTGACGTGATCGTTCTGCATCAGAATCTCGGCCGTTGTGCGTTCGCGCCTGCGCCGGATGATGTCCTCGTATTTGTCGTGCGCCCCATAGACGTGAAAGATGAGGAGGTCGGGCTGGAAGGAATAGAGGTCGGTCTCCGCTGTCTTTACGAGCATCTGCGACGCAAAACCGGCGAGCGCCCGATTTTCGATGAGGAGGTTCGCGTGCGGGAAGCGACGCCGCAAGTCTTCCTCGACCAGGTTCGCCCATTTCTGCTCGGTGATGGACTGACCGTAGAAAAGAATTCGGACGGTGTTGCGCTTTTCGGGTGTGCTCGTCGCCAAAAGCCGCATCGTGCGCTGAATGTTGCGACCCCACCCGCTCACGTCGGGGAAGTTCGGCGGCGGATACAGGGCGGCCTCATCCGCCAACAGCCCGAAACGAGTGGCGAAAAATGTGCCTGTGAGAAGGCAGACAGACAGAGCGAGTCTTAGATTTCGTAATGTCATTTCGTGCGGTTGATTTCGCGACAGTCCATCAGCGGCTGATGGAGCGATCATTCGACCACGAGGATGCTGTGAATTTCCAAGCGGGGCAAGGTCAGTCTTGCGACGCCGTCCCGGTACTCGAAGGCCAGCGGCTGGCCTTCGGGCTGCAAAGTGATTTTCGCGGGCTTGGCCGTGGCGCGAATGGTGATCTCCAGCGGGCCGACGGGCCCGATGAATTCGATCAGCGGCTTCTTGGTGTCCCAATGCTGCCCGGAGGTATTGACCAGGTTGACTGCCAGCTTCCCGTGGAGGCGATTGACGGAGACGTCTACATCCGCCGAGCCCTTGACCTCCACCATCGGCGTGGGAAAGAGCTGACGGGTTAGATCGTTTAGAAATGCCCGCATCTGGGGAGAACGGTCCTTGAGGTATCCATGGCTGAAGGAGAAGTAGGTGGCGGCAAGCATGCCTTTGCCCAAGGGGATGATCGTGGCCGCCGGTTGGGAGTCCGAAGGGACATCGTTCGAGACGTGCAGTCGACCGAAGATTCTGACTCTCGCGTCTAGCGCGTGCTCCAGGGGCTGAGCCTCGGTCGCGAGCAAAGACCCATTCCAGGCCAAATACCGCGGTTGCGGCGGCGCGCCAGCGAGAATGACGCCGAGTTCGGAGGCGAACAAGGACGCGGCTTGGGGACCGATGAGCAAGAGGTGGCCGCCGTTTTCCGCGTAGCCGGAAAGCTGTCGCTTGAAGGCGGGATCGAGATAATCGCATTCGCCAACGACGATGAGCGGGTATTCCGCCATGTGTTTGGCGAGGACGTGTTCGCTCACGACATCCACCGTTTGCTGGCCTTCCAGCAGAGCCTGCAACGTGCCGCTGAGGCGCGACAGGTCTCGGTTGAAGAGGCCGTTGAATTCCCGGTAGTGGGAAGCCGTGGAATAGAGCAGGGCAATTTGTGGCACCGGCGTGGCTCCTTGGCAGTAGGGCTGGCGGGCGCGGCAAAACCTGGCCACTTCCCCGAGGACGGGCAGGTAGTTGGTGGGCACGGAGCCATCGCGCCGCTGCCCGAAGTAGGACTCGAAACCTCCCCCCTGGGCGAGAATCTCGGCGGCCTCACGCTCCAATTGCACCGCATTCTTCTGGTTGGAGCCGTTGCGCCTGTCCCCGTGGATCGTGAAGCTCCAGGGCATCAAATCCCACGGCTTTCCCTGTCGCGCCAGATAGCGGCTGGAAAACCGGGCCGAGTTGACCGCATCCTCGGGGGTCAAATCGCCGGAAATCCAGTCCACCGGGGCGCACACCTCCTCGGGCATGTGGTCGGAAAAAGCCCAGTTGCTGCAAAGCTGCAGGTCGGGATTGGTGCGCTTGACCTCGGAAACAAAGTGGCGCAGGTAACCGCGATAGGCGTCGCGATGGAACTGGAGAAACTCGAACCAGTGGGGATCGCCCGGTTGGCGCGGAATGTCCTGGAATCCGGTGGCGGCGGTGAACGCGGTCAGCGCGGCGGGGCTGTAATCCGTCACCGCCGCCCAGCAGTCGCCATCGACCCAGATGCCGTCCACGCCGTAGTCGCTTCCCAGTTCCCGGAGTTGCGGAATCAACAAACGGTCCGCGTAGGGGCCGAAGAACGAGGTGGCGTTCGCGTTGGTCTTGCCGTCGGCGTTGACTGCGGCCCAGTCCGGATGCCGGCGGATGGCCTCGGAATCCCAGACACCAGAATAGTGCATGTAAAGCGCCACGCCGTGCCGGGCGGTGACCTCACGCCAGACGCGCAGCGGCTCGCCGGCAAAGCGCGGCGCCGGATGGCCGACCTTCGTGGGATAGCTGGAGATGCCAGGATGGCCTTTGCAGTCAATCTGGATGTAGTCCGGGTGGGCGGCCTCGATGATCTTCTCGACCATTTCCGGAGTGGTGTTCCGGCCGATCTCCGGATTGTCAGGTCCGGCGTGAAAATCGAAGTGGATGCCAAGGAAGCTGTCAGCGCGCTTGAGGCGCCTGGGGGTGGCCGCGCCCGCGCGCAGGGCCGCCCGGATGGCTTTGACCTGCCTCACCTGGTTGGGCGCCAACTGACCGATCGGCCCGGCCGCGGGATCGTAGTTTGGGCCCATGTCCAGGGTGAGCACGCCCTGGCGGGCTGTGACTCTCCGCGCCCATTCAACCCATTGTCCATCGGTGAAGCGGCTGTTGCGCTGCATCCAGGAACCTCCCAGGTAGGTCAAAGCATGCCACTGCGAGCCCTCCAGCCAACGATCGGTGGGGACGACATTGAACGGTTCATTGAGCTCGCCGGCCGTGTAATCTTCGGCCTTCGTCCAGCGGATCAGTTTGACGCCGGGATTGAAGGTGACGATGGCCTTGGGGTTGCCGTGTTTGACGGCCGCCGCGTAACGGGCGGCAATGGCGTCGTTGAAGTGAATGTGCTCGTAGCCGCCGTCGAACCACCAACCCGAGACCTTCTCCCCATACCGGTCAGCCCATTCCTGGATGACCTCGCTCCATTTCTCGGCGAAGGCCAGGTCAATGGGCTGGTCCCGCGCGCCCTGAGGCAAGCCGAAGGCCTGCTGGGCGCGCGCGTCCTCGTTGGGGGTCTGGCACGGAAGATAGAGCATCAACCGGATGCCTTTGGGCTGGAGCGCCTGGTAGAGCGCCAGCGGCAGATCGCGGCTTGCGCACCGCTCGCCCGGGGCGTAGCCGGTCCGCATTTCGTAGGCGGCGTTGGGGGAGTTGAAATAGCCGGAATTCTGTCCCAGGGTCAGCACCAGATAGCCGGCACCCATCTCTTCCAACTGGTCCGCCAGGGCCTTTACATCGAAGTGCTGCACCTTTTGGAGACCCGGCTCGCCGGAGGGCAGGAAATGGATGAAGACACCGTATTTCGCCTGGCTGAACCAGTCGGTGTTCGGGTTGGAGGGTTCTGCCTGCCCGCTCCAGGGTAGCGCGAGCAAGAGCCCAATCAGCAGGGCGGGTGCAGTTGTTTTCATTCGGTATAGCATTTGGTTTTTGTTCGTTGGAAAAGGTCAACGGGCCGTTCTTTCTTTAGAGAGACCAAAGCCGTGCTCAGCGCGTTGATTGGCGATAAAGCAGCGCCAATTGATCCGGCCGCACAGCCACGTAGTCGGGTCCAAGCCCTTTCTGGACCAGTTCCAAGACATCTAAAGCCTTGAGCCAGTTGCCCAAAAAGATGTGCAGGAAGGCCGGGCGGGTTTTCGGCGTCCACTCGCGGATTTCCTTGATCATGAAGTCCGCGGCCGTGCGGCACCCTTCCGGCGTGGTCACATCCCCCGGCGGCCCCGAGTTGATCGCCCGGAACACGGGCTTGCCCGCTGAAAGGAACACCTCGTTCTCCCGCGTTGTGCCCGCCATCCGGCCGTAATTGGCAAAGATGCCTTGAAGCCCTCGCATTCCTGCGAAGCGGGCGAGTTTGTCGGGAGACATCTCGAAAATGGTGGACATGACCGTCGCATCGAGCCGTGCCCGATACTCGGCCGAGTACCGCAAGTAATCATCCCAGACCTGCTTTTGCTGATCGGTGGGCAGGAACTCGGCGAAGTTGTCTTCCCAAATATAGCCCACGCCGGTCAGGGCATTGACGAAACAGTCATTAGGCGTGGCATGCTTGTAATAGTAATCCAGGATGTCAGGCATCAAATCGGTCGCCGAGGTTCCAATCTGCCAACCCATCGGCACGCGGCCGTGGCTGGGTTCGTTGAACAGCTTGCGATACATGCGCCGGAGGAAATTCATGCCATCGCCGTCGGAGCGCACGAACGAAAGATAGACTTTGCCGGGTTGCAGGGTGATGGGCGGGATGCCCTGATGAAAGGTGCCCTGCGTGCCCGAGTGAACGGACATGTTGCCCACGGCAGGCATCTCGGCGTCATAACCCGTGCAAATCTCGTACTTGGCGCATTGGCTCGCCAACTTCACTCCTGGGTGCTCGCCGATGCCGTTTTCTGTCCCCTCGGTTGCGGTGCCGGGCCAGCCCATGCAGGGAATGTTCGGGGGCCATTTCAGGAACAGTTCCGTGACGAAAGACTTTTCTTCCTCGAAAGACGAGTAGGGAAATTTGGGGGCGGCTTTCTCGTTGCAAATCCAGACCACCGGGACCTTGAACTCCACAAAGTAGTCACGATTCGGATGTTTCTGGGGGTCGGTATAGGCCACGGCCTTGCGGGATAGTTGATCGCCAATTTCCGCCAGGGCCCAGCGGTAGGCCTCGACATCCTTCTTCCAATTCAGCGAGCGCAAATCCCGCCCGCCTTTGGCTGAAGTTGTGCCGGAGCCAACGGGAAGTTTGAACCGGCCGGCGTTGGCGGGTGTGACCACTAGGCCATCATGCACTCCCGCGAGCATCGTAGCGACGTTCACACTCCCCGGGGTCGCGGGATCGGTGATGAACATGCACTTGGCCGCCGAAAGATATTTCTTCCAGACCTGTTCCAGGTTAAGCCAAACCACTTCCTTGATGTCGCCGCGCTCGCGAAGCCAATCCAGCCACATCAGGTCATATTCATCCTGAACCAGGTAAAACTCGGGGCGCCGGCGATTCACCAAACCTTGGAGGCAGGTCAGGGTCAGTTCCAAGTCACTCTGTTCCGCGGACAAATGATCGAGCCGAAAAGCAAAGAGCCGTTTGGAGATCGGCTTGGATTTCATGGCCGCTTGGAAGCCGCTTTTCCGGCCGGTTGCGGCTCCGAAAGCGCCGGCGGCCAGCAGCAGGGCGCAGGTTCCGACGAATTCTCGTCGTTTCATAGTGGGTTGCCAATTTTGCATAGGGGTTGATGTCGCACGCCGCAGCGGCGCGAAGGCATACCGGGTTTTGCGTTTCATATTGTGGAGAGTTTGAGGGCAGGACCACAAAGGCTGGCCCACTGCTTGATCTCATTGCCAAAATGGCCGTAGGCCGCCATCCAATGGTGCCCGATCCCCTCGCTGAAGATCCAATCGATGATTCGCGGGGTGGCTTGCGCAAAACGAACTCGCAATGGGTTCCCACGGAAGACCATCTCCGTTGAGATCGCCTCGCCTTCGAGCAGCGCCACTTGGTAGCCCTCGCCGCGCGGCAAAAGGCTCACGAGCGTTACCGGGCCTGGCTTGGCCGGAAAGAGCGCGCAGACCCCCTGGTCCATCAAGCGTACGGGGCTGAGGGTGATGTCTTGCGAACGTTCCGCGAGCGTGAATGACCCGGAGCCGCAATGAGTAAAGATGACGGTGCCGTCCTCCAACGGCTCCAGCCAATCCGTGTTGTGTGTCGGTTGTCCGCTCAACCGCGTGAGCAACAACTGGCCCACGGCCCCATTGACGTCCCCCTCGCACCCGAGGGGGATCCCTTCATCCGCCAGCAGCGAGGCAGCCAGGCAGACACGGCCCATCAGATGCGGATAACAGCCGATGGTCAGCGCATCCAGGCGATGCTTGTTTACCAACTCCTTCACCGCGGCATATACTTTGAGCGAGTCCAGGCCGTCGGCGGCCGGCACTTTGCAGCACCCGCTCAGCCCAACCACCTGCTCCCAGCGCGAACGCACTTCCTCATCGCCAATTTCCCGGGCGCGCGCGAGCAACAGCGGCATGTCCAGCGGGATGACTCGAGGGCCGAGGGCCTTCTTCAGCCCAAATTCGTTGGCTGAAACCTCGGACATTCCGGTAACCCGGTAGCCGCCGAATCCGACGCGCGCGCGGCGCAACTGGTATTTGAGGGCGACCGCGCGCAGGAAGATCGTGGCTTGGTCCAGGTTCTCCGCCTGGTCCAAAGGCCCATAAAGGCAGCGAAACGGTTTTTCAAGCCGTTTCAGATAAGCGGTGAGTTGTTGCGTGCCGCACAGCGCGCCGGTCTCCATCCCGGGCAGGGACCAGAGCAGAAGGGGCACCGCGCATTCCTCCAGCAAGTCCAGGACCAGGTAATCCTCGAACCAGCTCGCCGCGGCCAGCGCGACCGCCTGGACGTGCCCTTCAGCCATCGCGCGCCCGGCCGCAGAGGCTTTTTCGGGCGCATCCACGGGCCCAAGTTCGAGGACCTCGCAGCCGGTTTCTTTGAGGTGTTGGGTCAGTTCTCGCGCCGCCATGGGCGCGTGGTTTGCGCCCACCTCCAAAGGGCTGCACAACGAACCCACGGCGACGCGGGGAATCAGGGATTTTTCGGCGACCATCATAAGCGGTTACTCCAGGTGCTGCCCTCGCTTCCAGGCGCAGATCATCGTTTCGACACCGGACCAGGGCGTGTCCGGGAAAATGGCGTCGACGGGATGCAGGATGAAGCGGTTCGTCGGCCCCAGGACCTTCAGCGCCCGGCCAACTTCGTCTTGGATCCGCCGCGGATCGCCGGACGCCAGGCTCAGCGCGTTCGTTCCACCGACCAAGGTCAGGCGTTCGCCCAGCAGGTCTCTCGCCGTTTCCAGTGTCACCCGGTCCTGGATCGGATCGACGAAATAGAGAAGATCGACCCCGGCATTGGCCAGACGCGGACCGAGCTTTTCGACCCCGGTGGTCATCACATAGCCGAACCTCTTGCCATGCCGATGGGCCAATTCCGCCAGCTTCGCCACCCGCGGGAATAGGAAGTGATCGAAGAGCTTGGGCGACCAGAAGTTCGTCGAAGAATACCAACCCCGCTGGCACACGAGATCAATCCTGGGATGGGTCACCGCCAGCTCCGTCCGGGCGTAGTCCGTGGCGAAGATGATGTCCAGCAGTTGGCCAAAAGCCCCCGGCGCGTCCAGGGCCATCATGACGGCGCCCTCCGCGCCGGCAACCCAAACCGCGGCGTCCATCCCAAACGCGGTCCAGGCTTGGGTCAGGAGACCCTTGCGCTCCGCAAAGGCCTGCATCTGCAGCATCCGCTCGGCGAACCACCGGCGTTGCCGCTCGTCCGGCGGCGCGAACAGATGCGCGATGGCGGGCACATCGGCCGGGGCAGCGACGATGTGCCGCGCGGCGCGGGCGACGTTGAAGTCTTCGATCAACTCAGCGTGCTCAGGTTGGATGACCCAACCTTCCGGCTCGAGTTCCGTCTGCCTGACCGCATGCCGCAGCGGGCCGGAGGGCGTTTGATACTCGCGCACGACCACGGGATAACGCCCGTCCCCGCCCGCGGCGCCCGGAGGCAGGCGCGCATCCTGCCAGGTGACCGCAGGGTCCTGGCTCCAGGGCACGGAGACTTCGAGGACATCATCGATGCCCAGAGAGAGCCAGGCATCTGCGCGTTTGAACTCGTCCTCCAGCTCCCCTGGCTGGGGCAGCGTGTGGATGTGCTCGAGCCGCTTGGTGTACCAGTAGTTCACCGGACGCCCGTTGGTTTCCCAACGCAGATGCGGCGGCGCGGGAAAGCCTAAGCACCACGTCGTCAGGGGCACATGATCGGCCGGTTTGCCTCCCAGCGCCGCCCAAATGCGCTCCTTGGACGTCATAGCAGGGCGGACTTGATGATTTGCGCAGCCGCCTTTTCCCGCGCTGCGTCCACTCGCGACGGGATCGGGAGGAGAATGGAGCGACTGAACAGGTCGTCGCTCCGCGGACATGCGCCCTCGCCATAATTCTGCACACTGCCCTGGTTCTCATAGAGGCTCCAGGGGTTCCCTGCGGCCGACAACGGCGCTTTGGTCACCAACTGCGGGATGTTGTAGTAGATGTGCAGCCCGTACTCGGCCAGGCGCACGGCGGTGCCCAGGCCGGCTGCCTGCATCCGCTGAACCACGGCCCTGGCCCGCTCCTCGTGCTCGAGCAGCAGAATCAGAAACGGCCCCGTGTCCCCCGCCTCGTCGTTCAACCGGCGGAAGGCGAGGCCGGGCGTCCCCTCCAGCATGGCCTTGATTCGGCGCTTCGAGGCGCGCATGTGCCTGATGATCGTTGGCAGCTTCTTGAGTTGGACGGAGCCGACCGCCCCGGTCAACTCGCTCATGCGACGACCGCTGCCCCAGGTGATCGTGCCGGTTTCGCAAGGCGCGCCATTCACCCAGGGGATGCCCACATCGTGGGCGGCGACACAGCGTTCGTAGAGCATCGCATCGTTGGTGACCAGCAACCCCCCTTCGCCCGCCGTGGCGTTCTTGTTCCATTGCAGGCTGAACATGCCGAGCGACCCAAAAGAGCCCAGGCGCTTGCCCTTGAAGGTCCCGCCGTTGGCCTGCGCACAGTCCTCCAGCACCGCGATTCGGCGCCGATTTGCTATCGCCATGATCGCCTTCATGTCGCAGGGAGCGCCGGCCATGTGAACCGCCACAATCAGCTTGGTTCGCGCGGTGATCTTGCGCTCCAGGTCCCGCGGGTCCATAGAGAAGCTCTCGTCCACCTCGCACAGGACCGGAATCGCGTTGGCATTCACCACCGCGCCGGCCGTCGCCACCCAGAAGAACGCGGGCACGATAACCTCGCATCCCGGGCCGATCCCCAGGGCGGTCATGGCGGTGAACAGCGCCCCGGTGCCGCTGTTGACTCCCAGCGCGTACTTCACGCCGTAGAACTCGCGGGCTGTCTTCTCCAGCGCGTCCGCATACTTGGGTTTCTTCAGCCCGTAGTAGCGGAACAAGGATCGGCGATGCAGCACGTCCAGGACGGCTCGGTCTTCACGCTCGTCGAGCCAGTGAGCGCCCGGGAATGGGTCTGGCCATTTGCATTTCATAGGTTGGTTTCTGTCGTGTTGGTTGGTTTATTGAGCCGGCAGAGTATTGCCGTAGCCAAGGATAGCGATGGCGACCATTAAAACCGCCAGGCCCCCATACAGGGTGCGGAGGGGCCGGCCTTTGCCCTCCTGCCATTCGCCCGAAAGGATGCCCCAGAAGGTCGAAAAGATGATGATGCAGCAATAAAACACCGCCCAGCCCACCGACCCGCCCAAAGGCCCCATCAGGGACGCCCCACGCCCATACAGCGTGATGGAGAGCATCCAGATCACGCCCATCAGGCAGGCCAGGAACCAATAGTGCATGGTGCCCTTCTCGCGAAAGCGGGACCAGGTCGCGTTCTTTGCCAGCAGCACTGCGCAATAAACCGTGTTGATAACGAAGCTGCCCAGGAGTGCCAGCGCCCAGATGGCGTCCAACTCGGCGCCGGCTTTGGAATAGACCTGGACCAAGTGGGGAACCGTGACGAGAGCGATGCCCCAGTTCAAGAAAAGCATCGCGATCACCGAATAGACCAGCCACGTGTTCTCAAAAGCCCACTTCTCCGTGCGCTTCATCGGCAGCGCATAAGAACCATTCAAGGCCCCTGCCGCAATCGCCAGAAGCAAGCCGAGGATAGGCTTCAAGCACCCCTCCTTGGCACGCCGTGAAACGAATGCATTTGTTTCATAGGAGTCTCTGGTATGTGCGCTTTAGCCTTCCAGCAAAGCCCCGTTCGCCCCTTGCCATTGGTCACTGAGCCACTGCGCGATGCGGGCGAGTTCGCGCGCGCCGGGCGTTGTCGCGTGGCGGTTGCGCGCGGCGATGTCGCGGACACGAGCGAGTTGGTCGCGAAGAAACGCGCGTTTCTTGCCGTCGAGCCGGCCGCTTTTCCGGCGCGACTCGACCAGCCCGGGCGTGGTGAGCGGCGCGGGCACGGCCCAGTCGCGATCCGTGCCGAGGACGCGGCACAGTTCGAGCGTGTCCTCGACCTGCGCAGGTTGCCAGCGCCGGCCGAAGAGTTCGCTGCCCAGCACGGCATGGAGTGCGTCGTCGGAGAGGCCGGGGTTGGCGGTGTACTCACGATAGGCGATCCGGGCGGCGCGCACCGGCAGCTCGCGATAAGGCGATGCTCCCTCCGCCAGCCAGCCGAAACCGAAGGGCACCTGCCGCCGGCCCTTGAGCCAGGGTTCGCCAAATTCCTCGTGCGTCTCCACGTAGCTGTAGCACTCCAGCGAGGGCATGAATCCGGTGCAGCGGGCGTCCCGCGCCCGCCGCGCGCCCGCGCCAATGCCCGGGATGTCGAGGCGCGATGGGGCTTCGTTCCACCACCAACTGCTCTTGGCCTTGGCAATGAGGTTCGGTTCGATGGCGGCGCTATGCGGGGTGAAGAACAGCGTCCAACGTGGGTCGAACGGCTGCTTTGTTGCCACAGCTTCGCTAAAAGAAAACCTCAATTGGGCGCCTGAGAAATAATGCGGATACACCACGATGGTCGCCCCTGGGTGCCGCGCCCAGATTTCCTCCGAAATGGCCCGGACGAACCTGAACTCGTGGTCGAAATGCCTTGGGCCGCACTCGGGACAATGGCAGATAGCGTAATCGCTCGACTCGATAAACAGGCCATCCGCCTCCGGGTAAAACTCGGACGCCACTTCGCGAACATATTCGAGCATGAACCGTTGTGATTCGGGCTTGGCCGGGCAGAGGTTCCAGCCCCAGCAGTGAATGCCGAACTCGGCGACCGGCTTGCCGTCGGGTCCCACGGCCTTCAGCTCCGGATGTTCGCGCGGATATTGGTTCACCCCGTCGTAACCGAAGGGCGTAAACCCGAGCAGGCACTTGATGCCGCGCCGGTGCGCGTGCCGGATGAGTCGCCCCATGAAGTCGTGCCTTACGTTCAAGTGCTCCGCGTTGTATTGCCAGGTGATGGGGAATCTCCTCGACCGGAACCCGCCCCCGAGCCAGAGAATGAGGGTGTTCACCCCCTCCCCGGCCAGGTCGTCGACCAGGTCGCGATAGGCCGCGTACCCGAGCGTGGGCGTGCGGCAGGGGAGGAGATAGTAGCCGCGCTGAGGGAACACCGTAGTAGCCGCGGGCTGCGACGCGCCCGCGGCTACCACCGTGAACGACCCCGCCGCCGCAACGGTGACAAGGAAGTGGCGACGAGACCATTTGCAGTGCCTTGGCTGAGGATGCAAGAGGATTGGTTGGTTCATGCGGAATCACCTATAGTTTCACCGTCATCGTGGGTACCCGCGCATCCCGTGCCAGGAAACTGCCGCCCGGGTGTCGGCCTCCCTCGTCGAAAATCGCCAGGCGATTCTGCTCCTTCCACCATGGCTCCGGCAGGTAGAGCGCCTTCTGCGGGCCGATGTCCCAATACCGTCCGGCCGCGCGGCCATTGAGATAAGCCTGGCCTTTGCTCAGGCCGACCGGGTGCAAAAAGAGCGGCCCCGCCAGCTTGGGCCGCGCTAACCCGCACTCCCACCAGACCGGGGAACCGACTGCCGCCGGACCTGCGGCGCGCGGGGTCTCCCACGGCTTGAAGCGCCACTGCGTTAACCCCGGTTGCTCCGGATACGCAAACAGACAGACGTGTTTCCCGATATCGGCCAGTTCGCCGCCGAACAAGATCACTTCGATACGGACCGGGCCGGCGGAGAGGTCCACCGGCAGCAGAAATTCCTTGAACGAGAACCCGTCGACGAGAGAGAAGTCGCCGCCGTGTTCACCCACGATTTCGCCGTTTACGCCCAGCCAGGCGTATTGCGGCACGGCCCGCAAGGTGAGCAGCAGCCGCTCGCCGGCGGCACGTGCAACGGTCCAGGCGAAACCCGTGAACCGCGCGCCGCTTCCGTTGAGGGCGCGATAAGTCTCGAATTCATAGTTGGTCGAAGGCGGCTTGGCCGGGGTGAATCGTTCCGGTGCACCGAGTGAGCGCGACTGGGCGCCCAGCACGACCGGCCCCAAAATCCCCTTGCGTTCCTGGGCGCGGCCCTCTGAGCTGTGGCCCATGTTGTCGCAGAGGAGCACGAAATCGTTTTCGCCTGCCGCCAGCTCGATAGATAGCGGATCGCGCGTCGCGTGGTTGCCCCGCCCCCAAACGCCGCACTTTTGGCCGTTGAGAAAGACGTGAAAGCGATCCGCCGCGCGCGTGAACTGCAGCGTGGTGGAATGGGCTTGCTCGCAGCGATAGACAGCCCGATACCAGGCATAACCCTGCCAGGACCCCAACTGCTCAAGCGATTTCGGCCCGTCCATCGCCTGCCAGCCGTTCCCGCCGCCGTGAATCTCGGGCAGCGGATATGACCGCCAGTCCTTCAGCGGGACCTGGCCGTCCGGCGTCGGCGCCGCGGTCACACTCTCTCGCCGATGCCGGCCGTCGGATTCGACCACCAGTACCGGGGTCTTGCCCCGTGTCAGCCAGCACTCGTGCCTTCCCCCGGCTCGCTCGCCGACGTAGGCAGGCCCAATCACCAGGCGTCCGTCAGCAAACCACGCGCGACTCGCGAGCTCGTGTGACAAGCCGATGATCTGGGCCGGGGTTGCTTCCTTGGGAACTGGATCGCCAGAGGCGAACGAAAACTCGATGCGCCGGCCATTGATTGAGGCCCGACCCTTTTGCCAGGCGTCCCCGATGAAAACGAGAGTGGGCTTCTTTGAGGACCCCGCCACGCCGAGGAGCGTGGCGTTGGCCCAATCGATACGGCAGTCCGGAAAGGCCCGGTACTCGAAAGGGGTCATGATGGGTTGGGCCGAGCTCTCGGCGAATTCAAGGCGTTCGCCCGAGGGCAAGATCAACGCGCTGGGCGCCGGGCCGCTTTTCTCGCCTGGAAACACGAAGACCATCGTCCCTTGCGGAGCGCGCAACGCCGAAACCCGGATCGCTCCCTCGGCTTTGACCGGAGTCTGCGCCGCGGCGGCTTGACTGAAGAAATCCTGGAAGTTCGTCCCCAACTGATCCACGGTTTTGGTAGCGAAGAACAGGTTGTTGAACCCGCCGCCTTCGGCCAGTTGCGCGGTCGGATAATAACAGGTAGTGACGAAGGCGTCGTCGGTCTTCCAGGAACTGCTCGCCCGGAAACCGAAGTTCGTTCCCCCGTGATACATGAAGTAATTCCACATCACGCGCGAGGCGAGCATCTCCATCAGTTGCCGATGGAGCAGGCTGGCGTCCACGGTGGCGGGCGGCAGTCCCCAGCAATCCAGGTAGCCGGTATAGATCTCGCTGCACAGCACCGGCAGGTCAGGGTGCTCCCCTCGATAGCGCTCGGCGGCGCCCAGGTTGAAGCCGTTCAGGGTTTGCAGCGAGCCTGGCACCCGCGTCTCGAAGCCGTTGCAGTCGGTGATGGTCACTTCGATGCCCAATTCACGCATCCACCGAACCAGCGTGGCCTGGTAATCCCGGCCGTCCGGGCGATTGGCGTAATAATACTCGTTCTCTTGCTGAACCAGGATGACCGGGCCGCCGCGCGTGACTTGGCGGCGGACCAGAATGGGCAGCAGGTGCTCGAACCACCTCCGCACATACTTGAGCGTGGGCTCGTGCATCGCCCGGAACTGAATGTCATCCTTGGCGATCAGCCAGGCCGGGTGCCCGCCTCCGTCCCATTCGTCGCAGATGAACGGTCCCACCCGCGCGAAAAAGTAAAGACCCAACTCGCCACAGAGGTCAATGAATCGCCCCAGATCGTGCTCCCCGCTGAAATTGAACCGGCCTTGTTCGGTCTCATGGAAATTCCAAACAATGCAACTGGCGATGCAATTCAGGCCTCCGCGCTTAGCCTTGAGCAGGCGGTCACGCCACAACTCGGGCGGGCAGCGGAAGTAATCCACCGACCCGGACACCAGAAAGACAGGCTTTCCTCGGACCAGGAACACGCCGCGGCGGGCCAGAGGCTCCGGAGCCGCGGCGGTGGCCATCAGACAGCTTTCTCCCCATTTGCCGAGCGCGGCGGCGCCCACGGCGCCCGTCCCGACCAGCCTGGCAAACTCCCGGCGGTTCATGGCTGGATGTTGAGTACGAGTCTCTTGGCTCCCACCATAAGAGTGTGTTTCCCGGAACGTTCCAGCACCAACGGGAACGTCAGCGCCTGTTTCGGGGCGCCGCGAGCCCGCGTCCAGCGAGAGTCCGCCGGCTTCCCGTCCACTTCGAGGAACACGCGGCTGCCGTCGAGGAAAGTGTTAGCGACGCTGGCCGTGACCGTAAACCCCTCGCCGAGCTTGATTTCCTTTGGCGAAACAGCAAGGGCGAGGCAGTCAGAATTGCCCTGCACGTTCCAACCGCCCACCTCCAGTGTCGCCTTGCCGTTCGCGGCATCTTTTGCCGCAAACCTGGCCGTGAGTTCGCGCGACTCGCCCGGCAGCAGGCTGAAGTAGTTGTCGTCCCAAAGCACCGGCAGAATCTCGGCGCCGCCCCGTCCTTGAGTCAGCGCCAGTTGGACAAAGAAAGCCAGGCGGCTTGTCGGATTGGTGACCTTCACACGGGCGACTTTATCTGCGCCGCGCGCCTCGATTTTGCAGGTTGCCAGGAGTCTTACCGGCGGCAGCGAGCGCAGTGCCTGCATCGAGCCGCCTTTCTTCGCGGGCAACCAGTAGAGGTTGTCCGAAACCCGTTTTCCGGCTGAGTCGCTCAGATCAAGCCGGACAAAATAGACGGGCGGTAGCTCCGGCAGTTTGGGCAGGTCAAAGGTGTCGCGATACGTGTTTGGACCCACCTCCACGCTCCCCTGTCTTTCGAAGAGCACACGCATCGCGGGGTCTAAAACCCGGGCGCGAACCCGCAGACCGCTCCGCGGCTCGAGCGAGTGATTCACCACCGTCACCATCGGTTCGATCAATCCGAGTTGAATATGAACCGGTTCGTTGGCGCGCTTAATAAAGTAGTAGCTCACCATCGGCTTCAGGAACCAGTCGAAGATCTGCCACTGCACATCCGGCCAGGCGGAGTTGATCTTCCACTGCGTGAACCCGCTGGTGATGTCCCACAACCGGTGATTTATCGCTTCGAACATGGCGCGATGCTGATCGGCCGTGGCGAGGTGTCCCTGCCAAACGTAATCTCCCACGGTAGCCGGCTCCCCGTACACGCGGCGCACGGCGGCATCATAAGGCTCGTAATACTTGTTGGCGCCATGATGGGCCCAGGTGGCATCCAGTGGGAACGTCGGGCCGGGAGCCACCTCGCCCAGCTTGGGGATGAACTTTCGCAGGCTGCTCAGCGGAGGCAGGGAAGCCGAACCACTCTCGACCATGAACATCCAATTCGGCACCTCACGCACCCTTCGGTAGTACTCGGAGGGTTCTTCCCAACCGTAAGAATTGCCCCCGTTGTCGCTCATCCCAGCGGGCACGTCCTCCCGGAACCAGGGCTGCACTTTGTCCCGGGGCGCATCGGGCATGCCATTAGACGGGATCCAGAAACGGCTGCCATCCAATTCGATAACGCTTGCGCGCCACGGCCGGTAAACCTCCTCGCGCGTGAACCCCTCGTTGCTGGCCATGTACATGACCAGGCTGGGATGGTTGCGGTAGCGCTTCACGATATCCCGGGTGCATTGCACCACCAGCGGCACGTCGGCCGGATACTTCGATCCGGTCTGCATCCAGGCGCAACCGTAGAAGCACTGGCCAATCATCACGCCATAACGGTCGCATGCCTCGAACAGGTAATCCGGAGGATTGGCGATGTCCTCGAAATAGATCAGGTTGAGGTTGGCCTGGGCATAGTAGCGAATCTCGGCGTCGACGCGCTCCGGCGTCCATTCCCAGAGGGCGTCGGGCTGGATGTAGCCGCCGCGGGCGAAGATCTTCTGGCCGTTGACCAGAATGCGCCGCCCGTAATGGCCAGCTCTCTCATGCATCTCCGTGGTGATCTGGCGCACGCCAAAGGGCACCGTCTGCGCGTGCGAGAGATTCCCGCCCGCCACAAACTCGAGCTTGAGGCCATACAGGGGGTGCTCGCCGTACCCGTTCGGCCACCAGAGCTTCGGCTGCTTCATCACCGGCGCGGGGTCGAAGACAACCTGCTTTTCCTCACCCGCCGAAAGGGCCGCTGGCGTCTCGAATGTCAATCCCACTTCTGCAATTGATCCCTTGAGGACGCCGCTGGTCGCCTGGGCACCCGCATTGAACAGGGTGGCGGAGATCTTGAGCTTAGCGCTGTCCGTGCGCGGCAGCGGCAGTTCGGTCACCACGAACGGGTCGCGGATGGTGACCGGACCGCTCACCTCCAGCCACACGTCCTGCAGGATGCCTAAGTAACGGTCCGGAATGGACGGGAAGCAGTCGTAGCCGCCGGCCAGTTGAACGGCATAATCCATGGGCCCATCGCTGACATGGTCCTCGAAGCGGTTGGCCGCGAGCGGAACCAACTGCGGGCCAGGGGAGCCGACGTGATCGACACCCCAGGTCCTCACGGCAAGGCAATTCGACCCTCCCACGGCCCAACGCGTCACTTCGAAGGTGAAACGCTGGTTCATGCTGACCATCTGTTCGCGCTCAGCGACCCTGTTTCCGTTGAGCCAGACCTCAGCCCGGTAGTTGATCGAATCGAGATGCAGCCAGACGTGGCGGCCAGCGGGCAACTTGGGCAGTGTGAACTCCCGCCGGAACCACCAGGCATCGCGCCAGGGGTTCCTTTTGTCGGGCAGGTGGCTGAATTTTGCCAGGTCGTTCGTCTGGTTGAACTCGTCCGAGCTGTCAGGGATTTGGTAGGTGTTCAAGGCGAAACGAGGGTCGGGATAAACACCGTGCTTCACCAGGGCGTTGAGCACCGTGGTTGGGACCTGAACGGGATACCAATTCCGGCGGGCATGCCCGGGCTGCGACACGCTGCCTCCATCCGCCCCCTCCACGGCCGACGACTGCATCTGCCACGAACCGGAAAGGTCGAGGCGCTCGGTCCTGACAGGCACTGAGGCACGAGCCAAAACAGCAACCGTCAGGTTCAGCCCAACCATCAGCCCGAGCGTTGCGCTTTTCATAATTCCCGCTTTCGCCTCACCGAGCGGCCCCGGTGCTTCGCCACACGGACAGAGTCGGGAACCGTAACCCCTGGCCCCTGCGGGCGTTGGGGATTTCCGCGGTGACGGGTTTCGCAGTTTACGCCAGCCCCTTTCTCCCGCAACTGAACCGTCACCAACCGCACCGACTTGCCCCGGGCGCAACGCCCCCGGGCCGCTCGTCCGGCGGGGATGTAAAAGGCATCTCCCGGCTGGAGCACCTGTGGCTCGTCACCCTGCAACTCGAACTGCAGCTCACCGGTCAGGACGTAGCCCGCCAAATCGCCGCTGAGCGATTCAAAATCCGGCTGCTCGCCGGCGAAAAGCTCCTCATCCAGCATGATCAGGCCAACGTCGGGCCGGGCTGGCAGCACCAGCGTGTAGCACCGCCCGGCGTCGGTCATCGCGCACATCTGCCGCCGGCGAAAGACCCAACCCGAGGGCGCCGGCAGCTCGTCGGCAAAGAACGGGCCCAGGTCCGTGCCCAAGGCGAGCAGCAACTTCCGGAGCGTGGCGAGGCTGACCGAAAGCCGTCCGGCTTCGATATTGGAGACACAGCTCACAGCGACTCCGGCCTGCCGGGCCAGCTCCCGCATCGACAGGTGAGCGCGAAGCCGCAACGCGCGCAATCTCCGCCCCGTGTCGGCATCCACCGTTTGCGTCGTTTTCATAGCGCGGGGCGCAGGGCCAGCCAGCCGGATAAAATCATGCAGGCGTTGTAAAGAACACCCGTTCTAAGGTCAAGGCCAAAAACGCAGGCAAGGAACTCGCTCGGCATTTGCTCGCCGGCCTTTCGGTTCATTCGTTCAACTGATTCGTCACCCTGCCGAGCAGGCGCGCCGCGGCCCAATCGCCATGGTCGTTCTCAGACCTGCCATTGTCATCCCCGTTGCAGGACAGGCGCAGCATCAACACCCGGGCATGACGGA
Organism: Verrucomicrobiota bacterium; assembly: GCA_049518415.1. GTDB lineage: Bacteria > Verrucomicrobiota > Verrucomicrobiia > Limisphaerales > UBA8199 > CAVQND01. The sequence continues at coordinate 28,551 of JBEKRX010000008.1, forward strand.
CGTCCACATTCACTTCTTGAGACGGAGTGCGAGCAAACATCGGGCCGCTCTCAAAACGCAGCACCCCGTCCACAAAAGCTGTGAAAAAGACTGATGCCGGAGGATTGGTCTTGCCGGCGACGGAGGAATCCACGCCCACGGTGGCTTCGAAGCGATCAAACCTGCCCTGGAGTTCGTAGATGAGGACGGTGTTGGCGGCGCAGCCCAAACCCTTAGCGAAGGCCTTTTCGCCCAGGCTGATGGGCGAGTCGTCGAAGCTCCGGTCATTTTTGTAAACCGGCTTGGGCAAGCCGGTCCCTCGTTGAGCGCCAAACGGCGTCAGGTCGCTGAGCCAGGTCACGCTCGAATCGTAGGCCTGGGCGCGCGGCGGCAGGGGTGTTTCAAGCCGGAGCGGTTTGACCTGAATGCGCCTCATGGAGTTGCCGGCGAGGTTCACGTCAAGGCCTTCAGCCAGTTGCAAGTGAGTTCTAGCGCCGAAATCCCGCCCGTCCACCTTGACGTCGTAGCGGCCTGGCTGCAGGAAGCGGACCTCCAAGCGCGTGTCACGCGGCTCGCGGGTGCCGTTCAGCAAGACGAGATCACGCTCGTGCCCAATGTTTATGTCGCTCTTGGAAACCAGCTTTTCGACCGCGCTCACCCAAGGATCGCTCGAGCGGTTGAGGGCAAACATCAGGTTGGCCAGGCCCCGGGCGTATGTGTCATACATCGTGCGGAGATTGGTGTCCCGAAGCTCCATGGCCCAGGCGCTGTTCCAAAAGTCCTTGGCCAATACGAGCCGGCAGAGCCCGATATATTTGGCGTAGGCTGGGCCGGAAACGTGATCGAGCAGCGGCCCGATAATATGCACGAACGTCAGGTCCTTCTCGTGACAAAGATTGGGGGCGCAGTCATAGTCCACGCACCCGCGGACGCCGACGCAGGTGGTGCCCGTCAGCCAATTCCCCCGGTTGTCCTTCGCGGGGGTTGTGCAAGTGGTCATGATGTGAACCCAGGCCATGTCGCCAGCCACGTCGAGGAACCGGCGCTCGGGCGAGCGTTCGTATTTCTCCAAGAAGGCCAGCGTGAGATAGTGTGAAAAAACCGCGTGCATGTTGTTCCCCTGAAGATGGTTGAGTTTCAACTCCGGAACCATGTAATCGGCAAACCATTCGCAGATGCGGTCGGCCATGGCGAGATACTTCGGGTCGCCGGTTTCGGGATAGGCGACCCGTGCCGCCATGTAAGCACAATAAGCCAGGCCGGGCGTCATGAACCAGTCGTCTCGATGGTCGTCACCGACGCGGTTTAGCACGGCGCTCCAGCAGGGCGGATAAGTCATCTTTTCGAGGTCCAGCTTCACGTTCAGATCGTGCCGGACCATGTCGAGCGCGGCCTGGCGGAGCTTGGCGTCGTGCAACGCCAGGGCCGTGCGATACAGGATGTCGGCCTGCCACCACGTGCCTCCATCGAGCGGCACGAAGCCGTCGCGGTAGGTCGCGAAATACCCCCACCGCGTCAAACCGCCCGGGCGGCGCACGAAGAAGCTCTTGCCATCCGCGCCTTCGAGCGGGGTTTTGTCCAAAAAGTATCGGGCGAAATTGCGCTCCCATTCCCGGCCCGTAGCCAGGCCCTCGAAGGCCAGCAGAGCGGGAATCTGCCAGACGGAATCATGGGCAAACGGGTAGGCAGCGTTCTGAAATTCATCCATCATCAGGCCCCACCCGGGGACAAATGCGTCTGGAGCTGCCAGGCGGACCGGCATTACTTCGAGGCATTTCTCGGGATCGAAAGTGCTCCTCGGCACGTTGGTGATGTCCACCAGCATATCGACTCCACCCGCGAAGTATTTCTCGCACACATCGCTCAGGCGCCCGCCCAAGTCGCGGTCGAACAAGGCGGCAAATGCCTTTGGTTCCTTCTCGCCCAAGCGCAACTGCCAGACGGCGTGAAAGCGGCCTCCGGAATCCGGGCGGCGCTCGGTTTTGAAAAAGGTTCCAGTCCGTTGTTCGGTGCGACCGTTTCTTTGGATATGGCCCTTCACCTCGGGCAGAAAGACATAACCCGTATCCAGATCGCTGCCCCTACTGTGGCCGAAGACCAGGGGATTGCTGGCGTCGATGAACGCCTCGGAGCCATCCGCATCGGTGGCCACCCATCCGCGCGTCACCCAAGCGCCGTGCTCGTTTGCGGCGCTGGCCTTGGAATAGAACGCGCAAAGGAGTTCCCCCGGACCATCGAGTTCCACATGCACGACGGGCAGGGCGTCGCTTGCGCGCACCCGGTAAGTGGCGCTGCCGCGGCCGAGTGGAAAGCGCACGGCCTTCTCCGTCGGGCTGTTCGTCAACACCTCAAGGCTCAGCCCTTCACCAGCCCCCACCCAAAACGAATCGGCGCGAGACGAAGGCTGCGCGACGATCATGCCACCGACTTCAATTCCCACCAGGGACCATTGCCCGGCCTCTTGGCTGAACCACCAGGTTTGTGGACCGGCACGGAGGCGGACCTGTGTGGACGAAAGGTCTAAACCGATCTCGGCCGCGAGAACGCCCTGCCCCCGGCACAGGACCACCATCAGGCAGGGCAAGACCAGATACCTAAAGAATGCACGCATCATGCCGGCTTGAGGAAAACGTCCACGTTCTCGCGAGTCACGGTGTAACTACCCGTATTGATGACCTCTGGGGCCGCGAAGACGCCGGCCTTGCGGTCGTTGGCGGTGAACTTGAGCGGGCTGTGGTTCAGGTCGAACAGCATGCGCAAGCCAAGGTAAGTGAATAATTCGCGCTTCTGGCCGATGGCGGCAGTGACCACGCCTTCCTTGATTAAGTTGAGGTGGACGGGTTCGGCATCCACACAGGTAACGATGATCTGGCCGACCTTGCCGGCCTCTTTCACCGCGAGGCCAATGCCCGGGCCGCTCTCGGAATCGAAGCCCGCCATGCCGACCAGGTCAGCAGTGGATTGAATCACCGTGCTCGCGATGCGGGCCGCGACGGCCGAATCACCACGATCATGCTGCGGTTCCATCGCGGTCAGGCCCGTCTTCTCGATCACGGAGCGAAAGCCGGCAAAGGCCTGCTGGTCGATGTATTGTTCCGTCAGACCGAGCAAAGCGAGTTTGCCCTTTTTGCCCCCGAGCGCTTTGACCATGGCTTCTCCCTGGCGCACCCCCAGGTCGAACCAGTTCGTCCCGACGAAGGTCAGCCGTTTGCTGCTCGGCGCATCCACGTCAACGGTCACGACCGGGACCTGGGCCTCGAAGGCCTTGGCAATGGGCGCGATGACCACCGAGGGGTCCCATGCGCTAATCAACATCCCCGCCGGGCGGCGTGCAATGGTGGTTTCGATCATGCTGACGAACATCGGCATATCGAGGGTGCTGGGACCCGTGATGGTTACCTTAACCCCCAGTTCCTTGGCGGCCAATTGCAGCGCGGGATGGTCGTGCGCTTTGTAGAGCGGCAGATTGGCATGCGGCGAAATCCAGACGTACTCCTCGTTGGAGTAGTCGGCCTTCGGTTTGGAGCCGGTGGCAACCGGGGTCGAATTCTCCGCTTGGCGGCAGGAAACAAGCCAGCCTGCGCTGCTTGCCAGGGCCAGGTTTCTTAACCACGACCGGCGGGAGTGATGCGGATAGTCTGGTTTCATAGTGTGCAGTTGCTGGGTTTACTTTTTGCGGCCCAGGAAACGGTCCAGGGCGACCGCGATGACGAGCACGGAGCCAATAATGATGCTTTGCCATTCCGGTGAGAGCCGCGCGAAGATCATGATGTTGTTGATCAGCGAAATGAAGAGGACTCCCGCAAGAGTACCCCACACCGTGCCCCTGCCGCCACTCAAGCTGGCGCCGCCGAGGATGACCGCGGTGATGATGCGCAGTTCCGCGCCGTCGCCTGAGGTGGAAGTTGCGGTAGCAACCCGGGCGGCAAACGCCATCCCGGCCAGGCCCGCAAGCAAGCCCATGAGGGCAAAGGCGAAGATCTGCATCCGCTCGACCGGAATGCCCGAGAGGAGGGCGGCTTTGGAGTTGGCGCCAATGTAATAGTACTTGCGGAAGAACCGGGTCTTGGCCAGGAGATACTGGCCGGAAATGGCGACCCCGAGCATAAGCCAGATCGGGGACTGCAGGCCGAGCCATTCAGCCTGGCCAAGCCGGGCAAATCCCGCTGGCAGGTTGGCGATGCCCGGTCCGCCGACCAGCACCGCCACACCGCGGAAGACCTGCATGGTTCCCAGCGTCGCGATCAAGGCATTCACCTTCACTTTGGCCACGATCCAACCGTTGAGCGTTCCGCCCAAGGTGGCGATGGCAAGACCCGCGAGCATCGCCAGCGGGATCGGGACCCGCCCATCAGTCAACATCCACCCTGTTAGCACTCCGACCATTGAGAACATCGAGCCGATGGAAAGGTCGAACACGCCGCTTACCATTAGAACGACCATCCCGCACGCCATCACTCCGTCCAGGGCCATATTCCGCAACAACGCCGTCAGGTTCGCCCAAGTGGGAAACGAATGTGGATAAGCCAGCGTCGCCCCGATGACTCCCGCCAGCATCAGCAGCAGGAGCACCATCTCGCGCGTCAGCCGGAACCGGGATTTCGGTTGGACCGGCGCGCTCGTTTTGATGGCACTGGCTATGGTTTCAGGCGCAGGCATGCGAGTTCAAGGAATGGGGGAGCGCCGCCAATCGCAGGATGCTCTCCTCGGTGGCTCCGGCACGGGGGATTTCACCCGCCAAACAGCCCTCGCGCATCACCAGGATGCGGTCGGCCAGGGAGAGGACCTCGGGGAGTTCCGAGGAAATCAGGATAATGGCCACACCCGCTCCAGCCAACTCGTGCAGGAGTTGGTGAATCTCCATCTTGGCGCCGATATCAATGCCTCGCGTGGGCTCATCTACTATAAATATCGGTGGCCGCACCAGGAGCCAGCGCGCGACCATGACTTTCTGTTGGTTGCCGCCGCTGAGTTCCTGGACCGTGCGGGCGTGTGGATTTGCTAGACGGAGACGCGCGGCCGCAGCCACCGCCTGTTCTTCCATCGCTCGGTCGGCCAGCCACCAGCAGCCAAAACGATCCAGGCCCGCGGCGCCGAAATTCGCGGCCAGGCTCAGCTCCAGGAACAAACCGGCATCCTTACGGTCTTCGGGCAAATAACCAATGCCAGCGCGGATCGCGTCGCGCGGGGACCGGATGGCGACGGGCCGGCCCTGGATGAGCACGCGTCCTGAGGTAATAGGCCGGGCGCCAAAGATAGCCATCGCCAACTCCGTTCTCCCCGAGCCGGCCAGGCCCGCCAACGCGGTGATTTCCCCCGCGTGCGCTTGAAAACTGATCTGCCTCAGCAAGCGATTATCACTCAACCCCTGGACTTCCAGTGCCGGGCGAGGCGCAGAGGACTGCCGCGCGCTTGCGGCCGGACGGAAGCGGAACTCGCGCCCCACCATGCGGCTGATGAGCTGTTCCTCGGTGACATCCCTCCGGTCAAACGTGCCCTGGTATCTGCCGTCGCGGAGCACGGTGATCCGGTCGCAGATGCGCAAGGCCTCGGCCATGCGATGGGAGATATAGATGATGCCGGCGCCCCGGTCGCGCAGGCGATTGATGACACGGAAGAGGTTTGCGGTTTCGGCTTCGGTGAGCGTCGAGGTCGGCTCATCCAGCACCAGCAATTGCGCCTGGAGGGAAAGCGCTTTGGCGATCTCAACCATCTGCTGTTCCGCGGGCGAGAGGTCTTCGACGACAGTTTCCGGGTGGAGTCGAATGTCCAACTCTGCGAGGATTTCAAAAGTGCTTTGATGCATGCGCGGGCGATCGATCACGCCCCAGCGCCCGACGGGCTGCCGTCCAAAGAAAACGTTCTCTGCCACATTAAGCGGCCCCGCCAGACTGCGCTCCTGGAAGACCATCGCGATGCCCGCGGCCTGGGCCGCCTGGGGGTTGGTGAACGAAACCGCTTGCCCTTTGAGATAGAGGGAGCCTTCGTCGGGCGGGAAAACTCCCGCCACGATTTGCACGAGGGTGCTCTTGCCCGCGCCGTTTTCGCCAAGCAGCGCGTGGACCTCGCCGGGCCGGACCTCCAGGTCCACACCATGGAGCGCGCGAACGCCCGGGAATGATTTCGAGATTCCGCGGGCTTCCAGCAGCGGCGAGGGGGTGGCACTGGCGCTCATTCGTGCAGGTACATGTCCCAGCCAAGATAGGTTGTAACGGCCTCGTTGATGGCGCCGGCGCAGTTGGCGCGCACCATCGAGACATGATGCTCGAATCCTTGCCGGCAAATGTATTTCATCAGCTTCTGGAGGTTCGGGATCTGACAGACGGCGATGGAGCCAAGCATGTTGAAAGGATCGGCGGTGAACTGGCCTTCACCGACATAACCACGCACCCGGCCGTGGAGGTCGTCCGTCGAGAAGCGCAGGTAGGTCATTGGCCCCGGCTCGACCTTGGCATTGATGCCGCCAAAGCAGAGCTCCTCACCCAGTACGCTCCCGAGCACGCTGAGGTTGGCAATCTCGACGGGCTTGCCGACGAAGCCCTTCGGATAGTTGCCGCAGTGCTGGGCCACGCATTTGTTTCGGTCCTCGGCGTAGTTGTTGTTCCAATCCACGATCGCGGCCGGGTTGCCGGTCGCCAAGACCAAAGCGTACATCGCGGTCACCCCGGCGATGTCCACCTCGCAGGCGCACGGGATGAGTTGGTCGCTCATCATGCTCATCGTCAGGCAGGTCGCACAGCCGTAGTTCTGCTCAATCGAGGTCCAGCACTGGAACCCGGCCGCGTCAATGGCGTTGGCCTGCATCCAGTCCTCGGCCGCCAGGAAGAGCCGGAGGTGCTTCTCGAACTTCGCTTCCAGGTTCCCGATGCCCGGAGCGACCGATCCATAGCCCTTGATCTCAGCCAGCTTGTCCCTGGCGCGGCTGGAGGTGACATCGACCTTGTGGGCAGCAGCGATGATCTCCGAGAGGTCCACCGGGATGACGGTGATACCGGAGGCCTGCAGCAGCTTTTCGCTCGCGCGCATGGTCTGGAAGGCGGCGGGGCGCGCGCCAATCGCGCCGATGCGGGCGTTGCGCAGGCCGTTGGCCACTCGGCAAACGGAGGCGAAGAACTCCAGGTCATTGAAAAAAGCCGGGCTGCTGAGCGCGACGGTGTGGGTCGCCGTATTGGTCCACGGAATGCCGTACTGCCGGAGGTTGTTGCAGACGGAGATCTTGCCGCAGAAGGAGTCCCGCCGGTGAGTCGTGTCGAGTTTGTCCAACTCGTCATCCGAGGCCTGCACAAGGACCGGCACACCGAGTTTGGCCCAGTTGAGCGTATTCACGATGCCCAGTTCGTCGCTAAAGTTGGGCAAGGAAACAATGATGCCATCGATCTCGTTACGGGGCTGGTTGAAAAGGTCAGCACATTTGCGCGCGTCCGCAACGGTCTCGATGGCTCCAGTCGGGGTTTCAGCGGCGGGAAGGATGACGCTGCGATGGCCGGCCTTCTTGATTTGATTGAGGACTTGCTCGCGTCCGCTCCGGGCCAGTTCGGCGGAAAAGCAACCGCGGGTCCCAACGATCACGCCAAAGGTGAGTTCGCTCTTTCTCATAGGATTTTTGGTTCGGGTGGAAGGATTACTTATAGGTGATGGCGGGTTAACGGGTGAGTTCGGGCAGTTTCCTGGCCAAGTACTTGAGGCTTTCCTGCACCCAGCGGTCGGGGTTGTCCACGGGGTACTGGGGTTCGCCCATCTCGATCCCGGCGATGCACGGTTCACCGATTCGTTTGCAATTCTCTTCGATGCCCAGTTCGATGGCCTTATGCACGTAGGCAGGAAAATCCACCGTGCCGGTGCCGATGATGCTGTTGGTATGGTCATAGCCCTGGGTCTCGCTTAAATGGATGTGGATGATCTTGTCCTTGATCTTTTCCAGGCGCTGCGGCCCCTCGCGGTTGATCACGAAATGGCCGATGTCGAGGTTCGGGAACACGTTCGGCAGACCGATATCCTCCACCATGCGTGCCGCTTTGTCGGTGCTGTTGAGAATGAAATAGATGTGGGGTTCGATTTCGAGGTCCACCAGCAATCCCTGCTTTGACCCCCATTGAGCCAGCTTGCAGATGGAGTCGATGGAGTTCAGCCACGCGACCTCGGGCAGCATTTCGGCCAGATGCACGCCGCAGCCCCAGCAAACGAGCACCTGGCGGCCGCCTAACTCCAGTTGGAACTCGCTGCATCGTTTCATGTAATCGAGAACCTGTTGGCGGGTCTTGGCATTGGGGCAGGCCATGTGCTCGACCTCCGCCAGCAGCATCTGCGAGCTGTGCAGGCCAAGGTCGCGGTGCATCCGGACAATGTCGCGGCGCTTCCTGGCGCTCATCAGGGTAGGGTCACCGGAGCCGCAGGCGGCATACTCGGTGAACTTGAAGCCCATTCGCTGGGCGCTCCTGAGCGTTTTCTCGATCGGCCATTTGGCCACCTCGTAAACATAGGTATTCAGGGCAAGGTTCATAGGCGACGCTGGTTGTTGTCTGTTGAGCTTGGTACGATGGTGTTCATGTTTGGTCAGTTCCTGGTGCTGGAAATTCCTTGGCCGCGCTGTCGATCACCAATACCCAATCGCTGCACGGACCCGCCCAGGGCGCGGCGAAATTCATACGCTCTCCGCGCGGCAAAGCGCCCAGGTCACGCGCTTCACCGGTCCTCGGATCATACCACCAGGCACGGATCAGCGGCCCTCCAAGCGAGTCCAGTTTGACCTCCACCGATCCTCCCTGCGGGAGATAAATGAAGAGGTAACCGTCCCCGCGGCAAGCGCGGCGGTGTTCGGGCCCGGACTTTTCCTCGACGAGAATCGACTGGTCGGGAACCCGCGAGAGCATCGGACGCGATTCCATCAAACGGCGCAGGTGGCGCATTTGGCACGCCCCAGGGAGGTCCAGCGCCTGGCGCCAACCCCGACGGGCAAACGTGATTGGCGCGTATCGTTCGCCGCTTATTTGCCAGACAGGGTGACAACCGTAGGTATGGCCAAAAGCACCGGCGAACACCGCCCAATAGGCCGCCTGGCGCACATCGTAGTCATCGAACCAACCCAGTTCCTGCGGCTTCCAGTTGACGGCATGGTCCTCGTAACGCGGCTCGCCATCGAGGCAGGGCTTGACGGGCAGGAGGCTGTAGTCGCGGCTGACGATCTCATAGTTTGGCAGGTGTTTCCCCTCGTGTCCGGACTGGGCGAGGTTGAAGTCCAGCCAGTCCGATTGATGGAACCACTCCGAAGAGCTGTGACCGCCGCCGCCCCCCAGTGGATGAAAGGTCATCAGGTGGTTCGGGTCGGCCGACTTGATCCCGTTGGCCAGCGCCTCCCAAATGGGACTATTGGTCCCGCCGCCCTGGCGGTCGCCGCCATTGATCCAGATGATGTTCCAGGTATCGCGGTAGCGGTTGCCGAGCCACACGCCGTACCGCCTCGCGTTTTCCGGGTTGAAAATGACCGGGCCTATGCCGTGGGCCAACAGTTCGAGCTTGTCGCCCCAAGTTGGCAGGAGACCGACCAACAAACCCTTTTGGCCGGCTAATTCGATAACCTGATCCACCTGCCGGAAGAATGCCTCGTTTGGTTGGAGTGGATCGTTATCAATCAGCGGCCGTTCCCCGCACGCATTAGGGACGTTCAATCCGTCGAACTCCGCCAAGACCACCGCCTGGATCACGGTGAAGCCCTTTTGACGGCGGTTCTCCAGGTAAGCATCGGCTTCTTCGACCTTCGCCCGGTGGAAGAGCTCCCAGGCCGTGTCGCCCAGCCAGAAAAAGGCCCGACCGTCCCCCCAGACAAGGAAACGACGATTATCGGAGATGGTGAGGCGGTTCATTGCTCTTAGGGTGCCCGGCCAGATTCCGTTTGGTGAGCCGGTGCTGGAACGGCCTTGGGGGAACCGATCGCGACGGACTTGGGTGTCGTTCGGGAGCGATTCAAGGCGTAAAACAGGGCAAACAGGTAAGGGACGACGCAAATCCCAAACGAGCGTTGCAGCCCGATAGTATCAGCCAGCCTCCCTTGCAGGATCGGCAGCGCGGCGCAGCCCAGGAAACCCATGGTTAGCAGCCCCGAAGCCTTCGCGGTCTGCTCGCCCAAACCCTCGATGGCCAACGAATAAAGTGTGGGGAAGAAGATCGAAACAAAGAAGCCCACCACCATAATCGATACAATGGCCAGGCTCCCTTTGGCGACCATCATGAGGCCAACGAAGAGCAGCGCCGCCACGGTGTTGAACGCCAGGGTATGGGCGGGCTTCACCCGCTTCTGTGCCCACGAGCCTGCCAGGCGGCCAACAGCAAACACGGCAAAATAGACGGTGAATAACTGCTGCGACGCGCGAGAGGACATCCCGGCGACCGCCGGGTCTTCAAGGTAATTGCGGAACAGGCTAAAGAGGCCGGCCTCCGCGCCCAGCACGAGAAAGATTGTTACAAAGCCAAGCATCACTTGCGGCCGAGTCCAGAGGCTGCCGGTCTGCGCGGCTCCCACGCAATTGACGCTGGCGGACCTGAGGCTGGCCGAGATATCGACCGTCCTGGTCATCAAGGTGAGGACGAAAATGCACATGAGCACGATTCCAATCGTAACGAATAACCCTTTCATGTAAGGCATCTTGCCCAGCACACCCACGGTGCTCGCCGGAATAATCAGCGTCAGCATGAAAGGGGCGATGATCTGCGCGACGGCGCCCAAGGCGTTGCCCAGGTTGAGCCGACTTGCGCCGCCGCCCGGCGGTCCCAGACCTGAGAGGAGTGGGTTTCCCGCTACCAACTCGAAATTGAATCCCATCCCAATGACGAAAAACGCGGCCAGGACTACCGCATAATTCCCGCTCTGCAGTCCAGGGACAAGCAGCAACGTGCCTGCGGCGAACAAAGCCATGGCAATGCTCAGGCAGTTCTTATACCCCACGCGAGGGATGAGAAAGCCGATCCCCACTGCCAGGACGAAGGGAATGTTCTTGGCAAAGGTTGTGTATTGCTGCTGCTGATAATTGAGTTGGAAATAGTCTTTGAACTCCGGGTTGAACGCTCCCTCGAAACACAAGGCCATCCCGCAGAAGAAATAAATGAAATAGACCGTGTAGAGCAGGGGGCGGGCGGAAGGAGGGTCGAGGGAAGAGATCTCTGCTCCTCGCCCCTCGCCCCCCGCCCCTCGCCTCTTGTGTTCGCTGGATCTTGAACTGGGGTCTGTCATACCGGGTTGATTCGGAACTCCTCGACGAGGCCAGCCGAGTGCTCGCGCCAGGCCTCGACGATCCGATCGTAGAACGGGTAGTTGTCTGAGTTCTCGATGAGGTTGTGCCGGGACAGGTGATCCAGGCACTTCTTTACGCCCTGCTCGAAGGTGATGGTGTAGCGGAAGCCAAGATCCCGCTTGGCCTTCGAGTTATCGAAGATATTGGGGTGGCGGAAATTCTCGAGGCACCATTCGGCTTGTTTTGGCGCCATTCGGGCGAGCAGGTCGGAGGGGATATAGACGAAATCGGGCTCGGGAGCCCCCATCAGGCGGGCGATGGTCCGCCAGATGTGGTTGTGGGTCATCCATTCGTCGCCGGAGAGGTTGTAGGCCTGGCCGAAGGCCTTGGCGTTGCCGACCGCGCCGATGAAGCCGCTGGCTGTGTCGTCCCGGTAGCTCGCGACCCAGACCGACGTGCCGTCCCCGTGGAGAATGATCGGTTTGCCGCGCCGCAAGCGGTCCAGATGATAGCTCTGGCCGCCAAACGAATGGATGCCGGGACTCCAGGCCTCGTTGTAGGTGAAGGTGGGCCGGCAGACGGTCAGGGCGAAATCGCCCCGCCGATGCGCTTCCCAAAGTGCCTGCTCGCACAGCATTTTCTTGTGCGCATAAGGAAAGCTCGGGAGCGCCCCCAGGATGCCATTCTCCTCCGTCACCGGATACCGTGGGGGCGTCTTGGTATAAACGTCGACCGTGCTGCAGAAGATGAACTGACGGGTGCGGCCGCGGAAGAGCTCAATATCGCACTGCGCGTCCTCGGGCTCGTAGCAGATCATGTCAATGACGCAGTCAAACGGGCCCGCGCTGCTCAGTTTTGCGCGGAAGTCATCGCGGTGGGTTCGGTCGCCGGTGATGATTCGAGCGCCGCGGAGCCATTCCGGCGGTTTGGCATCATAATTGAAGAGGGTCAGGTCGTGCCCCGGTTCCAACAAGCCCCGAGTTATAGGGGTGCTGATATTGCCTGTGCCGCCAATGATGAGGGTCTTCATGGCCGTTTTGTCGCCGGTTGCTCCGGCTGAAAAGGCTCGTTGCCCCGCAGGAGCGCCTTGTCGCCGATGTCATTTTGGATATTTACGCCGTAATAGCCGTTGTTGCCTTCGATGACGGCGGACTTCAGACCGGTCTTGAGATGAATGCTGCCAGGTTGCTTCCGAACATCATCCCCGGTCCAGGCATTGCCGGGCTGGCGTTGGCGCGACCGAGCGTCAAAGGTCGAGTTGTGGACCTGGAGCTTGCCGTTTTCGGCGACAATCGAGAAACCCGGGTCCTGGTGGTTGTCGTTTGAGAAATAGCAGTCGGAGAAGGAGACGTATGCGCTTCCGCGCAAGACCGCGTTGTGCGCTACCGGCCCCCAGAAACCGCAGTTCACAAAACGGATGCTGCCGGAACAGCTTGGTTCCACGACTATCTGGGTGCTGCGGCCGACGCGGTGGGCGTTGAACTGGCCATTGTTGATCAATAGCCCTTGAGGCTGGATGGCCTCTACTAGAACGCAGGTGTCGCAGGCGTCGGCGCCGATGCCGCAGAACTGGCCATTGCAGGCGCCGTTGGTGGTTTCCATAAACCGGTAGCCGACTCTTGCCGGGAACACGAAGGTGTTATTGACATATTCCCAATCCGTGCGCCCGAAAATGAATGCCTCCAGGTTTTGCTGCATGTAGGAGAAAACCCGCTTCCAATCCCCCGCAAATGCCCGGTGTGCCCAGAAGTGCGAATGGAACTGCACGTTCTCGATACGGCCGATGTCGCCGGTCCAGTCCACAAGGATGCCCCGCCGGAGTACGCAGCCGTTAATCTGGACGAGACGGTGCCGGCCGTTTTCCGTCGGGCCGGTCCGGATGCCGTTGTAGCTGTTGATGAGCGTCACGTTTTCCACCGTGCTGTCGAAGCTCACCTCGTTCGTGTGGGCTGGGTTTGCGCGAATATGGATGGTCCAAGGATAAGGCCGGATGTCCTCGACGCGTTGCTCGGGATAGTAAATGGTGACACCCTTGATGGAGGTGGAACTGCGCATTTCGAGGAAGGCAGGGCCCTCTTCGTGGTCCCGGCCCTCGATCGGCAGGAGAACCGAACCGGTGGCGGGTTCCCAGGATTGAGGGGCCTGGTTGAGCCCGGACAAATGAACGCCCATCTTGAGTTCGAGATGTCCGTTGCAGCGCCAGCGGCCGAGGGGGATGACGACCACGCCGCCTTTCTGGCTCGCGGTGTCGATTGCCTTCTGAATGGCGGTGGTGCAATCGGTCCGGCCGTCGCCGACCGCGCCAAAGTCCGCAATGTTGAACGCGCCTTGCGCCCAGGCCTCAGGAGGCGCGGTCGAAGCTGGAACCTGGGCCGGAATGCCCACGCCCAAAGCCAGGGCTGGAAGCAAGCAAAGCAAGGTGGAGTTCTTCATGCGTTTCATTTCGCCGCTTGATTGCTCCCAATGCAGTACAGGTTGTTTGCCGTCCGGATGAATAGCTCGCCCTGTGAGACGGCCATCGAGGCCTGGACTTTTTCCTGGAGGGGATTCCGGGCCAGCACTTTGAACTGGGGTCCGGCGTCGATGACGAACGTTTCGCCTGCATCTGACAGGAAGTAAATGCGGCCTTCTGCCGCCACTGGCGAGGCGGAGAAGCTTCCACCCACCCGCTCCTGCCAGACGATTTGGCCGGTGTCGCCTTGCAGGCACATCGCGCTGCCGCTTTCGCTGATTGTGTATAGGTAAGGCTTGAGGTAAAGGAACGAGGGAATCCGCGGCATGGCCTTGCGCTGTTCCCAAACCAGGTTGGATTCGCCGAGGTCTCCCTTGCTGTCCAATCGGAAGGCCTTGATCGACTCGCGTCCGCCCCAACCGGAAGCACTAAAGGCCATCCTTTCCCCCAAGACGATGGAAGGGACCACCCCTTCCCCGATGTTCTTCGAGGTCCAGATCCGTTCCCCCGTCTTGGCATCGAAACCTTGCACCACGTCGCCCGCGCCGCTGATCACCTCAGCGCGACCGTCGGGCGCAGCCCAAATTGCGGGGACCACGTGTGCGAGCCGGGACAGGCCTCGGGTGGCTTTCCAGCGCACCGTGCCCAAGCGTTTATCCAATGCGATGAGATAGGCCTGGTCCCAGGGCGTGTGCCAACCCGGACTTGTTTCCGGCGGCGGATGACTGCCGTCCCGTGCCATGATGAGCAAATCCTCCCAGAGGATAGGCGAGGTGCCCAGGCCGTGTTCACTATAGAAGGGAAAATCGCGGTTCACCCACACGGTGCGGCCGGCAGAATCCAGCGCCACGAAACTGCCATCACCGAACACTGCATAGACTCGCTCGCCGTCAGTGCAAGGGGTAGGGGTGGCATAGCTGTTACGGTCGTTCTTGTGCCCCGTGGTCTGTTTGAACACCTGCTGGTCCCAGATGATCTTGCCGCTCTGCCGGTCAAGCGCGAGCACGTGGCAATCACCGCCCTCCCCGGTGGCCGTCGTGACGAATAATTTGGTCTCCCACACAATGGGAGAAGACCAGGATGAACCCGGGATCGGTACCTTCCATCGCACGTTCTCCGTCGTGCTCCACTTCAGCGGCAAGCCGGTCTCCGTGGAAACGCCTTGGCGGGTCGGTCCGCGAAAGCAGGGCCAGTTTTCGGCGGAGGCAAAAGCCGTGGTCGCCACCAGGGCGAGGACGATCCCGAATTTGGTTGGAAGACTCATCGTTTTCGAGGGGTGCCGGGGGCTGGGGAATTCCTTGCGGCATCGTCGAGCACCAACACCCAATCCAGGGTTTCACTGGGATCGGGCGGGTTGAACTCGCGTACGCCCGTGTTGGCGAACTCACCTATGGCGGTCGCCTCGCCCGTACGTGGATTGAACCACCAGGCTCTTACCAGGCTGCCCTGAATCGCATCCATGCGGACTTTGAACGTGCGGCCCACCGGCGCATAAACCATGGCATAGGCGCCACCGCTGTCGCGCGTGGCGACGAAACGATAGCGCCCGGCGCCCGGCACGCTGGTGGGCACCCGGTCCGTCACAATCACGGTGTCATCGGGAATCCGGGTCAGAAACGGTCTCGAGAGCAATAGGTTCTTGGCATGCTGCATCTGGGCGGCGCCTGGTTGATCGATGGCTTCGGGCCAGGGCATAAGCGGGTTATTGATCGGCGCACGGTTCGTCGTCCACATTTGCCAGACCGAATGGTGCCCATAGGTATGGCCGCAGGCGCCGCCAAACAGGTCCCAGTAGAGCGGCCGGCGAACGTCGGCGGCCACTGAATGGCCGAACTTCTTCGCATCAAAAGCGACCGGGTGGTCTTCGTAGATCGGCTCACCGTCGATCACTGGTTTTGGTGGCGTGCGATCGTAATCGACGCGGGTCTGGTCGTAGCGGCCGGTGAACTCCGCCGCATGGCCGTTCTGGCGCAGGTTTAAGTCCAGCCAGGCTTCGTTGTGAAACCATTGTGCTGAGCCCGAGCCGCCAGTGGGGTGCAGCGTGATCAGGTGCGCTCCGCCGTCCCCCTTCCGCAAACCCCCGGCCATCGCTCGCAGAATCGCCTTATGTCGCTCGTTTTCGACCGCCCGGTCGCCCCCGAGAATCCAAACCAGGCCGGCATCCCGGTAGCGTCGACCGAGCCACTGCCCGTAGGCGGCGGCGTTTCCCGGCGTGAAGATCTCCGGTCCAGCGCCCCAGGCTTTGTTCCACTTGTCGCCCCAGGTGGGGAGCATGCCGATATAGATACCCAGAGCATTTGCTCGGGAAACTATCCAGTCCACGTGCTTGAAATATTCTTCATTGGGCTTGGTTGGATCGTTGTCGGTCAGCGGGAGTTGGCCGTAGGGATTCGGGTCCGCAAGCCCCGCCGACTCGGCCAGCACGACGGCTTGGATGACGGTGAAGCCCTTCCTGGCCCGGTTATCGAGATACCGCTCCGCCTCCTCCCGATCCAAACGGTGGAATAATTCCCAGGCGGTATCGCCCAACCAGAAAAATGGCTGTCCCGAGTCCGTCACCAGGAAGCGCCCGTTTTCGCTAACCTTCAGCCTTGGCAGTGACTCGGCCGAGCGCGACAGGCTGGTTGAGACCAGGCAAGCGGCCAAAGTACATCCCAGCCACCGCCAGAAGGGGTTTGGACCAAGCTCAGATTTCATGAGTGTTCAGGCCGAAAGGGGGTCAAATTGCCGGTTCTTATTGATTCCAATTACCTCGTTGGCGGCCGTCAAAGCCTTCCGGACCCTGGGCCCGCTTCGCAGGAGGTAATTGACATACAGGCTCTCCAGCACCGCAAGCTGTGCCAGGCGTTGGGAGCCGATTTCGCCATTGATGTGTTCCTGGAATACCGCTGTCAGCAACACCAGGTCCGCCGCCTTGGCGAGCGAGGAGCGCGGAAAATTCGTGATGGCCAAGACGCGGATGCCGCGGGCCTGGGCCTCGCGCGCCGCCGCCAGGATAGGTTTGCTCTCGCCGGAATAGGAAATCGCCACCACCACGTCCCCGTGGATCAGGTGGTTGCTCAGGATGATGAGCTGGAGGTCCGGGTCCTCGGCAGTATGGCAGGGCACACCAATGCGGAGGAACTTCTGATAGGCCTCCCGCGCGACGACGGCCGCGTTGCCCAACCCAAAGAAGGCCAGGCTCCTGGCGGCCAGCAGGGCGGCGACCGCATTGCTGTATTGGACCGGATCAACCGCCGCGAGCGTGTCCTGCAAGGCTTGAATGGAGTTCGCAAAGACCTTGCGCAGGACCATCTCGGGCTTGTCCGCCAGGCCAATATCCCGGTAGGGAACCTCCGTCTGGGGCGAGGCGAAATCGTTGCGCAAGGCCGGAAAGCCATCGTAGCCCAGGCGCTTGGCCAGCCGCACGACCGTCGCCTGGCTGCAACCGGCGTGGGTCGAGAATTCGACGACCCCGGCATCATGGATGGCCTCCGGCGCCGCCAGGAGATAATCAGCGGCCTTGCGCTCGGCTTTCTTGAGCGAATGATAGATGCCGCGCAGCCGGATCAAGCAGCGGTGCGGGACTCTTTCGCTATGCTCGCCGGCGGAGGAGGTTGAGCTTTCGATATTCATAGCTTTGAGTTTAATGCGCGCAGAGAGGGGTAAAGCTGCCGGTAGGCCGCATAGCGTTCGGAGTAGGCCGCGACACGATCAGCGGAAGGCAAAAACTCCCGCTCGTATCCGACGGTTTGTGCCACCGCCTCATCGAGATGCTGGTAGATCCCCGCCGCCGTCCCCGCCAGCAATGCCGCTCCCAGGCAGGCCGCCTCACGACAACGCAAGGTGCGCAAGGGCCGGTCCAGGATGTCGGCTTTCAATTGAAGCCACACCAAGGATTTCGCGCCACCGCCAACCGCCACGAGTTCATCGAGGCGGATGCCGCAAGCCAGCATGGTCTCGAGGTTGAGCCTGAGTTCGAACGTGAGCCCCTCCAAAATGGCTTTGGCCACGTCATGCCGGGTTGTCGCCAGGGTCAGGCCAACCACCGCACCCTTCGAGTGCAGGTCACAGGTCGGCGTGCCGCTGCCGTTAAGGTGGGGCAGGAACATCACTGGAGACGGACCCTCCGGCAGGAGGGCATCGATGAGTTGATACGCGTCAATCGCCTTGTGAGTGGCTTCAGCAACTTCCGGGCCGGCGAAATTGTCGCGCCACCATCTCAATAGGATGCCGCCGACATGGTTGAGTGAGAAACTGAAATACATGCCGCCCTTCGCATGGAGATAGCAGGGATAAAAACTGTTGAACATCGCCTCCGAAAGCACCGGCCGGTCGAGCGCTGTGGAAAGGACCTCCGCCGTGCCGCTGGAAACGACGCCCAAGCCTTCATGGACCGCCCCAGCGCCCAGTGCGGCACAGGTTTGATCATGGCCTCCGGTTGCCAGCACCAGGTTAGGCGGCAGGCCCAACTCCGCAGCGAGAGCGGGCCGGATGCGCCCCACCGCCGTGCCCGAAGGCGCTGGCCTGGACCAAATCTCCTCATTCAAACCGAGCGCTCGGTGGATCGTGTCGCTCCATTTGTGGCTGTCCAATTCGAAGGCCATCGTTCGCGACGCCATGGTAGGATCCACCACCGCTTCGCCGCCCAGTTTTCCCAGGATAAAATCCGCATACGTTACTATCTTCGCCGCGCGTTCGAAGACCGCCGGGGCCAATTCCCGCAGCCAAAGGACTTTGGTGAGCGAGTTCATCGGATGCGGTCTCATGCCCGTACGCTCAAAAAGAGCGAACGCGCCCAAGGCCTCCGCGCACCGTTCGGCCTGCGGCCCGGAACGGTAGTCCATGCCCAATATCGCCGGGTGGAGAGCGCGGAATTCGCTGTCCACGGGAATAATAGCATCGCCCTGTGCCGAGACGCTTAATGCCCGAATGTCCTTCCCGCCCGAAGTGGCTACAGCTTCACAAAGCGCGGCTTTGGTCAAGACCCAGACCTGCTCGGCGTCCTGCTCGGCTTTGGCCGGAGCGTCACAGATCACCTCGTATTCCCGAAAACCCCGGCCCAGGATGCGGCCCTCGAGGTCGAAGACAATCGCCTTGCAACCCGTAGTGCCAACATCGAGTCCGACGAGCTTCATAAACTCTCAAGTGGCCGGCGCACAAAGGCGATCCTGCCGGCGCCGCATGACCACCAGCGGCGTGTCTGGCAGCTCGTCCAGGTCGCTGTAACGGATCGGTTCTCCCAGGCGCACGCCGCGCCCCAGGACGCATCCCTTCGCTAGTCCCAAGGGGAGTAGATTCTCCCCGCTGGCGGCCTCGACGGTATCGATCGACCCGCGATAGCAGTACTCGCCGATGGCATCCAGCTTCTCCCCGGCTTTGAGCGGACGTTTGGCTATGGCGATGCACTCGGCTACCGGGCGCGCGAGCGGGTGGCCGCCGGATTCGCCATAGATGACCGTCTGCGCCGCGGTGAGCGGCACTTCGATGCTGCACAGATGATAGGGCCGGAAGAGCAGATAGTTCGGACCAAGCCCCATGTCGCGCTGGATGAGACCGTGGCGGAGCCGGGGTTGATCGGTCGTGAACACAACGAACACCCCGGGGTGGACCCCAATCGCAAAATCCACCACGCCCGGCCGGTTGAGCACACCGCCCTGCGATTTCGAGCAAAACACCTGGTGTAACGTCTCGCGAGTGGCCTTGGCTCCGTGCATCCCGCGTACATCCGGAACCAAGCCGGTGGCATTGGCCACGCTGCACATCTCGACGGCCGTCTTCGAGCCGTCCACAAATTCACAAAGCATTCGAGCGCTCATGTCACGCGCCTTGGCCCGCTCTGCCAGCGCCTCCGGCGTCGCCGTTACGTCGAGCGGATTGTTTTTCCCTTTTCCGGCGGCGACAACCTCAAAGCCCAGGGCCGTCGCAAACCGATACAACTCCAGGATCGCCGCCGGCTCATCCCCCGCCGCCAGCGTGTAAATCACCCCCGCCTCCCGCGCCAAATGGTTCAGGATCGGACCGACCGTCACATCACACTCGACATTCATCATCACGATGTGCTTGCGGGCGCGGAAACACTCGAGGGCGATCGATACGCCCAACTCCGGGGAACCCGTAGCATCGACGACCGTCTGCACGCCCGCTAACTGCGGCACGAGCTGCCAATCCGTGGCGAGAGCAATTCGCCCTGAGCCAATCGCCGCCTGTGCGGCCTGCGGGGATTTTACACGTGCCAGCCGCTCGGCCGGTAGCCGGGCCATCTGGCAGGCCAACTCCGCGCGCTCGAAGGTGACGTCCACGACCACTGGGATGCGCACGCCCTTCATGAGTTGAACCTGGCACAGAATCTCCTGGCCCATTTGGCCGGCCCCGATGAGACCAATGGTCACCGGTGTGCCTTTGGCTTCCAGGTCGAGCAGCCGTTCGTTTATGGCGTTCATCGGCTTTCGAAAAGGATGGTTCAGTCGGGCTCCACCATGACCTTGAGGGCTTCGCCAGATGCGGCGATCGCGAACGCTTCCCCGACGCGTGACAACGGCAGGACATGCGTGATCAGTCTCTCGGCCTGGACTACCTTGCGCGCGAGGATGCGCAGGGCCTCTTCGTGATAGCTCGGATGATACGAAAAGGCCCCGAGCACCACCTTCTCCCCGTAATGAATCAGGTTGGCGTTGAGGTTCACCATCGGATCGGCTTTGGGCAGACCGCCAAAAAGCACAATTCGGCCGCCGCGCCGGGTCATTTCCACGGCCTGCGTCTGCGTCGCCGCGACGGGATTGGCGCAGACCACTACGTCCGCGCCGAGGCCGTCGGTCAGCCGCTTGACTTCGGCAATGACGTCCTGCCCCACCACGTCGATGATCGCCTCCGGTTGGAACTGTGCGGCGATGCGGCGGCGGATCGGGTTTGGTTCCGCGACAATGACTCGGGCGCCGCGCGCCTGCCCCAGAACCGTGTGCAGGCAGCCTATCGGCCCGGAACCGAGGACCACGAGCGTTTCCCCCAGGCTCAGTCCGCAATGATCGTGGGAGGCCAACACCGAGGAGAGCGTCTCCGCCAGGGCGCCGTCCTTGAACGACAGGCCCTGAGGCATCCGGTGAACGATGCCGTTGGTCAGGACCTCGCTACTCAAATACACATACTCGGCGAATCCGCCGTCGTAGCCGGCAGTAATGCCCAGAAGCCGCAGGTCGGTGCAGAGATTGAATCTCCCCCGCCGGCAGTACCAGCAATGGCCGCAATGAATGTCCGGGGCCACTGCAATGTGGTCGCCGGTCCTGAACCCTCTCACTCCAGGCCCCGCCTCCACAACGGTCCCAGCCAGCTCATGGCCCTGGACTAGATGCGTGCCTGCCGGCGGCCCATCCTGCCATCGGCGCAGATCCGAGCCGCACACTCCGCAAGCCGCCATCTTCATAACCAGGCCGTCCGAGGGCGCCTGTGGCCGAGGCCCATCGCGCAGTTCAATCGTCTTGGCGGCGGTGAGACAGGCGGTTTTCATTTCAGGTTCCCAGGTCTTTGCGAGCAGAGCGGCTGTTCGCCGGCCAACAACCGTTCTCCAACCGCTCCGCCGGGATGAATAACGGCAAATTGGTTCCGTGTGTAGCCGGTGACCTTCATCAAAGCGACGCAAATGGCATCGAAGACGGCAACGACGGCCATAGTGCTGGCCGTGGCCAGCATGTCGAACTCGTCAGGCTCCCGCTCCACTCTGACTCGCAGTAAAAATCCCGCAGCCCGACCCACCGCCGAATCAGGGTTCTCAGTGACCCCGATGATCGGCACACGCTTGGCCTGGAGCGGGGCGATCAAGTTCACAATCTCCCGCGTGTTGCCTCCCTTGGAAATCAACACGGCGAGGTCGGACGGCTGCGCCAGCCCCAGCCCACCGTGCAGAGCATCCCCGGGCGCCAAAAAGACCGCCGGACGTTCAATGCAGCAGAGCGAGTGAGCGATCTTCCGGGCCGCCGCCGCGGAGGTGCCGCACCCCGTCGTGAGCACCCGTCCCCGGCACCGCGCGATGGCCCGAACACATCGACAAAACGCTCGCCGATCAATTGTCCTGCTCAGCCCCTGCACGGCAGTGGCCTCCACGTCCCAAACCGATTCCGCAGTCTTCCAGATGTCCCGTGGCGCAGACATCCTGCCTGCGCAGTCGTCCTCGCCGCACCGGACCAATGCCGCGGTCTCGCGGAGCACCGGTGTTGGGAGGGTTTTCTTTTTCATATTTCACAGCGTTGATATGCGCGTCAGGCGTGCCGAATCACCAATATTGGAGAGAAACTCGGCTCGCAGCGCAAGAATAATTTCACATTTCAGAACCTAAAATGAAAACCATTTTACGGTTTCTAGCGGTACAGGATTGCTTTGGCCTTATAATCCTCCTCCACGAAGACCAGGTATTCCCCGTTGCTGCGCTTGAAAGCAGTGATGCCGGTGAGAATGTCGATCCAGCCCGTGTTTTCCACGCCGCCAACTGTAGCGCCGGGCTCGAAAACCCCCAACTCCGCGCCATCGCCCATCCGGTTCACCCAAATCCGCCCGCGTTCTTTCCAGCCGCCCGTGAAGACGTAATCACCCGCGGCCGTGACGCATTCCGCGGCTTTGCCGGCGCCGGGAACGAAGCTAACCGCCTCCCGGTTTCCAGCCAGGTAATGCCTGCAAATGAATACCCGGCTGATGTGGCGCATGTCGCTGCCTTCGTCAGCAGCGACCAGCGTATCCGTATCCACGTCATACCAGACCCGCGCCACCTTGGTCATTCCCTTTGGCGGCTTCATCACGGTGATCTTGTCCGCCCCATAGATCGGATTGCCCTTCTCGTCGAGACCCTGGAAGTCATACCGGAAAAAGTTGTATGCCATCCAGATGTTCCCCAACTTGTCCACCCAGAACGGGCCGGGATGGACACGCTCGGTATTGGGAGCGAACTCATCAGCCTGGTATTCGCCGTCGCCGTTGAGGTCGCGCCAGATGAACGTGCCCTTGGGCTTGCCAGGCGGCCAGGTCAGGTCTGTGCGGTAAATGGCGTTGCCCCATTGCATGATGAGACCTGAGTGGATGGCCATTTCGTCGTCGTACCGGAAGATATTGATGAAGTTGCTGGCGAACATGCCCCCGACAAACATGAACCGCTTGCCCTTGAGATAGACAATCTGCGGCGAGGTAAGACCGTGCTCGCCTTGCTGTTTGACGAACATCAGGCCGCGCGGGTCGTGCGGGTACTTGTGGCGGTCGAGCGAATAGCCAACCCATTTCACCCCGGGGGGATTATGGAACCGGCGGGCGGACTCCCCCTGCCGCGGCACGACGCCTGCGGAACCGGGGGCGGGAATCTGCGCGTAATCCAGGATATAGTGTTCCTGGATCCCCCAGACATCGCGGCCATCTGTGGCCGGGTCGGCGCACGCGACATCCACGAAAAAATGGCCGTAGAGTTCCCAAACCAGTTTGCCCCCGGGCGTGAACTTGCGCAGGACCGTGCCCATTTCACTCATGGCAACATAAATGTTGCCCTCCGTGTCGGTTCCGATGCCACGGATCCCCCAGAACTTGGTGGGGGTGACCTCGCCCGGTTTGCCGGAAGCAATGCCGCCGTAATCTCCGAAGGCCCAGTTGAGCTTCGGATACTCCGGTTCCTGGACGTCATAGAAGAGCACCTGCTGCCGCGGTCCAGTCAGCGAGTCGGCCACCATCAACTCTCCACCATTGGCCACAGCGAGCGCGGTGGGCTGAAAGAGGTCGGGGAATGACACTTCCTTGCCCTCGCAGGTGATCCTCTTGGGCACAAAGTCGAATTCGTTGTTCTTCGGGTCCACATATTCAACTTCCAGTTTCCAGAGACGGGCGGCCTTGTCTTTGACTTCGAGGCTGTTGGGACGGGTGTTGGTGTTCCCGACGACATCACCGTCTTTATAGACGCCAAATTTCTTGCCGCCCTCGTCCCAGTGGCTCCAGGTGTAGCAGGAGCCATCCGGGCTGGTGTTCATGTGGATGAAAAAATTCTGGACCCACTTGTTGCTGGCGCCGGAGAAGGAATTGCCCACCCAGGAAACGGTATAGTCAAGGCCAGCCGCCATAGCGGCCGAAGCCGGCGCGAGCAGGCCGAGCAACAACAGGCATCTCAGGGAGGTGAATCGTGTATTTGTTTTTTCCATAATGGTTACTTTTGAAATCCCGCCGGCCTATCAAGTGAAAGCCTTCGACCGCGGTGCCCAAATGGGCGGCAATGACGACTGCCGGCGAACTCACCTGGTCGGTTGCTCATCAGGCGCACGGCTGAACGAGCAGGTTCTCTTTCATTTCTCGAAACCGAATTCGAGCTCGTTGGCCCAGTGGGTGGACCAATCGTTGTGGAAAGCAAAGCAGTTGTCCTTGGACACGCTCCGGCCCGCCGCCAATTCGAACGCGCTTCCGCCGTTATTGACCCGGAAGCTGAACCTGACCGTTTGGCCGGCGTCCACGTGGCGTTTGACCTCCGGCATTTCGCTCCAGGGGATGGCGCACTCGACGACATTGTCTTTCACCACGAGCTTTGCATCGCCTTTGACCGGCCCGCCGTCCACTGCCGCGCGCGGCTGGCGCGGGAAGAAGTGCTTGCGCATCATGCCGGGCCGTTGCAGGCAGAAGATCTCCGTGCCGCCGCCATACTTTTGGTCGACCTGGTTCAGGGCGAACTCGTAGTCCGTGTCGAAGTAGGCGCAAAAGCGCGGCATGGTTCCGGGAGGATACTGGAGGTGGTCCTTCTTCTCCGGGGGGATGACATTGAAGGCGATCTGGACGTTGTGTTTGCCGTTGCCGGAGGGGACCTCGAAGTCTTTGCGATAGGAAAAGTGGCGCACGCTCTGCGGCCAGGCCAGCTCCCTGCCTTTGCTGATGACCTTGTCCGGATAGAAGTAGTCGTCGTCATTACGGGTCTCGAAGCGAGGCATGCCCTGCATACCCGGCACCCGGGCGGCGAAATAGAAGAAATTCTCGTCGTAAGCCATCCAGGCCGTGGCCGCCCCGCCGCCGCTCTGACGGTCCCAGTTCTTGAAGGGCAAGTAGGCCTTTTCGGTTTCGCTCGCCCCCACTCGCTGCGCACCGGTCTGCGGAATGACGCCCTGCCAGTCCTCGAGATTCCCATCGATAGTCAACACCCGTTTGGCAACGAAGTTCACATGCATTAGCTCCGCATGGCTCACGCTCCCGTCTTGCCCGCCGTCGAAACTCGCCAGGAGCCTGTAATTGTTGTCAGGCGCCGCCGAGCCGGCGGTGACCGTGACAAAAACCTCCCGGCTCTCCTGCCCATGAAATGAGAGGGTCTGTTCACCGGGTTCCGTGACCAGGCCGTCGATCTTCACCGTCAGTTTTCCTTTCACGGGCCGATCCAGGACATCAGAGATTCTGAGCTTCAGCTTCGGCCTGGCACTTATCGGCGCCGTCATGTCGCCGGCCACAATCTCCACTGGCTCAACCCCGATGATCCTGGCCTTGGCGATGGCCTTGAGCAGCGCAGCGAACGAGCCGCGGCTCCCATCCGTGCGCAGGAAATAGCCGAGGTTGTTCAACGGCACAGTGATCCTGCCGGATTCCGGCGGCATCGGGTTGGCATAGAAATCATAGAGTATGAACTTGCCCCCGTCCGCCGGCAGTTCCAGCCGCGCGTCCTTGGCCAGGGCCACCGAGCGGAACAGGGTCCGGTTCTTGTCATAGCTGGCGCTCAAGTCCCCGGTGATGACCACGGTGCCGTCGTCGGGATTGGCCGGGCCCGTTCGCTCCCCGCCGGCGGCTCTCCGCCGCAACCCGTCGAAGACAAACACCCAGGGCAGGCCGCTCTTGAAGAGGATCTCCTTGAACTCACGCTGGCCAATGAAATGCTGGCAGCCAGCCACCGCGGCGCCGGGGGACCACACTTGGGCCACGGCGTACTCTTTGCCGCCGACCCGGTGCTTTTGGGAAGTAAAAACGTTTCCGGCATAAATGCCTGCGGTCCGATCCTGGCCCATGGCGCGCATGGAAGCGATTACCGCGGCCACCCGGTCGTCCGAATTGGCCACCCAGCTTTCTGTGTCCCAAACCCGCACCCGCCCATACTCGCCTTTGCGGTTCATCCATTTTGGCTCGAGCACCGGGTCGGCCGAGAGCGGTTGGTAGTGAATGCTCACGAAATCCAGCCAGGGCAGGAACGTGTCTGTGCCGTCGCAAAAGAGCTTGTCCCGCGTATTGGCGGAAGAGCACGCCCCGCCGATGAGGACCCTTACGCCCGCTTCCTTGCGCGCTTCGAGCACCGCCTCGGCCATCACTTTGTAGAGCTCCCGGAAGCGCGGGATGTCCGCGCCCCAACCGCTGATGGACACGCCTTCCCAGGGTTCGTTCCACAACTCGACCGCATTGACCGGCCCTTTGGGCCAGCCATACTTGGAAACCACGTCTATGAGATAGCGCTTAAACTCCGGATCGAACGAAGGCAGCCAGGCGAGGTCTTCCTTCACCCCTTCGATGCACGTGTTGTCCGGTTTCAGCCAGGGGCGCCCCCGCCCCAGAGGCTGCTGCTCACCGGGGGTGTTGCCGCAGCCCACGGTGAGCATCAGCGTCACGTCGTTTTCCATCGCCCAGTCAACGTGCGCATCGGCAATCGTCTTGTAGCCGCCTTCGGTTCGGGCGCCCTTGACGCCGAGGCGCTTGAAGACGTTGAAGACCTGCGGCGACATCTCGTGCGGCCAGCCCAGGTCCATTGCGTGAGTCGGGAGCCGCTCCCGGCCCGGCGCCGGCGCCGGCACTCGCACGCAGGTGCAGCCAAAAGCGCGGCCCCGCTCCCCCAGGTCGAGAATCACCGCGTAGCCGCCGAATGCATCCCCGATTTTCGGACTGACTTCGAAGCTCCCTCCCTCAGCCGGCAGATCCACCTCGACCCAACTGGAACTGGCCTCGGCGATCTTGAAGACGATGGGCTTCCACCAATCGCCAGGCTTGCCCTTGGTGCCGTAGCGGATGACGTCCGCCTTGATGGCCCCCTTGTAGGGCTGACCCGGCTTGACGGAGAACGTGAAGCTCACATCATCTCCCGGCCAAAGCACGTTGGCCCCCTGGCTGCAGCCGATCTGCTGCGCGGACCAGCCTTTGGCCGAGAGGTTGAACGTCTTGCCGAAGTCCTCCATCGCGCTGCCGGTGGTCATTTGGGCCCAAGCGGAGCGCCCGAGCAGCGAGAGAATTACCGTTGCCAGACACAGGGAATTCCGTGCCAGGACAGCTTGCGTTTTCATATTTGTATTCACGAAATGAAAACAAAGGCGCGACTGCGCTAGCCAGGCATCAGCCCTTGCAGATAGATCAAACTAAGTTCCGATTGCTCTCGCCGAGGAGCGCATCGCCCTAATGGTCGGGAAGAAATCTCGCCTCGAGGGTGACGGCGTCTCCCTTGGGCAGGGCAAGCCGGCAGCCCTGCTTGCGCAGGCCCTGGGCGATCACGGGCAGGACTTTGCCGTTGGCCGTCAACCGGGCCACCGCCATCCCTGGCGGCAGGACCACGTCGAGGGTCTGGTCGACCTGCGAAGCCAGCACGGCGGTCAGTTTCCCCGCTTTCATGTCCCAACGGATCAGGTCCACGCGGAGCTGCCCCCGGGCGCGCGTGCCGCGGATCGAGCCTTGGGGCAACGCGTCGGGAATGGCGGGCAACAACATCAACCGGCCGGCCTTGGACTGGACGGCCAGGCGGTTGACGATCTCGGGAATCGAGCCATTGCCGTCGTCGCAGAGGATTTGGGGGCCGTCGTTGTGCGCCGTGATCATGTTCGCGTACATGGAACGATCGATGGCCATCAGCCGGAGCCGGCCAAAGGCCTCGTTTCCCATCCCCAGCGTCGCGGCGGCGAGGCCCATGTGCATGCGGCCATGCGTGGCCGTCTCCTTGGCTTCCCGCAGCCGGTTATCCAGAGCCACTCGCGCCGCCTGGAAGAGCCTCGGCTCGGCTTCCTCGCTGAACTCCTGGCTCTCGAATGCGCCGTAAAGATGCATCAGGTGCCGATGGTTGTTGTTCTCGCCTTTGTTTGGAATCGCCCATTCCTTGAGCTGGCCTTCGTCGTTGATCAGGTACGGTGGCAGCTTGGCCAGCATCGCTTTCCAACGTCCCACGCCCTCCGGCTCGATCCTCAGTGTCTCGCAGGCGGCGATCACGTTGGTGAGCAGTTCGCGGCTAATCGAGAGGTCCTGGGTGGCATTGTCGCCCAGGCCGTTCTCTGCCGAAAAGGAAGGGCTGAAGTGAAACTTGCCGTTGGCATCTTCGGTCCCTTTGAGGAAATCCTCCCAGAACAGGGCGCATTGTTTCATGTAGGGCACGGCGTGGTCTCGCAGGAAATCCCGGTCGCCCGTGTACTGGTAATAATCGTAAAACCAGTGGGCCAGCCAGGAAGCGCCGGGTGTCCAGAACTGCCCCGGCCAGCCGCTGCCCCAGTGTAGGTGCAGTCCGAGGTTGGAGGCCCGGCTGCCGGAAAGGATGCCGCGGCAGCCGTAGAGCTTCTTCGCGTTGGCTTGACAATCCGGGACGAATTCCTCCATCAACTTGAAATAGCCGCCCATGCACTCGGCCATGTTCCCGCTGAAGGCCGACTCGATGTCGAGCTGTATGTTAGTGTCCAGCGTGTAATCGCCCGACCAAGCCGGCGCCCAGGTCCCGGTCCAGATCCCGAAGAGATTCGGCGGCGTGTCGGGTCCCGCCGCGCAGATAAACTCGTAACGACCGGCATCGTACATCCGTTCCAGCAACGCCGCCGGCAGGCGGTTCTCCTTTTTCGCCAACGCCAGTAGCGGTTCGGTAGCCAGCCGGCGTTCAGCCGGGGTGCCTCCCAAATCCACCGTGACCCGGTTGAAGATTTCCCCATGGGCCTTCTCGTGGGGCAGGAAAAGCGCATCGTAGTCCGCCGGCAGGCCCGCTAGAGTCTCCTTCAGACGCTCCATCCATTGGGATCGATATTCCTTGCCCGCCCGTTGCGATTTCGTCGCCGTCTCCTTGGCGAACTCAGGATTGTCCGCGGAATACGGCCAGGCTTCGCTGCCCGGCAGGGGTGTTTTCCACGGCTCGAGACGCACGACCAGCAGCGCGGAATTCGCGCCGGTCAAGGTGATGGATTCGCCGTCGGAAGTCATTGTCCCACCCTGTGTCGTGATGCGCATCGCTCCGTCGTAGCCGCCCTTGCCGTTCACATAGACACTGTGGCAGGTAACCATGCCCTCGCGGTGGACGAGGGTGGATTCGATGAGTTTGTTCGCGGGTTTCTCCACGCGAAGCCGGCAAGTGAGTTTGCCCTCCGGCGCCGCCAGCTTGATGACCATCACGTTGTCCACCCGCGACACGAACATGCGGCGTGAAAACGCCCCCTCCGTGGTGCGCCATAGCACCCGCACCTCGCCCGTGGAGAAATCCTCGACCCTCGCGTAATCGGTGATGTCGCCGCCGGTGGGTTGGTCGAGCTTGACGAGCAGCCCCGGATGGAATGGGTCGGTCCAGATGATCTTGCCGCCCCAGCCTTGTTCCCTGGCCTTCGCCTCGAAGAACTTCTGGGCCTCGCCATAGCCTTTCTCGGCAATGAGCCGGCGCATCTCCGCCAGGTACTTGCCCGTCTCCGGCAGCACCTCTCGCGAGCCGAGCGGCAGCCACAATTTGCAGTGATTGACGATGAGCGTTTCGTGCTCGGGATCACCGGCCAGCAGAGCGCCCATGATTCCATTGCCCGTGGCCAGCGAATCCTCCCACTGTTTGGCCGGGTAGAGGCTGACCGTGCCGTGCCTGGGCATCAGGGCGGCGGTGTCGGCAACCGGCACCGGAGCGGCGGCCTGAGTCAGAATGGAGATTCCCAATCCGGTCCCCGCCATGAGTCGTTTCAAGGTTGTCCGGTTCAACATATTCACTTTCCCTTGCTCCGCAGTTCCATGAGGGCAAGCGCGATGTGTTTTGCCGGCTGTCCGCATCTCATCAGGCCGCTGTCGAACCCCTCCTGGCCATCGAGCAGGACCGTGAACACCACCGGCCCGGTCTTGCCGCCCTGATCGTCGACGCCCACTTCGGCGGTGAAACGCTCATGGTGGCGGCCGAGTTTGAAAACCATCTCGCCGGGCGCGTGTGTGCCCAGGCCCTTTTCGTAACGCTGCCCGGCGATGCTGATCGGCCGCCCGCTGACGCTCGAAGCGGTAGGAGTCTCCCGCCACCCTTGCGTGACCGACGCCGCCATGTCCGTGGTAAGGTATCCCCAAATCGTGGCGCCGGACCCCAACGATTGGGCGGAGACGACGGCGGTCGCAGCGAAGGCGAAAAGCGCCGCCAGCAGTCTCCGGGGATTTGGCAGAATTCTCACGGGCGGACTTTACCAAAACCAGCCGTTCGCGGAATAGCAATTGTTGACCGAGCCATGCCGATTTTACATGACATCACCGGGCGAGTCCCGGAGGCAGAATCGGCGCCTCGCAGAAGGTAAGCGCAGCGATGCCGTTTTCGCCGCGGAGCAGGTGGTTTTGGCTCCACGACGCGCTGTCCAGGTAGGTCAGCTTTTGCGCCGTTGAAGCCGCTGCAAGTTTGAGCGTAATCACTCGCCCGGACACCGCGCCCGAAGCGACTTTGCCCTTCTCGCCCTCGAGGTAGAACTGGCCGGCGAGCGCATTGTCCCAGGTCATGGGTTGGTCGAACTCCATCACGATCTCATCCTTCTTGTCGCTCGCATAGTAGGCGCGTTCGAGATCGGGCGGCGTGATGGAGGAGGTGAAAACCTTCCCGTAGTTGTCCCGCTCGACGAGCGGGCAGATGAGACGGGCGATCTCGGCGTAGCCGGCGGCGGGATAGTGGCAGTCGCCGGGAGGCTCGATGCCGAGCGTGGACATGACGCTCAGGCGGGAAAAACAGGACGGCAGACTTCTTTGGACCTCTCGGAGCATGTTGTCTGATCCCTTCACCCCCATAGCGCAGGCCTTGGGCCAAATCTGGAAAATGTAGTAGTGCTGGAGGTTTGGAAAGTCCTGTTTCCACGCGGCCGCCAAATCGATAAAGTATTGCCGGTAGGTCTCCCAGCCATAGCCGCCGGTGGGACCATCGGCGCCTTGGTCATTCTCGCCCTGGTGCCACAGCACGCCACGGATGCCGTGGGTGAGCTTCGCCTCGCTCGCCCGCCAAAGCAGTCGTCCGTATATGGTCGTCATGTCCTGGGGGTTGTCGGGATTGCGCTGATGCTGATCGATGCGGGTTCCGCCGACGGCGCCATTGAGGATGCAGATGGGAATCTGCTGGTCTTCCACCAACCGACGGGCCAGTTCCATGCCCCAATAACCAATCTGCAGGTTTTCGCCATCGCGGCTGCGGTGCACGGCGTCGCCCCACACTCTAACGCCTTCCGGGCTGCCCGACATGCTGCCAAAACTGCGAATCCATTCGCTGCGGAAAGTCGGTTCACCCTCCCCCCAATCCGTCGCCACCGCGTTGGATTGCCCGTTCATTAAATACGCATCGCCGCAGACTGCGTTGGTCACCGTGTGCAGCAGGGTCTCATGTCCGCCGTTCTCGAACCCGAACTCCACTGTATAGTGCATTAACCCCGGCTGGAGCTTCACGGAGAAGGCGTAGGATTTGTCCGTCGCCAGCTTGCGGCTCTCGTTCGCGTAAAGGCGCCCGTCCGCATAGACTTTGAGAAACACCGAGTTCGCCGCTTCATTCAGCGTTCCGTTGTAGAAGAGCGTGCCCTCGTTCTTGTCGTCGCGGGCATAGAATTGATTGTCCTGCGGCTTCTCATCTTTCGCCGGAAGCCGGGCCACCCACGCGTCGCGCTCGGACTCGGTAACCACAATCGTGATTGTCTGCGTTGTCGGCTTGCCGCCGTTGTGCACCGCCGCGGTCACGGTCATCTTGCCGCTGTTCTGCGCACGCTTGAGAATGAGTTTCCCGGGCAGAACCTCCTTGATCACCGCGATGTCCGAAACACTCCAGGAATAGCTCAGATTTCCCGCAGCCTTCGCCTGCATCTCGCGCGAGTTGGCCATCTGCGCCACGACCTCGATCGTCGCGCGTCCATCCCAGGTCGCCGGTGCTTTCAACGTGAACACGGGTTCCGGAATGTCCTCATGGATGGTGATGGGAATGTCCCGCGTCTTCACCCCATCCGCGTAGATCGCCTTGAACCGCAACGTGGCCGACTTGTCCCCGGTCACGCGGCCCGCATCGAACGCGAATTGGAAGCGGTCAACAGCGACGATCGTCTCCCGGTCATCGCCTTTGAGAATCCAATAGACCTTTTGCGCGCCGCCGGCCCGGGCCGAAAACGCCGCGCTTTTCCCCTCCAACACCGTAACTCGCTCGGGCGAAACTGAAAACTCACCACCCGGCTGCACCACAGGTCCTGTCAGCGTTTGCAGCAGCTTCTGGTTCTCATATTGCAGCTTCACCCAGTCGGCGGAGCGGGCCACTTTGGAGATCCGTACCTCGTCAATGTCGCCGATAAAGTCGTAGTTGTCATACCAGCCGCCGATCCACATCCGCGCCGGGCTCTTGATAGCCAGAGGCGCCGCGGGATTCGTTGAGGCGCCGTCGAGGAGGCCATTGACGTAAATCCGGGAATCTCCTTTCTGGTAAGTATGCACCACCTGTATCCACTGGCACATGGGAAGCCTGCTGTTGCCTCTGACGTTGGCGCCGGAAAAGTAGCAGTCCATGTTGATATGCGGCGGGCTGCGAAACTGCATCACCACTTTGCCCTGCGCCTGCTCATTACCCCAGGCCAGGACTTGAGCATTGGGCGTCTGCGCCCGGAACCAGGCTTCCGAGGTGTGCGAACCCGCGCCGGAAGGATAATTCGTAATCTTGTCCCCGCAAAAAATGCCCTGGCGGCCCGCAAAGCGCCGCGCCTGGCCAACGATCCCGGCGGTGGCCGTCGTTCCCACATCCTTAGACTTGAGCGTGCCGACCTCATCTTTCTCGGGGTTGCTCATGTGCCAGACGCTGAGGTACCCGTTGGACTCGTTGAATACATCCGGTCCGCTGGATTCACTGGCCGCGTCGGCCTTGCCCCAATGCAGCCGAATCTCCTGCCGCGCATTCCCTTGGATCGTCGGCAGGCGCACCCAGATGCCAGCCGTGCCCTTGGTCGCATCCCACTCTTCGATCTGATAGACCAGCGGAGTGCCTTTGGTGGTGGAGAAGCGAACATCCTCCCCGTTGGCTTTCGCCTGGCTGAAATCGAAGAAGTCTTTGTGCAGCCGCACCAGCAAGGGAAATTCGGTCTCAGAAAACGCAGCCGGCAGGTTCGCGCCCTCCGGCGTGGTCAAGACCCAAATGGACCCCGAGTGCTGCCAACCCGGATAGGGAGCGGAACCCTCCGGCAGTTTGTCCTCCGCGGCTTCAGCATGGGCCAACGGGGTCAAAAGCAGGACGGCGAGCGTGAACAGAAGCGAGAATCGCACGGCATCATTCCGGTTCACAGCGGGCGAATCCATACTTCGCAGAAGCGGACCGGGTTGCCGTTTCACACGATTTCTTCCCGGGTGGCATCCCAACGCACCAGGCGCTGTTCCCGATGCGAGACCAGGGACATGATGGCGGTCGCGCTTTCGATGAAGGCCTCGTCGGTCGAGCATTTCGGGGTGCTCCGGCTTTGGATGCAGTTCACCCAGTCCACCATGTGGTTGGGCTGGCCCGGTGTCTTGCCTCGCTCGTAGCCCTTGGGCACGTTCGCACGCCGGTTGTGACGCTCGGGCAAGATTTCGAAGGTGGTCACGTTGTGCGCGATGTCGTCGAATCGCAGCGTGCCGTCCCGGCCGCAGATTTCCACGGGCTGCGCCACGCTGGTGTTCATGCTCCCGGTGAAAATGACCGTCCGGCCCAGCTTCTCGAACTGGTAGGTTGCGGCCCAGGTGTCCGGGACCACGCGTCCCCAGACCGATACAACCGACGCCAATCGTTTTGGCGCGGGATGCCGCGGAGAGAACCGCGGGCGCCCATGCGGAGGCGGCCGCTAGCGTCGTCGCCATCTGGCCGCCGGTGCGCAGAAACTGACGCCGATTCAGGATCACATTTTCATTCATGGATGCGGGCCTTTTTGTCGTTGAACTCAGTCGGTTTAATATCGCGATTGTGAAGGATTTAGTGATTTACACAACTCATTCCTGGTCGGCGGGACGAACGCCCTGAGCTTGACGTCGAGCGATCCGCGGCGGATCGAGGAGGAAGTTGACGGTCAAGGCCTACGCCAAGGGCATTCTCAAACCCGCGTATCGCATTATCAAGTCCGTAGATCCACAGGCCACCGTGTTGTCGCGGGAAAGATGCCATACCCCCGAGTTTCGGCGCATGTCAGTGATATACGGATAGACGGCCGCGCTGACAAGCCCTGCACAATCAACCGGTGCTCTTCATTCCCGAGGCCACGCCTTTGACGGTCAGCGCCAGCGGCTGGCGCGACGGCTCCTTGCACCGTTTTTCGCCGGCGTGACGCCAGGCCGACAGGAACCGGATTTGGAGGAAGCTCAGTGGATCGACGTACGGATTCCGCAGCCGGATAGATCGCGCGAGCGTCGGCTGATTCTCCAGCAAGGCACTGCGTTGCGCCACGGCGAAAACCATCCGCACGGAGCGAGCGTGTTCGGCTTCCATCAGACCGAGGATCTTCTTGCCCACTCCGGCAGACCTGACCAGCGCGGCGTACTGGCGCGAGATGCCGAGGTCGGCCTTTGCCAGCGAGACCTCTGCGTTGTGGACCAGGGTGCGGAAGAATGGCCAGTTTCGATACATGTCCCGCAGTTTTGCCAGACCGTTCGGCTCCTGGCTCTCGAACTGGCGCAGCGCGTAGCCCACTCCTTACCAGGCGGAGAGCAAATGCCGCGATTGTGTCCAGGCGAAAACCCACCGGATCGCGCGAAGCTGTCGGATGTCAGTGGTCGGCTGCCGGCGCGAGGGCCGCGAGCCAAGCCGCAGGTGCTCGACCAGGTCGATAGGGGTGGCTTGCCAGAAATACTCGGCGAACTTTGGTGTTTGATAGGCCAGCCGCTGGTAGAACTCAAAAGAGAGCCGCGCGAGCCGCGCCATCTCGCGTTCCCAGGCAGCCAGTTCGGTGGTTTCCGGCTCCGGCAGACATTGCCCTGCAATGACGGCGGAGGTGAGTCGCTCGAGGTTGCGCTGGGCGATGGCAGGATTCGAGTATCTCAGTGAAATGACTTCGCCCTGGTCACTGATCTGGATCCGTCCGCCGTGCGCGGCGTGGGGTTGGGCGCGCAAACTGCGGCAGCTCGCGCCACCACCGCGGTCAATAGTGCCTCCTTTGCCGTGGTAGAACCGGAGTTTCATGCCCGGCGCGCGGCGGGGAGCGCGCCGATGCTCCTCGCTGGCGTGAGTGAGCTCCTCGAGGTGGCGGAAAGCGAGCTCCCCCGCCTGCTCCCGAATGATCGCGTCGAGGCGGCCAGTCAAGTGCTCGATCTCGTTTGTGAATGGATCGCTCAAAGCTGCGCCCCAATATATAAGCGCTTCTTGGTCACGCAAATTGCCTCGCCCAGGCCTGCTCAGCAGGGAAGCCGCGCAGCTTGCCTTGGGTAGCCGTGAGGGCCATGGGTTACGCGGGGACGGCCCGGCATGGTGATCGGAGCGACGGGGTTCTCGGCACAGCCGAATCAGAAATCGGAACGTCACTCACGGTTCTCGATACCGTTTAGTAAATAATGAGAAAAAATGGCGCACCCAGTAGGAGTTGAACCTACAACCTTCTGGTCCGTAGTCAGATGAAGGCTCGATTTCCCTTGGAAAATCGCGCGTTTTCTGGGCAAAAACTGAAGTGCGGCACACTGCGGGATACTGCGGGAATAACTCGGCAGGGCAAAACCAGGGTAAATTTCGGCCTCGGACTGAATGTCATTTCTCGCACTCCAGGATGTTCGGGTTTGCCCGCAGGGCCATGTCGAGAATCCGGACGCAGCCCGCCGGTTGGCTGTGGTTCATCATTGACACGCGGCTCAAACCCAAGCTGAATCCCCAGTGCTCTGAGGTTTGAATTATGAAAGCTGTTGCCATCAATGGGAGCCCGCGCAAGGGCGGGAATACCGAGATGCTCCTGAAACAGGTGTTGGCGCCACTGGCCGCCGCCGGCTGGGACACCGAACTCATCCAGGTCGGGAGCGCGCCCATCCGCGGATGCCGCGCGTGCTACCACTGCTTCGATACGAAGGATTCCCGGTGCTGCCAAAACGACGCGTTTTTTAACGAATGCTTCGGGAAAATGGTCGCCGCTGACGCGATCATCCTTGGTTCGCCGACCTACTTTACCGACGTGAGCGCCGAAATGAAGGCGCTGCTGGATCGCGCCGGGTTGGTCGCGCTGGCCAATGGCGGGCTGTTCCGAGGGAAAATCGGAGCGGCCGTAGTGGCCGTCCGGCGCGGCGGCGGTACCCATGCTTTTGACACGATGAACCACATGTTCCTCATGTCGGGCGCCATTGTCCCAGGCTCCACATACTGGAACCTCGGCTTCGGCCGGGAGAAGGGCGAGGTGGCGAAGGACGACGAAGCGGCGCGAAACATGAAGGACCTGGGCCAAACTATCGCCTGGCTGGGTGAAGCGATTCATCGTCATGCCGGCAAGCGCCCGGCCGTGCTGGTTCGCGAATAGCGGGACCCGCCTCCCAACTACAACCTGGCAGCCAACGCACGGGTGAGTTGAGCAGCCGGTATCGGCTTCGAATCGTTGGCGTTCTGGCCGGCCCACAGGTTCGAGAAATCACCCAACCCGCGCTTTTCTGCCGCCGCGCGCAAGGGCGCCATCGCAACTGCCGCCAGAGGAAAACGGGGCGCGACCTCGTTCATCGGCCCCAACTCTCTCATGACCCGGTTGACGATGCCGCGGGCCACCCCACCGCTGAACAGGTTCGTCAGCGCGGTATGGCGCACAGCTTCGCTCCTGAGCGCTGCACGATGGACCGCGCTGGTGGTTGCTTCCGGACAAAGCAGGTAAGCCGTGCCAAGTTGGACGCCGACGGCGCCGAGCGCCAGGGCCGCGGCAACCCCTTGCGCATCCGCGATGCCGCCAGCGGCGATGACCGGGACCCTCACGGCCCGCGCGATTTGGGGCACCAGCGCGAGCGTGCCCATTTGCCCGGTCAGATCCGCGGACAGAAAATGCCCCCGGTGGCCGCCAGCCTCAAGTCCTTGAGCGACAATCGCGTCAACGCCCCGCGCTTCGAGCCATTGCGCCTCCTCAACGGTCGTTGCCGACGAGAGGATCACCGAGCCCCAGCTCTTCACGCGCGCCAACAGTTCGGGCGCTGGCAATCCAAAATGAAAGCTCACCACAGGCGGCTTGAATTCATCCAGCGCGTTGGCAGCCTCGCGGGAGAAGGGAGCACGCGCGGGCCCGGCCACCACGGCCTCCGGGGCGATTCCGAACTCGTTCTAGTAAGGCGCGAGCAGGTTTCGCCACGCCCTTTCCCGCTCCGGATCGGGTTCTGGCGGAGCATGGCAAAAGAAATTCACGTTGAAGGGCCGGCTGGTTTGCATCCGGATCGACGCCACTTCCTTGCGCATCGCCTCCGAACTGAGCATCGCACAAGGCAATGAGCCCAGCCCGCCGGCCTGGCAGACCGCCAGCGCCAGCGCACTGCCTTGCACGCCAGCCATCGGTGCTTCAATAATCGGCAACTCGGTGCCCAGGAGTTCGTGCAGCCTCGTCATCGTGAGAACACAATCGACTTGATGGCCATCTCCTTCCCAGGATGCGGCTGAGATACCAGTTC
Source organism: Verrucomicrobiota bacterium (assembly GCA_049518415.1). Lineage (GTDB taxonomy): Bacteria > Verrucomicrobiota > Verrucomicrobiia > Limisphaerales > UBA8199 > CAVQND01. Next base: position 65,913 of record JBEKRX010000008.1, read on the forward strand.
AATGGCCAGGCCGACGATCAAATCCCGGTATTCGAGCGAGCGTGCAAGGTTGAGATGGTACACACGGAACTGGCCATCGGGGTTCAGCTCCATGCCGACGCTCCTATTGATGTCCCACCTATCGTCGTCGAGGCGCTTCCACAATACCCGTGCCGCCGACGTCGGTCCTTTATAGGCTAGCTCCAGCTCCAGCGTCGGGGCGCTTTCGGCTCGCCAGCATTGAACGGCGCTTTCCAGGCGCGGATTATTCGCACCGAACTTGATTCGCCACTCACCGTTCAGTGGGAAGCCCTGATCAGTGGCACCGTGCGCCGTCCAGTGCTGCCGGTCTTTGGCAAAGCGCCAGGCGGGCGGTGTTCGGGTCGCCAGGTCGTTAAAGCGTCTGCGAATGTCAGCCAGCCCGCCGACCATGAACTCAGTTCGGTGTTCGTAAACGATGTTGTAATCGAAGTTCTCCACGTGGATGGGGGCCACGTATGCCGTGGAGCCGTCCTTGGGATCATCGGATCGCCTATCCCCGTAAATCCCGCCGTGAAATTCGCCGTCGTCGTCTTTGAATACGCCCAATCCCCAGCCGTCATTGTCCACCAACGCCGCCCAGCGCTCCGTGGCCACAAACCGGGTCCAGGGCCACGGTTTCCTCCAGTCGTTCGTGACGTGGGTAAGCGCGTCCCCGGTAAAAGGTTTATTGCCGGTATAGGCCATCAAGCGCCACAGCCTCGAGATTGTATAAACGGCGGGCAGTTCCTGGGAACAAGGCCGGTAGGCGGTCTTGTCCGCGCGCTGGTTGGTGCAGCGGTAACGCATGTGGATAAGCGGCCCTTCCAGCGTCGTCCAGGTTTCAAAGAGGCAGTCCCCGGGAACATTGTTGAGCGGCCACTGCATGGGGATGCACTTGATATAGAGTTCCTTGCCGTCATCGCGATGCTCGATCACCTTCGCGGGATTCATATAACAGTCGCCGGTCTGAATCGGGTTCCAGCCCAAGCCTCCCCAGGCCGGATTTGGCTTCTTGTCGCCGACCTCGAACGGCCAGGGGCCGGAGTAATGCGACATCTGTATCTGCCGTCCCAGGTCGGCGCTGTTGATGATGTTGCCCGGATGGTCTTTGCTGGAAATGAAGGTCACCGCGCCCCCGAGGGCCAGATCCATGCCGATGCGAACTTCGCCGTTGTCCAGGAAGATCATTCTGGGCTCGGCCAGCGACGCTTCCCCGGCTGGGCTGCTGAATGCCGATAAGGCGGCTGCGAGGCACAGGTAGAAGCGCATTCTCGGGCAGACAGACAGGACCCATTTCATGGCTGCCTTGTAGCGCCGCCCCGCTCCTTGGTCAATGCCGGTTACTTCGCCTCGAAAACTCGAACATCTGCTTGACCCATGAAGGCCTTTCCCAAATCCTCCGGGCATGGCGCATCATTCAAGCCCTTTTCGGAATCCGCAGTGCGCGGTTCTGCCCGCGCTCTTCCTCTGCACCGCCGTGCTTTCCGCCGAACTGCCGGAAGAAAGGCCTCTGTGGCCAGGTGCGGATTTCAAGAATGCTATCCACTACGATGTCAAGGAGACCGTTAGAACCAACCAGACCTCCAAAGGCTCGCCGTCGGGGTCAAACCGGGTTTTCAGCTACGTCGCCGAGCCAACCTACAGCATTCACCAGGCGGCAAAAGCCGATGCTAACGGCGTGGGCCTGGTGATCTGCCCGGGCGGCGGGTATCGCGAGGTGTGGCTGGACCGGGAAGGGCATGATCTTGCACTGTGGCTGAAACCCAGGGGCATCACCTCGCTCGTGCTCAAGTACCGCACCAACAACGGCGCGGAAGGCGACGACCGGAAGTACCCTTGGGATGTCTATCTTCCGGCAGTGTTTGCCGACGCTCGCCAGGCCATCCGCATCCTTCACTCCCACGCGGCCGAATTGAATCTCGACCCGAATAAAATCGGCATCTGCGGGTTCTCGGCCGGGGGCAACCTGGCGTTCAACACGGTCTTTCGCCCTGAACCGGCCGAGGCCGCCCACCCGGTCAGCGGGAACGTCAATTTCGCGGGATTGTTTTACCCTTGGCTCCGGGAGGAGTTCGGCGAGATGATAGCGCAGACAAGACCCCTGCCGCCGTTGTTCATCATGAACGCCATTGATGACAAGCTGACGCCGGTCAACCGTTGTTTGGATTTTTCCCAAACGGTGCTCAAGGCCGGCGGGCGAGTCGAGTTGCACCTCTTTGCCAAAGGCGGCCATGGCTTTGACCTGGGTGACGGACGTGGTGAATCCGCAACCCTTTGGAAAGAGAGTTTCGTGGCTTGGCTCAAGGACTGCGGATTCATCCCTTGAGAGCCGTTTGCACCCTGGCCAAGTCCCGGATGATCCAATTCCAGGAAATCCCCATCGGCTCCTTCGGTTTCGCGCTGTTCAACCGCCGGGAGTCCCGCTGATCCTATGAGCATGAGCCATATCATGTCCGTGTCTGAACCCGTCGAGCGATCCGCCGCCGCCAATGGCCCGGAGTTGATACCGCTCATGCGAAAAATGTGAATTCACCATGCCAACACGATTCTTTCTCACCATCAGCCTCTGCGCTTGGGCCTTGGCCACCAACGCGGGAGAGTTCCCCGTCCTTCTTCCGGTGCCCACGCCGCAGCAGGTCGCCTGGCACGAGGCGGGCGTGGGCCTCTTCTTTCACTGGGCACCGAACGTTTACCAGGGCGGCGAAGGGGACAACCGTTCCACACCGCGCGATCAGATCAATCCTGACCGATTCAGCGCCGATCAATGGGTAGAGGCGGTCAAGGCCGCCAACGCCGGGTACATGATCTTCGTGGCCAAGCACGTGGGCGGCTACTGTGCCTGGCAGACCAAGACGACCGATTATTCCCTCAGAACCTCGCACTGGAAACAGGGGCGGGGGAACATGCTCGCCGAACTGGCCAAGGCTTGCCAGGCCAGAGACGTGCGCCTGGGCGTCTATCTGTGTCCGCGCGACGATACGCAGGGCGCTGGAGACGGCGGACGCGTGCCCTCCCCGGAGAAGCAGGCCGCCTACAATGAGGTCTATCGCCAACAGCTTACGGAAATCCTGACCGGGTACGGCCCGATGTTCGAGATGTGGTTCGATGGGGGGAATATCGTCCCGATCAACGACCTGATCGATAAGCTCTCGCCCGGGATCATTGCTTTCCAGGGACGGCGCGCCGGCGGCTCGCGCTGGGTGGGCACCGAGCACGGCTTCGCCCCTTACCCGTGCTGGAACACGATTGATTGGAAACCGGGCGAGACGCCCAAGGAAGGCGCGGGCAGTCCCACCGGCAATACCTGGTGTCCGGCGGAATGCGACGTGTCCATTCTGCGCCCGAACTGGTTTTGGAGTGAAGGCAGCGACCGCCGCATTCTCAGCCTGGATGACCTGGTCGAAATCTATTATATGTCGGTTGGCCGCGGCGTGAATCTGCTGCTCAACGCCACCCCCGACATCCACGGTGAAGTGCCCGCCGCGCAGATGAAGCGGCTCCAGGAGTTTGGCGACGAAATCCGCCAGCGCTTCGCCAGGCCGCTTTTCACCACCCGAGGCGAGGGAAACACTCTATCCCTCGATTTGGGTGACGAGACGACTATCGATCATATCGTTCTGCGCGAGGACATCCGCGGTGGGGAACGCATCCGGAAATTCCTGGTCGAACGCCGGCGTGCCGATGGTAATTGGACGGCTCTCGCACTGGGCACGCAGGTGGGCAGCCGCCAGATTATTCCCATTCCCTCGACCTCCGTGCAGGCTGTCCGCCTCACCGTGCAAGAGAGTGTCGCTCCGGTCACTATCCGCGAGCTCTCCGTTTTCCATGTCAACCGTCCGGTGCCAAAGCGGGCCTATCGCGAAGGCGCTCGAGCGGCGGACTGAGGCCAACCACAGAATGAACAGCCCATTCCCACGATTGGCCCTGATTGCTGTCACCGCGGTCGCAGCATTGAACGCGTCCTCAGCCGGCTCGCCAGCCACGCTGGCCCCTGCGGTCCGCGTCAATTATGCGCGGCCCTTCGAGCCGCCAACACGTGCGGCCTTCCTGCCGTTGCCTCCTGGGGCCGTCGAACCTGCCGGCTGGTTGCGCGACTGGTGCCTGGCCGCGCGGGACGGCTTTACCGGCCACATGGATGAGTATGATGACGAGTTCAAGCGGGCCTGGGCTCCCGACCACAAGATGAGCGGCGAAGGGCTCCTCTGGTACAAGGGGGCCTGGCCTTATGAAGGCGGCGGTTACTGGTTTGATGGCCTGGCCCGTCTGGGCTTCGCCCTGCACGACCCAGCGCTGATCCAACAGGCACAAAGGCGGCTCTGCGCCGTGGCCGATCACATGAACACCAACAGCCTGCTGTTTCTTTGGTGGCTGGACCGGCACAATGCCGGAGACCGGAAAGCGGTCACCGCCGCCTTGGAGGGTTGGCCGCTCTGGGCCTGTGGCCTGCTCGGGCGCGCCATGACCGGATTCTACGCCGGGTCAGGTGACAAACACGTCCTGGAAGCGCTCGAAGCGGCCTACGGCAGCGACCCCGACTGCTTGCGGTCGATTCCCGGCAACCTGTCGAATCCCTGGCCGGCGTTTGACACTTACTGTTGGACGGGCAACCGGGGCATCGCGGCGGCGCTGGACGCCATGTTCATGAAAGAGGGGCAGCTTCTGCCGACGTTGAACCGCTATCGGAAAGCGCCAGACCTGAAGCCAGGCACCACCGTGGACAACGCCCACGTGGTCGAATTCATCGAAAGCACCACGCCTTGGCTCGTGGCCTACCTGTGGACCGGCGACCGGCGCTACCTCGAAGCGGCTGTCGGCTGGCATGACCTGCTCGAGCGCGTTGCTATGCAACCCTACGGCGTGCCGGTCGCGGACGAGTGGTATAGCCCCACAGGCGCCTTTCGCGGCAGTGAGACCTGCGATGTGGCGGGGTATGTCTGGAGCCAAGTCTGCTTGCTGCTGGTAACCGGGGAAGGCCGGATGGCCGACCGGCTCGAACGGGCGTTCTTCAATGCGGGGCCGGCCACGGTGTCGCGTGATTTCAAGTCCCACGTTTATTTCCAAAGTCCCAACCGGTTCGCCAACCTCTCGCCGGACTTTCCCCATGGGCCCAGGGCCAGTGGCGGCTCCTACCGCCCCAAACACGCCCCACTCTGCTGCACCGCTGCGCTCAACCGCATTGTGCCCTGGTTTGTCACGCATATATGGATGGCCACCTATGACAACGGCCTGGCCGCAGTTTGCTACAGCCCCTGCCGCGTGACGGCACTGGCGGGCGACCGGGTGCCGATTGTGATTACCTGCCGAACCGATTATCCCTTCAACGACACCATTGACATCTCGGTGCAGCCCGCGCGCGAGACAGCCTTCCCGCTGGAGCTTCACATTCCCGGCTGGTGTACCGCTCCGGCTCTGAGTGTGAACGGCGAAACGGTTGTGGTCGAGCCGAACGCCAGCGGCTTTGCCCGCGTCAGCCGAAGCTGGAAACCCGGCGACACCGTCCAGTTACGGCTGCCCATGACCCCGAGCGTGCAAAGGGGACGTGATGCCGCCTCGGGCCCGCCTTATGATGGCGCGCACCGGGCCACACCAGTAACGATCCCGGAGGAAACCAGCACCCGGGGTGTTCCATACGCCTCGGTTTCATACGGCCCGCTGCTCTTCGCGCTGCCCATTCCGGACACCACGGATGAGAACACGCCGGATCCGTCCGCCCGTTGGCGAATCGCCCTGGATGTGCAAGACCCAGGCTTGGCGGTCGAACGTGCAGCGATGCCTGCCCGATGGGACTGGCCCCTGAACGCGCCGCTCAAGCTGCGAGCCAACGCGGTCGAAATCGCCTGGGACCCTGACCCAAAAGCCCCCAGCCTGCCGCTCCTGCCCGCGGCCCGCTCGAAACCGGCGGAGCCAATTACGCTCATTCCGTATGGCTGCACGAAATTCCGGATCTCGATGTTTCCGGTCATTGGCGAGCCCGAGGTCAAGCCCTCGGCCATCCGCAGAATCCTGTTTCTGGGCAACAGCATCACCCTTCACGGGCCCAAAGCCGATATAGGCTGGACCGGGAACTGGGGCATGGCGGCCAGTTCCGAGGACCAGGACTACGTCCATCTCGTCACCAGCGCCATTGCCCGGCAGGCCGGGTCCACACCGAGGATCATGGTCAGGAACATTGCGGATTTTGAGCGCAACTACGCGACGTATGACGTGGACGGGCAACTGAAGGACGCGTTTGCTTTCGACCCCGACCTGGTCGTTCTGGCCATCGGCGAGAACGTGCCCGAGCTGGGTTCCGCGGAGGCCAAGGCCAAGTTCAAGTCAGGCATGATGAACATACTGAGATGTGCCCTGGGGAAACGCCACCCGCTGGTGGTGGTGCGCAGTTGTTTCTGGGCTGATGCCGCCAAGGACCAGGTTCTCCGGGAGGCATGTGAGGAGGCTGGCGGCATTTTCGTCGACGCCGGCCCGCTCGGCCGGGACCCCGCCAACGCAGCGCGCTCGGAACGAGCCTTCACGCACGATGGCGTCGCCGGACACCCCGGGGACCGGGGGATGAAAGCCCTGGCCGACGCCATTGTTCAGGCCGTCATCCAGCGCGACGCCGCCCCTCGGTAACGGGACCACGCCGTAGGCCACAAACGGTCTTGGTCTCCGGAGGTTTCGGCTATAGCATTGGCGCATGAAACTTCTCAGCGGAGTCATCGGATTGCTCGCGGCCAGTGCGCTGGCCGCTGCGGAACCGGCGGTCAAAGCGGCGGAGATGAAGGTTTATAGCGACCCGGAGCACACCGACGCGGACTTCAAATTCCAGGGTGAATATGCCGACGCCGGCGCCAAGCTTGGCGCACAGGTCCGCGCCCTGGGCCATGGCGCGTTCCGCACGATGTTCTTTGCCGGCGGTCTGCCGGGCGACGGTTGGGACGGAAGGACGATTATCCAGAAAGCCCCCAGCACCGATACCAGCACGCCCGCCGACGCCCGCCTCGAAGGCGAAAGGGTGGTCATTGACCAGGTGTACCGAGGAGTTTGCGACGGCCAGACCATCGCCGGCCAGACCGACACCGGCCGGAAGTTCGAGTTGAAGCGCGTCAAACGGCGCAGTCCGACCCTCGGGACTCCCGCTCCAGCCGACGCCATTGTCCTTTTCGATGGCTCAAATTCCGACGAATGGCAACCGGGCGCCCGTATGACACCGCAGAAATGGATTACCTCGGCCGGCGGCGCGACTACGAAGCGGAAGTTCCAGGACTTCACGCTGCACGTCGAGTTCATGATCTCTTACATGCCCGAGACCCAAACCATCTACCAGCGTCCCAACAGCGGCGTCTATTTGCAGCAGCGTTACGAAATCCAGATTCTGGATTCCTTCGGCGTCGTGATGGGCCAGCACGATTGCGGCGTCCTCTATGCGCAGGTGACACCGGCGATTAACATGTGCTACCCGCCCTTGACGTGGCAGACCTACGACATTGATTTCACGGCTGCCCGTTACGACACCGCCGGTCGGAAGACAAAACTCGGCCGCTGCACGGTGAAGTTCAACGGCGTCACCATCTTGGATGATGTAGAGATCAAGGGTTCGACGCCTGGCGGGATTGCGGAAAGCCCGGAACCGGCGTCCATCTACCTTCAAGCCCACGGTCACCCGATCTTTTTCAAGAACATTTGGATCGTCGAGAAGAAATAGGACGGTTCCGGACGTGGCGCTCAGCGAAACCGCAGGGAGAAAAGGTCCGCGTCCTTCCGATGTGGTCACGCTGGTCGGCTATCGGGGGCCGGAACCGGCGCGCGGAATTCCCGACCCCTACACCCGCATTCCCATCGGCCTTGAGAACACGGCCGACATCATCGCCGACTTCCAGCAGGCACTCGTCTGATCGGGATACCCAGCGTCCGCGCGATTCCCTCAGCGCAGGGTGATGTGCTCGATCTTGCCTGGAAAGGCATTCGGCGGCGAGTAATCACCCACCGGCGTGTCGCTCCGGCCAACGGTCAAGCCCCTACAGCGCTTCCATAAATCATGTAGCGTAACGGGCGTGTAAAAAGAAACTGCGGCAGTCGGCAGTTGAAATAGCGTTGAAGGCAGCGCGTGTGGCTTCCATGAGTTGGTCCTGGCTCCGCGGGGCAGCGCTGCGCAGGATCTGCTTGATCTTGCTCCACATGTTTTCGATGGGGTTGAAATCCGGCGAATAGGGCGGGAGGTACAGCAGGTGGGCTGCCACGCTCTCAATAGCTTGCCCGACGCCGGCAATCTTGTGTGTAGCCAGATTGTCCATGATCACCAAGTCGTGCTTGTGCAGCACAGGCACCAATCCCTGGCGCACCCAGCAGGAGTTGAACCTGCAGCCTTCTGATCCGTAGTCAGATGCTCTATCCAATTGAGCTATGGGTGCACCCAAGCAGGTACAGGAAATTACAGGTGACCGAGGCGCGGCGCAAGTGAAATTGTTGGCCGGGCCACGGCCCGCAGGCGGAGATGCGTGGGCGCGGGCGGGGGCAGGCGCCGGCAGCTTCCCTGGCGAAAGGACTTGCCTCTTTGCGGCGCGGAGCTATAAAGAGGCGGATGAATGAAGGCCAATTCATGAAAGCTCTGTTGCTGGTTGGGGCGCTGGCGGGCGGCCTGGCGTCGAATCTCGTGGAATCACCGGTCGTGGCGGCGGGGCCGGCGAGCGCGCCGGCAAATGCCGCCCGGCTCGAGTGGTGGCGGGAGGCCCGTTTCGGCATGTTCATTCACTGGGGGCCGGTGAGCCTCAAGGGCACCGAAATCGGCTGGTCGCGCGGGGCGGAGATTCCGATTGCGGAATACGACACCCTTTACCAGCGATTCAATCCCACGAATTTCAACGCGGAGGCCTGGGTGAAGATCGCCCGGGACGCCGGCATGAAGTACCTGGTGTTCACCACGAAACACCACGACGGTTTCTGCATGTGGGACACCAAGCAGACGGACCATAACATCATGCGCTCGCCGTTCGGGCGCGACGTGGTGAAGGAGTTGGCCGCGGCCTGCCGGGGCCAAGGCCTGGCCTTCGGCACCTATCACTCAGTCACCGATTGGCACCATCCGGATTTTCCCCTCACCAGCCCGGGCGGCTCGGTCCGGCGGGAGACCTCGAACCTGGACCGCTACGAGCAGTATCTCCGGGCGCAGGTGTCCGAATTGATCACCAACTACGGCCCGCTACTGGTGATGTGGTTCGATGTGCCGCAGGAATTCAGCGTCCAGCGCGGGCAGGGCCTCATTGATTTTGTCCGCGCGCTGCAGCCGGACATCATCGTCAACGACCGCAGCGGCGCACGGGGCGACTACGACACGCCGGAACAGCGCGTCGGCAAGTTCCAGAACCAGCGGCCCTGGGAGACCTGCATGACCATCTGCCACCAATGGGCCTGGAAGCCGGGCGATGAGATGAAATCGCTCCAGGAATGCATCCAGACGCTGGTGCTCTGCGCCGGCGGCGACGGCAACCTGCTGTTCAACGTCGGCCCGATGCCGGATGGCCGCATCGAACCGCGCCAGGCGGAGCGCCTGCAGGAGATGGGCGCCTGGCTCAAACGCTACGGCGAAAGCGTGTATGGGACGCGGGGCGGGCCGTGGAAGCCCAGCAGAGCGGTCGCCAGCACACGCAAAGGCAACAGCATCTTCGTCCACCTGCTGCGCCCCGCGGCGGACACGGTTACCTTGCCGGACATTCCCGCCAGGATTGTCGGCAGCCTGGTGTTGACCGGCGGTTCGGCCAAGGTCAGCCAGGCCGGCGGCCAGGTGACCATTGCGCTTGGACCTCAGGCATCTTCCCCGCCCGTGCGCGGCGCGGAGACCTTGCGCCCGCCGCCGGCCCGGCAGGAGATTGACACCATCGTGCGCCTCGAACTCGACCGCTCCGCCATGGACCTGGAGCCGGTGGGAATGCCGGGCAGCGTCAAGGCCTCCGCCTCGAATGTCTTCCAGAACATGGAGGAATACACGGCCGACAAGGCTTTCGATGGCGACCCGGCCACGCGCTGGGCGACCGATGCGGGCACGCGGCAGGCCTGGATTGCGGTGGACCTCGGCCGCCCGAGGCGGCTGACCGGGGTGCGCATCCGGGAGGAATACGCCGGCCGGGTGCAGCGCTTCGAGCTCCAGCGCAAGGAAGGGCAGGAGTGGCAGACGATCTTCGCCGGCACGACGCTCGGCCAGGAGTTTTCGCGGGAGTTCCCCCCGCTCACGGCTCAGGAATTGCGCCTGAACATCCTCGAGGCGACCGAAGGACCGACCATCAGCGAGATCGAGTTTGTGGACGAGAAGTGAAAGGTGACGAGCGGCGAGGGGGGAGTGCCGAGGGGGGGGGAACGAAGATGGGGGATAAGGGATGGAGAAGCAGGGGAGGTTGGACCTCGGGCTTTGCCTGCTCTCATAATGCAGCCTAGAGTGCTTGACCGGCAAAACTCGTTGTAATCAGGCCAAGTTTCGCTGCGATTGCAAAAGTGCGCTGGGCCAGCGCTTGTTTTAGGTGAATTGAATCCCGATTCCGAATCGGGAGAAAAACGATCATTGGTTATTGAAGAATGCCCGCGGATGACGCCGCATGAACTTTCGGACTGCGGACTCAATGACCAATAAGTAATACTCAATACTCAATGCTCAATGAATCCCGATTCCGAATCGGGACTCGATTCCACAGGTGGTCTGAGGCGCAGCCTCGCCAAGTAATCTTTTCAACCTGTGTAACTTATTTGATGTACTTGAGTTGTTTGACTCACTGATGGGCTATTCGACTTCCTGGGTCACTTCCTGGAGGATGGCTTGCTCGCGGCGTCGGAGGAGGCGGCCTTCGAGCGGGAGCAGGCCGCGATAGAGCCAGGCGACGCCGGCCAGGGTGCCGGCGGCGGCCAGCAGGTTCACCGGCAGCCAAGGGACCCAGTGCTGGCTGGAAAACAGGAGTTGAAGTGCCGGCGGGATGAGGAGCAGCGGCATGACCAGCGGCAGCACGAGGAGGTTCAGGAAAATTACCAGGAACAGCAGCGGTTTGGGTTTTTTCATCTGGAGACTGCCGGGCGCCATGCGGAAGGGGGCCATGACGGCAGAGATATTGCACAACAGGCAGAAGACCAGGAAGGCAGTGGGCGCTTGCAGCAGGGCCATCAGGTACGCGTCCCAGGACATCCGTATCAGCACCCCGGCCAAGGTCAGCAGGGACAGGGCCACGACCGCGACAAAAGGGAGGAAAGAGAGGTTTTTTGCCAGCAGGATATGGTGGCGTGGAGTGGGCAGCAGGACCAGGGAGCGAAAACCGTCTCGGTCCAGGCCGAACGCATTGCCCATAGTCGGGACCATGGAGAAGACGGCGAACACCACCACCGCGGTCGCGAGAAAACCGGCCCAGTCATGCGGTATTGGCTGTTTGGAGCGCGTGAAGTACATCGAGGCGCCCAAGACGCCCATCACCACCGGCATGATGAACGCCATCTTGAGCTCCGGCGCCCGCGTCAACGAGCGGAACAGCGCCAGGGTGAGGGCGGCAATGTCGTCCGGCAGACCGGGCAGACTGCGTTCGAGGAGCAAAGGCCGGCGCGGCCGCGCGGCGTCTGGCGGGGCAGGGCTGGGCGCAGTCCGCGCGGGGCGGCCGCGGCCCTCCTGGCCCTGGTAGAAGCGGAGCGTGAGGCGGTAGGCCTGGCGCAAGCCCAGGACGCCGATGAGCCAGCTTAAGGCGGTGGCGCCCAGGGCGGGCCAGGGGTTGTGCTGTTTCAGGGCCATGGCGCCGTAACCGGGCCAGCCGGGCGGCACCGCCAGGTGCGCGTCCAGGAAGACCTGCGGCAGGGCGAATTCTCTGCCGGGGGCAAAGGTGCTGGCCGGCTGGACGGGCGTGGGCTGCCCTGGGCGCGGCCGGTTGATTCTGGAGCGAAACATGGGCGAGTTGAAGACGAGGTTCGGGAGCTGACAGACGAGGACGAAGAGCAAGGTGACCCACACGATGATCGCCCGCCGCCGGCGTTTGTTGACCATCAGCGCCGCCAGCCAGCCGCGCAGGCAGTAGGTCCAGGCGGTGACCGAGAAGATAAACCCCAGCACCAGAGGCACCAGCAGCGCCAGGGCGGGTCCGCCACCCAGCGCCAGCCCGGCGCACAGCCCGAGCATGGCCGGCAGGGCCAGCACTGTGCTCGGGGTGAGATGCGACACCAAATAGTTGAAAACGAACACCTGTCGCAGCGTCACCGGCAGGTGCAGCAGCTTAGGCAGGTCGATGCTCTCGGACCGCTGGATTTCCACCATCAAGCCGCTGGCCCAGATGAGAAGGAAGACAAGCACCGCCGCGTCCCACACGAGCAGCAAGACCTGGGGCGCGGCATGTCTGCCCGCGAACCAGCCTCCAATCAGGCCGCCCAGGCCCAGGCCGGTGGCCCCCACGGCCAGGATGACGAGCCAGAGCACCGCCAGCACGGCGTTGAGCGAACCGGCGCGGGTGAACTGGTTGCGGCTCAGCCGCCAGCGCAGCCACAGAATGGCCTTGAGTTGTTCCCAGTTCACGCCTCGGCTTCCAGCCAGCTCAGTTTCTGCCGCTCGACTTGTCCGGCGCCGACGATCTGGAGGAAGCGCTCCTCGAGCGAGCCGTTCCGCCGCAACTCGTCCATCGCCTCTTGATGGACCAATTTGCCCTGGGCGATGATGCCGACGTGGGTGCAGAGCTTCTCGACAATCTCCAGCACGTGCGAGGTCAGAAACACGGTGGCGCCGCGCTGGACTACCCGCTTGAGGGTGTCGCGCAGGACGCGCGAGGCGACGGCGTCGACGGCCTCGAAGGGTTCGTCCAGGAAGAGCAGTTCGGGATTGGGCAGCAGGGCCGCCGCCAGGGCGAGCTTTTTGCGCATGCCGTGCGAGTACTCGAGCGCCAGCTTCTTCTCCTCGTTTTCCAGGCCCATCATGGCCAGCAACTCCGCGGTGCGCTCGCGGATGGTCGGCGCCGGCAGCAGGAACATGCGGCCGATGAAGGTGAGGAATTCGCGCCCGGTGAGATTTTCGAACAGGCTCAGGTTCTCCGGCACCACCCCCAGGCGCCGCTTCACCTCCCGTGACTTTTCCAGGTCGCTCAAGTCCTCACCCAGCAGGCGCATGGCGCCGGCGCTGGGCGCCAGCAGCCCCGTGAGCATTTTGATCGTCGTGGATTTGCCCGCCCCGTTCGGGCCCAGGAAGCCGTAGAAGGTCCCGCGCTCCACCCGGAGGTTGATGGCATCCACCGCGCACAAGCTGCCGAAGCGACGCGTCAAACCGACTGTTTCAATGGCCAGAGTCATCTGATCCGCCCAATTGAATTGAAGCTAGGGCGTCTCCGGGGCATGTCAAGCGATGACTCGGCGTGGGGGCCCAGGCCTGGATGCGATGGAGCTAACAAAACGTCGCCGCGGTGAGCGGGAAGGCCGGCGCGGGCGCGCCGAGCGGGCGCTTCTTTTAGGTGAATTGAGAATTGAGCGGATGTTTCTCAAACGCCTCGGTTTGAGGGTTTTGAAAAAGTCAGTCTATCCGCATTTATTCCGCCACGGCTCATCCACCTATTAGGCCTCCGAGGTGAGTCGGCAGGAACTGTGCTGCCGGTACGGATGGAAATTCAGCGGCAACATGCCCGACGTTTACATCTCCCGGGCGGGCATGATGGGCAGGGAACTCGATGAAAAATTCGGTCGGCGGGCTGGCAGCCCTGGCCCAGCGGAGGGGCTGCTTGCGAAGCACCAGCCGCCGGTTTTGGCACGCCCAGCGGCCCGGTCTGAGGCCCATTTTGTGGCCAATCGGCCCTGGGGGTCTGAGGTCATCCTGGCCGCTGGCCGTCCTGGCGTTGAGCCTTGGGATTTGCTTTGTGAGCTTTCCAATGTCCAACGGCTGCTTCATGCCCATACGTAGGCTTGAATCTTGCCGGCTGCGGTGCAACGGGCCTTCTGCCTCTACCGGAACAGGAGCGGGGCGAATTCGTTGAGGTATTGCCGCCACACGAGCCACGTGTGCGCGCCTTCCGTCTCGCGGTAAACCACGTCGAAGCCGTGCTTCTTGAACATCGCCACCGTGGCCCGGGAGGTCTCGACGAGGAAGTCGTTCTTACCGGTCGCGAACCAGAAGAGCTTGAGCCCTTGCTTCAGTTTGGCGGCGTCCAGCACCGCCTTGTGCTGCTCCTCGAAACTGGGCCCCTGCGGGGCGCCCCCCGGCCCGCCGCCCGTGATGCCAAAGACGCCCGAGCTGAACACCCCCAGGTAGGCGAACTTCTCCAGGTTGGCAATGCCGATGCTCAAGGTCTGTCCGCCGCCCATGGAAAGGCCCGCCATCGCGCGGTGCTTCCGGTCCGTGTAAACCCGGTAATGCTTCTGGATGTGCGGCATGATGTCGTTGAGAAAGTCTTGCGCGAACTCGTCAACCGGGGGCCGCACGCCGCCAAAGCGGAACGGGCCGGTGTGGCCGGCGGGCATCACCACCACCACCGGCCTGGCCTTCTTGTCGGCAATCAGGTTGTCCAGGATGAAGCCGGCACGGCCCACCGAGGTCCAGGAATCGTCGCAATCGAAGGCGCCATGCAGCAGGTAGAAGACGGGGAACCGGCCTTTGCCCGACTCATAGCCGGGCGGTGTATAGACGTGCATCCGGCGGAAGCGCTTGAGCGAGGTCGAGTAATACGTGACCGCTGCCACGGCCCCATGCGGCACATCCCGCGTGTCCATGAAATCCGCGCCCGGAACCCCCACCAGGCTCCAGGTGTTCGCGTTGGACTCGCTGGTGGCGGGGTTGCGCGGGTCGATCACGGGCACGCCGTCCACGTCGAAGTTGTAGCGGTAATAGCCCGGCGGGAGCGGGCCCAGGGAGACCTCCCAAACGCCATTGGTCGCCTTGGTCATAGCGGCGCTCTGGTTGTTCCCGGGGATGTCGCTGCCGGACAGCCGCACCGCTCCGGCCTTCGGGGCGAGAATGCGAAACGTCACCTTGCGATCCGCGGCCGCCTCCGGCGAGACCACTTGCGGACCTTGCGGGCCCCGAAATCGCGGGGGTTCTCCGGGCCCGGTCGCCCGCGGCCGGGCTTGGGCGAACAGCGGATTGGTAACAGTGATTGCCGCCAACATCGCGGCGGCACCGATTCGGCACGTTGCTCTTTTCATGTGGGGCTTCATTTTTCGTTCTGAGCGCCTTCGTCGCGGCAGTTGGGGCGCTCAAAGTCCAGGGGTTCTTGCGGATGTCAGGTCACCGTGAATGTACTCAGATAATAAAGTCGGAAACTGAAATCGGGCCTGAGTCGTTGATTTCC
Source organism: Verrucomicrobiota bacterium (assembly GCA_049518415.1). Classification (GTDB taxonomy): domain Bacteria; phylum Verrucomicrobiota; class Verrucomicrobiia; order Limisphaerales; family UBA8199; genus CAVQND01. Next base: position 81,167 of record JBEKRX010000008.1, read on the forward strand.
AACGTGGGTCAAATGGCCTGCAGAATGGCCCGGAACAACTCCCGCGGCACCGCCGCCTCCGCCATCTGGAGGATGACGTGACGGGCATGGCGCGCCACCTTCGCCCCGAGCTTGATCAATTTCTCCCGCCCCGTTCGGGCCCAGGAAACCGTAGAAGGTCCCGCGCTCGACCCGGAGGTTGATGGCGTCCGCCGCGCACAAGCTGCCGAAGCGCCGCGTCAAACCCACTGTTTCAATGGCCAGGGTCATCTAATCCGCGCAATTGAATTCAAGCTAGGGCGTCTCCGGGGCATGTCAAGCGGCTCGATGACCAGGGGGGCGTCTCACTTCTTTTGATGGCCTTTCTGGCCCTTTATCTTAATCTTACTCCTAATCTTAATCTTAAGCCGAACGAATCCCCGCTTCGACCGGGAGAAACTGGCGGTTTATCAGGAATCTCCGGTCCCGGGAGGCGGGATCGCCTGGCTCGAGCCCCCCCGCAATGCGGGACTGCCCAAATCGGTCGCCGCGCGCGACCAATTGGATCGGGCCAATACCTGGAGCGTTCTGAACCTTGCCGAAGGCAACAGAAAGCTCACCTGGCCCGGCCGTTGCCGTCCCGCGATGCGGGATGACACTGGGCGCGGGTCGGTCCCGCCTGGGCGGGATGCCCCGGCGCTGGATGTGCTGCTCCGGCACGGCGGGCCCGGTGTGAATCGAGTGTGGTCGCCTCCGGCGAAGAGCGGCTACGGAGAGTTGTTTCGATGCTCGTACGGTTAATCAAAGCCGGATCTGATTACTGGTTGCAGGAGGGAGATTAGGATTAAGATTAAGATTAGGATTAAGATTAAGCAGTTTAAGGCACCAGGACCGCCGCCCCATGTATTCTCCCCGCGCGGAGGCGCTCGAGGGCGTCATTTGCCTGGGCGAGGGGAAACGTTTCGACGGTGGTGCGGACAGGCACGCGGGGCGCGAGGGCAAGGAACTCCTCGGCATCGCGCCGGGTCAGGTTGGCGACCGAGCAGAGGGTGCGCTCCTCCCAAAGCAGGGCGTAGGGGAAGGCGGGGATGTCGCTCATGTGAATGCCGCCGCAGACCACGATGCCGCCTTTGGCCACGGCTTGGAGCGCCAGCGGGACCAATTCGCCGGCTGGGGCAAAGAGGATGGCCGCCTCGAGCTTTGCCGGCGGCAGCGTGGTCGAGTCGCCGGCCCATACGGCCCCGAGCGACCTGGCGAACTGTTGCGCCTGGGTATCGCCCGGGCGGGTAAAGGCGTAGGTCTCGCGTCCCTGGAAGCGGGCAACCTGGGTGATGATGTGGGCCGCTGCGCCGAAGCCGTAGATGCCAAGCCGGCGGGCCGCGCCGGTCTTGGCCAGCGAGCGATAGCCAATCAAACCCGCGCAGAGCAGCGGAGCCGCCTCGACATCGGAGTAGCCGGCGGGGATGGGGAAACAAAACCGCTGGTCGGCGAGGGTGTATTCGGCATAGCCCCCGTCCTGAGTGTAGCCGGTGAAGCGGGCCTGGTCGCAGAGGTTTTCGCGGCCGGCTGCACAATATTGGCAGGCGCCGCAGGTCCAGGCCAGCCAGGGCACCCCAACGCGGTCGCCGACCCGGAAGCGGTGGGCGCCCTCGCCCGCCTCGGCCACGGCGCCGACGATTTCGTGCCCCGGAATGAGCGGGAGTTTGGGCCGGGGCAAGTCGCCGTCCAGCACGTGGAGGTCGGTTCGGCAGACCGCGCAGGCCCGGACGCGAATCAAGAACTGGCCCGGCCCCGGTCGGGGCGGGGGCAATTCCGCCTGCCGCAGCGGTTGCCGCGGCGCCTGAAGCAGCATCGCACGCATGAGACAATGATGCCGATAATTGATACCGGCCCCTCGGCCTCGTCAAGCCCCTGGAACTGCCCTGAATGAGGCTGGGGCGCATCTGACCTTTGCCCCTCCCCCCCATTCTCGGCGATTGGAGCGCGGACATTCTTGTCCGCCCCTGGGCTTTGGTCAGCACCCCAGGCGGACAGGAATGTCGGCGCCCCGAGAACGTCCGCCCTCCGACAAAGGGAGATGCGCCGATGAAGCTGGCGAAACCCGCCCCGGCATGGCAGGCTGCTGAGAATACTATTGCTTGATTGCGGAAATAAGCGATGTACTGTCCGTGCTATTGGATGGGCCGCGTTTCCGGCCCGAAGGGCCGGTAGAGCCCAGCCCAGGGCTGAGGCCGTCAGGCCGATGCCCTGGGAAGCCGTTTACAAAGCCAAGCGCGCCCTGAAGGGGCGCTGTTGGGCCGCGACGCGGACCGCCAACGGCGACGCATCCCATCGCTTATCATTGCAGTCTGACACTATGAGAATTGCGATAGGTTCGGACCACGCCGGGTTTCGCTACAAAGAGGAAATCCGCGAATGGCTGAGGCAGATGGGCCACACAGTAACCGATTTCGGGACGTACTCCGAAGAGCCGGTGGATTACCCGCTGTTCATCCGGCCGGTGGCGGAAGCCGTGGCGCGGGGTGAATGTGCACGCGGGGTGGTGCTGGGCGGGTCGGGCAACGGTGAGGCGATCGTCGCCAATCGCGTCAAAGGCGTTCGCTGCGCGCTGTGCTGGAATGCGGAAACGGCCCGCCTGGGGCGTCAGCACAACGATGCGAACGTGCTGGCGCTGGGGGCCTGGCTGGTGGACCTGGAAACGGCGCGGGAGGTGGTGCGCATCTGGCTGGAGACCCCGTTCGAGGGTGGGCGTCATCAACACCGCGTGGAACTGATTGACGCGCCGACAGGACAGGCCACCGGGGCGGCAGAGGCGTCTAAGGATAATCCAGCCTAGGGAGTCGATGACCTGCTGGCAATGCTCGGTGAATGCGTGCGCCAGGAAAGGCCATTACAATAGATGGCATCTATTGTCGATGTTCCCCGCTAGAGTTCCTGACCGGCAAAACTCGTTTTAATCAGGCCAAGTTTCGCTGCGATTGCAATCCCGATTCGGAATCGGGACTTTTAGGTGAATCGAGTCCCGATTCCGAATCGGGAGAAAAACGATCGTTGGTTATTGAAGAATGCCCGTCCCGCCACGCGGGACCGCATGAACTTTCGGACTGCCGACTCAATGACCAATAAGCAATACCCAATACTCAATTCTCAATGAATCCCGATTCCGAATCGGGACTCTATCCCAGAGGCGGTCTGAGGCGCAGCCTCGCTAATCCACTCCTACAGGTATTTCGCCAACTCCGCCTGGCTGGCCGCGAGCACTTCTTTGTGCAGCGAGTGGCCGTGGGCGTCCATCGTCACGACCGCCGGAAAGGCGACCACCTCGAATTCCCAGATCGCCTCGGGCGCGCCGAACTTTTCCAGGAAATAGACGTTGGGCACTTTGACGATGCGCTCGGCGAGGACCTGGGCGGCGCCGCCGATGGCGTGGAGATAGACGCAGCCGTATTCCTGGCAGGCGGCCAGGGTCTTGTCCCCCATGCCGCCTTTGCCGATGACGCCGCGCAGGTGGAAGTCGCGGATAATCTGCCATTGGTAGGGTTCTTCGCGGATGGAAGTCGTGGGGCCGGCGGCGAGGCATTGCCAGATGCCTTGCGGATCCTGGATGAGCACCGGACCGCAGTGGTAGAGGAAGCCGCCGTTGAGGCTGACGCCGGGCGGGAGTTGGCCTCCGTCATAGAGGTACTTGTGAACGGCATCGCGCCCGGTGAACAAAAGGCCGGTGATGGCGACCTCATCGCCTACCTTCAAGGCGCGTATGGCGGCTTCAGTAACTGGGGTAGTGAGCGTGGTCATGGGGCGGGTAGGGGTGGAGTGTGGGAGTGGTGGAGCGACGACGGGCGATGCCTCCCTGCCGGAGCCCGGCGCGGGAACAGCCCGTTACATCCTAATCCTAATCTTAATCCTAATCTTAATCTTAATCTTAATAGAGCCATTTTTGGATTTCGCCCTTGGGGCCGAGCAGCACGCCCTGGCGGCGGCAGGCCCAGCACATATAACTGACGCTGACGAAATAAGAGGCCGGCAGGCGGTTGAGCACGCCAAGCTTGGCGGCCAGCAACGTGGTGCGGCCGCCGAAGCCCATCGGGCCGATGCCCAGGTTGTTGGCCGTGGCGAGGATGTCCTGCTCGAGGCGATCCAGTTCGGGGTTGGGATTGCGGTCGTCGAGCCGGCGCAGCAGTTGCTGTTTGGAGAATTCGTAGCCCGTGGCGCGGTCCCCGCCGATGCAGACACCCAGGACGCCCGGCGCGCAACCCTTGCCTTGGGCCTGGAGCACCGCATCCAGAATGACCTTGCGGCAGCCCGCCAGGTCACGGTCCGCCCTGAGCTTCTGGTTGGGCAGCGAGTATTGGGCCCCGACATTCTCACAGCCGCCGCCCTTGAGCACCAACCGCACCGCCGCCTCGGGCGAGGGGTGTTGATGGAAGTGAATGACCGGCGAGCCGGGGCCGAGGTTGGTGCCCTCGTTCCGGCCGGTAATCGAGTCCACGGAATTCTGGCGCAGAAAGCCCTTCTTGGTGGCGAGCCGGACCGCTTCGCGCGCGGCCCCTTGGAAGGCGATTTGGTCGAAGCCCAGCGGGCACTCGACATAGAAGATGATGGTGCCTGTGTCCTGGCAGATGGGCTGCGACTTGTTCCTGGCCAGGGCGATGTTCTGGTCGATGATTTTCATCGCGCTCTGGGCAATCGTCCCCGGCTTCTCACGCTGGAGGGCGGCGAGAATGGCCTGGTGGACATCGTCCGGGATTTCGGCCGACGTGCGGCGAATGAGTTCGAGCAGCGAATCAAACAACGCGTTCATTGCCAGCCAGGCTAGGCCGCCGCCCAAAGCCTGTCAACTCTTTGTCCCGCCGGGGATTTACAGCAACACTGCATTGGCCACATTGGCTGCATTGGCCACATTGGCCATTTTTGCCAAAAAACTGGCCGGGCCGCGGCCCCTCAAAGCCCCGGCAGGGGCTTGAAAACAGTGGCACTCGCACAGACCTCATGGTATAAAGCCGGCCAGAACGATGATTTCGCGAGCGCCAATCCTGACAGCCGTCGCGCCGGGAGAACCCGGCCCCGCGGGCTTTGGCGCGGGGCGACTTGCCCCGTGAGATATGTGTCGCGTGGAGGCTTATCCGAGGGGGCGAGACGCCGCTGGTCCAGCGCCCCCGCCAGGTTGGGTTCGGCCGGCCAGACCAAAGCCAGCCGCCCTGCCAAGCGCCGGCGGGCGGGAGCAGTGAAGGAGGGCGGCATGGGCATGTTCTTGACCACCGGCCAATCCAGCGCCCAGGGAGGGCGCAAGGAGAATACGTTGCGGAAATTGCAGCGGCTTAACCAGGCGCTCCGCCGCCAGGAACCGGACCGCGTGCCCATCAGCGATTTCTTTTGGGGCGGCTTTGTGCGACGCTGGCGCCAGGAACTGGGCCTGCCGCCCGACGCCAGCCCTTATTATTACTACGACCTGGACTGGATCGTTACGGTGCCCAACATGGACCCGTGGATCCGGCCGTTCGAGACGCTCAAACAGACCGCCCAGGAAGTGGTCGTGCGCACTGGCTTTGGCGCCGTCCTGCACAAACATTTCGAGTATCCCATGCCCGAAATGCGCGCCTGGGAAACCGACACGTTCGAGAAGCTCGAACGGTGCGAGTTCGACGACCCGGCCGACCGGCGGCGCTTCTACGCCGGGGGCGACAACCAGATCGCGGGCGTGGGCGACGCTTTCGAGCGGAACACGCCGCCCTGGCTTGAGACCGTGAGGTCGCTGCGGCCCGACTTTCCGGTCTATGGCAGCATGATCGAAGCCAGCGAATGCCTCACCCGCCTGGTCGGCCAGGCCAACGCCATGCTCTGGATGGGCGAATACCCGGACCGCATGGGCGCCGTCATCAACCGCCTCGGGGCCTATTACCTGGCCATGGCCCAGGCCCAGCTTGCCGCGGGCCGCGGGGCGCTGGACGGGTTCCTGATCTGGGGCGACGTGGCCTACAAGAAAGGCACCTTCATGTCGCCCGCCTACTGGCGCGCCTATTTCAAACCGTGGGTGGCGCGGATGGCTGCGGCGGCTCATGGCGCGGGATTGCCGGTGATTTACCATGGCTGCGGCAACGTGCAGGCCATCTTCCAGGACTTCATTGCCATGCAGATCGAGGCCTACAACCCGCTGGAGGCCAAGGCGGGCCTGGATGTGATCGAGTTGCGGCGGCGCTATGGCCAGAGCATCGCCTTGTGCGGCAACAGCGACATCACCGTTTGGGAATCGGGCGACCGCGAGGCCATCCGGCGGGAGGTGCTCCGCAAACTCAACGCGGCAAAAGGCGGCGGCTACATTTTCCAATCGGACCACTCTGTCAGCAGCGCGGTCTCCGGCTACACCTACGACTACATCGTCAAGCTGGTGCGCGAATTCGGACGGTATCCCATCCACCTGCCCGAGGAGTTCAACGAGGGCGGGCCGAAAATGAGTTAAATCAGAACTGAGACCAAAGACCGATGCCATGCTGCACGACCCCAGCCACCGTCCACAGCCGATCCTCGCCGAGGCGATCAAGCTGACGCCCCGCGAGAAGGAAGTCCTCCGGCGCCTGGTAGGGGAGTTGGCCGAGGTGGCGGCCCTGCCGGTGCATCGGGAAAAGGCCGAACTCTGGCGCCGGCTCAATGATCTCGAGTCCACGCGTCCCATGGTCTGGATCAATGAGATTCCGTGGCATGAAATGAACGTGGACGACGAGTTGACGCTGGGCACGGAACACCCCTGGGCCCGCGAGTGGGAGACCACCCTGCGGCAGACGCTCTACCAATGGCGGCGGCTGCCCGGGGACATGGTCGTTAGCGACTTCATGGAATGCCCGCTGGCCATCCACAGCACCGATTTCGGCATTGTCGAGGAGGTGGACGTGGTCGCGACCGACGCCGCTAACCCGGTGGTCTCGCGCCGGTTCCACATCCAGATTCGCGACTGGCCGGACCTGGAGAAAATCCGGATGCCCAAAGTCACCCACGTGAGCGAGGCCACGGAGAACCGCTTCCGCGTCATGTCTGAGGTCTGCCAGGGCCTCCTGCCCGTGCGCAAAGTCGGCCAGACGCATATCTGGTTCACCCCGTGGGATTACCTGGTTCGCTGGTGGGGCGTCCAGGAGGCGATGCTTGACCTCCACGACCGGCCCGACCTGGTTCACGCCGCAGTGGACCGCCTGGTGGCCGCCTGGCTGGGGGAATTGGACCAGTTCGTCGAGCAGGGCCTCCTGTCGCCCGATTGCAACAACACGCGCATCGGCTCCGGCGGCTACGGCTACACCCGGGCCCTGCCCGCGCCCGCCGGCACGCCCCTGGGCGCCCGGCCGGAGCAGATGTGGGGTTGCTCCAACGCGCAGCTCTTCGCCGAGGTCTCGCCCGAGATGCACTGGCAATTCGCGCTCGCGCACGACCTGCCCTGGCTCGCGCGCTGGGGCCTGACGTATTACGGCTGCTGTGAACCGCTGGACCTCAAGCTCGGCCTCCTGCGCCGCATCCCCAACCTGCGCAAGGTCTCCATGAACTACCGCGTCAACCTCGAGCGCGCGGTAGGCAACGTGGCGGACCAGTACGTCTTCAGCTACAAGCCCAACCCGGCGGTGTTCGCCGGGGATGGCTGGCGCCCGGACCAGGCGCGGGCGGAACTGTGCGCCGTGCTGGAGCGCGCGCGCGGCTGCCACGTGGAACTCATCCTCAAGGACATCTCGACCGTGCGTTACCAGCCGGCGCGCCTCTGGGACTGGGCGCGCCTGGCCCTGGCGGCGGCCGAGGAGCACGCCGGGTAGAGCGTCATGACGGCTCCGGCTCCAGCCCTCGCGTTGCGCGGCATCTCCAAGCGGTTCCCGGGCACGCAAGCGGTGAACGACGTGCACCTCGAGTTCCACGCGGGCGAAGTGCACGCCGTCATCGGCGAGAACGGCGCCGGCAAAACCACGCTGATGAACATCATCGCCGGCGCGTTCAGCGATTACTCCGGCCAGGTCCTCATCCAGGGGCGGCCCGTCTGGCTGCACTCGCCCGCCAGGGCCAAGGCCGGCGGCATCGAGATGATCCACCAGGAGCTGAGCCTGGCGCCGCCGCTGAGCTTGGCCGAGAACATCCTCGCCGGACGGCTGCCCAAGCGCGGCCTTTGGCTGGACCGCCGTGCGCTGCTCGCCGAGGCCCGCAGGTGGCTCGCCTGCGTAGGCCTGGACCTCGACCCGCGGACGCCCGCCGAAGACCTCAGCCCGCACGAGGCCCAACTGGTCGAGATCGCCAAGGCGCTCAGCAATCGGCCCAGCATCCTGGTCATGGATGAACCGACTTCCGCCCTCAGCCGCCCAGAGGTCCAGCGGCTCTTCGAGATCATCCGCGACCTCAAAGGCAGCGGGCTGGCGATCATCTACATCTCCCACCACCTGCCGGAAATCTTCGAGGTGGCCGACCGCGTGACCGTCCTGCGCGACGGGCGGAACGTCGGCACGCACGCCATCGCCCAGGTCACCAGCCGCCAGTTGGTCGAGCTGATGCTTGGCGCGGCGCCGTCGGACCTCTACGTCTGGCGCCGGGCGGCGCCCGGGGCAGTGCGGCTGCAAGTCCAGGGGTTGACGCGGTGGGGGTTTTTCCACGATTGCTCATTCCAGGTGCGGGCCGGCGAGGTCCTCGGCCTGGCCGGCCTGAACGGCGCCGGGCGGAGCGAACTGGCCCGCTCGTTGTGCGGCATTGATCCGCTGGACGCCGGGCGCCGGGCGCTCGATGGACGGGAGATTGCCCCGCGCGGCTGCGCGCAAGGCATGCGGGCCGGCCTCGCCTACCTGAGCGAAGACCGCAAGACGGAGGGTCTCGCGTTGCGGCTGACGGCGGGGGAGAACCTGCTGGCGGCGATCATCCCGCGCCAGTGCCGCGCCGGCGTGTACCTCGGGCGCGGGCAAGGGGAGTTGCTGCGGCGCTTAATCGGCGGGCTCAAGGTCCAGCCGCCGGAACCGGAGCGCGAGCTGGTCACCTTCTCCGGCGGCAACCAGCAGAAAGTGTTGCTGGCCAAATGGCTGGCGACCGAGCCCGCGGTGCTCATCCTCGACGAACCAACCCGGGGCGTGGACGTGGGGGCAAAGGCGGTCATTCATCGCGCCATTGCCGAAGCGGCCGACCGGGGCAAGAGCGTCATCCTGATTTCCTCCGACCTGCCGGAGCTGGTGAACTTGTCCGACCGCATTCTCATTATGCGGCGCGGGCGCCTGGCCGGTGAAATGCGCGGCCCGCAATGCACCGAGCAAGGCGTGCTCCTGGCCATGAACGGAGAGATGGAGACGCAACCACGAGGTTAAGCGCCCGTGCAAAAACAAATTCCGATTTTCTCCAACCCGGAGGGTTGGTAGAAAGTAGCCGATGGTCGTTCAGGGTAAAGGGGGAACGACCACCGGGCTCCCGATTCCGAATCGGGACTGGCGGTCGCACCCCGGAGGGGTGCCAGAGAATAATGTTGGAATTACGCCTCGCCTTCGGAACTCGTTCTTGCATGAATCCCCCATCTCTTGCAGGGATACCACTTCGCATGAAAATGACGCTTCCGCTCATTTGTAACGGCTTACATGGCTATTTTCGGGGTAACCGGGTCGCATCCTCGGAAAATCGGTTTCCCCAGCGAAGGCCGAGCCCAAAACTTTCCCGCCCGCTGCCGGCTCAATGACCAATAACCAATACTCAATAGTCAATTCTCAATGAACCCCCACCCCTTGCAAGGATACCACCTCGCATGAAAATGATGCCTTTTTCCCTTCGCAACGGCTTACGCCGGTATTTTCGGGGTGACCCTAAATGAGTTAAAGCGGTATCGTAGCCTGAGTCCATGAGCTTGCCCCCCTCGCCTCCCATTGCGCCCGGCGAACCGGCCCTTGGCCAGTGGCGGCCCGCCGGCGGCTGGCAGCGCGCGTTCGGCGTGGGCAGCGTGTACTTGTTCGTGGCCGGCCTGCTCCTGCTGGGGCGCCTTATTTCGCCCGGGTTCTGGTCCCCCGACAACCTGCTGCAGGTGGTCAAAGATGTCTCGATCCTCGGTATCGTGGCGGTGGGCGTTTCGTTCATCACCTTGAGCGGGCATTACGTGGACCTGTCCATCCCCGCCATCATGGCTTGTTCCGGGATCGTGTCGGTCTATGCCCTGCCGGCGGGGTTGGCGGCGGCGCTGGCGGCGGGCATCGCCACCGGCGGCGCGCTTGGGGCGCTCAACGGTTTCATGGTCGGCTACCTCCGGCTCAACCCCATTCTCTGGACCCTGGCCGCGATGTCCGTGTTCGATGGCATCACGCGCTGGGCCTACGGTGGGAAATGGGTCTATGCGGACCAGGCGACGGCCAGCGGGGCCGGCTTCGCCGCGCTGTATCGGGGACAATGGTTCGGGGCGGTGCCCGTGGGGGTCGGGGTGTTCGCGCTGGTGGCGGCGCTGGGGCAGTTCCTGATGCTGCACACCGGCTACGGCAAGCAACTCAAGCACACCGGCGCCGCCTACGAAACCGCCCGCCTCACTGGCATCAACGTCCGCGGCGCGGTCGCGTTGGCCTTCCTGGTTTCCGGCCTCACCGCGGCGTTGGGTGGCATCCTCAAGACCAGCTTCAACATGTACGGCGATGTGGAAATCGGTCTGACCTACGATTTCCAGGCGATTACAGCGGTGGTCATCGGCGGGGTGACGCTGGCGGGCGGGCGGGGCACGGTCGTGGGGGTGATTGGGGGCGTGCTGGTGATCGGGTTGTTGGGCCGGCTCCTGCCGCTGGTCCCTGGCATCGGGCAGGACGAGCAATTCATTATTCGGGGCCTGATTTTTATTGCCGCGGTGGGGCTCAACCTGCTGGCCCTGCGGCGGGCGGGGAGGAGCGATGCATAATCTACGCCCACCGCGGTTGTCCGCCCTGCCCGGCGCGCGCCTCCTCCTGCTCGGCGCGGCGCTCTTCGCCCTGCTGGCGGCGCTGGCGCCCCGGGAGTTCCCGACGGGGGAGAACCTGGCCAACATCGTGCGCGCCACCAGCACCGATGCGCTGGCCGCGGCGGGCTTCACCGTGGTCATGCTCTGCGGGCAACTCGATTTGTCCATCGGCATGACCATGACCACGGGCGGCGTGGTGGTGATGTTCCTCCAGCCGGCCCTCGGCTGGGCCGGCGCGCTGCTCGCGGCGGCGGCAGCCGGTTGCCTGGTGGGCCTGTTCAATGGCGCGCTGGTGACCCGGGCGAAGATTAACTCGTTCATCGTCACTCTGGGCACGCTTACCATTTTGCAGGGTCTGAACCGGACGCTGCTGCACGGCGGCAGCAAGTCGCTCGACGACGTCGCCGCCGGCATGCGCGCCGTGGCCTGGCTCCAGCCGGTCCTGCCGTGGTCGCCCCGGGTGCTGCTCATTTTTGTGCCGGTCATCCTGCTCGAAGTCGCCCTGCGCTGGACGCCGCCCGGCCGCAATCTCTACCTCATCGGCGGCAACCCCCAGACCGCCTGGTTCGCCGGCGTGGGGACGGAGGCCTACGTGCTTGGGGCGTTCGTGCTGTCGGGCGCGCTGGCCGCCGCGGGGGGCGCGTTGGCGGCCGCTTCCCAAAACACGGCCATGCCCAACCTCGGCGAGAAATCGCTCATGCTCATTATCGCCGCGGTGATCGTGGGCGGCACGGCGATGGCCGGCGGCAAAGGCAGCGTGGTCTTGAGCATTGTGGCCCTGGCCATCCTCAACGCCCTGACCAACGGGCTGAGCTACCTGGGCGCTTCCAAGGCGGTCAAACTCATCGCCAACGGGGCGGTGCTGGCGGCGGTGATCGTGGCCGACGCCTGGCGGACGGCTCGCCGGAATCGCCGCCGGGGCCAGCGGCGCGAGCTACTGGCCGAACGGGCCGCGCTGGAAGCGCAGGCAAACTCCGCCGGGAACCAGACCAACAGACTTACGCAAACCAAAGGCAAAACCTTCGCCACCGTATGCGTTACTGCGGTTGGCTGCGTGTGCATTGTCGCCATCTACGCGCTGACGCTTTACTTCGGCCACCGTCGGCAGCCGCTCCCGGAGAACGCGTTGGCGGACCAGCCGGGCGCGCCCAAACTGGACGTCGCCTCGCTCAAGGCGAGCGACGGCCAGCCCTTGCTCCGGCTGGATACGACGCCGCTCAATCCCCCGGCCCGGCCCGGTGACCCGGCGAAAGTGCCCGACGATGACCCGCTCCGCTGGTACGACTACGAATACTCCGGGTGGAAAGTGAGCAAGCTGCCGATGCCCCCCAGTCCCGGCACCGGCCCGCGCGGCAAGAAGGTCGTCAGCTTGCAGTACATGGACCATCCCTACTGGACCGGCTATGGCAACGGCATGAAGCGTCTGGCCGCCGCCTACGCCCTGGACCTCGTCATCCTGGAAGCCGGCAACGACAACAAGGTGCAGGCTGACCAGGTCGAGCAGGTCATCCGCATGAAGCCCGACCTGGTCATCCTCACCCCCGTCGATGCCAACGGCGTCGTCCCCCTCCTCAAACGCCTGCACGATGAAAACATCCCCGTCATTGCCAGCAACCTCATACCCGTGGACGAAGGCATGAAATACGTAATCACCTGGACCGGGCCCGACGACTGGGGCCAGTTCCGGATGCTGGCGCGCGAGTTCGCCCGGCTCATGCGCTACCAGGGGGCTTACTGCGTCGTGCGCCACATCGCCGGCACCAGTTGCTACCTCTCCCGCACCTGGGCCGCCGTGTCTGAGCTCAAGCAAATCGCCCCAGCCATGAAGTGCCTCGATATGCAGTCCACCGACCTCAAGACCGAGGAAACCAAGACGCAAGTCGCCGCCTGGCTCAAGAAGTTCGGCCCGCAGTTAAAGGGTATCATCAGCGCCGACGATTCCAAGGCGATGGTTGGCATCGTCGAGGCCTTGAAAGACGCGGGACGGCACGACGTAATCTGTGTGGGCGCCGGCAGCAGCCGGACCGGGCTGACCTTCCTCAAGCAAGGGCAGCTCCACGCCCTGACCTACCAATCCGCCGAGGGCGATGGCGCGCTGCCGATCGAGATCGCCGCCCGCTGGTTCAGCGGCCAGAAGATCGAGCGCCCCGTCTATTACCTCTACAAACACATCATCACTGCCAGGGACGTGGACCAGTTCTGGCCCGCGCAGTGGTGAGGCAACAGCCAGGCTGGAACGGGGGAAACTTCCATCCCCTTAGCGCCCGTGCAAAAACAAATTCCGATCTCCAACCCAGAGGGTTGGTAGAAAGTAGCCGGTGGTCCCGCCCCGGCGGGACCACCGGGCTCCCGATTCCGAATCGGGACTGGCGGTCGCACCCCGGAGGGGTGCCAGAGAATGATGTTGGAATTACGCCTCGCTTCCGGAACTTGTTTCTGCATGAATCCCCCATCCCTTGGAGGGATACCAACTTCGCATGAAAATGACGCTTTTGTTGATTTGCAACGGGTTACGCGGCTATTTTCGGGGTAACCGTTAGCGTCCTGGCCTGCGGGTTTACGCGGCGTCTCGCCGCGTGTTCCTGCGGCCCGCGCGCTTGACCATCGGCATGAACGGGCAACTCTGCCGCAATTCCGGTGTTGAAGATGACATCATGAAGCCGTCCCTCTTCCAGACCAGTCCATCTGTCAGACGCGGCTCTATCCTGGCTGGAGTGGTGGTAGCCTGCATCGCTTTCGTGGTGGTCTTCTCACACGCCCCGCCGCCGCGGCCGATCCTCGTTCTGCCTCAGCCGTATCACCCGCCGGCACGGCGGGCGGCCTGGCCCAGCCGTTGGATTCCCGTCAAGCCCTCCTGGGGATGGCTATGGCGACTCAAAGAATGGGTCCTCGGCCGGCCCAAACCCATCGATCTCGTTGTGGCAATCTATGAGTTCAAAGCCGCCCCGGAGTCTGTGCTGGCCGGCCTGGCGCTGGGCGAACCTGAACTGACGCACACCAACGGCCTGCGCATCTGGCGGCTTGGCGATGCCGAATTGAATGCGCTGCGACGCCGCCTCCAGGACTTCCCGGATAGCCGTCTGCTCGGCTCACCCAGATGCAGCACCGCCGACCGAATCGAGTGCTCCTTGTTCCAGGGCGAGTCATTCCCGCTCAGCGGAGCGATGCAAAGGGTCGGCCTGATGATAGACTTCTACCCGCGCGTCCGCCGCGACGCCACGGAGCTAACCACCGCCATCGTGCTCTCGGAAGCAGTGACCAATCTGCCGGGCACAACGGCCCAAGCGCCGTCGTCCGGGAAGATTTCGATTCTCACCAACCTGGCCGTGGCGACCAGGATTCAAATTCCCAAAGGCCAGGGGGTGTTCCTGCTTGAAGCCCGGCCCGACGCAGCCGGGCCCCGGCGGATCGGGGTGATCATTTCGGCCAATCAGCCTCGACCGAAGCCAGTCCAAAGCCCAAAGCCCAAAGTCCGGCGAGGCCCTGAAAGCGCGAAACAATTTCGACCACAATCCCAATGCCCAAAGCCGCTACCACCCCCACCCCCGCCCATCGCCTCGCCAGCCCCCTCAAGTCCGTGCGCGACATCATGCGCCACGCGTCAGGGCTGAAAGCCCGAAATGTAAAAGCCTGGGCTGAAGCGAGCCTCGCGAGCGGAGGCCCAGGTTAGCGACCCCCACAAACATTCCAAGCCCTGCAAGGGCGCCACCCCCTCCATGTCCCAATCCCTCGCCAACATTTCCAAACCGAATACCCGCCGTTTTGTGAGCACAACGGCAAACCACTGGATGAACGTTATGCGTGGGATTGAATGGACGTGACTTGGCGCGCGCTTTATGCATCTGTGGCCGGTTTGACGCCCGCCTGGCGTGCCCATTCCGCACATTCCGAGGGGCGGAGACCTGCAAGGTGATCCCCCATGTGCTGGACGCTACCGGCCTCGGGATTGACGCGATCCCCTGTGTGGTTTAGGTTCAGGCTTAACCAGCGGGGATCTTATGAAAGAACTATTGCTTACCGGGATGGCAACCTTGGGACTCGTGGCGGTCGTGTTCGGCCAGGGAGCAGTTTCCGTGGACAACGATCTGAGCACCCACGGGGTGGCTGTTAATAGGCCAGGGAACTGGTATTCCGGCGCGTTCGGAATGGAAGTCTGGATGCTGAACAGCTCGACTGTCCCCGCCAATCTCGCCTCCATATACGAGGTGTGGGGCGCTGGGGTAGTTGCTTACAACAACATGATTGCTGACGACTTCAGGCTAGAAGCCACCTACTCCGGCCGGACGATCAGTGATGGGATGTTTGACTTTGGCGTTCTGAGGATGCCCGACGTCAGTCCCGCTGGTAGTTCGGTGGTCCTGGGATTGGCAACATGGAACAGCTCCGCCCCAAGCTGGAGTGCCATGCTGTCGGGTTGGTACGCGACCACAGCGGCTGCGGTGATCGTCTTTGTGAATCCGACGGCCATTCCGCCGGCGGCGCCGCCTTCGCTGACCGGCTGGGATGCCCTGGGCCGCGATCTCGTGTTCTATGTCCCCGAACCTTCGAGCCTCGCGCTCGCCGGCCTCGGTGCCGCCTTGCTTCTGGTCGCCCGCCGCCGCCCGCGGCGGCCCTCCGGCGAGACGGACTGAAAAAGATGAGATCAAGAAAATTCCCTGCGCACCGCTCCGCGGGGCTTTGCTGCCGGGTTTGTGGATGTCGTCGAAGGATGGGTCGAATGGCCTAAGTGGGTCATTTCACAAATCCGCTGGCGTATTGGGCGGTTCTTTTTCGCGCAGACGGCGTTGCTCGCGCCTCACCCCGACAGGTCGGGAGGGATATGCTCGGTGCTCGCGCTTTGGCTGCACGAAAAATCCCTCGCCGCGTACGTCACCGTATTTATGAAACGGCCCACCAAGACGCCGCCAGGCAGCAGGCGCAGTCAGTGCTTGCTCAGGTAAGAGGCGACGCCATCGTGCGTGGGCTTGAGGGCTTGGTCACCCGCGCGCCAATCGGCCGGGCACACTTCGCCATGCTTTTCAGTGAACTGCAGGGCGTCCACCAACCGCAAGACCTCCTGCACACTGCGGCCCAGTGGGAAATTGTTGACCACCTGGTGTTGCACCACACCGTCCCGGTCGATCAGGAACAAACCGCGGTAAGCCATCGGAACGCCGACGAAGACCAATTCATCCTCTTTGGGGCATTCATAGCGGCCGGCCAGCACGTCGTAGGCCCGGGCGATGGTCTTGGATTGGTCCGCCACCAGCGGGTAGGTCAGGCCTTTGATGCCGCCGTCATTCTTCTCCGTGTTCAGCCATTTCCAATGGGAGAACTGGGAATCGACCGAACATCCCACCACGGCCACATTGCGCTGCTGAAACTCGGGCAGCTTGTGCTGGAAGGCCAGCAGTTCCGTCGGGCACACAAACGTGAAATCCGCAGGATAAAAGAAGAAAACGACGTATTGCTTGCCCAAATATTGTTCGAGCGAAAAGTCTTCGACAATTTCGCCGCCGTTAATCACAGCCGGCGCGTGGAAAGCGGGGGCCTTTTTTCCTACCAGTACTGCCATACTTTTTCTCCGGGTTTGTTCAAGTTACTTATGTCAATTACAAGAGCGGCAAAATTCTACCACAGAAGAGCGTTTTCACAAGTGCAGACTGCGGGGTTTGGCGGGTGCTTTTCTCGAAAAACTGTTCGTCAACGCGCTGGCCGCAAGCTCGCGCATCGCTCCGCGGGGCTTTGATGCCGAGCTTGTGGATGTCGTCGAAGGCCGGGTCGAATGGCCTCAGGAGGAAAAGCAATAGGTTTGGCTGAGTTCGAGAGATATTGAGGCAAAGAGGCGGCCCTTGAGCTTGCTGGAGAAGGCGTATTTGCTCGGGCCGGTCGAGATGAGAGGCGGAGGCTGGAGGGGTGGGAATCAGAGGGAGCCGCCGGGGTTGAGAATCCGGGTCAGAAGCGGGTCAACTCCTGCAGTTCCCTGACGCGCTGCTCGATTTGTGGGCGCTGGAGTTTGGTGGTCCGGAGCAGGCCGAAGCCCTCGCAGCAAAAGGAGGCCACCACGCTGCCGTAAATCATGGCGCGGCGGATGTGGTCGTCAACCGGGCCTTTGGCCGCGGCCAGGCAGCCGATCAGGGCGCCCACGAAGGAATCCCCGGCGCCGGTCGGGTCCACCAGCTTGGGCAGCGGATAGGCCGGGCAGAGGAAGAAGCCGCGCGGCCCGGAGAGGATCGAGCCGTGGGAGCCTTGCTTGATGATCACGTATTTGGGGCCAAGCCGATGAATTTTCTTGAACGCGGCGAACAGGTTGTCTTGCTTGGTCAATTGGCGGGCTTCGCTGTCGTTAAGGACGAAGGCGTCCAGGCGTTCGAGCAGCTTGAGCAAGTCGGCCAGGGCGATGTTGAGCCACAAGTCCATCGTATCGGCGGCGACAAATTGGGGCCGGGCCATCTGGTTGAGCACGTGCAACTGCAAGGCCGGCGCGATGTTCGCCAGCAGGACGAAGGGAGCGGCCTGGTGCGACTTGGGCAGCGTGGGGGTGAAGGTCTCGAACACCCCCAATTCGGTCAACAGGGTGCGGCGGTGGTTCATGTTCGCCTCGTACTCGCCCGACCAATGGAAGGTTTTCCCGGGCCGAATCTGGAGCCCTGCGAGGTCAATGCCATGCCGCTGGTAAAGCCGAAGGTAACGCCGGGGAAAGTCCTCGCCGACGACGCCGACCAGTTTGACCGGGCTGAAGAAGCTGGCGGCCACGGCGGCGTGGCTGGCCGAACCGCCCAGCAAGCGCGGGTTCTCCGCTTTCGGGGTCTTGATGGAATCCAGGGCTGTGGAGCCGACGATCAGAACACTCATGCCCATTCAGATCACGTTAGGTTATGCTCGGCGCAACCTAGAGGGTTTCGCGCGGCCGCGCAACGGGAAAGACAGGAGGCAGGAGACCGGAGGGTCGAGTGGAGTGGAGGCGCGCCCAGTTTAGGCCGACGGCTTCCGTTGTTTCTGCTCTTTCGAGCATCGTGGCAAACAACCGCCAGGCCATGCCGAACGTTTCCTCCACCCCCTCTATTC